>CAZRBL010000006.1:0-92268 GCA_964598335.1 uncultured Rhodospirillales bacterium
GATGTCGATCGAGCTGATGCTGCTCGCGGTCAACATCAACATGGTCGCCTTTTCCGCCGCCTTGAACGATTTGGTCGGCCAGGTCTTCACCATGTTCATCCTCACCGTCGCCGCCGCCGAGGCGGCTATCGGGCTTGCCATCCTGGTGGTCTATTTCCGCAATCGCGGCACCATCGCGGTTGAACAGATCAACACGATGAAGGGGTAGCGAAGAGCGATGATCCTCGACCTCGCCGCAATATTCTTGCCCCTGTTCGGCTTTCTCATTGCCGGGTTGTTCGGCCGCATGATCGGCCATAACGGGGCCATCTGGGTGACCTGCAGCTTCATGGTGACTGCAGCGCTGATTTCGGTCTGGTTGTTCATCGATATTGCGCTGAACGGCAATGCGCGGACCGTCGTGATCGCCGAATGGCTGTCCAGCGGCGATATGAGGGCCGATTGGGCGCTGCGTCTCGACACGCTCAGCGCGGTCATGCTGATTGTCGTCAACGGCGTGTCGGCGCTCGTGCACATTTATTCGGTCGGCTATATGAGCCACGACCCGAACAAGGGTCGGTTCTTTGCCTATCTCAGCCTGTTCACCTTCATGATGCTGATGCTGGTGACGGCCGATAACCTGCTGCAAATGTTCTTTGGCTGGGAGGGCGTCGGCCTCGCCTCCTATCTGCTGATCGGCTTCTGGTATCATAAGGAAAGCGCCAATCACGCCTCGCTGAAGGCGTTCATCATGAACCGTGTCGGCGATTTCGGCTTTCTGCTCGGGATCTTCGCCACCTTCATGCTGTTCGACAGCATTGAGTTCGACGTCATTCTCGATCCGACGAATGTTGCAGCGCTTGCCGGCGCCCAATTCGAGTTCCTCGGCATGCAAGTGCATGCGTTGACGACGATCGGCTTGCTGCTGTTCATCGGCGCGATGGGCAAGTCGGCGCAGCTTGGCCTTCACACTTGGCTGCCCGACGCGATGGAAGGGCCGACGCCCGTTTCGGCGCTGATTCATGCCGCGACAATGGTCACGGCAGGCGTCTTCATGCTGTGCCGGATGTCCCCGGTGCTGGAATATGCGCCCGATGCATTAGCCGTGATCACGGTGATCGGCGCCCTCACCGCGATCATGGCCGCGACCATCGGCATGACCCAGTTCGATATCAAGCGCGTGATCGCCTATTCGACGATGAGCCAGCTCGGCTACATGTTCTTCGCCGTCGGCGTCTCGGCCTATAGCGCGGCAATGTTCCATCTGATGACGCATGCCTTTTTCAAGGCGCTGCTTTTCCTGGGCGCCGGCTCGGTGATCCACGCGATGTCGGATGAGCAGGATATGCGCAATATGGGCGGCATCTGGAAGCTGATACCGCAGACCTATGCGCTGATGTGGATCGGCAGCCTGGCTTTGGCCGGGATCGGGATTTACAGCGTTTTCGGCTTCGCGGGGTTCTATTCCAAGGACATCATTCTCGAAGCCGTCTGGGCCGATAACACCCCGTTGGGTGTCTTCACCTATTGGATCGGTATTCTGGCTGCGGTGCTGACCGCCTTTTATTCATGGCGGCTGCTGCTGATGAGCTTCCACGGCAAGCCGCGCGCCGATGAAGAAACCATGGCGCATATTCATGAATCGCCGCCGGTCATGCTGGTCCCGCTCTATATCCTGGCCATCGGCGCGGTGTTTGCCGGCTTCGTCGCCTATGATTACTTCGTCTATAAGGCCAGCGAAGACTTCTGGGCCGGGACCATCTTCGTCCTGCCGGAAAACGATACCGTCGCCGCCGCCCATGACGTTGCGCTCTGGGTCAAGCTGGCTCCGGTCGGCGCGGGCCTGGTCGGCATCGGCCTTGCGTATCTGCTCTATATGATGCTGCCGAGCCTTCCCGGGCAAATCGCCAAGACCTTCAGTGCGGTCAACGCCCTGTTCTTCAACCGGTGGTATTTCGATGCGCTTTATCGTCGGCTGTTCGTGCTGCCGGCACGCTATCTGGGCCTGACTTTCTGGAAAGTCGGTGACGTTACGGTGATCGATAATGTCGGGCCGAACGGTGTTGCGGCCATGGTCAGCCAGGGGGCGCGCCGGCTGGTGCGTCTTCAAAGCGGCTATCTCTATCACTATGCCTTCGCGATGCTGATCGGCGTCGTGCTGCTGCTCGGCCTGTATCTCTTCGGCGGCGATCTGATGGTGCGCTGATGCCGTTGCTTTCCATCGTAACCTTTCTGCCGCTGCTCGGCGCGCTGTTCATTCTGCTGATCCGTGGCGATGATGAACAATCCGCGACCAATGCCAAGCTCGTCGCCTTCTGGACGTCGATAGTCACCTTTGTGATCTCGCTCGGCATCCCGCTCGAAGTCGATCCGACCGACCCCTCCTTCCAGCTCATTGAAGAGGTAGCCTGGATCCCGGCGCTCGGGATCAGCTACATCAAGGGCGTTGACGGCATTTCGCTGTGGTTCGTGCTCGGCTCGACCTTGCTGGCGCCGATCTGCATTCTTGCGAGCTGGGTCTCGGTGAAACAGCGCGTCAAGGAATTCATGATCGCGCTGCTGGTCCTCGAATGCTCGATGATCGGCATGTTCACCGCGCTTGATCTGGTGCTGTTCTACCTGTTCTTCGAAGCGGTGCTGATCCCGATGTTCCTGATGATCGGCATCTGGGGTGGGCCGAGGCGTATCTACGCGTCCTACAAATTTTTCCTTTATACCTTCGTCGGCTCGGTGCTGATGCTGCTGGCGGTGATCGCAATCTATCTCGACGCCGGCACCACCGACATGCGGATACTGGCCGAGAGCGGTATCGCGGCTGAGCTGCAGTTCTGGGCCTTTCTCGCCTTTCTTGCTTCCTTTGCTGTCAAATCGCCGATGTGGCCGACTCATACCTGGCTGCCCGACGCTCATGTCGAGGCGCCGACGGCGGGCTCGGTGATGCTGGCGGGCATCATGCTGAAAATGGGCGGTTACGGGCTTATCCGCTTCAATCTTCAGATGATGCCCGAAGCGGCCGAATTCTTCGCGCCCTTCGTCATGGCGCTGAGCGTGATCGCGATCATCTACACCTCGCTGGTCGCCTTTGTGCAGGAGGATATGAAGAAGCTGGTCGCATATTCCTCGGTGGCGCATATGGGGTTCGCGACGCTCGGCATTTTCACCGCAACAGTGCAGGGGCTGGAAGGGGCGATCATGGTGATGCTGTCCCATGCCATCGTCTCGCCGGCCATGTTCCTGCTCGTCGCCGTGGTTTACGACCGCATGCACACCCGTGACATCAGACGCTATGGCGGCCTTGCCACCGGTATGCCGGTCTATGCGACCATGTTCATGGTGATCACCCTAGCATCGATCGGCTTGCCCGGAACCAGCGGTTTCATCGGCGAATTTCTGGCGCTGTCCGGCGCCTATCAGGCGAGCAGTTGGGTCGGGGCGCTGGCAACAACGGGCGTGATCTTCGGCGCTCTCTACATGCTTAACCTTTATCGGCGCTTGTTCTTCGGCGCCTCGGCCAGTGATGAGGCTGCCTCGATGCCGGACATGAACCGGCGGGAAATCGCCTATTTCATTCCACTACTGGCGATCGTGCTGTGGATGGGCATCAGCCCGGGTTTCTTCCAGCAGTATTTTGCCCCCAATGTCGCCGCGATCATCGAAAACCATGAACAGCGCGCCGCCCTGACCCAGGGTGATATGACGGCCATGGTGGAAGGCTGGCTAATGGAGTTGCGTCGATGAGCGAGCTGGCCGTCGACAATCTTAACATGATGCTGGCACTGCCCGAAATGGTGCTGGCGATTTGCGGCATGGCGCTGCTGATGCTCGGTGTCTTCGTCAAGAAGGGTGCCACCGCGCTGGTATCCGCCGGCGCTGTCGTCGCGCTGGGTTTGACGGCGTCCCTGGTTGCCTTCGGCGGCAGCAGTTCGGAAAGCGGCTTTGGCGGACAGTTCATGGTCGATGATCTTGCCGTTTACCTGAAACTTCTGATCCTTCTCGGCGCGATCCTGTCGATCTTTCTGTCGATCGATTATCTGACGCGGGAGAACCTGCTTCGCTTCGAGTTTCCGGTTCTGATCCTGTTCGCTGCGCTGGGCATGATGCTGATGGTGTCGGCGGATGATTTCCTGACACTTTATATCGGCCTCGAGCTGCAAAGTCTTGCGCTCTACGTGCTTGCCAGCTTTCACCGCGATACCGTCAAATCGGCGGAGGCCGGGCTGAAATATTTCGTTCTCGGCGCGATTGCCTCGGGCATGCTGCTCTACGGCATTTCCATGGTTTACGGCTTTGCCGGGACGACGCAATTCGGTCTGATTGCCGATGTTCTGTCTCAGCAGGATCAGATCGGTCTGGGTTTGATCCTGGGTCTGGTTTTCATCGCAGTCGGCCTCGCCTTCAAGGTTTCGGCGGTGCCATTCCACATGTGGACGCCCGATGTTTACGAGGGCGCGCCGACACCGGTCACGGCGCTTTTCGCCATGGCGCCCAAAATCGCTGCTATCGGCCTGTTTCTGCGCGTGCTGCTCGACCCGTTCGGCGGTATCGGCGATCAATGGCAGCAGATCGTCATCGTGATCTCGGTCGCCTCAATGATCCTCGGCGCCTTCGCCGCGCTGCGTCAGGAGAACATCAAGCGGCTGATGGCCTATAGCTCGATCGGCCACATGGGTTATGCGCTGCTCGGCATTGCTGCTGCCGCTGATCCGAACGCCACCGCCGACGGGGTCAAGGCGGTGCTGTTCTACATGACGATCTATCTGTTCATGAATGCCGGTGTTTTCGGGATCATTCTCTGCATGCGCCGGAACGGCCGCAGTGTCGAAACGATCGAGCATCTCTCCGGACTGTCGAAAACCCATCCGGGCATGTCGCTGGCGATGGCGATCCTGATGTTCTCGATGGCGGGCATTCCGCCGCTCGCCGGCTTTTTCAGCAAGCTGTACGTCTTTCTCGCTGCGCTCGACGCGGCGCTGTACATACCGGCGATCATCGGAGTTTTGAGCAGCGCCGTTGCCGCCTTTTATTATCTGCGCATCATCAAGGTGATGTATTTTGACGAGAACGAAGCAGCCATCGACAGCGGAATGGCGATGCCCCTGCGCCTGGTGGTAACGATGACGACGCTGTTCACGCTGGTCGCGGTCGTGGTGCTGGGGCCGCTATCGGATCGCGCCGCGGCCGTCGGTGATACCGTCGCAGCCGAGATACGGGAAACCGAACTTGGACGCGCCGAGTATTGAACTGCCGGCCGGCTACCGGCTGCAGCGTCACGGCGCGGTGACCAGCACCAGCGATCTGATCCGTGCGGCTGCAGAGAGCGGCGAGGCGGACGGGCTGATCGTCACCGCCGATACACAGACGGCGGGACGCGGTCGCCGGGGACGCGTCTGGCAATCGCAGCAAGGCGGTCTTTACTTTTCGATCCTGAAACGGCTGCCGGCCTTACCGCCGGATGCAATGCCGGCGCAGGCGTCCCTGGTGACGGGCATCGCGCTGATCGAGGCGCTGCAGCCTCTCGTGATTACCACCTTGACGCTGAAATGGCCGAATGACGTGCTGGCGAGCGGCGCCAAGCTGGCCGGTGTGCTGGTCGAAGCCGAGCGCGAGGAGGCGCTGATCATCGGTATCGGCATCAATCATCGATCCGCGCCCGCCATTCCGGAGCAAGAAACGAGCTGTCTCGTCGATCTCGGCGCAAGCGTGAGCGGCGACGCGGTTCTCAATCATGTCATCGCCGCTTTCGATCGACGCTGGCGTCTGTGGTTGAACGAGGGCTTTGCGCCGATCCGCTCTGCTTGGGCGAGCCACGGCCCCGCCTTCGGCACGCCGATCTCGGTCCGGCAGGACGGTGCGGCAGAGCGTGGGAGCTTCGCCGGTCTGGACCATGACGGCTCGTTGCTGCTGCAACCGCCAGACCGGCCGGTCAAGCGGATTGCGGCCGGAGAAATCGGCCATGTCTGAAGCGCCGCTGCTGCTCGCCGTCGATGTCGGCAATACCAATATCGTTTTCGCGCTGTACCGTGAGATGGACAAGGTCGGCTCCTGGCGTATTTCGACCGATGCTCACCGCACCGCCGATCAATATGCGGTCTGGCTGCACAGCGTGCTGACGCTCAAGCAGATTGCGATCGGCAGCATCGATCAGGCGATCATCGGCAGTGTCGTGCCTGATGCCACCTTCAACCTTGAGCGGCTGTGCCTCGAGCATCTCGATACCCGGCCGCTGATCGTCGGCCGCGATCCGTTGCAGTTCGGCGTGCCGGTGGAGATGGACCGGCCCGAGGAAGTCGGCGCCGACCGCATCGTCAATGCCGTTGCTACCTATGAGCGTTATGGCGGGCCGGCAATCGTCGTCGATTTCGGCACCGCGACGACCTTCGATGTGGTCGGCGAAAACGGCGCCTATTGCGGCGGCATCATTGCGCCTGCGGCCGGTCACTCGCTCGATGCCCTGCACCGGGTTGCCGCCAAGCTGCCGCGCGTCGATATCGTCCGCCCGGCCAGGGTCATCGGCAAAAGTACCGTCAGCGGCATGCAGTCCGGCATCTATTGGGGCTATATCGGCCTGATCGAAGGGCTGATCCGCCGGATCGAGGCGGAATACGGTCGCGAGATGCAGGTGATTGCCACAGGAGGCCTCGCCCCCATGTTTGCTGAAGCGACAGACAGCATCGACAGCGTCGATCCGGACCTGACCCTTCGCGGGCTGGTGCTGGTCTATCGTCGTAATGCTACGTAACGATTTCCAATGACCTCTGATTTTCTTTGTGTGCCGCTCGGCGGTGTCGGCGAGTTCGGCTGTAACCTGACGCTTTACGCCTATGATGATCGCTGGCTGGCGATCGATTGCGGCATGGGCTTTGCCGATGGCGAGATTCCCGGCGTCGACATCACCTTGCCCAATCCCGCTTATCTCGTCGAACGCCGTGACAGGCTCGAAGCAATTGTCCTCACGCATGCGCATGAGGACCATATCGGCGCGGTCGCGCATCTCTGGCCGCAGCTGCAATGCCCGGTCTACGGCACCGCGTTCGTTCTGGAGTTGATGAAGCGCAAGCTCGCCGAGAAAGGCCTTGTCGACAAGGTGCCGCTGCGTGAGTTTGCGCCCGGCGGTTCGCTGACGCTGGGGCCGTTCGGCATAACCTTTGTCACGGTCACCCATTCGACGCTCGAGCCCAACCTGCTGCTGATCGAAACCGAGGCGGGCAGGGTGGTTCATTCGGGCGACTGGAAGCTCGATCCCGATCCGGTTGTCGGCGAGGTTACCGATATCGATGCGCTCAAGCGCATCGGCGAGGGCGGAGTCGACGTTCTGATCGGCGATTCGACCAATGCGATGACACCTGGGCGTTCGGTTTCCGAGGCCGCGGTGCAAGAGGCGCTGACGGCGGAGTTCGGCAAGCACGGGCAGCGCATCGCCGTGTGCTGCTTTGCGTCCAATATCGCGCGGCTGGAGAGTATTGCGCGGGCCGCCCAGGCGCATGGGCGACATGTCGCGCTGGTCGGGCGTTCGCTGTATCGGCTATCGGATGCGGCGCGCGCCTGCGGCTATCTCGACGACATTCCGGAGTTTATCGACGATCGCGATGCGGGCTTGATCCCGCGCGACAAAATTGTGCTGGTCTGCACCGGCAGCCAGGGCGAGCCGCGGGCGGCGATGCCGCGCATTGCGGACAATACGCATCGTCATATCAAGCTCGATCCCGGCGATGCGGTGATGTTTTCATCCCGCGCCATTCCCGGCAATGAGCGCGAAATCCTGCGCATGCAAAATCGCCTGATCGCGCAGGGGATCAATGTCGTCACCGATCACGAGGCGCCCATCCACGCGTCCGGCCATCCCGCACAGGATGAATTGCGCGACATGTTCGGCTGGCTCAAGCCGAAGGCACTCATTCCGGTGCATGGAGAGACGGCGCATTTGCACGCCCATGCCGCTTTGGCCCGGGAATGCGGCATCGCCGCGCCGCTGATCCCGGAAAACGGCAGTGTGATACGTCTCAACAATGGCGATGTCCGCGAGATCGACCGCGTCGAGACCGGCAAGCTGGCCATTGACGGCAGCCAGGTCATCGCCGCCGATAGCGACCTGATCAGAACGCGATTGCGGATTGCCGAGACGGGCAGCGCCGTGATCACCCTGGTCATGGATAAAAAGGGACGGCTGCTGGCCACGCCGCAAGTCTCTTCCCCCGCTTTGTTCGATCAAACCGAGGAGGATGACGACAGGCTTGCGGCCATAGAGGATGCGGTCCAGATGGCGATCGAAGCCCTGCCGAGCGCGGAGCTGCGCAGCGACGGAGCCGTCGAAAGCGCGGCGAGCCGGGCGCTGCGGCGCGAGACCTTCGAAATGCTCGGCCGAAAACCGCTCACCGAAATTCATCTGGTGCGCGTCTGATGACCGTCTTCACCGGCATCATCGTCTATTTGCTGATCTGGTGGGTGATGCTGTTTGCCGTGCTCCCCTGGGGCATAAGGCATTCCAGGCCGGAGCCCGGTAACGCGCCGAGCGCCCCCGAAAACCCTCGTATTCTGAGGAAGTTTGCCATTACCAGCGCCGCATCGGCCCTGGTCTGGCTGATCGTCTTCGCGATCATCGAGGCGGAGGTGATTTCCTTCCGCGAGATCGCTGAGCAATGGCATCGGTGAGCTTGCCCGCAAAACCGCCTGCGCATTATTGCGATATCGCACCGGGCCATCCATGGCATGGCCCCTATCACGACACCGAATATGGTTTTCCGGTCCGCGGCGAGGCGCAGCTTTTCGGGCGCTTGGTATTGGAAATCAATCAGGCCGGGCTTTCCTGGTTGACGATCCTCAAGAAGCGTAGGGATTTTGACCGCGCCTATGATGGCTTCGCGGTCGATAAGGTCGCCGCTTACGGCGCTGACGACACGAAAAGGCTGTTGCGGGACCCCGGCATCATCTGAAACCGGTTAAAGATCGCTGCCGCGATCCATAATGCGCAGCAAATCAGAACCATGCGGGAGAGCCATGGCGGTTTCGCCGCCTGGCTTGATGCACATCATCCGTTGCCGCTGACCGGCTGGGTAAAGCTGTTCAAGTCCGTGTTCAAATTCACAGGCCGCGAGATTACCAATGAGTTTCTGATGTCTACCGGCTATCTCCCGGGTGCCCATCGAACGGATTGTCCTGTTCATCCCGAGATCCTGGCATGCGACCCGCCCTAGGCTTCTGTCTAAAAAACAGGCAGTCTGGCGGTTTATGCTGCGCTCGCGAAAAAGAGCCTTGTTCACTGCCCGCGTAATAAGCATCGTCCGCCTATCGGAGTGCGATCTTCGATGACCGCTTGGTGGCGATTCCTCCCTAGACTTGGGCCGTACGGTTTCGTGCGGCCCTTTTTTTGCCCGTATTGCGCGGTCGGCTGGCGTTTACCCGTTTTTCGCTTCGCCTGGCTATGCTGACCCCGATGCCTGTCTTGCTTGTCTTGATTCTGATCTCGCCGCTTGCTGCGGCGCAACAGACAATCACAATCGATCGTGATGTCTGCGCGCTGCTCACCGAGCATGAGCCCGACGCGGATGTCGCCTTTACCCCGGGTGTCGATGTCAACGGCAATCCCGTCGCGGCGGCGGATCTGCCGGGCTCGCCTCAGCTGGAATTGCCGGACGGTTATGCGATCCCGATCGAGTTGCTGATCCCCATGGCCGAGGGGATCGGTCCCGAGGACAGCGCGCTCCGCGCCAAGGTCATCGCCGGGCGGGTCGACCTGGTGGGTGATGACCTGCTCTTCAACGGCCAACCGCTGGAAACAGATGTCGAGACGCGATTGCGCGCGGCCTGTCGGGAGGCGCTTGCCCTCGATTGACGGCAGGGGCAGAGTGCGCGCCGCACCTTTTCGCGATACACCCGACACCATGCTGCTTTCCAAATATTTCTTGCCGGTGATGAAAGAGACTCCGGCCGAAGCCGAGATCGTCTCGCACCGCCTGATGCTGCGCGCCGGCATGATTCGTCAGACCAGCTCGGGGATTTATACCTGGCTGCCGCTGGGGCTGCGCGTGCTGAAGCGTATCGAGACCATCGTGCGGGAGGAGCAGGATCGCTTCGGCGCGCTGGAAGTCCTGATGCCGACGATCCAACCGGCCGATCTTTGGCGCGAATCCGGGCGTTATGATGATTACGGCAAGGAGATGCTGCGGATTCAGGACCGTCATGAGCGCGACATGCTCTACGGTCCGACCAATGAGGAGATGATCACCGACATCTTCCGCCGCACGATCAAGAGCTATCGCGACCTGCCGCTGATCCTCTATCACATTCAATGGAAATTTCGCGACGAGCTGCGGCCCCGTTTCGGCATCATGCGCGGGCGCGAATTCCTGATGAAGGACGCCTATTCCTTCGATCTCGATGCGGAGGGAGCCCGTGCGAGCTATAACGCGATGTTCGTCTCCTATCTGCACATGTTCTCGCGCATGGGGCTGAAGGCGATCCCGGTGCGTGCCGATACCGGCCCGATCGGCGGCGATCTCAGCCATGAATTCCATATCCTTGCCGATACCGGCGAGAGCGAGCTTTTCGCCGAAAAAGCGCTGGTCGATTTCGATTTCTCGACATTGCCCCAACCGGGCGATGATCTTGCCGCCTTCGTGACCGAGGTCACATCACGCTATGCCGCCGCCGATGAAATGCATAAACCCGATCAATGCCCGGTTTCTGCTGATCAGCTGGTCACCCGGCGCGGCATCGAGATCGGTCATATTTTCAATTTCGGTGACAAATACTCAAAGCCGATGAAGGCGCAGGTAAGCGGGCCCGACGGCAATCTGATCGCTGTGAATAGCGGTTCTTACGGCGTCGGCATCTCGCGTCTGCCGGCGGCGATTATCGAGGCCAGCCACGATGATGACGGCATTATTTGGCCCGATGCCGTAGCGCCCTTCCATGTCGGAATCATCAACCTCAAGCCGGGTGACAGCGAGAGCGATCGTGTCTGCAGCGAAATCGAGGCGGCATTGACAGCGGCCGGTTTCGCGGTGCTGGTCGACGATACCGAAGAACGCGCCGGAGCAAAGTTCGCCACCATGGATCTGATCGGCCTTCCCTGGGCTGTTACCGTCGGACCACGCGGGCTGGCCGCCGGAAAGATTGAGGTCAAGCGCCGGGCCACGGGCGAGAAGCGGGAAATGCCGCCCGGCGATCTCGCCGCCTTTCTCGGTGAGCCGCCGCGCTGATGCTGTCGAGCTTTGAACGTATGGTGGCGCTACGCTATTTGCGGGCGCGCAAGCAGGAAGGCTTTGTTTCGGTCATCGCCGGCTTTTCCTTTCTCGGCATCCTGCTCGGCGTGGCGACGCTGATCATCGTTCTTTCGGTGATGGGCGGTTTCCGTGCCGAGCTATTGAGCCGCATTCTCGGAGTACAGGGCCATCTCGACGTTTTTGCCTATGGCGGCATGATCGAGCAGCCCGACCTGCTCTCGGATCGCATACTTGCCACCGCGGGTGTCGTCGACGTTCTGCAGGTGATCGAAGGGCAGGCGCTGATTACCAGCGGCGAAACCGCATCAGGCGCACTGATCCGCGGCATGCAGCCCGAGCAGCTGGTGCGCAAACCGGTAATCGGTGAGGCGATTATCAATGGCAGCATCGAGGCGATGGGGAATGACGGCCTGCTGATCGGCAGCCGCATGGCACAGCGCCTTGGCCTGACCGTCGGCGATCGGATGACGCTGATCAGCCCCAAGGGCAAACCCGGCCCCTTCGGAACGCTGCCGCGTCAGCGCGCCTATCCGATTGCCGGGATCTTTGATGTCGGCATGTATGAATATGACAGCAATCTGATTTTCATGCCGCTGGAGGCGGCACGGACCTTCCTGGCGCTGGGGCCCGGTGTCACCCTGCTGGAAGTCTTCGTCACCGACCCCGCGGAGAAAATCGCCGAACGCAGCCGCTCGGTCGAAGGCGCGCTCGGCCAATCCGGTTATGTGATTGACTGGCAACGGCGTAATGCCAGCTTTTTCAGTGCCTTGCAGGTCGAACGCAATGTCATGTTCATCATCCTGTCGCTGATCATTCTGGTTGCCGCCTTCAATATCGTTTCCAGCCTGATCATGCTGGTCAAGGATAAGGGCAGGGGCATCGCGATCCTGCGCACCATGGGCGCCACGCGCGGCATGATCATGCGGATTTTTCTCGTCACCGGCTCTCTGGTCGGCCTCGTCGGCACGCTCGGCGGGTTGATCCTCGGGCTGAGCTTTGCCGCCAATATCGATAGTATCAGACGGGTCATCGAATCGCTCTCGGGTACCGAGCTGTGGTCGGCTGAGGTGCGTTTCCTGTCCCAGATCCCGGCCATCATCGATCCGGGAGAAGTCCTGACCGTAACCGGCATCGCCCTGCTGCTGACCTTCGCCGCGACGCTTTACCCATCCTGGCGTGCGGCGCGGCTCGATCCGGTTGAAGCGCTGCGTTATGAATGATCGCGTGCAGCGGGAAGTGCTGCAGCTTCAGGGTGTTATCAGAACCTTTCGCCAGGCAGGCGCGCCGCCGCTGGAAGTATTGCGCGGCTGTGATCTGGCGTTGCCGCGCGGCTCAACCGTCGCTCTCGTGGGCCCCTCGGGCGCGGGAAAATCGACCTTGCTGCAGATCGCCGGCCTTCTCGAACAGCCGACCGCCGGTCAGGTGGTCATCGACGGCCAGGAGGCGGGCTCGCTGGATGACGGTGCGCGCACGGCGCTTCGACGCCGCAAGCTGGGCTTCGTCTATCAGTTTCATCATTTGCTGCCGGAGTTCAGCGCGCTGGAAAATGTCGCCCTGCCGGCGATGATCGCCGGGTCGAGCCGGTCTGCAGCGGCTGAAAAAGCGGCAAAGCTGCTTGACCGCGTCGGCCTCGCGCAGCGGCTTGAGCATCGCCCGGCGCGGCTCTCCGGCGGGGAGCAGCAACGGGTCGCCATCGCCCGCGCGCTGGTCAACGGGCCGGCGGTTCTGATCGCCGATGAACCGACCGGCAATCTGGACGAAGACACCGCCGACGTGGTCTTCTCTTTGCTCAAGGAGTTGGCCGCCGAATCCGCCGTGGCGGCCCTGATCGCCACCCATAATCGTGAGCTCGCCAGTCGAATGGACCAGATTTTTGAGCTGCATCAAGGGCTTCTAAAGCGGGTTGAGGATAAAGGATGAACGAGGCCGGCTTCGTTCATCTGCGCGTACATTCCGCCTATTCGCTGGCCGAGAGCGCGCTGCGCCTCAAGGACATCGCCGAACTGTGCGGCAAAATGGAGATGCCCGCCGTCGCCGTCACGGACAGCAATAATCTGTTCGGCGCGCTGGAATTCGCCACGGCGATGGCGGGGCAGGGCGTGCAGCCGATCATCGGCTGCGATCTGACGCTTCGCTGGTCGGAACTGAGTGGTTCAACAGCGGGCCATGGCGAGGGCGAGGTCATTCTGCCGCTGCTTGTGCAGAATGAGACCGGATATCGAAATCTGCTGCACCTGGTCAGTCGCAGCTTTCTCGACAGCGATCCGCAGGATCAGCCACATCTGCCCCTGACTGCGCTGGAAGGACGGTGCGACGGGCTGATCGCGCTGACCGGTGGCTTTGACGGCCCGCTCGGCGCGCCGCTGCTGCAAGGACGCATGGTCGTCGCCGAAGAGCGACTGGCGCATCTGCGGAACTGCTTTGGCGACAGGCTTTACGTCGAAATCCAGCGCCATGGTCGTGCGGAGGAGGACGCGATTGAGGATGGGCTGGTCGATCTCGCCTACCGGCTCGACCTGCCATTGGTCGCAACCAATACCTGTTTGTTCGCCAATGAGGCGATGCACGCTGCGCATGATGCCTTGCTGTGCATCGCTGCCGGAACCGTCACCTCGAATGACGACCGCCGTAAGGTGACGCCTGATTACCGTTTCAAGACCGCCACCGAAATGCGGGCACTGTTCGCCGATATGCCGGAAGCCGTGGCCAATACGCTGGTTATCGCGCAACGCTGTCATTTTCTGCTCAAGCCGATCGATCCGATCCTGCCGCCTTTCGCCACCAAGGGCGGTCGCAGCGAGAGCGAAGAGCTGCGAGCGCAGGCTGTGGCAGGGCTGGAGACGCGGCTTAGGGAGCTGGAAGGCGACCGGCAGCCCTATTTCGATCGGCTCGAGGAAGAGCTCGGCATCATCGAGAATATGGGCTTTCCGGGCTATTTTCTGATCGTTGCGGATTTCATCCAGTGGGCGAAGGCGCAAGGCATTCCGGTCGGGCCGGGTCGGGGGTCCGGCGCCGGTTCGGTCGTCGCCTGGGCGCTGACGATCACCGATCTCGATCCGCTGCGCTTCGGCTTGCTGTTCGAGCGCTTTCTCAATCCCGAACGGGTATCGATGCCGGATTTCGACGTCGATTTCTGTCAGGAGCGCCGCGATGAAGTGATCCGCTATGTGCAAAGGAAATACGGTGATGATCGCGTCGCTCAGATCATTACCTTCGGAAAGCTTCAGGCGCGGGCTGTGGTGCGCGATGTCGGCCGCGTTCTGCAGCAGCGCTTCGGCGAGACGGACCGTCTGTGCAAGATGATCCCGAACAACCCGGCCAAGCCCGTCACACTGCAACAGGCGATCGATGCCGAACCGCTGTTGCAGCAGGCACAGCGGGATGACGCAACGACCGGGCAGGTCATCGATTACGCGCTCAAGCTGGAAGGGCTGTATCGCCACGCTTCGACCCATGCCGCCGGTGTGGTCATCGGCGATCGGCCGCTCGACGAGCTGATACCGCTTTATCGCGATCCCCGCTCGGACATGCCGGTGACCCAGTTCAATATGAAATGGGTCGAACAGGCCGGATTGGTGAAGTTCGATTTCCTTGGTCTCAAGACCCTGACAGTATTGCAGAAAGCAGTCGAACTGATCGCTGCGCAGGGACTCGAACCGCCCGATCTCGACCGTCTGCCGCTCGACGATGAAGAAACCTATGCGTTGATGACCCGCGGCGACACGGTAGGGGTGTTCCAGCTGGAATCGAGCGGCATGCGCGACACGCTGCGCAAGGTGAAGCCCAACCGGTTCGAGGACATCATCGCGCTCGTCTCGCTCTATCGCCCCGGGCCGATGGACAACATACCCAAATACATTGCGGTGAAGGCGGGAAAGGAGCAGCCCGACTATCTGCATCCGCGGCTGAAGCCGATCCTCGAGGAAACCTTCGGGATCATGATCTATCAGGAACAGGTCATGCAGTGCGCGCAGGAGCTTGCGGGCTACAGCCTTGGCGGCGCGGACCTGCTGCGTCGCGCGATGGGCAAGAAGATCAAGGAGGCGATGGACGCCGAGCAGGAAAAGTTCATCAAGGGCGCAACGGAGCGGGGTGTCGACCCTGATCAGGCGCAGCGCATTTTCGATCAGATGGCGAAATTTGCAGGCTATGGCTTCAACAAGTCACACGCCGCCGCCTATGCGCTCATTGCCTATCAGACCGGTTATCTGAAAGCGAATTACCCTGTCGAATTCCTTGCCGCCTCGATGACGCTCGATCTCGGCAATACCGATAAGCTGAATGTTTTTCAGCAGGAGTTGCAACGGCTGGATATCCCTCTCCTGCCGCCGGATGTGAACGCATCCAACGCTGAATTCGTCGTCGAACTGGATCGGACAAGCGGCAAGAAGGGGATCCGCTATGCGCTCGGCGCGATCAAGGGAGTCGGCAGTGTTGCCATGGCGGGCCTTGCGGCAGAACGGGAGCAGGAGGGCAAATTTCTCGATCTTTTCGATCTCGCTCAGCGGGTCGATCCGCAACATCTCAACAAGAGGATGTGGGAGCAATTGGCCAATGCCGGCGCATTCGCGCAATTGGAACCCAATCGCGCCAGGGCCTTCGCCAGTGCCGAGACGGTGCTGTCTTATGGACAGTCAGCGGCGGCAGACCGCGAGAGCGGCCAGAACAGCCTGTTCGGGGGCGACAGCGGGGCGGATCTGCCCAAGCCGCGCCTGCCCGAGGTGCCGGATTGGGACGAGATCGACCGGCTGCAGCGCGAATTCGGCGCCATCGGCTTTTATCTTACTGCGCATCCTCTGGATGGCCATGCGGCGACGCTGCGCAAGCTCGGCGTCATCGCTTTTCGTGATCTCGCCGCGAGCATTGCTATCGGCACCTCCGGCGGCAGCAAGACCATGGCCGGTATCGTCACAAAGCTGACCATGCGCAACGCGCCGGACGGTCGCCGCTATGCTTTCCTGCAGCTATCCGATCCCAGCGGGATTTTCGAGATTCGGCTGTTCGATGAAGTGCTCGATGCCTATCGCGAGCTCTGTGTCGTCGGTTCATCACTGGTGGTTCTGGTCGACGCCGTGCTGCGCGAGGACAATCTGCGTCTGACCATGCGCGGTGCCGAACCTTTTGACGAAGCGATGCAACGTGCCACCGACGGTTTGCAGATCTTCGTCGAGACGCCGGATGCGATCCGCGGTATTCGCGAGTCTCTGGAAAAAGCGGGTCAAGGCCGGGGCCGGGTCGTCATGATCATCCGCGACGGAAGCCCCAATGAGATCGACGTCGAGCTTGATGAGCGATGGGCGGTAACGGAGCAATGCCGCCGCAGCATCAAATCTCTGCCGGGCGTTGTTGACGTGCACACCGTCTGAACACACCTACCGTCTGGGCGACAGACTTGCTTTTGACGGCGAGTCTGATGTATCGCCCGCATCATTCCACACGCGGGATGTACGCTGGCCGCAGAATTTCGGTTCTGTGGGCGGCGTTCCGGTGTCCGGTCCTCAGTTGATGGGGATCGGGCTTGGTCCCGCGGAGGCTAAACCGGAAAACGAGGATAAAATGACCGTTCCGACCTTTACCATGCGCCAGCTGCTCGAAGCCGGCGTCCATTTCGGCCACCATACGCGCCGCTGGAACCCCAAGATGAAAAGCTTCATCTTCGGTGTTCGCAATAATGTTCACATCATCAATCTCGAAGTCACGGTACCGATGCTGTACCGCGCCCTCGAAGTCGTCAGCGAAACCGTGTCTAACGGCGGCCGCATCCTGTTCGTCGGCACCAAGCGTCAGGCGGCGGACAAGATTGCCGAAACCGCCCAGCGCTGCGGCCAGTATTATGTCAATCACCGGTGGCTCGGCGGCATGCTGACGAACTGGAAAACGATTTCCAATTCGATTAAGCGCCTGAAGGACCTGAATGAGCAGCTTGCCGAAGGGCAGGAGGGGCTCACCAAACGTGAAATGCTGACGCTGACCCGCGAGCGCGACAAGCTCGACCGGGCGCTCGGCGGCATCATGGAGATGGGCGGCCTGCCCGATTTGCTGGTGATCATCGACACCAACCGGGAAGCCATTGCTGTCCAGGAAGCCAACAAGCTGGGTGTGCCGGTCGTTGCTGTCGTCGATAGCAACAGCGATCCGGACGGTATCGATTTCCCGATCCCGGGCAATGACGATGCGCTGCGCGCCATCGATCTTTATTGTGACCTGTTCAGCCGTGCCGTGTTGTCGGGTCTCGAGCAGGAACTGGTGGCAACCGGAACCGATATCGGTGCGCTTGAGGAACAGCCTGCAGAGGAACTTCCGAACGACGCCGCTGCGGCGAGTGACGCTGCCGAAGCTGAGCAAGCCGGGCAGCCCTCCGCCGAAGAGTCGGCTGATGCGCCGGGCGCGGAAGCGACCGAGCAAAAAGAAAACGCCTAATCAGACGCCCCCCGTTAAGGACCAACCCCCGATGAGCCAGATCTCAGCGAAATCCGTCAAAGAACTCCGGGAAAAGACCGGTGCCGGCATGATGGACTGCAAAAATGCGCTCGCCGAAACCGGCGGTGACATGGAAGCCGCCGTCGACTGGTTGAGAAAGAAGGGGCTGTCCAAGGCGGCGAAAAAATCGGCAAGGACTGCTGCCGATGGTCTGGTCGGTGTGGCGGCCGCCGATAAGGTCGGTGCCGTTGTCGAGGTTAACGCCGAAACCGATTTCGTTGCTCGCAATGAGGCGTTCCAGGACATGGTCGCACAGATCGCCGATCTGGCCCTGCAAATCGGCGATGATGTCGAGGCGCTCAGCAACGCGACCCTGCCCGCAACCGGCCAGCCGGTTACCGCCAGCCTGACGGATCTGATCGCCAAGATCGGTGAGAACATGGCGCTTCGCCGGGCCGCACGGCTGAGTGTCGAGAACGGCGTTGTCGCGAGCTATGTACACAGCGCCTTGAAGCCCGGCCTGGGCAAGATCGGTGTTCTGATTGCGTTGGAATCAACGGCGGATGCTGACGCGCTGCAGAGTTTGGGACGGCAATTGGCGATGCATGTCGCCGCTGCGCGCCCCGAATCGCTGACCGTCGAAGAGCTCGACCCCGCCAGCATCGAACGCGAGCGCGCGGTGCTGTCGGAACAGGCGCGGGCCAGCGGCAAGCCGGAAGAGATCATCGAAAAAATGGTGCAGGGGCGGCTGCGCAAATTCTATGAGGAAGTCGTTCTGCTCGAGCAGGTTTACGTCATCGACGGCGAGAGCAAGGTGAAACAGGTGATCGAGAAGGCCGCCAAGGATTTGGGGGTACCGGTGACGCTGACAGGCTTTGCCCGTTTCGAGCTCGGCGAGGGTATCGAGACCGAGGACAGCGATTTCGCCGCGGAGGTGGCTGCAACCCTCGCCGGTTAACGGTTAGCGCAGGACGGAGACCGAAAGAATGCAGCCATTCAAACGTGTCCTGCTCAAGGTTTCCGGTGAAGCGCTGATGGGCGATCGCGACTACGGTATCGATCCGTCGGTATGTAACCGTGTTGCCGCGGAAATTGCCGATGTCGCAAGCGGCGGTGTCGAAATCTGCGCCGTCATCGGCGGCGGCAACATTTTCCGTGGCGTCTCGGGCGCTGCCGGCGGTATGGAGCGCGCCTCAGCCGATTATATGGGCATGCTGGCTACCGTGATTAATGCGCTGGCGCTGCAAAATGCCCTTGAATCCAACGGCTTGCCGACGCGCGTACAATCCGCGATACCGATGCAGACGGTCTGCGAGAGCTATATTCGACGACGCGCGATACGGCATATGGAGAAGGGCAGGGTGGTGATTTTCGCCGCCGGCACCGGCAACCCGTTTTTTACCACCGACACAGCAGCGGCGTTGCGCGCCTCGGAAATGGGATGCGATTGCCTTCTCAAGGGCACGAAAGTGGATGGAGTTTACTCCGCCGACCCTATGGTCGATCCGAACGCCACCAGATATGAACGTTTGAGCTATATGGACGTCCTGTCCCAAGACCTGAAGGTAATGGATGCCTCGGCAATTTCGCTTGCCCGCGAAAGCGCGATCCCTATCGTGGTCTTTTCGATCCAGACTCCCGGCGCCTTTGCCCAAGCCGTGCGCGGCGAGGGCAATTTCACGCTGGTTGCTGACGATCCTGCATCGTAAGGAGCCCACACCGTGTCAGAAGACCTCGATACTGACGATCTGGAACGCCGCATGAGCGGTGCGGTCGATACCCTGAAAAAGGAATTTGCCGGGCTGCGGACAGGACGCGCCTCGGTCAGCCTGCTCGAACCGGTCACAGTCGATGCCTATGGCAGCCGCATGCCGCTCAATCAGGTCGGAACCGTGGGGGTGCCGGAGCCGCGCCTGCTGACCGTTCAGGTCTGGGACAAGGGAATGGTAAAGGCAGTCGAAAAGGCGATCCGCGATGCCGGTCTGGGGCTCAACCCGCAGGCTGATGGAAGCTTGGTCCGCGTGCCGATTCCGGAGCTGAACGAGGAGCGCCGCAATGAGCTTGCCAAGGTCGCCAGCCGCTATGCCGAACAGGCGCGGGTGGCCGTGCGCAATGTTCGCCGGGACGGGATGGACAAGCTGAAGAAAATGGAAAAGGCCGGCGATCTTTCCGAGGATGATCATAAAGCCTGGGCGGATGAGGTTCAGGACATGACCGACCGCTATATCAACGAAATTGATGAAACGACGGCGCGTAAAGAACAGGAAATCAAGCAGGTCTGATATTACATAACCTCTTATGCCCGATACCGGCCTTTCCATCACCGCGCCGCTGCAACCCAGGCGGCCCAACCATGTCGCCATCATCATGGACGGCAATGGGCGTTGGGCGCGAAGCCGTGGGCTGCCGCGGACCGAAGGCCATCGCCGCGGGATTGATGCTGTTCGCAGAACGATGCGGGCGGCGCGTGACCTTGATATCCGCTATCTGACCCTATTCGGCTTTTCCCATGAAAACTGGGGTCGGCCTCAGGGCGAGATCGCCGATTTGATGGGCTTGTTGCGGTTGTATCTTGTCAATGAGCTCGATGAGCTGGACCGCAATGAAGTGCGGCTTCGCGTTATCGGCGACCGCAGCCGCTTTGACGGCGAATTGGCTGCGCTGATTGAACGTGCCGAGATGCGGACGGCGGCGAATGACGCCTATTTTCTGACGGTGGCGCTGAGCTATGGCGGCCGGCAGGACATTGTTCAGGCGGCCCGCCAATTGGCTGAAGCGGCCAAGGCCGGCTTGATCGATCCCGCGCAAATCGACGAGTTCAGTATTGATGAGCGCTTGCTGACCCATGCGCTGCCCGATCCCGATTTGTTGATCAGAACCAGCGGCGAGAAGCGAATCAGCAATTTCCTGCTATGGCAATGTGCCTATGCAGAGCTCGTCTTCCTCGAAACCCTCTGGCCCGACTTCGGACTCGCCGACCTCGAGGCGGCCCTTACGGAGTACCAGCGACGTGAGCGCCGTTACGGCCGAGTCCTCCAGGCCGCCTGCCCGTAAGAGCCGTGAACTCGAGGCGCGGATTGCGTCTGGTGTTGCGCTTGCGGCAATAACCCTTCTGATCATCTGGATCGGCGGCTGGCTCTATATCGCCGCTGTGGCCGTTATGACATTGTTGGCCACCCATGAATGGCTGTCGCTGGTCAACGGCAGGCGTTTGCACGGTGTCATGAGCGTAGCGACAGCACTGCTGGCCTTGTGCGGGGCCAAGGCGGCGCTGCTGCCTGCAGAGATTGCATCTGCCTGTCTGCTGCTTTCCGGTCTCGCCTTTTTTCTTTTCGCAGTTGCCGCCGGTGTCAGGCGCCCGGCCATGTCGGCGCTGGGCATGCTCTATGTCGGCGGTGCGGCGGCCGCACTGATCTATCTGCGTGAACAGCCGAATAGCGGCCTTGCCGTTATCCTGTTTCTGATGTTCTGCGTCTGGGCGACCGATACCGGGGGCTATGTTGTCGGCCGTTTCGTCGGTGGTTATCGGCTCTGGCCGGCGGTAAGCCCGGCAAAGACCTGGGCGGGGCTGTTCGGCGGCGTATCAGCGGCAGCGATTGTCGGCGCCAGCGTCGCGGTCTTTTTTGCCTCGCCGAATGTTGCTATGGCGGCACTCGTTGCGATCGGTCTGGCCTTCGCTGCCGTTGCGGGTGATCTGTTCGAGTCCAAATTGAAACGCTTGTATAACGCCAAGGATAGCGGCAGCCTGATTCCGGGCCATGGCGGAATGCTCGATCGCATCGACGGTCTGCTGGCCGCAACGCTTGTTTTCGCCGGTATCGCCGGCCTGTTCCGTGCAGAGGTTTTTCCATGAGTTCAGCCCGAGTAGCGCCGCTGCGGAAACCGACTAAGGCCGTCGCATCCGAGAGCACGCGCAGCGTTACCCTGCTTGGTTCAACCGGCTCGATCGGTGCCAGCAGCCTGTCGGTCATTGACGCCAATCGTGATCACTACCGCATCGCCGCGCTGACCGCCTATCGCAATGTCGATCGGCTGATTGAGCAATCCCGCAGCTATCGCCCCGAACTGGCGGTCATCGCCGATGAAACGGCGTATCCCGCGCTCAAGGACGGGCTTGCCGGAACCGGGATCGAGGTGGCCGCCGGCGCCGATGCGGTCAGTGATGCGGCGACACTGAACGCTGATCTGGTTGTCGCCGGGATCGTGGGTGCGGCCGGCCTGCCGAGCACCGTGAAAGCGATTGAGCGTGGTGCCACCGTGGCCTTTGCCAACAAGGAATGTCTGGTTTGCGCCGGTCCATTGATGATGAGCCTGGCCGCGCATGCCGGCGCTGATCTGCTGCCGATCGACAGCGAACATAATGCAATCTTTCAGGTCTTCGATTTTGCCAATCGGGAAAGCATCGAGCGGCTGATCCTGACGGCATCCGGTGGTCCGTTCAGAGAGAAGACCAGGGCCGATATGGCACAAATGACCCCGCAGCAGGCGGTGGCGCATCCGGTTTGGTCGATGGGCGCAAAGATCTCGGTCGACAGCGCGACGATGATGAATAAGGGGCTTGAGCTGATCGAGGCCTCCTATCTTTTCGACATGCCCTCCGAGAAAATCGACATCATCGTGCATCCGCAATCGATTGTTCATTCGATGGTCGAGTATATCGACGGATCGGTGCTGGCCCAGATGGGCACGCCGGATATGCGCACGCCGATCGCCTATGCGCTGGCCTGGCCGCAACGCATCAAGGCGTGCGCCGACCGTCTCGACCTGACCCAGATTGCGAAGCTTGAGTTTTATCCCCCTGATCCCGAACAATTTCCGGCGTTGCGGCTTGCCCGAGAAGCGTTGGTCGCCGGTGGCTGCCGGACGACCGTATTGAACGCCGCCAATGAGGTCGCTGTCGCGCACTTCCTTGGCGGCCGGATCGGTTTTCTCGACATTGAGAGGGTCATCGAGGGTACATTGGAGACGATGGCGGTCCAGTCTCTAAGCGATATCGACACGGTCCTGAGCGTTGACGCGGAAGCGCGGCGGGCCGCTGAAGCGGTTGTTCAGAAAGCCGCATAAGCGCCGCATTTTTCGGGACAATTAAAGCTTTGCGCGGCGACCGATCATGGTGCCGTATGAGAGATGCTTGGTAAGGTGGCACGAAAGGCAGAATGATGGAGTTGCTCGGCGGCCTCGGGGGAACAGTGGACATGCTTGTCCGCTATGTCATTCCGTTTCTGATCGTCCTGACCATTCTGGTCTTTGTCCATGAGTGGGGGCACTACTGGGTCGCCAGGAAATGCGGCGTGAAAATCGAGGCCTTCTCGATCGGCTTCGGGCAGGAATTGTTCGGCTGGCGCGACAAGCATGGTACGCGCTGGAAAATAAGCCTGATACCGCTCGGCGGTTACGTAAAAATGTATGGCGACGCCGATCCGGCCAGTCGGCCCCAGCGTGAGGTGGCCGCAGATGCCGCCGAAGAAGAGGGGGCGAGCGGCCATTTCGCCGACACCCATTATGCCCCCGCCCCGATGACCCCGGAGCAACGCGCGCAATCCTTCCATCACAAACCCCTCTGGCAGCGCACAGCGATTGTCGCTGCCGGCCCGGCTGCAAATTTCATCTTTGCCGTCATTGTCCTCGCCCTGGTCTTCATGACCGTCGGGCAGCCCTATACGGTGGCCGAGGTCGGCTTTGTCGAGGAGGGTACAATCGCCGATCAAGCGGGAATCGAGCCGGGGGACATCGTTACCGCCGTGGACGGTCGACGAATCAGCCGCTTCGAGCAGGTCGATCAAAGCATCCGATTGAATCAGGGCAGCCCGGTCACCTTGCAATTGTCGCGCGATGGCGAGGATTTCGAAGTGACCGTCACTCCTGAGGTCGTCGAGTTCACCAATCGCCTCGGAACCCACGAGATCGGCAGCATCGGCATCTATCCCATCGACAAACCGGTGGTCGGCTCGGTTCAGCCCGGCAGTGCCGCTGACAATGCCGGGTTTGAGGACGGCGACACCTTTGTTGCCATCGACGGACAATCGATACAGCGTTTCCAGCAGATCCAGGAGATCGTCGCCAACAGCCCGGACACGCTTCTGCGCGTCACCGTTCTACGCGACGGCGAGGAGACCGTGCTCGAGGTCATTCCGCGCCCGGTCGAAGTCACCAATGACGCCGGGGAAACCATTGAAATCGGCCAGCTCGGCATCACACGGGGCATTGTGACGCTGAAACGCCATGACCCTGCAACGGCGACCGGTCTGGCTGTCATCGAAACCTATGATCTGACGGTGAGCACGCTGCGCACGGTCGGTCAGATTCTTTCCGGCTCACGCGATGCCGATCAGATCGGCGGGCCGCTGAGGATTGCGCAGATGTCCGGCGAGACGGCGCAAAGCGGCTGGCTCAGCCTGATTACCTTTATGGTGTTGCTGTCGATCAATCTGGGGCTGATCAATTTATTCCCGATTCCCATGCTCGACGGCGGGCATTTGCTGTTTTATGCCATAGAGGCCGTTCGGGGCAGGCCGCTGGGCCCGCGTGCCCAGGAATACGGTTTCCGCTTCGGTTTGGCGCTTGTTCTGAGCCTTGCCGGCTTTGCGTTATGGAACGATTTGGTCCATTTGAATGTGGTCGACCAAGTTTCGAGTCTCTTTTCCTGATATCGGCCGCTGATGAACGCCTTGCCCGCGTCGGTTCGCGTGCGGACCGCGCTGATCCTCATATTGCTCTGCCTCGCGACCGGCCTCGTCGCCGGACCCGTTGCGGCGCAGGCAGATCGCATCCGAAGCATCGAGATCGAGGGCAATCAGCGGATCGAAGCGGAAACGGTGGCCTCCTATCTGGCAGTCCAGATCGGCGAGGAGGTGACACAGGAGAAGCTCGACACCTCTTTGAAGCGGCTCTTCGCGACCGGCTTTTTTGCCGATGTGTCGCTGCGCGTCGAAGGCGCTCGGCTCGTTGTCAGCCTGGCCGAAAACCCGATCATCAACCGCATTGCTTTCGAGGGGAACCGCAATGTCGATGATGATGAGCTGTTCGATGAAGTCCAGCTCAGGCCGCGCGTCGTTTATACCCGGACAAGAGTGCAATCGGATACCGATCGAATTCTCGAGATCTACAGGCGCAACGGACGTTTTTCCGCCCGTGTCGAGCCCAAGATCGTTACCCTGCCGCAAAACCGGGTCGATCTGATCTTTGAAGTCGACGAGGGCCCGCAAACCAAGATCCGCCGTATCCAATTTATCGGCAATCGGGTGTTCTCCGACGGAGATCTGCTGGAAGAATTGCAAAGTGTCGAAGCACGCTGGTGGCGATTTCTGACCAGTGACGATACCTATGATCCGGACCGGGTCGCCTTTGACCGGGAATTGCTGCGCCGCTTCTACCTGTCCCGCGGCTATGCCGATTTTCGCGTCCAGTCCTCGGTCGCCGAACTAACGCCGGACCGCGAGGATTTCTTCCTGACCTTCGCCATCGAGGAAGGGCTGCGTTACCGCTTCGGGGAGATAGATATCGTCACTGAATTCGAGGATCTCGACCCTGAAGTCCTGAGACCGTTCCTGGCGATCCAATCCGGCGACATCTACAATGCGCTGCTGATCGAAGACACGATCACGGCGCTGACGGATGTGATGGGCACGCTGCAATACGCTTTTGTCGACATCCGTCCGTTGATTTCGCGCGATCGCGAGAATCGCACCATCACCATCACCTTTCAGGTCAATGAGGGGCCGCGCGTCTTCGTCGAGGAAATCCGCATTTCCGGCAATACGCGCACCGTGGACGATGTAATCCGCCGGGAAATGCAGCTGGCCGAAGGCGATGCCTTCAACACGGCTTTGGTCAATCGGTCGGAACAGCGGATAAACGACCTCGGGTTTTTCGAGGAAGTTACTGTCGAGACGCTGCAGGGATCGGACGCTGATCAGTCGATCATCGATATAAGCGTCACCGAGCAATCCACAGGCGAACTTTCCATCGCGGCGGGCTTCTCCAGCACTGACGGCCTCCTCGCGGATTTGCGCATCCGTGAGAGAAACCTGCTCGGGCTCGGCAAGGATCTGTCTTTCGCCACGACCTTGTCCTCGCGCAGCCAGGAAATCGACCTCAGCTATACCGAGCCGTATTTTCTCGACCGCAATCTTGCCGCGGGTATCGACCTGTTCTTCATCACCCGCGATTTTCAGGATGAAAGCTCATTCGATCAGCAATTGGCCGGCTTCAGCCTCCGGACCGGATATCCGATTGCCCGCTTCCTGACCCAGCGACTCAGCTATCGTTTGGAGAGCACGGAGATCGAAAATGTCTCTTTCAACGCCTCGCGCTTTATCAGGGCTCAGGAGGGCCGAACCCTCACCTCCCTGATCGGGCAAACCCTGTCATACGACCGGCGGAACAGCCGACTTAACCCATCTGACGGCTATCTGATCTCAATATCCAATCAGTTTGCCGGGATCGGCGGAGATGTCCGCTTTTTCCGCAACGTCATCTCAGGCGGCGTTTTCTTCGGACCGACTGAAACATCGACCCTCGCCTTGACCGGGGAGGTCGGCAATATCTTCGGCCTCGATGAGGAAGTCCGCATCAATGACCGTTTCTTCCTCGGCGGCGATTCATTCCGCGGCTTTGAGATCGGCGGCCTGGGGCCACGTGATTTGGAGACGGATGATTCCCTGGGCGGCACCAGTTTTGCCAAGGTTTCGGCTGAACTGACCTATCCGCTCGGCTTGCCTAGCGAGTTTGGTATCAAGGCGCATACCTTCGTCGATGCGGGCACTGTTTTCGGCGCCGAGGATGAGGGTGAATTCGTTGTCGATAACCGGTCGATCCGAATGTCGGGCGGGGTCGGCGTTTCATGGCGATCGCCCTTCGGGCCGATCCGCGTTGACATTGCCAAGCCGTTCATCAAGGAAAGCTTCGACCGCGAAGAGATTTTCCGTTTCAGCTTTGGAACCCAATTCTAACATATTAGCGGCCGTTTCGGTCGATAAATCGAACCACGAAATTTCGGGAAGAGAATGATGCCACGTTTTATATCCGCCGCCGGCCTGTTGAGCCTGGCGCTGACAGCGATAGCCCTGACCAGCACGCCTGTCCTTGCGCAGGGCTTCTCCCCGACGACCATCGCCTTTTTGGACCGCGCCCGATTGCTGGCGGAATCCGACGCCGGTCGCAGCGTTGAAAACCAGCTCAATACTCAACGTAATGAGCTGAATGCTGAAATGCGCGCCAAGCAGGAGACCCTGCGCTCAACACAGGAAGAGCTGCAGCGCATCCAGGAATCACAATTGCTGGCCGAAGAGGTATTCCGCGAGCGCGTCCGCGCCTTTGAGCAAGAGGCGGCTCTGACCCAGCGCGAGGTGCAATTGCGGGCGCGCGCGCTTGAACAGGGACTTCAGCAGGCATTGAATTCGATCTTTGCGCAGGCAATTCAGATTGCCGCCGAGATTGCCGAGGCGGAGGGCATCCAGGTGGTTCTCGATGCGCGGCAGGTCTTGTTCGCGGACCAAACCCTGAACCTGACGGACCGGGTATTGGCGCAGCTGAATCAGCGTATGCCGACAATGACGCTGACCATTCCGGAAATCCCGCCTGAGGCGCTGAACCCTCCTCAGCAATAACGCTCTTGGTTGATCGGCGCTTCTTCGTTCCTCCGAAGCCGCATTCCGTTTCGCAAATTGCGGCGCTGATCGGCGGCGCTGTCGGTAACCCGGCGCTGGCGGATCGGCTGATCAGCGACGTCGCGCCCCTCGACAGTGCGGGCGGCGATTGCCTCAGCTTTCTCGATAATCGCCGATATCGTGCGGCGGCGCGGACAACCGGAGCCGCTGCATGTATCGTCAGAGAGAGTGATGCGTCCCTGCTGCCCGACTCCTGCGCCGCAATCATCTGTGAACAGCCTTACCAAGGTTATGCGCTAGCCGCCCGCGCTTTGTATCCGCCACGTCGGCCGGACGCGGTGATCCATGCGAGCGCGGTGATCGATGAAACGGCACGCATCGGCAATGGCTGTGCCATCGGTCCCGGCTGCGTCATCGGCGCCGATGTCGAAATCGGCGAAGGCACTGTGTTGGCGGCTCAGGTCCATGTCGCGGACGGGGTGGTGATCGGCGCCGGCTGTCGAATCGATTCACAGGTCTCGATCTCTCATGCGATCCTCGGTGACGGTGTCAGGCTCTATCCGGGTGTGCGTATCGGACAGGACGGTTTCGGTTTTGCGATGTCCGCCAAGGGGCATCTGCCGATCCCGCAACTTGGCCGAGTCTTGATCGGCAAGGATGTGCACATTGGTGCCAACAGCACCATCGATCGCGGTGCCGGCCCCGATACCGTCATTGAAGACGGCGTCATGATTGATAACCTGGTGCAAATCGGGCACAACGTCCGCATCGGCAAAGGCTGTGTCATCGTTGCTCAGGCCGGGGTCTCGGGCAGCACGGTTTTGGAAAATCATGTTGTGCTGGCCGCGCAAGGCGGTATCGCGGGACATCTCACCATCGGTGCCGGCGCGCGGATTGCAGCCAAATCGGGCATTATGCGTGATGTTGCACCGGGCAGTGATATGATGGGCTATCCGGCTGTGCCGAAGACGCAATTCTTTCGCCAGATCGCCAGGCTGGCACAGTTGGTAAAGGGAAAGGACTGAGTATGGACACCATGTCTCCGGGTGTCATCGATGTAGCGTCGATCGATATCGAACGTATCATGGAGATGATTCCGCATCGCTATCCTGTGCTGATGGTCGACCGCATGGTCGAAATGGTGCCGGATCAGCGCGCTGTCGGGATCAAGAACGTCACCATCAACGAACCGCATTTCCTCGGCCATTTTCCCGGCAAACCGGTCATGCCCGGCGTTCTGATTATAGAGGCGATGGCGCAGACCGCAGGGATCCTCGTTGTCCATACCCTCGGTGCGGAAGCCGAGGGCAAGCTGGTCTATTTCATGTCGATTGATGATGCGCGCTTTCGTAAACCGATCGTCCCCGGCGATCAGGTCCATATTCATGTCGAAAAACAACGGCGACGCGGCAATGTCTGGAAATTCTCCGGCGAAGCCAGGGTGGAGGGCGCGCTTTGCGCCGAGGCTGTCGTCAGTGCCATGATCGTGACAAGCTGACCGCCCCTATTTTCCCGCCATGCCCGCCGCAATCCACGCGACTGCCATTGTCGAGCGCGGTGCCGAGCTGGGCACGGATGTCGATATCGGCCCCTTTTGCGTGGTCGGCGGCGACGCGGTGATCAGCGACGGCGTCAAGCTGGTTTCCCATATCTCGATTGCCGGGCTGACCCATATCGGTCCGGGCACCACCGTTTATCCCTTCGCCTCGCTCGGCCATCCGCCCCAGGATTTGAAATATCGCGGCGAAGCCTCCCGGCTGGAGATCGGCGGCGGTTGCACGATCCGCGAGCATGTGACGATGAATCCGGGAACCGAAGGCGGCGGCATGCTGACGCGCATCGGCGATAACGGCCTGTTTATGGTCGGCGCCCATGTCGCGCATGACTGCCGCATCGGCGATCACGTGATCATGGCGAATAACGCCACCTTGGGCGGCCATGTGACGGTCGGCGATTATGCGATCATCGGCGGCCTCGCAGCTGTGCACCAATTTGTTCGCATCGGCGAGCACGCCATGATCGGCGGGATGTCGGGCGTTGAGCACGACGTCATTCCCTATGGTCTGGTTAAGGGCGACAGGGCCCGCCTGGCAGGGCTGAACACCATCGGTCTCAAGCGCCGCGGACATGATCGTCGCACCATCGGCAGGTTGCAGCAGGTTTATGCCGCGCTGTTCGGCCCGCAGGGGACTTTTGCCGAACGGTTGGCCGAGGCGCGCAGCATGGCAAATGGCGACAGCCTCGCGGACCGGCTACTCAAATTTGCCGAAGCCGACGCATCGCGGCCCTTATGTCAGCCGAAATAACGCCCGACGGCGCCGACGCGGCAAGCAGCGCCGAGGTCGGCCCGCTCGGCATTATCGCCGGGGCAGGGGCGCTGCCGCGCCGCATTATTGAGGCGCAAAAGGCGGCGGGGCGGAAAGTCTTCGTCATCGGATTTGAGGGGCAGACGGATCCTCGAACGCTGGTCGATGTGCCGTCTCTGTCGTTACCGCTGGGCGCAGCCGGCAGGCTGATTGACGGCTTCCGCAATGCAGGCGTTGAAGCGCTTGTGATGGCGGGTAGGGTTTCGCGTCCGCGGCTCAGCGAGCTAAAGCCGGACCTCAAGGGGGCGCAGATCCTTACCGGTCTTGTCGGCAAATCGCTCGGCGATGACGGCTTGCTGCGTCATCTCGCCGACATTCTGGAAAAGGAAGGGTTCCGGGTTCTCGGCGTGCCCGACGTTCTTCACGGTGCGCTGGCGCCGAATGGCCACATCGCCGGCCCGGTTTTGCCGCGAGCATTGGAAGAAAACCTCGAATTCGGCCTCGCCATGGCCCGCGAAATCGGCCGTCTCGATATCGGACAAGCCGTGGTTCTTGGCGCGGGCCGTATCATCGGCGTCGAAGCCGCGGAGGGAACCGATGAGCTGTGCCGCCGTATGGTTTCGCTGGTGACGGATGCCGGCCCCGCGGCTTTGTTCAAGGCGGCGAAGCCTCAGCAGGATCGACGCCTCGATCTGCCCGCTATCGGTCCCGGCACCGTCTCCGCTGCGGCGGAAGGCGGGCTCAGCGCCATCATTGTCGAAGCGGATGCCGTTCTCATGATCGAACACGAAGAGTTGGTGGCCGAAGCACAGAGGCAATCGATTACGGTATACGGCGCTTCGTGATGCGGCTGTTTCTCGTCGCCGGCGAGCCTTCGGGCGATCTGCTCGGCGGCCGGCTTATGCAGGCCTTGCGGAGCGCCGTTCCCGATATCGACTTCGTCGGCCTCGGCGGAGAGGCGATGCGCAGGCAAGGACTGAAGACGCTGTTTCCCATGGAAGAGCTGGCCGTCATGGGGCTGGCCGAGGTCGTCCCGCGCCTGCCGCGTCTCATGCGGCGTCTATCCGAGACGGTCGATGCGGTTGAGCGAAGCGAACCGGCGGCGCTGATCACCATAGACGCCCCGGATTTCAATTTCAGGCTGGGTCAGAGGCTTAAACGACGCGGCTTTCCGGGTCCGCATATCCATTATGTTGCGCCGACGGTCTGGGCGTGGCGACCCGGTCGGGCCAAAAAGGTTGCCGGCTTCCTCGATCATCTTCTGGCCCTGCTGCCCTTTGAGCCGCCCTACTTCGAGGCGGAAGGGCTTGCCTGCAGCTTCGTCGGACATCCTGCCCTTGAAGCAACGCAGAAAACGATCAGCCGGGGCGAAGCGCGGAAAGCGCTCGGTTTGGACGGGGACAGCAAGATCATGCTGTTGCTTCCGGGCAGTCGACAAGGTGAACTCAACCGCCTGTTGCCGGCCTTTGTTGCAACCTTGGAGCGGCTGCAACAGGATCAGCCGGCAACCATTCTCGTGCCGAGTTTCGCGCGTTTCGTGCCGCAATTGGAGGCGGCGACGCGCACTCTGTCGACTGTTCGGATTGTGGTGGCGCCTGAGGACAAGCAATCGGCGCTGGCTGCCGGTGATCTGGCCCTCGCCGCGTCAGGCACTGTCGGGCTCGAACTCGCGCTGCACGGCGTGCCGCATGTCGTTGCCTATCGCCTCGCTCCCGTGACCGCTTTGTTGGCGCGACGGCTGGTTCGCACGCGTTATGTGCATCTGGCCAACATTCTTACCAACAAGCCGGCCGTCCCTGAATTTCTGCAGGATCAGGTCGATCCAGAACGCATGGCGGCTGCGCTGCGCAGGCTGATGCGGCCGAGCGCTGCCGCCGAGCAGGAAAGATGTTTTACAGAAGTCAGGGCGATGCTTCAGCCGCCAAATGGTGAACCGCCGTCGGCGGCGGCCGCGAAAACGATCCTGAGAGCGATTTCAGCCCGCAAGCAGGCCCCAGATGACCAGTCCGGCGAGCGCGAAAACCACCGATAGCGTCAGGGCGAGGGCGAGCGGACCGTGCTGATTATCATTTGAAGGCGGCGGCACGACCCCCATCAGGCGGCGAAAGGTAGCGGCGCCGGAACAGACAGACACGGGCAACTGGGCCTGCGCGCGTTGCTGACGGCCTGAGACAACGAATTGGTTTTCCTGCCGGTTCTCCAAGGTATCTGCGCCCTGATCGCGTTTCCTTCGGCTTTACCGCTCGGATAATGGCACGAAAGCGCGTTCTGCGGAACCGGTATAAAGCTGACGCGGGCGCCCGATCCGCATGCCCGGATCTTCAATCATCTCGCGCCACTGCGCGATCCAGCCGACAGTACGCGCAACCGCAAACAAGACGGTGAACATGCTCGTCGGGAACTTCATAGCTTTCAGAATAATGCCTGAGTAGAAGTCGACGTTCGGGAACAGCTTTTTCTCCCGGAAATAGTCATCTTCGAGGGCGATACGCTCCAGTTCCATGGCAAGATCGAGCAAAGGCTCGTCCTTGATCCCCAATTCGTTCAGCACCTCATGGCAACTTTGCCGCATGACCTTGGCGCGCGGGTCGTAATTCTTGTAGACCCGGTGACCGAAGCCCATCAGACGGAAAGGATCGGATTTGTCCTTGGCCTTTTCGATGAATTCCGGGATGCGGTCCTTATGGCCGATCTGCTCAAGCATGGTCAGCACCGCCTCGTTCGCGCCGCCATGCGCGGGACCCCAGAGAGAAGCAATGCCGGCGGCAATACAGGCGAAGGGGTTGGCGCCGGACGAGCCGGCAAGCCTGACCGTGGAGGTCGAGGCGTTCTGTTCATGATCGGCATGCAGAATGAAGATGCGGTCCATGGCGCGCGCCTGGGTCTCACTGACTTCAAAGCCTTCGCAGGGAACCGCGAAACACATATGAAGGAAGTTTTCCGCATAGCTGAGATCGTTGCGCGGATACATGAATGGCTGGCCGAGCGCATATTTGAATGCCATCGCCGCAATTGTCGGCATCTTGGCGATCAGCCGATAGGCCGAAATCTTGCGCTGCTCGGGATCATAAATGTCGGTGCTGTCATGATAGAAGGCCGATAATGCGCCGACAACGCCGCACATGATCGCCATCGGGTGCGCATCGCGCCGGAAACCGCGGAAAAAATTGATCAACTGCTCATGCACCATCGTGTGATAGGTGATGTCGTGATCAAACTGCTTCTTCTGCTCGGCATCAGGTAACTCGCCATGCAGCAGCAGATGACAAACCTCCAGAAATTCACAATTTTCGGCCAGGTCTTCGATGCGATAGCCGCGATGCAGCAATATGCCCTTATCGCCGTCGATGAAGGTGATCGCGGATTCACAGCTGCCGGTCGACGTAAAGCCGGGATCAAAGGTGAAGGCGCCGGTCTTCGCATAAAGCTTGCGAACATCGATAACATCGGGACCCAAAGTGCCGCCGATGACCGGCAACTCGTAAGTATCGCCATTGCGGTTATCGGTTAGCGTAAAGGTGCCGGATGACGCCGTTTGGCTGCCATTTTTCATTGTATCGATCCTTGTTTAACTGCCTCAGACAGCTGCCGCCGCAATCAGGCGGCAGAGACGCACCCTGTCTTCAGAGCGCCGACCATATGAGCCGTGATCGGTGAGATCAATAATGTGGCATCAGGACGGACGAATTGCGACGGCCCGCTCGATCCGATCGCGGCAAATTGCGGGTCCGAGCATCGCAGCGGCCTCGAAAATCGGCGGCGAGGTGGTGGTGCCGGTCAGCGCCGCACGCAAGGGCTGCAGCACCTTGCCAAGCTTGAGTTCCTGCTGCTCGACATAGGCGCGGACAGCCCCTTCCAGCGTCTCCGCATCAAAGGGGTCGCATTGCTCAAGCAGCGGCAGGATCCTGATCAGTTGTTCACGTCCGTCCTGATCAAGCAAAGCCAGCGCTTTTTCATCATAATCAGGCACGAAATCACTGAGCAGGAATTTTGTATTTTCAACGACTTCCGGGATCAGTTTCGCGCGCTGGGTCAAATGCGGCATGAGATAGGTGATGCGCTGTTCCTCGATCGCGTCCAATCTGCGTCCTGCCTGTTCCGTCAAAGCGGGGCGCAGGCGTTCGAGCAATAAATCAGCCGGCATGGTGCGGAGATAATGCGCGTTCAGTGCACCAAGTTTTTGGAAATCGAATTTCGCGGCAGCTTTTCCGATCCCGCCGAGCGAGAACCAGGCTATCGCCTGCTCGGTATCGATAATCTCGTCATCGCCATGTGACCAGCCGAGGCGCAGCAGGTAATTGCGCATCGCCTCCGGCAGATAGCCCATCCTGCCGTAATCGGCGACCGCAGTCGCGCCGTGGCGTTTGCCCAGCTTGCGGCCGTCCATGCCGTGGATCAGCGGCACATGGGCAAAGACCGGAAGTGGCCAGCCGAGGGCGTGATAAAGCTGGGCCTGTCGGAAACTGTTGGTGAAGTGATCGTCGCCGCGGATGACATGGGTGATCCCCATGTCATGGTCATCCACGACGACCGCGAGCATATAGGTGGGCGTCCCGTCAGAGCGCAGCAGAACCATGTCGTCCAATTGCGTGTTTTGTACGCGGACCTGGCCCTGAACGGCGTCATTGATAACGGTTTCTCCGTCCAAAGGGGCCTTCAGCCTGATGACGGGCGCGATTCCGGGCGGCGCGCTTTCCGGGTCCCGATCGCGCCAACGTCCGTCATAGCGCGGCTGCCGGCCTTCGGCCCGGGCCTTGGCGCGCATCTCCTCTAACTCCTCGACGCTGGCGTAACAGAGATAGGCGCGTCCGCTATCGAGCAATTGCGTTGCGACCTCGGCGTGGCGGGAGCGCCGGGCAAACTGCGAGATCGCGTCGCCGTCCCAGTCAAGGCCAAGCCATCGCATGCCGTCATAAATCGCCTTGATCGATTCCTCGGTCGACCGGGCGCGGTCGGTATCCTCTACGCGCAACAGGAAACGTCCGCCGTGATGTCGGGCGAACAGCCAGTTAAACAGAGCGGTCCGCGCCGAACCGATATGCAGATAGCCGGTCGGGGAGGGGGCAAAGCGGGTGATGACGGTCATGATGGAAAACTCGATAAAAACGAGGCCGATAGGCGGCGCTGCGGCGCTGTGCTAGCATAGCTCATGGCCGTTACCCAAGCAGCCTCCGATGAGATCGACACCGTTGCTCCGTCTCGGAACGAAACCCACAGTCTGGGCGGCAAGGCAAGGCAGTTCGGCGCTTGGATCATTGAGACGGCAGAACGTCGGCTGGCGTCGGAACGATCGCGTTGGATTCTTTGGGGGCCGGTTCCGTTCGGCGCAGGCATTGCGCTGTATTTTTCCATGCTTGGCGAACCGCCGGTTTTTGCCGGTCTATTTGTCGGCGGGCTCTTCGCGCTCTATGCCGGGCTGCGCTGGGGTGAGCCGGTGCATCGCGGTGTTGCGCTGGTACTCTGTCTGACGGCCGCCGGTTTTGCCTCCGCGCAAATGCGCACCGCGCTTGTTGATACGCCGATGCTGACGAGCACGTTGGACGGCGTTCCGGTCAGCGGCACCGTCATCGATATCCAGCACCGCGTTGACTCGATCAGGATCGTTCTGGCCGACGTTAATCTGCCGGAAGCCGACAGCCCGCCGCCGCTGAAAAAAGTCAGGCTCCGGCTGACACGCTACTCTCCGGTCCCAAAGGTCGGCGACAGGGTGGAAATACCGGCGGTTCTGCAATCGCCGCCCGGGCCGGCTGTGCCCGGCGGTTATGACTTTGCCCGCGCCGCGTTCTTCGAGGGAATTTCAGCCAGCGGATATGCCATCGGTCATGCCGAGATCGTTTCCGAGAATAATCCGGGCGGGCTGTCGCAACTGACCGAGCGCGCGAGGCAAGATGCGCGCGCGCGCATCACGGCCGTGCTGGATCCGGCGGTCGCGGGTTTCGCCACCGCCATTCTGACCGGCGAACGGGGCGATCTGCCGCCCGACGCGCTCGACTCGATCCGCAATGCCGGACTGGCCCATTTGCTGGCGATTTCCGGGTTGCATATCGGCTTGCTGGCCGGCTTTGCCTTTTTCTTCATACGCGGCGGTCTGGCCTTGATCCCTTATGTCGCGCTTCGGCTGCCGACCAAAAAGATTGCCGCGGTCGGCGCCTTTATTGCTGCGCTCGCTTATACGGTGCTGGTCGGTGCCCCGATACCGACCCAGCGGGCATTGATCATGACGGGCCTGGTTTTGCTTGCGATACTGCTTGACCGGCAGGCCTTGTCGATGCGGCTGGTCGCCTTCGCTGCCATGACGGTTATGGTCCTGCGGCCCGAGACGTTGATGGGCGCCAGTTTCCAGATGTCTTTCGCCGCCGTTATCGCGCTCATCGCCGGCTATGAAGCGAGTCGGGAGAGGTGGCGGGCGCTGTATGCGGAACGTGGCATCGGTGGTCGTTTGGTGCTTTATTTCGCCGGGATTCTTTTCACCACGGCGATTGCCGGCGCGGCGACAGCGCCGTTTTCCTGGTTTCATTTTCAGCACATTGCGCTCAGCGGCCAGATCGCCAACTTGATCGCGGTCCCGGCCATGGCGTTGTGGACCATGCCATGGGGCATTCTGTCTTATCTGCTGATGCCGCTCGGCCTCGAACTGCTCGCGCTGAAGCCGATGGGGTGGGGCATAGAGCTGATCCTCTGGGCGGCGCGTTGGGCCGAGGCGCATCCCATGGCCTACCGTCTCAGCGGCGCGCCAAATGTCGCCGCTTTGGTGATGCTTGTCGGCGGCGGGCTATGGCTCTGTCTGTGGCAGCGGCCCTGGCGCTGGCTCGGCGCTGTGCCGATTATTCTGGCGATCTTTATCCCGAGGCTGGAAGCGGCGCCCGACATATTGGTTTCACGCGATGCCCGGCTGATCGGGATCACCGATCCCGACGGGGTGCTGACCCTCTCGCAGCAACGCAATAATCGTTTCGTCGCCGATACCTGGTTACGGCGTCAGGGACAGACAGCAGCGGAGAGCTTTCCCGCAACGGGAACGCTATGGGAAGGGGCGCTGCGCTGCAGCAAGTCAGGCTGCGTTCTTGAACGGCAAGGGATCGTCATAGCGATGCCCGAAGACCGGCGGGCCCTGGCCGAAGATTGCCTCTATGCCGATCTTGTCATCACATCCTCATGGGGCCCGCGGAACTGCGCGGCGCAATTGATCGACCGGCGTTACATGGCGGATGCCGGGCCGCTGGCAATAGCCCTGCGCGGCGAGGACGTGCGCATCACCCGAAGCCGCGATCAACGCGGCGACCGGCCCTGGGTCGCAGCCCCCTAATGCAGCCCCCTAATACCGGCGCAGCAAGGCCGCGAGGCAGCCTTGGACCTGAACGCTGTCCGGGCCGAAAATTCTCGTTTCATAGGCGGCGTTCGCCGGTTCCAGCGCAATCGAGTCATTGCGCTTGCGCAGCCGTTTCAGCGTCGCCTCATGGCCGTCAATCAGGGCGACGACGATATCGCCGGTTTCCGCTCTGTCGGTACGACGGATGATGACGGTATCGCCGTCATGGATACCGGCCTCAATCATCGAATCGCCTTCGACCTCCAGCGCATAGAAATCACCGCGCCCCAGCATCGCACTCGGTACGTCGACCATCGCCGCCTCATCACGCAGCGCTTCGATCGGGGTGCCGGCGGCGATCCGGCCGTAAAGCGGCAATTGCTGTATTTCCGGCGCCTCCAGTGCCGTTCTGACCGCCGTCGAAATGTCGTCTTCGGAGCCCGATCGGCTGGGAAAGGGCCCGGGAATGACATTGCTTGCATCCTCCTTCGCGGCGCCTGACCTTTCCGGCATGTCCGACAAGCCGCCTCGCTGCTCGACCGTGCCCTCCGGCTGCATATCCGTGGGCAAGCGCAGTATTTCGATGGCGCGCGCCCGATGCGGCAGGCGCTTGAGAAAGCCACGCTCCTCCAGCGCATCGATCAACCGGTGGACCCCGCTTTTGGATTTCAGACCCAAGGCGTCCTTCATCTCTTCATAGGACGGCGAAATGCCCTCCTCAGACAAACGGGCGTGGATGAAGAGGAGAAGATCGCGTTGTTTCCGTGTCAGCATGCTAAGCCCCTAACCAAAAAAGGTAGGTATGTTCGCGGTAGGTTCCGAATCGTTCACAATAGAACATGATTTGTTCTAGTTTTATTCCCGATCGGGCGCAAGATCAAGGCAAATCAAAACGCCAATGCGACCGGCTTGTCCAGAAGAATCACGGAAACCGGATCGCCGATTCCGGCTGCTGCTGCTCCCGGCGGACGCAGGATCAGACAATCTGATCGGCTCGCCGTCGTCAGCATGCTGCTGTCCTGCAATGCCGCCGGTCGGACACGTTCTTCATCGCCGTCATGCTCGATGACGGCGCGCAGATAATCCTGCCGCTGACCGACTTCAGGCAGGGGGGCGGCAAGGGGCAGTTGACGCAGGACCGGCGGCGGAAAATCGGCGCCGCTAAGCCGGCCCAGCGCCGGGCGCAGAAACAGCAAGGCGCAGACCAGAGCCGAGACCGGATTGCCGGGCAGCCCGAGGAGGGTGACGTGATCACGGCGCGCGACCATCAGCGGTTTGCCCGGGCGCATGGCAATTCGCCAGAAGTCGAGAGTGAAGCCCGACGCTCTGAGCGCCTCCTGGATCAAATCGTGATCACCGACCGACGCGCCGCCGCTCGACACGATCATGTCAATCCCGTTGAGGTCGGTCAGGGCCCGCGTCAGCGCGGCGAGATCATCGGGGATGATGCCCAGATCAAGCGCTTCGCCGCCCCACAGGGCGACCGCGGCGGCAAGAGCGGGAGAATTGGCGGCGACGATCTGACCGGGGGCCGGCTGGTCGCCCGGATTGACCAATTCATCACCATTGGCCAGCAGCGCGATGCGCGGCCGGCGCCGAACAGTGATCCAGGGGATATTCATCGCGGCCAGCAGCGCGATATCACGCACGCCGACACGGTGACCGGCGGCCAGGCACATATCGCCCTGCCGAAAATCTCCGCCGGCCCGGCGAATGTGCCGGTAAGGCTCAACGACCTCCTTGATGACGATGGTATCGCCTTCGCGGGCGGTGTTTTCCTGGATGACGACACTGTCGGCCCCCTCGGGCACGACGGCACCGGTAAAGATGCGCGCCGCCGTGCCCGGTTCGACAGCTCGGGTCGGCATCGTGCCCGCCGCGATTTCCTCAAGAACCGTAAGGCGGGAGGACGGAGAGGCGATATCGGCGGCACGCACCGCATAACCGTCCATCGCCGAAACATCTGCGGGCGGCTGGCTGCGCCGTGCGACAACCGGTTCGGCAAGGACACGGCCGGCTGCTGCACTCAGCGACACGGTCTCCATACCGGTTTGCGGAAGGCCGGAAAGCAGCCGGTCCTGTGCCTCAGCAACCGTAATCACGGGCCGTCTTCCGCTGCGTACCAATCGCCGGATTTGCCGCCGGACTTCTCCAACAAACGGATGGTTTCGATCACCATGCCCCGATCGACTGCCTTGCACATGTCATAGATCGTCAACGCAGCGACCGACGCCGCCGTCAGGGCCTCCATCTCGACCCCTGTGCGGCCGCGCGTCTGGGCGGTAACGTCTATGCGTACCGTCCCCGCCACACGGTCCACGGTGAAATCAACCGACACCCTGGTCAAGGGCAGGGGATGGCAAAGTGGGATCAGCTCGGCGGTTTTTTTCGCCGCCATGATCCCAGCCAGACGTGCTATGCCGAGAACGTCGCCCTTTTCGGCGCTGCCGCGTTCGATCAAAGCCAGCGTCTCGGGCGCGGCCCTCACCATAGCTTGCGCGCGGGCGCGGCGTCGGGTTTCCGCCTTGTCGCCGATATCGACCATCTGCGCCCGACCGGCGGCGTCGAAATGCGTCAGCGACGGGTCGTCATTCTTGCCGGTCATGCCGTGGCCGCGCGGTCGATGCGCCCGGCACGACGCCAGGCGGCAAGGGTGGTTGCCGGGTCGCCATCGCGCATCAGCGCTTCGCCGATGAGAAATCCGTCGGCACCGGCAGCGGCCAGAGTCTCGACATCCGATGCGCTCTTTATGCCGCTCTCGGAGATGACCAGACAACCCGGCGGCGCTTTGCGCACAAGGTCAATCGATGTCTGAAGATCGACGGCCAATGTCTTCAGATTTCTATTATTGATTCCAAGCAGCTTTGGATCCAGCGCCGCCGCCCGCTCAAGCTCGACGGCGTCATGAACCTCGAACAGACAATCGAGCCCCCAGGCAGTCGCCGCGTCTCTGAGTTCACCGGCCAGCGCGTCGGAGACGGCGGCGAGAATGATCAGGATGCAGTCGGCGCCCATCGCGCGCGCTTCGATGCATTGATAGGGGTCGACCATGAAATCCTTGCGCAGAACGGGCAAATCGACCGCGGCTCGCGCTGTGATGAGGTGTTCGGGATCGCCTCGAAACCAGTCCGGCTCGGTCAGGACGGACAAAGCGGCGGCGCCGCCGGCGGCATAATCGCGGGCGGTTGTCGCGGGATCGAAATCGCCCTTGATCAATCCGGCGCTGGGGGAGGCGCGCTTTATCTCCGCAATGAAACCGGTTTCGCCGCTATTGTTCCGGTCATGAAGGGCGGCGGCAAAGCCGCGGACTTCCGGCGCGTCATGTGCTGTCTGCTCGATATCGGCGAGCGGTCGTTCGGTCTTGGCGATGGCAACGGTTTGGCGTCGTCGCGCACAGATTTCCGCCAGAACATCACTCATGCCGCAGCCGTGGTGCGCGCAATATAGGTGTCGAGCACGGCCAGCGCGCGTCCTTCGTCGATGGCCGATGCGGCCAGATCGGCGCCTGTTTCAAGATCGGCTGCTTTGTCAGCAACGATCAGCGCTGCGGCGGCGTTGATAAGAACGATGTCTCGATAGGCGGCGTAGGCATCCTTATCGCCGCTCAGCACGGCGTGTAGCGCGGCGGCGTTGGTTTCCGCGTCGCCGCCGGTCAGGGCTTCAAGGCTGTGTCGACGCAGCCCCGCCTGTTCGGGGATCACGGTAAACCGCTCAATGGCACCGTCCTTCAGCGCGCTCACCTCGGTGGGGCCGGTTACCGTCAGCTCGTCCATGCCGTCAGCGCCGTGTACGACCCATGCCGCCTCGGAACCCAGGCCATGCAAAACCTGGGCCATCATCTCGAGATAGTCGCCGTCGAAAACCCCGATCAGCTGCCGTTTGGTGCCCGCCGGATTGGCAAGCGGTCCAAGCAGATTGAAGATCGTTCGGCTGCCGAGCTCCTGACGCACAGGGCCGACATGCCGCATCGCCGCGTGGTGGCGGGGCGCCATCAGAAAGCAGAAGCCGACTTCGTGAAGTGCCTTTTCCAGCACGGCGAAATCAGCATCCAGATTGACGCCGAGCGCGGCCAGAACATCGGCGGCGCCGGATCTGGACGACGCGGCCCTGTTGCCATGTTTGGCGACCGGCACGCCGCAGGCCGCGAGAACAAAGCCGACAGCGGTGGAAATATTGTATGTTTTCAGACCGTCACCGCCGGTGCCGCAGCAATCGATCGAGGCCGGCGGCGCGGTCACGCTGGCGGCCTTGCGGCGCATGACACGCGCGGCGCCGGTCAATTCGGCGGCGGTTTCGCCGCGTGCCCGCAATCCCATCAACAGGCCGCCTATCTGTGCCGGGCTTGCCTCGCCCGACATCAGTATCTCGAAAGCTGCCTCGGCCTGTTCTTCGTCAAGCGTTCGGCCGGCCGCGATCTCGGCGATATGGGGCTTGAGACTGTCCATCAGGCGGCAAGATCGGACACACGGACAATGCAGTCGAGAAAGGCCCGCAAGAGGTCATGTCCATGCGTCGAGGCGATGCTTTCGGGGTGAAACTGGACACCGAAAAGGGGCAGCGCGCTGTGCTCTATCGCCATCACCACGCCGTCCCCGCTGCGTGCGGTCATGCGTAGAGGTGATCGGATGCTGTCAGGCGCAAGGGTGAGCGAGTGATAGCGTGCCGCCGTAAAGGGGTTTGGCAGGCCGGCAAACAGACCACTGTCATCATGGTGCACAAGGCTCGTCTTGCCGTGCATCGGCGCGGGAGCGCGAACCGTTCGCGCGCCGAAAACCTCGCCCAGCACCTGATGCCCAAGGCAGACCCCCAGCAGGGGTAGCCGGCGCTCTGCCGCATAGCGCGTGAGCTCGGCGGAATTGCCTGCCTCATGCGGCCCGCCGGGGCCGGGAGAGAGCACGATCCCATCCGGGGACAATGCCGCACAGCCCGCCACGTCGATCTCGTCATGGCGTCTGACGATCGGCTGAGCACCAAGAACGGTGACATAATCGACGAGATTGAAGGTAAAGCTGTCGTAATTGTCGATCAGCAGCAGCCTGATCGGCTTAGCCCGGTTCTGCATCTGGAAACCATTCCGGAAAGAAAGTCCGCAAGGATTGCCGGTTAATCCGGACACCATAGCGATCGCGCAGCGCGAGATCATAGGCATCGAGCAGATCGAGCCTGTTTGCGGTCGTCAATTGCGCCTGAATCTGGTCCAGTGTTTGCGGATCGTTATCCGGCTCGACCGGTTCCAGAGCGGTCAATTGCAGTACGGTGACCGCGTCGCGATTGAGCCCGATGGTCACATCGCCCACGGCGTCGAGCGCGAACATGCCTTCGATCAGCGCCGGGGTGAGATCAAGCACGATATTGGCATTGGAGCGGCTGAACAGACGCGTCTCGGAGACTGAGGTGCCGCGCTCGGCGGCGATCTCGGCCATTGGCTCGCCTTCGCGAATACGCGCGGCCAACGCCTCGGCTTGTTCGAGCGCAAAGCGTTCACGCTCGGCGCGCTGCCATGCCTGCGCGACGTCTTCGCGGACTTCCTCAAAACTCTGCACCCGCGCCGGTTCAATGAGTTCGACAGTCACGAAGAAGTAATCGCCCTCGCGGGTTTCGACGGGCGGGCTGGGCTCGCCGGGCGGTGCGTCGAAAAACTCCTCGCCGACTTCGGGGAAATCGGCAATTACCGTGACCAGCGACCCCGTTTTCCTGCGGCCGCGATTATCGACCGGCGGGATGTCGATCAAGGGCAGGGAGAATTGCTCGGCGGCTTCGGCAAGGCTGGCGCCGCCGGCGACCATGTCTTCAAACTCCTCCGACAATTCATAAACGGCGTCAAAGGCGTCGCGGCTCGCGAGCTCTGCCGCAAGGCGGTCACGGACATCAGCGAAATCGGGAATATCGCCCGCCTCGATTTCGGTCACCTCGATGACATGCCAGCCAAGAGCCGTCTGCACCGGACCGGCAAGGCCCGGCTCTTCCAGCGAAAAGGCGGCGTCGGCCAGCTCCGGCACCGGCAGAGCTACCCGCGATACGGCACCGAAATCGACCAGCGCCGGTGCCTGCTCCATGGCGTCAAGCGCCATTGCCAGCGAACCGGCATCAGCCGCCGCCGCAGCGATCGCAACGGCTTGCGCCTCGTCCGCGACAACAACCTGGCGCAATGTCCGGGTCTCATCTCGGCCGAGGGCCTGGCGCTGCTCCGCATAGGCTTGACGCACTCGATCTTCTGCCACCTCGATTTCCTGCGCCAGCCGGTCGATGGTGATCCCGACCGCTTTGCCGCTGCGGTATTCAGGCAAGGCATACCGGTCAAGATTTGCATTGTAGAAGGCGCGGAGGGTGTCGTCATCGGGCGCGGGGGGCAGACCGAACCCGGCGATGGAAAGGGAAAAATAGGCTGCCTGTCTTTGCTGGTTCGCATGGCGATAGAGCAACTCGCCCAGAACGTCCGGCGGCGAGACACCGGCGGTCAGCGCATTCAACACCCGGGTGCGCGCGAAATCGGTTTGTACACCCTCAAGATATTGCTGTTCGGTCAACCCGGCACGGAACAGCAGGTTCTGCAGCCGCGGCTGGCTGAAGCTGCCATCTGCGCCGCGAAAGACTTCCTGGCTGCGGACGATCTCGACGAGGCTTTCCTGACTCAGTCGCAAACCGGCATCGGCGGCAACCTGCGCGATCAGCAATTCCGTAATCAGCTGGTCAAGGCTTTGATTGAGCAGATCGAGCTCGCGCTCGATTTCGGCCGTCAACTGACCGCCGAGCTGCTCGCGCACCGCATTGCGACGCGTCTGCAGGGCGCGGCCCAGATCATCGGCGAGAATATCGGTCTCACCGGCTTCGGCAACGACGGGATCCTCGCCGCCGCCGGTGAATATGTCCTCGATGCCCCAAAGGGCAAAGCTGGCCACCAGCAGGACAAAGAGAATTTTGAACAGCCAGCTGGAAATGCCTTTGCGAAGGGCGCGCAGCATTATCTGCCTTCAACGGTTAAATCGGGTGATGAATGCGGAACATTGCGTTCCCTTGCGTTGATGTCCAGCGCGATCTTGCCTAGAAACGCCGCGTCCGCCTCATCCGACTCCCTTTTTCTGGATTTCCATTGCCGCGTGCCGCGATGCCGAAGACCGTTATTGCCAACTGGAAAATGCATGGACTTTCGGCCGACGGCCGGGCACTGGCCCGGGCCGTCTGCGCGGACGCCGACAAAATCGCCGACCGCGTCGGATTGGCGCTGTGCCCGCCCGCGACGCTTTTGACGCTAATCGGGACGATCACCGACGGCACAGCGGTTTCCTTGGGGGCGCAGGATTGCCATGCCGAGACCTCGGGCCCCTTTACCGGCGACATTGCCGCAGAAATGTTGGCCGATCTGGGCTGTGCTCTGGTCGTTGTCGGTCATTCGGAAAGACGCGAAGGGCACGGCGAAACCGATGATCAGGTGCGGCTGAAAGCTGAAGCAGCTCATCGCGCCGGGCTGAGGGCGGTGATCTGTATCGGCGAAACTCTTGAGCAGCGCGACTCAGGCGCCGCAGAAGCGACCGTGCTGCAACAATTGACGCACAGCGTTCCCACATCCGGCAATGCGGATAACACATTGCTGGCCTATGAACCGCTCTGGGCAATCGGCACCGGACGCACCGCTGACACCGAGACGATTGCCCGAATGCACAACGCAATTCGCGATTCTCTCAAGCAGCGGTTTGCCGATGGCGAAGACATCGCCATCTTGTATGGCGGTTCGGTAAAGCCGGAGAACGCCGCCGCGATCATGGCGACATCCGAGGTCGGCGGTGCTCTGGTCGGCGGTGCCAGCCTGAACGCCGATGATTTTCTTGCTATTGCCGGCGCGGCCGCCGAGGCGGGCACGCATTCCGGCAGGATTTAATCGATAGGGTCCTTCCTGTGGAAACCATTATTCTTGTTGTCCATTGCCTGATCGCGCTCGCGCTTGTCGGGGTTGTTCTTTTGCAGCGCTCCGAGGGCGGCGGCCTTGGGATCGGCGGCGGCGGTGGCGGCGGCGGCGGCATGGGCAATTTCATGACCGCCCGCGGCACTGCAAATCTGCTGACGCGGGTGACCGCAATCCTGGCCGCTGCGTTCTTCACCACCAGCATTGTGCTCGCCATCCTTGCGGGGACGCATCGCGACAGCGGTTCATTGTTCAGCACGACGCCGGGCGCTGAGGCGCCGGCGGAAGGGCTTCCCGATGCGCCGGCGGCGGAGCCGGTGCCGCAGCTGCCAAGCGTCCCGGCGTCCGAATAATCGCCGCCGACAGGGCAGGGGGCTTCGCAACGGGATATGACGCGCTTCATCTTCATTACCGGCGGCGTTGTCTCATCGCTCGGCAAGGGGCTCGCCTCGGCCGCGCTCGGCGCGCTGCTTCAGGCACGCGGCTATTCGGTAAGGCTGCGCAAGCTGGATCCCTATCTCAATGTCGATCCGGGCACGATGAGCCCGTTTCAGCATGGTGAAGTGTTCGTCACCGACGATGGTGCAGAGACCGACCTCGATCTCGGCCATTACGAGCGCTTTACCGGCGTGCCGGCGCGGCAATCCGACAATATCACCACTGGTCGCATCTATTCCGACGTCATCGCCAAGGAACGGCGCGGCGACTATCTCGGCGGCACCGTCCAGGTGATCCCGCACGTCACCGATGCGATCAAGGAATTCATCGGCGACGTGCCCGGCGAAGAGGATTTCGTCATCTGCGAAATCGGCGGCACCGTCGGCGATATCGAGGGTCTGCCATTTCTCGAAGCGATCCGCCAGTTCGGCAATGAAGTCGGTCCGGACCGCTCTCTTTTCATCCATGTCACGCTGCTGCCTTATATTCCGGCGGCAAGTGAGCTGAAGACCAAGCCGACACAGCACTCGGTCAAAGAGCTGCTGTCGGTCGGCATACAGCCCTCGATCCTGCTCTGCCGTTCGCAATCGCCGATCCCCGAAGATCAGCGGCGCAAGATCGCGCTGTTCTGCAATATCCGGGAGGAACGGGTGATCGCGGCGCTCGATGTCGACACCATCTATCAGGTACCGCTGCGTTACCATGAGGAGGGTTTCGACACCCAGGTCCTGAAATATTTCGACCTGCCGCACGGTCCGCCCGACCTAACGATGTGGCAGCAGATCGTTGACCGCATCCATTTTCCGGAAGGCACGGTGCGGATCGCCATAGTCGGCAAATACACCGCTGTTCCGGACGCTTACAAATCGGTCACCGAGGCGCTTGATCACGGCGGTATCGCGCATAAGGCAAAGGTGGAGATCGTTTGGGTCGAGGCCGAAGACCTGGAAGCCGAGGACGGGCTGCGCCTGCTCGACGGCGTCGATGCGGTGCTGGTGCCCGGCGGCTTCGGACAGCGCGGGACGGAGGGCATGATCAAGGCGGCCCGTTTCGCCAGGGAACGGAAGATCCCTTATCTCGGCATCTGTTTCGGGATGCAGATGGCGGTGATAGAGGCGGCGCGACACCTCGCCGGGCTTGAGGGCGCCAATTCCAGCGAGTTCGGGCCCAATGAGCACGCCATTGTCGGATTGATGACGGAATGGGTGAAGGACGGCGCGGTCGAGCAGCGCGATGAAGACGCCGATCTCGGCGGCACCATGCGGCTCGGCGCCTATCCCTGCCGGCTGGTCGACGGCAGCCATGTGCGCCGAATTTATGCCGATAGCGACATCGATGAACGCCACCGCCACCGTTATGAAGTCAACATCGCCTATCGCAGCAGCCTGGAGGCGGCGGGGCTGATTTTTTCGGGGTTATCACCCGACGGGCGATTGCCGGAGATTGTCGAACATGCCGACCATCCCTGGTTTATCGGCGTACAGTTTCACCCGGAGCTGAAATCCAAGCCCTTCGCGCCGCACCCGCTCTTCGCCTCATTTGTCGGCGCCGCTCTGAGGCAGTCGCGCCTCGTCTAGGCGGCCGGACCCTGCTACATACGGGGCTTATGGGAAAGTCCAAGGGCATCGCCACCATCATCGGTTTTGCGATACGCAACGCCGATCGCAGCCTTTTCAACGAGGATTACAACGAACAGGCGCAGGCGGTCATGAAGGCGCTGAAGGAAGAGGGCTATGAGATCGTCCCTGTGGAGCCCTCGGAAACGCTCGTGACGTATGCGCTGGAGAATATGCCGACAGGGCGCATGGCGCCGGAGGAGTTCGCTAGAAATCTCTATGACATGTTTATCAGCAACGCCTTGCGCCTGAAATGAACCGGCTCAAGGTTGCGGCGGCGGCCGGCTTGACGGCGGCGAGGTGACGCCTTTGGCCCTGATCGAGGGATCAGGCGGATTGCTCGGCCCATTGTCCCAAATCCGGCGGGCCCATGGGCTGTTGATGCCCCAATTGATCAGCCGAAAGGTAAACTCACTGTCCGGCGCCAGCTCCATTTCCACCAGTGTCTTCATCGCCTCCATCATCGTATCGTTGGCATCCTCGAAACTTCCATCGGCCATTCCGGCCAGGTGCCGATGAAAACTCCAATCGTGGAGAATGAAGGCGGGACCATAGGCCCAGGGCGAAAAGGTCAGGCTGATGCGAAGAAAACTCGGTATCGATCCGCCATCGGTAAAAAACACCCCGGGCTCCACGCGTTCGCCGGTGGGTCGAATAAACGCGAAGGGCTCCTCTTTGTCAGGCAGGACCTGAAACCAGTCAGAACCGGCCCATTTCAGCCGCAGCGAGTCCAACCCCTCGAACCGGCCGCTTTCATAGGCATCATAGCCGGGCAGAAAGGGCTGCGTGTCGGCAATATCAGCCGGCGAGGCAATCACCCCGTCGGGCATTTCCCGCCGGATTTCGTCGGCGTCCAGCATTTCTTCGATCAGTCGGCGCTGAGCCTTGGCAGCTTCAAGCGCATCACGTTCGGCTCTGGTGAACATAGCGGTGCGGGCAGGGTGGTTTGCAACAAAGTTGTAATATTACGGCGGCGAGGCGCGCTTTGCAACGCTGCCATGCTTGATCGAGCTTCCTCGCCTCGCTATTGCGATGCTCTCCATCCAATCGCCAACAATGGTCGCCGCCATGTCCGCCATCGTCGACATCCTCGCCCGCGAAATCCTCGATAGCCGCGGCAATCCGACAATCGAGGTCGATGTAACCCTGGAAAGCGGCGCTTTCGGCCGCGCAGCGGTGCCGTCCGGCGCGTCCACCGGCATGCATGAAGCGGTCGAGAAGCGCGACGGCGATGAGCGCTATGGCGGCAAAGGCGTGCTTCAGGCGATGGCCGCGGTCAATGAAGAGCTGTTCGACGCGCTTTCGGGTCTGGATGCCTTTGAGCAGCAAGCGATCGACAGGCTGATGATTGCGCTGGACGGCACCCCGAACAAGGCGCGCCTTGGCGCCAACGCGATACTTGGCGTCAGCCTGGCGGTCGCCAAAGCCGCGGCGCAAGACAGCGATATGCCGCTCTATCGTTATCTCGGCGGCATGCGGGCTTCAGTCATGCCGGTGCCGATGATGAATATCATCAATGGCGGCGCACATGCCGACAACCCGGTGGATATCCAGGAATTCATGATCATGCCGGTCGGCGCCGGAAGTTTTTCAGAGGCGCTGCGCTGCGGCACCGAGATTTTTCACGCGCTGAAAAAAGGGCTTGGCGCCGACGGCTTTTCGACCAATGTCGGCGATGAGGGAGGCTTTGCGCCAAGCGTGAAGTCGACGACGCAAGCCCTTGATTATGTGATGAAAGCGATCGAAGCGGCCGGGTATAAAGCTGGAGATGACGTGATGCTCGCGCTCGATGTGGCCGCGACCGAATTCTTCGCCGACGGGCGCTATGACCTCGCCGGCGAAGGCACGCAGCATGATGCGGCCGGCATGGTCGATTATCTCGCCAGGCTTTGCGGCGATTATCCGATCATCTCGATTGAAGACGGGCTTGCCGAGGATGATTGGGACGGCTGGAAGACACTGACAGACAGGATCGGGCACAAGGTGCAATTGGTCGGCGACGATCTTTTCGTGACCAACCCGGCTCGGCTGCGCGACGGTATCGCTCGCGGCGTCGGCAACGCGATCCTGGTCAAGGTCAACCAGATCGGCACGCTGACGGAGACGATGGAGGCGGTCGATATCGCGCATCGCGCGGGTTATCGGGCGGTGCTCTCGCACCGTTCGGGCGAGACCGAGGATACCACCATCGCCGATATCGCGGTCGCGACCAATTGCGGACAGATCAAGACCGGCTCGCTCTCGCGCTCGGACCGGCTGGCAAAATACAACCAATTGCTGCGGATCGAGCAGGCACTCGGCGAAACCGCCGAATATGCGGGCCGTTCAGTGCTCATGGCCTAGGCGGAGAAAGCGTTTGACGAATGCGGCCGGCCGTGATTCAAGAATCGCATGAATCCGCCGTTTTCATTTCGCAGCATGCTGTTGCGCCTGATCGGACCGGTGCTCACAATCTGCGTGATCGGCTACTTCATTTTCTTCACGCTTCATGGTGAGCGCGGCGTCACCGCGCTGACCGCCGTTCGCGCCGAGCTCGCCGCCGAGCAGGCGGAACTCGCGGCGTTTCAGGCCGAGCGCCAGCGGCTCGAACAGGACGTCTTCGGTCTTCGCGAGCCGACCCTGGACGCCGATTTACTGGAAAGCCGGGCGCGTGAAATGCTCGGCTACGGCTATCCGGGCGAGCAGGTTATCTTGCCCGAAGGCGCGTGGGTAATGCCGGGTCGGCGGCCTTTGCCTGCCGAATAAAGCCATTGGTATTTCAATCTTTTGCGCTGCAACATCTGTTGCTTTCGCTGAGCCGTCGGCATAGCTGAAAGGCATTACCCGAACCGCCGAGAAGTCAATGGCTCAGTCACGGAAGAGCGCCGCCAAAAAACCGGCCGCCAAGAGCAAGAGCTCAGCGTCCGCATATGATAAGGACGATCTGATGCATCTTTATCGTGAGATGCTGCTGATCCGTCGCTTTGAGGAACGTGCCGGCCAGCTATACGGCATGGGGCTGATCGGCGGCTTCTGCCACCTTTATATCGGACAGGAGGCGGTCGTCGTCGGCCTGCAATCGGTTCAGAAGCCCGCAGACAGCGTGATCACCACCTATCGCGATCATGGACATATGCTTGCCACTGGCATGGATCCGGACGGCGTCATGGCCGAGCTTACCGGTCGCGCCACCGGCTATTCCAAGGGCAAGGGCGGCTCGATGCACATGTTCAGCAAGGAAAAGAAATTCTACGGCGGTCACGGTATCGTCGGCGCCAATGTTCCGATCGGGGCCGGGCTCGCTTTCGCCCATAAATACAAGGAGGATGGCGGCGTCTGCCTGTGTTATTTCGGCGATGGCGCGGCCAATCAGGGCCAGGTCTACGAGACCTTCAACATGTCGGCGCTGTGGAAGCTGCCGGTGCTGTTCATCATCGAAAACAACAAATATGCCATGGGCACCAGCCAGGCGCGTTCGGCGGCGGGCGAACTCTGCCAGCGCGGCGCGGCTTACGGCATTCCCGGCAAGCAGGTCGACGGCATGAATGTCCTGACCGTGCGCGATGCCGGACGTGAGGCGCTTGATCATGTCCGCTCGGGCGAGGGACCGCTGGTGCTGGAGATGCAGACCTATCGCTATCGCGGCCACTCCATGTCGGACCCGGCCAAATACCGGACCAAGGACGAGGTCGATTCCATGCGCGGCGATCACGACCCGATAGAGCAGATCAAAGCCCTGCTGATCAAAGAAAAGCTGGCTGATGAGGCGGAGCTGAAAAGCGTCGACAAGGAGATCAGGGATCGCGTCTCCAAGGCCGCGAAATTCGCACAGGACAGCCCCGAGCCCGACCCGGCCGAACTCTATACCGATGTGCTGGTGGAGGCCTGAGCGCCATGCCGATTGAAATCCTCATGCCGGCGCTTTCACCAACCATGGAGGAAGGCACGCTGGCAACCTGGCATGTCAAAAAGGGTGACAAGGTAAGCGCCGGTGATGTCATCGCCGAAATCGAGACCGACAAGGCGACCATGGAAGTCGAGGCTGTCGATGAGGGCGTGGTCGGAAAGATTCTTGTTGATGCGGGCACCGAGGGCGTTGCCGTCAACACCGTGATCGCCTTGTTGATGGGCGAAGACGAGGAAGGTGACGAAGACGCGCTGAACGGTGCACCGCCATCCAAGCCGCCGCCGGAAGCCGATGCCAAGCCCGCGGCGCGTCCGGCCGAGCCGGAAACCGCTCCGCCTGCGGAAATCAATTATGACGGGGAAACGACAGATCAGACGGTACGCGAGGCCCTGCGGGATGCCATGGCCGAGGAGATGCGCCGTGATCCTGACGTCTTTCTGATGGGTGAGGAGGTCGCCGAATATCAGGGCGCGTACAAGGTCACCCAGGGCCTGCTGCAGGAATTCGGCGCCAAGCGGGTCGTCGACACGCCGATTACCGAACAGGGATTCGCCGGTCTCGGCGTCGGCGCGGCATTTGGCGGTCTCAAGCCGATCATCGAATTCATGACAATGAATTTTGCCATGCAGGCAATCGATCAGATCATCAACTCAGCCGCCAAGACCCTCTACATGGCAGGCGGCCAGATGGGCTGTCCGATCGTCTTTCGCGGCCCGAACGGCGCCGCCGCCCGTGTTGCCGCTCAACACAGCCAGGATTTTGCAAGCTGGTACGCACATGTGCCGGGGCTGAAGGTCATCGCGCCTTATAGCGCGGCCGATGCCAAAGGCCTGCTGAAATCGGCGATCCGTGATCCGAACCCGGTCGTCTTTCTTGAAAACGAGATCCTCTATGGTCGCTCCTTTCCGGTGCCGACCGATAGCGATGTGACCGTGCCGATCGGCAGGGCGAAGATCGTTCGCCCGGGCAGCGATGTAACCATTGCCGCCTATTCGATCATGGTCGGCAAGGCGCTCCAGGCCGCCGAGACGCTTGCGGAGCAGGGGATCGACGCCGAGGTCATCGACCTCCGAACGCTTCGTCCTCTCGACACCGCGACCATTGTCGAGAGCGTCAAGAAAACCAACCGCATCGTCGTCGCGCAGGAAGGCTGGCCGCGTGCCGGAATTGCCGCCGAAATTGCCGCAGTGATGATGGAGGAGGCTTTCGACTGGCTGGACGCGCCTTTGGCTCGGGTCTGCGCCGCCGATGTTCCTCTGCCCTACGCCGCCAATCTTGAAGCGCTGGCGCTGCCCCAGACCGATGATATCGTGCAGGCCGCGCGCGGCGTCTGTTATGCGGATTAGCGGCCGATGAGCATCAACATCCTGATGCCGGCACTGTCGCCGACCATGGAAGAGGGCACGCTGACCGCATGGCATGTCAAGGAAGGCGATAAGGTCGCGCCCGGCGATGTCATCGCTGAAATCGAAACCGACAAGGCGACGATGGAGGTGGAAGCTGTCGACGAGGGCACAATCGGCAAAATCCTGATCGATGCCGGCAGCGATGCCATCGCGGTGAACACACCGATAGCGATCCTGCTTGAAGAGGGCGAAACCGAGGTGACGGCGCCGCCAGAGCCTGTTGAGACCGGAGCGGAGCCCGGCGACACCAAAGCCGAAAAAGAGCCTGAAGAATCTGCGCCGCCTGAACCCGCGCCGACCAAATCCCAGCACAGCAAGTCCGAGCAGCGCGCGACCGGCGATCGCCTGCGGGCCAGCCCATTGGCGCGACGCCTGGCGGCAGAGGCCGGGCTCGATCTTGCATCGATCCCCGGCAGCGGGCCGCATGGACGCGTCGTGAAGGCCGATATCGAGCAGGCAAAGGCGTCCGGAGCTGTGGCGACCGCTCCAGATAAAGCGACCGCCCAGCCATCGGGTAAATCGGACGCGCGGGCCCTCGCCGATCAGCTCGGCATGGCCTTTGAGGCGGTGCCGCATAGCGGCGTGCGAAAGACCATTGCCCGGCGTCTGCTGGAAGCCAGCCAGGGAGCGCCGGAATTCTTTCTCACCATCGATTGTGAAATCGACCGGTTGCTCGCGGCGCGAAAGCGCCTCAACGCCGATCCGGATACCAAGATTTCGGTCAATGACTTCATCATCAAGGCCTGCGCACTGGCCTTGAAGCGGCATCCGCAGGTCAACGCCGCCTGGTCTGATGAAGCGGTGCTGACATTTTCCGATATCGACATATCAATGGCGGTGGCGACGCCGAATGGGCTGATCACCCCGATCATCAAACAGGCCGACGCCAAGGGTCTGGCCGCCATTGCCGAAGAAGCGCGCGAGCTGGCCGCGCGGGCGCGCGACGGCAAGCTGAAACCCGAAGAGTATCAGGGCGGCACCTTTTCGGTCTCCAATCTCGGCATGTTCGGGATCAAGCATTTCACGTCGATCCTCAATCCACCGCAGGCATGCATCCTTGCCGTCGGTGCCGGGGAGCAGCGAGCGATTGTGCAGGACGGGCAAATCGGGGTAGCAACCGTGATGACGGTGACGCTGACCTGTGATCACCGCGTTGTCGACGGTGCCGTCGGCGCGCAATTCCTGCAGACTTTCAAACGCTTTATCGAAGATCCGGTGACGATGTTGGTCTAAGCCTGCCGTCCTTGTTCCCCGTCTCATTGCAAAGGAAACCACGATGAAATTGTTTTACTCGCCCTTCCACAACTTCATTCATAAGGTTCTTGTGACGATCCATGAGTGCGGGCAATGGGACAATGTCGAATTCGTCGGCACCTATCCGTTCAAACGAAAGGACGGCAGCGACGGCGGCGCGGGCTACTCGCTGATCGCTTTGAACCCGCTGAACAAGGTGCCGACTTTGGCCACTGATGACGGCATGGTGCTGTATGGCAGCCAGGCGATCGTTGAATATATCGACAGCCTCGCACCGGGCGGCCGCAAGCTCTATCCGGAGCCGGGACCTGCGCGCTGGGATGCCGTCCGGCGGCTCGGGCTGGCCGATCAGACTTTCGAGATCACGGTGATGGTCATTCAGGAAGGCTGGCAACCGCTTGAGAAACGCCGCATCGAATACTACCGCATGATGTGGCCGAAAATCATCGCCGCCTGCGATGTCATGGAAGAGGATGCGAAGGGCTTCGGCGACAATTTCGACATCGGCCATGTCGCGATGCTGCACTGTCTCAGCTATCTCGACTTCGTCAATCTTTTCTATGAGAGCGACGATCCGCTTTATCCCAATTACAACTGGCGCAAGGGCCGCCCGACGCTGGAAAAATGGTATGAGGAAGCGGTCAAGCGCCCCAGCGTGCAAGCGTTCTACATGAAGGAATATCAGGGCGACGACAGCCCCGAGAACTGTCAGCGCGCGATCCGCGAGGTTCTTGTTGCGCAGGGTAAGGCCGAACCTCTGCCGGAAGGGGATTGAGCGCCATGGCAAAGATCGAACTGTATTACTGGCCGACACCCAACGGCCACAAGATCCCGATTTTCCTCGAAGAGGCCGAGCTGCCTTATGAGACCAAGGGTATCAACATCCTGCGCGGCGAACAATTCGAGCCGGACTATCTGAAAATCAACCCGAACAACAAGGTGCCGACCATCGTCGATCCCGACGGTCCGGGCGGCGCGCCGATCAGCATTTTCGAAAGCGGCCCGATCCTCGAATATCTCGGCGAGAAAACCGGCAAATTCTTTCCCAGCGAGCCGCGCGCCCGCTGGACGGTCAAGCAATGGCTCGCCTTCCAGATTTCAACGCTCGGGCCAATGTTCGGACAGTGCGGCCACTTCCTCGGCTATGCGCCGGAAAAGATCCAATACGGCATCGATCGCTATTTCAACGAAACCATGCGGATATACGGCATTCTCGACCGCCGCCTTGCCGACCGCGAATGGATCGCCGACGAGTATTCCATCGCCGATATGGCGACCTATCCCTGGATCGCGCAGTATAAATTCCACACCGTGCCGATTGACGAATTCACCCATGTCAAACGCTGGTTCGACCAGATGGGCGCGCGGCCGGCGGTGCAGCGGGGCATGGCGCTGATGGAAGACGTCATGAAGATCGGCGACCCGGACGAGGAAACCTTCAAGAATTTCTTCGGCACCGATCAGGTCAAGCAAAGCCGCGGCTGATCCTTGGCAGATACACAGTTCGACCTCATCGTCCTGGGCAGCGGGCCGGGCGGCTATGTCGCGGCGATCCGGGCGGCCCAGCTGGGCATGAGAACCGCCATTGTCGAGCGCGAGCATCTTGGCGGCATCTGCCTCAATTGGGGCTGTATCCCGACCAAGGCGCTGCTGCGCGCGGCCGATATTCGGCACATGCTTGACCGGCTCGACGAATTCGGTTTCTCGGCCAAGGATATCGGTTTCGATCCGAAAAAGGTCGTCAAACGCTCGCGCGACGTCGCCGGCCAGCTATCGGGCGGCGTCAAGCATCTGATGAAGAAGAACAAGGTTACCGTGTTCGACGGTCACGGCCGGCTTGCGGGGGGCGGCAAGCTGACGGTCGAGGCGGGCGGCAAGACCGAGACGCTCAGCGCCAAGCATATAATCATCGCCAGCGGCGCCCGGGCGCGGACCCTGCCGGGGCTGGAGCCCGACGGCAAGCTGATCTGGACCTATAAGGAAGCGATGGTGCCCGAGACGATCCCGCAATCGCTGCTGGTCATCGGCTCCGGCGCGATCGGCATCGAATTTGCCAGTTTTTACAATGATATGGGCGCCGATGTGACGGTGGTGGAAGCGGTCGACCGTATCCTGCCCGCCGAGGATGCCGAGATTTCCGCTTTCGCGCATAAGCAATTCAGCAAGCGCGGCATGACCATCCATACCGGCGCCAGGGTTGCCGGGCTCAAGACCAAAAAGAACGCCGTCGAGGCCAGCATCGAGATGGCCGGCGGCAAGACCGAGACCGTCACCGTTGACCGGGTAATCCTTGCCGTCGGCATCACCGGCAATATCGACGATATCGGGCTCGACAAGACCAGGGTCAGAACCGAGCGCGGCCATATCGTCGTCAATCAATGGCTCGAAACCGATGAACCTGGCGTCTATGCCATCGGCGATGTCGTCGGCGCCCCCTGGCTGGCGCATAAGGCCAGCCATGAAGGCGTGCTCTGCGTCGAGCGTATCGCCGGCCATGGCGATCTGCATCCGCTCGACACCGAGCATATCCCCGGTTGCACCTATTGCCGCCCCCAGATCGCCTCGGTCGGCCTGACCGAAGCCGAGGCTAAACAGCAGGGCAGGGAGCTGCGCATCGGCCGTTTCCCGCTGATCGGCAATGGCAAGGCGATTGCGCTGGGCGAGGCCGAAGGCATGGTCAAAACCATCTTCGACAAACAGACCGGCGAGCTGCTCGGTGCCCATATGATCGGCCCCGAGGTCACCGAGCTCATCCAGGGCTATGGCATCGCCAAAAAGCTCGAAACCACCGAAGCCGAGCTGATTGAGACCATCTTCCCGCATCCGACGCTGTCCGAGGCGATGCATGAGAGCGTGCTGGATGCCTATGGGCGAGTGATTCACATCTAGAAATCGTCATTGCGAGTGGTCGAAGACCACGCGGCAATCCAGGAATTGTGCCGTTATGGCGATATTTATGAATAGCCGCCGCAGCTTCGCCGCCTCGCGATAACGAGAAGAAGCGCCTGTGTTGCGCTGAACGCGGCGTGATAGCGGATTGATCGGCACGCCGAACGAACGCACATAGATACCAATGTCCGAACAAGCCGAGTCAAAACCAGCCGTCAGGCCGCGCCATCCCGAGAAAGCGCATAAGCCGGATAATCCTGTTCGGGTGAAGAAGCCCGACTGGTTACGGGTCCGCGCGCCGGTGTCCGAGGGCTATCAGGAAACGCGCAAGCTGATGCGCGGGCTGAACCTGACCACCGTTTGCGAAGAAGCGGCCTGTCCGAATATCGGCGAGTGCTGGGCGCAGAAGCATGCGACATTCATGATCATGGGCGAGGTTTGCACCCGCGCCTGCGCGTTCTGCAATGTCGCCACCGGCAAGCCCGACAAGCTGGACCCGTTCGAGCCGCTGCGCGTCGCCCAGGCGGTGGCCAAGCTGGGGCTGAAGCATGTCGTGGTGACCTCGGTCGACCGCGATGATCTGGATGACGGCGGGGCGGAGCATTTCGCCCAGGTCATCGACAAGATTCGCCGGAAATCGCCCGGGACGACGATCGAAATCCTCACACCGGACTTCCGCGATGCGCCGCAAGCCATTGATATCATTGTTGCCGCGCGCCCCGATGTCTTTAATCACAATCTGGAAACCGTTCCGCGGCACTATCCCGGCATCAGGCCGGGCAGCCGCTATTTCACCTCGCTGAACCTGCTGGCTGAGGTGAAGCGCCGCGACCCGTCGATCTTCACCAAATCCGGCATCATGGTCGGGCTCGGTGAAACCAAACAGGAAGTGCATCAGGTGATGGACGATATGCGCGCGGCGAGCGTCGATTTCCTGACCATCGGTCAGTATCTGCAGCCGACCAAAAAGCATGCGGCAGTCGACCGCTTTGTTACGCCCGATGAATTCGCCAGCTATGAAACGGTGGCGCGCGGTAAGGGCTTTCTGCTCGTTTCGGCCTCGCCTCTGACCCGCTCGTCATACCATGCCGACGAAGATTTTGCGCGCCTGCAGGCTGCGCGTGCCGCACAACTTGCGCGCGGCTAACGGAGATCACCATGCTGAGCCATCACGAGCAGCGCAAATTGCCCTACCGGCCGGAGCAAATGTTCGCGCTGGTTGCCGGTATCGAGCGGTATCCGGATTTCCTGCCGTGGGTCGCCGCCTTGCGCGTCAACAGAACGGAGGGCGATACGGCCTGGGCCGACATGATGGTCGGCTACAAAATGGTGCGGGAAAGGTTTTCCTGCAAAGTCCATTTTGAACCCGATGCCGGCAAGATTGACGTCGAGTATCTCAGCGGTCCGCTCAAGCACCTCAAGACGCATTGGCATTTCACCGAAGAAGCGACCGGCTGCCTGGTCGATTTTCAGGTTGAATTTGAATTTGCGCGCGGCTTTTTCCAAAGGCTGGCAAAGCTGTTTTTTGATGAAGTCATCAAGCGCATGGTCGGTGCCTTTGAGGCCGAAGCGCACCGTCGGTTTCGCGGTTCGATGAGCGATGACGCCGTCGACGGCGTCCCCAATCAGGCCTGAGCGGCGAGCTCTGACAGCATCGTCAGCGCCTGACGGAGCGACGCCTCGCGCACGGCGCTACGGTCACCGCTGAACACCGTGTGGTAGGCGTTGGCCTCATCGCCTCTGCGCTGAGCGGCGAAATGGACCAGCCCTACCGGCTTGTCCGCACTGCCGCCGCCGGGTCCGGCGATACCGGTTATTGATACCGCAAGGTCGGCGCATGAATTGTCCAGCGCGCCCGAGACCATAGCTCGGGCCGTCTGCTCGCTGACTGCGCCATACATATCGAGGACCGCTTGCGGGACACCCAGCAGGCTCGTCTTGGCTGCGTTTGAATAGGTTACGAAACCGCGATCGACGACATCCGATGATCCCGCGATTTCAGTCAGAACTGCGGTGACCAGTCCGCCGGTGCAGGATTCCGCGGCGGCCAGCATCAGACCTTTTTCGCGGCACTGCGCCAGTAAGGCTTCGGCCGCGGTCAAGATATCTTTGTCCATCATCGCGGCATCGTGACGGTAACCACGACCTGGGCCGCGATGCCTTCACGCCGACCGGTAAAGCCGAGCTGTTCCGTGGTCGTCGCCTTGATGTTCACGCGGTCCTCAGTGATGCCGAGCAGATCGGCGACGCGGCTTTTCATTGCCGGTTTATGCGGGCCGATTTTCGGCCGTTCACATATCAGGGTGATATCGGCATTGACCAGGACGGCATCGCGGGCGGACAGCAGACCGACGGCATGGGTTACAAAGGCAGCGCTGTCCGCACCTTTCCATTGCGGATCGGTAGGCGGAAAATGATCGCCGATATCACCACCGCCAATGGTCCCGAGCATCGCATCGACCAAAGCATGCAGGCCGACATCGGCATCGGAATGACCGGCAAGGCCCTTGTCATGCGGCACCGCCACGCCGCACAACATGACATGGTCACCGGGGCCAAAGGCGTGCACGTCAAAGCCTGTACCGGTGCGCGTTTCGCCGGCCAACAGCGCTTCAGCCATCGCCAGATCCTCCTGTGTTGTAATCTTTAGATTACGCGCCGCGCCGTCAACGAGTTGCACCGGCATGCCGGCGGCTTCGGCGAGCGCCACATCATCGGTAAAATTCTTATCGGTGAAGGCGCGATGGGCGCGCAGGATCGCCGTCAAGGGAAAGCCCTGCGGGGTCTGCATCCTCCACAGACCGTCCCGTTCAACCAGCCCTGCAGCATAGCCGTCTTCATCGCCGCGCCGCAGCGTGTCACCGACGGGCAAAGCGGCAGCGGCGCCCTGGTTATCTGAGAGTGCGGCAAGTACGCGGGCGATCACGGCCCGCCCCGGGAATGGACGCGCGCCGTCGTGGATAAGCACGTAATCGGGCGGGGCGTCCGAGGCGGCCAGCGCCTCAAGACCCAAATGCACGCTTTTCTGTCGGCTATTGCCGCCCGGTACCGGCAGCGGCAGATCCAGACCGGCTGTCGCCTCCCGATAGTGATCGGAAAACGCCGGATTGATGACGAGCTGAATCGAAAGATCGGCCGGATGGTCGATGAAGGCCTGAACGGTCCGGCGCAACACCGCCATGCCGCCGAGCCGGTGATACTGCTTGGGCAGGGCGGCGCCGAAACGGCTGCCCTGACCGGCGGCAACAATGAGCGCAGCACAACGCCGCATCGATGTCTCCAGTTTGTGGTATCGCTTCGAAAGCGCTGGGGTGGCGATAATTGCGACGAAATGCAAGCGGCCCAAGACCGCGCGATGCTTGACGTTTGCGCAAGGATTGCTCATCCATTAGGCAGTCTCAGCTCGCTATCGGCTCTCTTCATGACATCTGCTCCGCAATTCTCCGTCGCTGCAGAACGGCTGGCTGATTTGCAGGCAAATCTTGCGCCCGGAACGGATCTGGGGCGCGACCTGGCGGCAATCTTCATTGCTTTGCCGCAGCCATTGCTGGTCGTCGACGCCGCCGACCGGTTGCGTTTGATCAACCCGGCTGCGGAAGAATTCTTGCGTCACAGCAAACGCGCCATGGAGGGCGTCGATCTGGCCCGCGCTCTGCCCGAAGCCGGCGGATTGATTGACGCTGTCGCTCAGGCGCGCAGCGCCGATGGCGCTGTGACTGTGCATGACGCCGCACTTGCCGGGCCCGGCCTGCCGTCCGGCGGCATCACCGTTCGCGCCTGCCCGGTCGCGATTGAAGCAGGCGCGGTGCTGATCGAAATTCAGCGACAGCGCGATGTCGCCGATGAGGCGCTAGACCAGACCGCCGAGGGCCTGAAAGCGGCATCGATTGCAAGCGTTCTGGGACATGAGATACGCAACCCGTTGCTAGGCATTCGCGGTGCGACCCAATTGCTCGACGGTGCTCTGGCCGACAAGGACCGCCATTTGCTGCAGCTTATCCGCGATGAAGCCGACCGCATCGCCGCCCTGATCGCCGATATTGAAAAGCTGACCGGCGGCGAGGCCGTTTCCACCGAGGCGCTGAACATCCATGAGGCCGTGCTGCATGCGAAAGCGATCGCCGAAGCCGGTGTCGCCGCCCATGTCCGCATCGTTACCCGTTTCGATCCGTCCTTGCCCCCAGCGGCGGCCGACCGCAGCAGCCTGATCCAGGCGATCCTCAACCTGATCACCAATGCCGCCGAAGCGCTGCCGCAGAACGGGGGCGAAATCACGCTGCGAACCGCCTGGCGACAGAGCCTGCAAAGCCGACACCCGCAGCCGCTCCTTATTTCGGTCAGCGATAACGGCCCCGGTATTCCGGCGGCGATCAGACATACGGTATTCGAGCCATTCGTCTCCACCAAGGCCGGCGGGCGCGGCCTCGGCCTTGCCATGGTCGCGAGGATCGTCGCCGCGCATGGCGGCACTGTCGCCCTCGATCCGCTTGATCGCGGCACACGTTTTACCATCGGACTGCCGTTATGGAGTGAGGCATGAGCGGGCAGGAAACGGTTCTGATCGCCGATGACGACAAGAGCATCCGGACAGTGCTTGCCGAAGCGCTGGCGCGATACGGCTATCGGACACGCACGACCGGCAACGCCTCGACGCTTTGGCACTGGTTGTCTGACGGCCATGGTGATGTGGTGGTCGGCGATGTTCTGTTGCCCGATGAGAGCCTGCTGAAATTGCTGCCGCGCATGCGGCGCCTGAGGCCGGAGTTGAATTTTATCCTGATGAGCGCGCAAAGCCCGCATACAGCGATCGCCGAGGCGCAGGAAAAGGGTGCCTTCGACTTCCTGCCCAAGCCCTTCGATCTCGAAAAGCTGGCAGTGACCGTTGACGCGGCCCTGAAAGCACCGCCGGCTGCGCCGAAAACCAGGCCGACAAGACCGGCGGCTCTCGCCGGCACGTCCGCCGCCATCGATGCCGTTCGCGGCGCTGTGGCCAGGCTGTGCCGGCTCGATCTGCCTTGCCTGATCGACGGCGCCGTCGGCAGTGGACGCCTCACCGCGGCCAAAACCATGCATGAACAGGGCAACCGCGCAGGCGGACCCTTCATCGTTATCGAGTGCGAGAGCGTCGATGCTGCGTTATTTCTCGACCAGATCGCCCGCGCTGACGGCGGCACCCTCATTCTGCAGTCGATTGAGACATTGAGCAGCAGTGCTCAGGAATCCCTGAGCCGCGCCATACAGGACAGCCAGACAACCGATGTCCGTTATATCGCGACCGCCACGCCGGATTTGGGGGACCGGGCGCGCCAGGGCCTCTTCCGGCAGGACTTGCGACACCGGCTGAGTGCCAGCGTGATGTCGATGCCGCCACTTGCCGAAAGAAGCGGCGATTTACAGGCAATTGTCGAGGCTCTCGCCGCAGACGCGGAAAAGGACGGCCTGCCGGCGATCAGCTTGGATCAGGGCGCGCTCGATGAATTGTCCGCCCGTCTTCCCTGGGACCAATTGCGCGGCCTTGACCGGCTGGTGCGCCGGCTCGCGACCCTGTCCGAGCGCCCCGCCGTCGACGCATCAGTGATGCGCCGTGCTCTGGCCGCCGAAAGCGGTACCCAGGAACAGGCGCCCGCCGCCAACGGCCATGGTGACCTTCGGCGGTCCGAGGAGCAGGCACCCCAGGGCTTGGCAGATATCGTCGAACGGCATTTGACGGATTATTTCGCCGCTCATGGCGAGGATTTGCCGCCGCCCCAGCTTTATAGCCGGATCATTCAGGAGGTTGAGCGGCCTTTGATGACCCTGACGCTCGAGGCGACACGCGGCAATCAGTTACGCGCCGCCGAGGTTCTGGGGCTCAATCGCAATACCCTGCGCAAAAAGATTCGCGATCTTGATATTCAGGTTTCACGCCGTCGCAAAGGTGGTTGAGACCGGGACGCGAAGAGCATTTGCCAAACTGTTGTAAAGTAGTCACAGTGAGGCATAACTGACGCGTTCAGCGAGTCTCGCACTGCCCATGGCTGTCGACGCCGCCACACAGCTACCCGAAGAAGCGCCGCCGCCACGGCGCAATTTGACCCGGCGGTTTTCCGTCTGGGCCGAGCGCTCGGGCGCGCTCAACTGGCTGGTGCTGGTGCTGGCGGCCGCGGCTCTGATTTCCGGCGGCGCCACCTATTACGTGCTCACGGGCAGCTCCGCTTTCGGCTCCGACCCGGATGTCGTTTACTGGCTGCTGGTTCTCGACCTTGCCATTCTGCTGCTTTTGGTGGCCCTGGTTGCACGCCGTGTCGTGTCGCTTTGGCTCCAGGCGCGGCGGCAGCAGGCCGGTGCCCGGCTGCACGGCCAGATCGTCCTGGTTTTCGGGATTCTTGCCAGCCTGCCGGCGATTCTGATGACCGTTTTTGCCGGCCTTTTCCTGTCGGTCGGCCTGCAATCCTGGTTCAACGACAAGGTCGCCACCGCGATTAATGAATCGGTTGCTGTCGCACGTGGCTATCTCGACGAACACAGCCAGACCATTCGCGCCGATCTGCTGGCCATGGCCAATGACATCAACCGCGAGCGGCCGCGCCTGATCGGCAATCCGGTCGGTCTTGACCGGCTGATGCGGACTCAGACGCTGTTCCGTAACCTCAATGAGGCGGTCATCTTCGACGGCCGCGGCGCGGTCATCGCTCAGGCCGGCCTAAGCTTCCAATTCGACATTCAACCGCCATCCGAGCAGGATTTCGCGCGTGCATCGGTTGGCGCTGTCGTGCTGGATACCGAAGAGGGAGAGGACCGGGTGCGAGCGATGATCAAGCTCGACCGCTTTCTAGACAGTTATCTGATGATCGGTCGCAGCGTCGATCCCCTGGTGCTGGGTCACGTTGAGAGCACCGAGGAGGCGGCGGCGCGTTATGAACAGCTGCGCGGCCGCAGCGGCGATTTGCAGGTCGCCGCAACCCTGATCTTCATGCTGGTCGGTCTATTGTTGGTTCTCGCTGCGGTATGGGCCGGCCTTGGTTTTGCCGAGCGGCTGGTCAGACCGATCCGCTCTCTCATCGTTGCCGCTGAAAAAGTGCGCAGCGGCGATCTGTCAGCGCGCGCCCTGGGCACCGCCAGCCGAGACGAGCTCGGCAATCTGTCGCGCGCCTTTAACCGCATGACGCGGCAATTGGCCGAGCAGCGTGACAAGCTGGTCGGCGCCAATGTCGAGCTCAATCAGCGACGGCAGTTTATCGAAACCGTTCTCTCCGGTGTTTCAGCCGGCGTTATCGGTCTCGATGCCAAGGGGCAGGTGACGGTTGCCAACCCGTCGGCGCCGCAAATGCTGGGTCTTGAGGAAACCGAGATCATCGGCACCGATCTCCGTAAAATTGTCCCCGAACTCACCGAGCTTCTTGCCGCCTCGGACAGACGCCCGGAAGAAGTGCAGGAAGCTCAGATCGCCATTGCCGTGCCGGGCATCGGCCAGCGGATTTACCTGTTGCGGATCGCCAATGACCGGCGTTTCGGTCAGGCGCCGGGCTATGTTGTCACCTTCGATGATATCTCGGAGCTGCTTTCGGCACAGCGCAAGGCAGCCTGGGCCGATGTTGCGCGCCGCATTGCGCATGAAATGAAGAATCCGCTGACTCCGATCCAGCTCGCCGCAGAGCGACTGCAGCGGCGCTATCAGCCGCAGATCAACAAAGATCCGGACACATTTATCGCCTGTACGGACACGATTATCCGCCAGGTCGGCGATATCGGCCGGATGGTCGATGAATTTTCCGCCTTTGCGCGGATGCCTCAGGCAGTGCTGAAGCCTGAAAGTCTCGACTCCATCTGCCGCGAAGCGGTCGTTCTGCAGCGCGAGGCCAACAGGGATATCGCCTACGCGATGCATCTTCCGGAACAGCCTGTTCTCGCCCGCTGCGACCGTCGTCAGATTGGCCAAGCCTTGACCAATCTTCTGCAAAATGCCGCCGATGCCATCGCCGCCCGCCCTGAGCGTTTTGCCTGGGATCCGCCGTGCATAGACTTGCATCTGTTCGAGACCGATGACGGCATTACCGTTCTGGTTGCCGATAACGGCCGCGGGCTGCCGCAATCGGGCCGCACCGAGTTGACCGAACCCTATGTCACAACCCGGGCCAAGGGCACCGGGCTGGGCCTCGCCATCGTCAAGAAAATCATGGAAGACCATGACGGTAAGCTGCAATTGGCTGACCGCATGGTTGATCTTGAAGGGCAGGGATGGGGCGCGCTGGTGTCCCTGCATCTGCCGCGGAGCCTGTCCGCCGACTCGTTAACCGCCATGCCGGATGTAGCCTAATGTCTTCTGAAACCGCCCCGGACATCCTGATCGTCGATGATGAGAGCGATATCCGCCTGCTGATCGCCGGCATACTCTCCGATGAAGGTTTTGAAACCCGCCACGCGGCAGACAGCCAGTCGGCGATGGAGGCGCTGAAGGGACGGCGCCCGAGCCTGGTGATACTCGATGTCTGGCTCGAAAACAGTGCCATGGACGGGCTCGAACTGCTCAGCGAGATCAAGCAGAGCTGGCCCGGCGTGCCGGTCGTGATGATCAGCGGGCACGGCACGATCGAAACCGCCGTCGCTGCACTCAAGCGCGGCGCCTATGATTTCATCGAAAAGCCGTTCAAATCGGATCGTTTGATCCTGACCCTGAAACGCGCTTTGGAAGCGGCCAAGCTCGAGCGCGAGAATGCGGAGTTGCGTCTTCGCGCCGGTGAGCTGCCCGACCTGCTGGGCGATTGTGCCGCGATAAATCAGGTCCGCATTGCCGTCGATCGCGCCGCTCCGACGCGCAGCCGCGTCTTCATTACCGGCGCCCCCGGCAGCGGCAAGGAGGTTGTCGCAAGACTGATTCACGCGCGCTCGCCCCGCCAGAACGGCCCCTTCGTGGTGCTCAATTGCGCCATGCTGCATCCTGAACGGCTCGATGCCGAGCTGTTCGGCACCGAACACCCGCTCAACGGCAGTCATGAACGCCGTATCGGCGTGCTGGAACAAGCGCATGGCGGAACCTTGTTGCTGGATGAAATCGCCGACATGCCATTGGAAACCCAAGGCAAGATCGTCCGGGTTCTGCAGGAGCAGACCTTCAACCGCATCGGCGGCAGCGACCGGATCAAGGTCGATGTCAGGGTGCTGGCAAGCACAAACCGGGATCCGAAGACAGCCATGGCGGTCGGCGATCTGCGAAAGGATCTTTATTACCGGCTTTGCGTCGTCCCTATCCATGTGCCGAGCCTGAGCGAACGCCGCGAGGATATTCCGCTGCTCGCCGAAGCCTTCATGAACCTGTCGGCAGAAGCGATCGGCCAGCGTACCCGGCGTCTGGGGAACGATGCGGTGGCGGCGCTGCAAAGTTATGAATGGCCGGGTAATGTTCGGCAGCTGCGCAACGTCGTTGACTGGTTGCTGATCATGTGCCCCGAGGACCATAGCGACGTCATCCGCGCGGATATGCTGCCGCCGGAAATCGGCGCGATAGCGCCGGAAGTTCTGAAATGGGACAAGGGTGCGGAAATCCTCAGCATGCCGCTGCGCGATGCGCGGGAAATCTTCGAGCGCGATTACCTGATCGCCCAGGTCAACCGATTTGGCGGCAATGTCTCCCGCACCGCTGCCTTTATCGGCATGGAGCGCTCGGCGCTTCACCGCAAGCTGAAGACGCTGGGGATCCACGGCGCCGAACGCGAGCAGTTTGACCAACGCGCCTCGGCCGGCTGAGAAGTCGACCCTGTGGAGTTGGAGTTGACGCTGTCTTGAGCCACGAGCAAGGTCCGCCGCCATGAAGGTCATCATCTGCGGCGCAGGGCAGGTCGGGTATCATATTGCCCGCTATCTGTCGGACGAGAATAACGATGTCACCGTTATCGACAAGCAGGCGGCGCTGGTGCAAAAAATCAGCGACAGCCTCGATGTGCAGGGTATCATCGGCTACGCCTCACACCCCGATGTGCTGCAGAGGGCAGGGGCGGAGGATGCCGAGATGCTGATCGCCGTGACCTATGCCGATGAGGTCAACATGGTGGCCTGCCAGGTCGCGCATTCGATCTTTCACGTCCCGACGCGCATCGCAAGGATCAGGGCGCAGGAGTATCTGCGACCGATCTGGCAGGATCTGTTCAGCCGCGACAATTTGCCGATCGATGCGTATATCTCGCCGGAAATCGAGGTTGCACGCGCCATTATCCGCCGTCTGGAGGTGCCCGGCGCCTTCGACTCGATCACGCTCGCCGACGGCAAGGTGATGCTGATCGGCGTGCTGTGTGACCCGAATTGCCCGCTCGTAGACACCCCGCTCAGGCAGCTCGATACGCTGTTTCCCGATCTGTCCATGCGGATTGTTGCCATTATCCGCGGCGATCAGCGGATCATCCCCAGCCGGGACGAACAGGTGCTGATCGGTGATGAAGTCTATTTCGTCTGCGATGCCGATCACCTGACCCGGGCGATGTCCGCCTTCGGCCATGAGGAGCCGGAAGCGCGGCGTATCCTGATCCAGGGCGGCGGCAATATCGGCCTGTTCGTGGCCCAGCAAATCGAGGAGCATTTCCCCGAGGTCGGCATTCACCTCATCGAGCAAAGTCGCAGCCGAGCAGAAAGCATCGCGCAGCAATTGCAGCGAACCGTGGTGCTTCACGGCAATGCGCTGGACAATGAAGTGCTGGAAGAGGCGAATGTGGCACTGACCGAAACGGTGGTCTCCGTCACCGATGATGATGAGGGCAATATCCTGGGATCCTTGCTGGCCAAGCGCTATGGCTGCGACCGGGCGATTACGCTGATCAACAAAACCTCTTACAACCCGCTGCTCAGCCCGCTTGGGATCGACGCCGTTGTCAGCCCGCGCGCCATCACCGTATCGACCATCCTGCAGCATATTCGCCGCGGCCGGATCCGTTCGGTACACACTTTGCGTGACGGCTTTGCCGAAATCATAGAGGCCGAGGCGATCGAAAGCTCGCGCCTCTGCAACAAATCGATTGAAGAGTTGGGCCTGCCGAGCGGGGTCATCATCGGCGCGGTGGTGCGGAATGACAGCGTTTTCGTTCCGAATGATGAGACCGTGATCCGACCTCAGGACAGGGTCATCATCCTGGCGACGCATGACCAGGTGCGCGATGTCGAGCGTGCCTTCGCCGTCGGCCTGGAATTTTTCTGATAAGGCAGCCGATGTCTCGCATTGCTTATGTCAACGGTCGCTATGTCCGCCATGCGGAGGCGGCGGTCCATATTGAAGATCGCGGCTATCAGTTCGCCGATGGCGTTTATGAGGTGATTACCGTCAAGAACGGCCATTTGGCGGATGAGAAGGGTCACCTGCAGCGTCTTGAGCGCTCGCTCACCGAGCTCCGGATAGACAGGCCGATCGCGGCGACAGTGCTGCCTTTCTTGCTGCGTGAAATCGTCCGGCGAAACCGCCTTCATGACGGTTCGGTCTACCTGCAGATTACGCGCGGTGTGGCGCCGCGTGAGTTTGCTTTTCCGGCCTCGGCCCGGCCCGCACTGGTCATCACCGCGCGCCCGGCTGCCAAGGGCATCAATGCCAAGCAGGAACAGGGGGTCAGCATCATTACCGTCCCCGATCAGCGTTGGGCGCGGCGTGATATCAAGACGATAGCCCTGCTTCCTCAAGTCTTGGCTAAACAGGCGGCAGTGGAGGCGGGGGCTTATGAGGCCTGGATGATCCTGCCGGATCGAACTGTCAGCGAGGGCGCGTCCAGCAACGCCTGGATCGTCGCTCAAGACGGCACTCTCATCACGCGCCAGGCCAATCGAGCCATCCTGAAAGGCATAACACGGAACAGCCTGAGCGTGCTGGCCGAAAGGCTCGGCATGCGGATTGAGGAGCGGCCATTCACGCTCGCCGAAGCGCGAGACGCGTCAGAGGCCTTCCTGTCGAGTGCCAATACGCTGGCAACACCGATTATCGCCATTGACGGCCAACCGATCGGGCAGGGCAAGCCCGGACCGACGGTAACGGCCCTGCGCCGGGCCTATCTCGACTATGCCGCCACCCCGTCGGATGCTCAGTTTGACTGGCAGCAGGCAAGCGGAGCGCAGCTCGACTGATGCGGCCGAACTCACCACGCGCGATACTGTTCGATTGGGACAGTACGCTGGTCGATAACTGGGATGTGATCACCCGGGCGATGAATGCGGCGCTGTCGCGGTTCGCAAAGCCCGAATGGACACGCGCCGCAGTGATCGAGAGTGCCACCCTTTCCGCGCGCGATCGCTTCCCCGAGCTGTTCGGCGATGACGCGCCGGCGGCGCAACAGGTCTTCTATGACGCCTTTCAGGCCTATCATCTCGAAGAACTGAAACCCTTGCCCGGCGCGATCGCGCTGCTCGACTTTCTCACCGATCTGAAACTGCCGCTCGCCGTGGTCAGCAACAAGGGGACACAATTCCTGCACCGTGAAATAAACGGGCTTGGATGGGACCGCTATTTCCAAACCATAATCGGTGCCGGAGACGCCGAACGCGACAAGCCGGACCCGGCACCGGTTCACCTCGCCCTCCGACGCCTGTCCATCGACCGGCCGCAAAGCGTGTATTTTCTTGGCGACACAGAGGCCGATATCGGCGCCGGCAAGGCCGCAGGCTGCGTTACCATGCTGCTCAGGCAGGATGAAAATCGCTTCGCCGCAGCGAAACAGATGGGTCCCGATCACCTATTCGATGATCTCGATGCGGTGCTGACCTTTCTCAAGCGAGAGCAACGCTCTATATCCGAGGTAACGGCTTAGGCACCGGGTGCCGCCTGGGTCGAATTTCAGAACAAGGGCGCCCCAAGAACAAAGCCGGAGCCTAACGATGGCTGAAAAATCCCAGAATGTTCAGGATGTTTTTCTGAATCAGCTGCGGCGCCAGAAAATGGCCGTGACGATTTTCCTGATCAACGGCGTCAAGCTGCAAGGCATGATCACTTGGTTCGATAATTTCTCGATCTTGCTTCGGCGCGATGCGCACTCGCAGCTGGTCTATAAACATGCCATTTCGACGATCATGCCGTCACAGCCCATCCAGCTATACGATCCCAGCGAAGACAACGGCGAGGACTGATTGAGCACCGGCAAGGCACTGGTCATCCATCCGGCACTGAGAGAGACGCAGAAACCCCGTGCGACGCCGCTCGGCGCTGCCATAGCTGCCGAAACCTCAACAGTGAACCGGCGCAGCCCCGAAGCGCGCCTGGCAGAGGCCGCGGGTCTCGCCGCAGCGATCGATCTTGATATTGCCGATGCGCAGGTGCTGAGGCTGAACCGGGCGGTGCCGGCCACCTTGCTCGGCCCGGGACAAATCGAAGCACTGGCTGAAATGATCGCTAAGCAGGGGATCGACCTGGTGATTGTCGATCACCCGCTGACCCCTGTGCAGCAGCGGAATCTCGAGCGCGGGCTAAAGGCCAAGGTGATCGACCGCACCGGTCTGATCCTCGATATTTTCGGCGCGCGGGCAAGAACGAAGGAAGGGCGCTTGCAGGTCGAACTCGCTTCACTGACCTATCAGCGTTCGCGGCTGGTTCGGTCATGGACGCACCTCGAAAGGCAGCGCGGCGGCTACGGCTTTCTCGGCGGTCCGGGCGAATCCCAGCTCGAAATCGACCGACGTATCATCACCGACCGGATAACCCAGATCCGGCGATCGCTGGAGCAGGTCACCCGTACCCGCGGCCTGCACCGGAAAAGCCGCGATAAGGTGCCGTATCCGACCGTCGCGCTCGTCGGCTACACAAATGCCGGCAAATCCACCTTGTTCAACCGGCTCACAGATGCCTCGGTCATGGCCAAGGATTTGCTGTTTGCGACGCTCGACCCGACGCTGCGCGAGATAACCCTTCCGTCAGGGCGATCTATAATCCTGTCAGATACGGTCGGCTTCATTTCGGATCTGCCGACGCAGCTTATCGCCGCCTTCCGCGCGACGCTTGAAGAAGTCACCGGCGCCGATCTCATTATCCATGTGCGGGACAGTGCGCATCCCGACACAGAGGCGCAACGCGATGACGTTCTGAGCGTACTGGGTGCGCTCGGAGTCGGCCCGGAAGCCGATCCGCATCTGGCGGATTATGTCGATATCCCGATAATCGAGGCCGCGAACAAGATCGACCTCCTGACCGAGGAGGAAAAGGCCGTTCTGGCAGCGCAGACAGCGCGCAAACCCGATGGCGTCGCCGTGTCCGCGGTTACCGGCGAAGGGCTGCCTGAACTGCTTGAAAGAATCGATGCTGTGCTGGGCCGTCACCGGCAGCTTGTTGAAATCGATGTTCCGCTCGCCGATGGCGCTGCGCTTGCCTTTCTCTACCGGCATGGCGAGGTGATCAACCGCAGAGACGATGACGAGAGCGCGCATCTGGCGGTCCGGCTCGACCCGGAAGACCTGTCACGCTTTGAACACCGATTTACTGCCGACAGTGATGCGCTGGCCTGAGCCGGGCCGCGTCACCGAGATCATTGAAAAGGTCGCTCGTGAGATCGTCTTGCCGGCCGCCGCTCGCGGTATCAGCGACACGGAAAGGCGACATAAGGCACAAGGCGAAATCGTTACCGATTTTGATGTGGCGGCCGAAGAGATGCTCAGCGCCGAGCTCTTCGCACTGACACCCGATTTCACGATACTCGGCGAAGAAGCCGTCGCCGCCGATCCCGAGCGCCTAAATCTGCTGAAAGGCGATGTGCCCGTCTGGGTCATTGACCCGATTGACGGCACCGCCAATTTCGCACGCGGCAGCCCCGTTTACGGCATGATCGTGAGCCTGATTTATCGCGGTGAAACCGTCGCGGGCTGGATTTACGATCCGCCCAGCGGGCGCATGGCAATAGCCGAAAAGGGGCAGGGCGCGGCGATTGACGGCGAAGCGCCCGAACTTGCCGGCGATGCACCCGTCGAGTCACTGGCGGGCATGCCTGGCTACAAGCTTCTCGACAGCATTTCGCGCAAGCAATTTGCCGAACGCATCAACCGGTTTCGCAGGGTGGAAATACTCGGCTGCGCTGCCCATCAATATCTTCGACTGCTGACCGGTACCGACCATTTTGCCGCCTCTCGCCGAACCAAGCCATGGGATCACGCGGCCGGTGTTCTGATGATGCAGGAGGCGGGAGCCGTCGTTCGTCGGGTCGACGGGCAAAAATATCACCCGGCGTCATTCGATCCGCCGATGATCGCCGCCGCTTCTGAGAATGTCTGGCAGAGGGTATATGAGGTTCTGACGCAATGAAGACCGCGAAAACGGCCTTTATCGGCCTCGGCGTGATGGGCTTTCCGATGGCCGGACACCTTGCTCGTCAAGGCTATCCGGTGACCGTCTTCAACAGAACCGGCGCGAAGGCAAGGAATTGGTGCGAGCAATATGACGGCGAGGCGGCGCTGACGCCGCGCGAGGCAGCCTCGGGGGCTGAACTCGCTTTTCTGTGCGTCGGCAATGACGATGACGTTCGCAGTGTGGTTTACGGCGAGAACGGCATTCTGGCCGGGTTAACGTCCGGCGCCTTGCTGGTCGATCACAGTACGGTTTCGGCCGCACTGGCTCGTGAATTACATGGCGCCTGCCGGGAGCGCGGCGTCGGCTTTCTCGATGCACCGGTGTCAGGGGGGCAGGCGGGTGCCGAAAATGGAACCCTGACAATCATGGCAGGCGGCGACGCGGCGGATTTTGCGCAAGCGGAGCCGGTCATGCGCTGCTATGGCCGCGCGGTGACGCTGATGGGACCCGCGGGGTCAGGGCAGCTTACCAAAATGGTGAATCAGATCGCGGTCGCGGGCTTGCTGCAGGGTTTATCCGAAGCGCTGGCCTTCGGCGATCATGCCGGCCTCGACATGCCGCTGGTGCTTGATGTCATCTCAAAGGGCGCGGCGCAGTCCTGGCAGATGGACAATCGCGGTGAGACGATGCTTGAGGGCGCTTTCGATTTCGGCTTTGCAGTCGACTGGATGCGCAAGGATCTGGCCATCTGCATGGCTGAGGCGAAGCGCAATGGCGCACGATTGCCCGTGGTCGATCTGGTTGATCAGTTCTATGCCCGGATACAGGAGCAGGGCGGTGGTCGCTGGGATACCAGCAGCCTGATTACATTGCTCAAAGATCAGAGTTAGTGCTCTGTTTTTCTTGCAATTTGGCTTCCTGCCAGAGTCTTTCCATCTCGTCGAGACCGGCGGAGTCGGTGCTGCGACCCTGAGCCAGCAGCGCGGTCTCGATATAACGGAAACGACGCTCGAATTTGGCGTTCGTGCCGCGCAATGCGGCCTCGGCATCGATGCGATAATGCCGGGCGAGGTTCACAAGGACGAAGAGCACATCGCCGAGTTCCTCTTCAATGTCCTGCTTGCGCGCGGCATTCCCGCGTCGGGCGAGTTCAGCTTTCAGTTCTGAGATTTCCTCGTCGAGCTTGTCAAGAACCTGAACCGGTTCCGGCCAATCGAAACCGGTCCGTGCGGCGCGTTTTTGCAATTTCTCGGCCCGGAGCAGGGCCGGCAGGCCCAGCGCAACGTCGTCCAATGCGCTGGGGTCACGGCCTGCGGCACGGGCCTTCGCAGCGCGTTCCTGTGCTTTTTGCTGTTCCCATTGCCGGTTGACCGCGGCCTCATCTGCCTCCGTCCCACCGGCAAAAACATGCGGGTGGCGGCTCACCAGCTTGTCACAAATCGCACCGGCAACATCATCGAAGGAGAAAAGCCCCGCCTCGGCCGCGATCTGGCTGTGAAAGACGACCTGCAGCAACAAATCGCCAAGTTCGTCCTTCAGCGCGGCCGGATCATTTTTCGCGATCGCATCGGCCACCTCATAGGCTTCCTCGATCGTGTAGGGAGCTATACTGGCAAAGGTCTGCTTCCGGTCCCAGGCGCAGCCGCTCTCCGGATCGCGGAGGGCGCGCATGATCTCCAGCAGCTTGAGCAAAGGATCAGACATCTGATGCGAGGGACGGGTAAGGGCCAAAAGACTGATAATTTATATTATGGAAAATCATGGACCCGTAACCCTTTCTTTTCTAGTCATGTTTTCGATGAGTGATTGCGTGACAAACGCGACGAATATGACGATAACGGCTGAAAAAATAATGTCGCTCAGGAAATGTGAGCCGCGCATGACACGCTGCAGCCCGACAACCGAACCGAACATGATCGCAATGCCGTACCAGAGCGCTTTCCGCCGCTTTGCAATCATCGCCAGAGAAATCGTCGCAAAACCGAAAGCAGCATGGCCGGACGGAAAGCTGCAATTGCTGTTGCACTGGTCCGACGGCAGCAAAGCCGGCGAAAAGCTCAGGCCGCCTCCAAACGCAGCGATATCATCGGGTCTTGCCCGGCCCCAATACTCCTTGAGCAAGAGGTTGACGATCAATCCAACCGCTATGGCAAGGACGGCCGCAATCATCACGCCGTCGCGGCCACGAATGCCGAAGACCGGACGACGCAGTGCAGCGGCGAAAACCGACAAGATCAGAACCGCCGCGAAGATGATTTTCAGCCCGTCATCGAGCTGTCGGTGAAAGAAGTCGCCGACCGGATGACCACGCATGATAAAGCCGGTTTCGGCATCGTAAAACAGCCCCGAGAACCAGAGATCGAACCCCGGAAAAACGCTGAATATCAGGCCTGCGAATGCCGCAACCGAAACGACCGCTATCAAACCGGTTTTCATCGTCGAAATTCCCCCCGGGCGATCATCAAATGACGGTTTCGGTTCCTTACAGTCGGCTCTTTGAGATGGCTGATCGGTCCATTTATCCTGAAATTGGCCGGAAACTCGGTCGTTGCGAGCAATATTTCCTCTTCGCCTTTGAAGGGCCTGGTCAGCGCATAGTGATCCATGGGACGACCATCGCCGCTGACCCGCCGGCGGAAGCGCTCGGCATCGGCAGCGCGCGCATAATAGAGCGCCGACGCCATGGTTTTGCGGTCGGTAAAGACCACCGGCAGTGACGGCTGCTCATTCACCCGTGCCGCCAGTTGGTCGCCGAGCGTGCGCCAGCCGGTCATTCGGTGCATGACCGCGTCTGTTGACGCCGGCCAGAGCGGGCTTGGACCGAGCGCCGTCATGATCACAAGCGTCAGGCATAAACATGCGTTAACGCCGATCGCCGCAGCCAGCAAGCGCCGACGTCCGAGCCGATTTAGCCAGATTACAACGAGAACGACCAATCCAATGGCGGCGGGCGCCGCCCAATTCGCATTGGCTCGTGACAGGAAGGCCTGCATCGAGACGATAACGATCACCGGCAGGCTGAAACAGAGCAAAAAACGTTCTGTTTCAGATACCAAGCGGCGCCTGCTGAAAAGATGGATCAGCAGGCCGATCACCGCAGCGAACAGCAGCGGGCCAAGGATCAATGCCTGGCTACCGAGAAAAGTCAGACTGCTCAACGGGCCGCCGAGGTCGGCCTGCCAATTGGCGTTATCAGCCGTATGCAGAAATGTCGGCCAGCCCTGCCCGGCATTCCAAAGCAGATGCGGCGTCAGGATCAGCAGAACGACAGCAGGAACCGCCGCGCCCTGTTTTGACACCAATCGTCGGCGCATCGCAGGATCCAGCGCTGCAAACAGCCCGAGACCGAGCAGAAAATAGAGCATGGCATATTTGGCCAGGAGCCCGGCGCCGATGCAGCAGCCGAGCATGACCGACCATGACCAGCCGGTCGATTTGCGCCAGCGCCACGCTGCAATCAGGCCGAGCGTCCAGAACAGCAGCAACGGCGTATCGGTCGAGAGCACGAAACTGCCCAGCCCGACCGCAGGCAAGGTCAGATAGGCAATGCCGCAAACCGCCGCGATCGCTATACCCTGCCCCAGCGCGCGGGCCAGCAGAGCAACCAGCGCAGCCGTTATTGCGTGGATCAGCGGCGCGGACATGCGCACGCACGCTTCACCATCGCCGCACAAGGCGGTGCTGCCCGCAATAATCCAGGCCAGAAGGGGCGGTTTCGAGTAATAGCCAAAGGCCGGATTCTGGGCCCAGCTCCAGTACTGCGCCTCGTCGAACTGCAACTCCAGCGGCGAGTGCCACAGCGCAAGCAGGCGGAAGGCTATCAAGACAGCCGCCCCCGCAATGAGCAATGTCAAAGCGCGGGGCATCATGGCACCTCGACGATCATGCCGTCATAAGCCGGCTCAACGCCTGCCGGCAGCTCTCGGCGCAGGGCATGATAATCGAGACGCTCATTCATATGCGTAAAAATGGCGCGGTCCGGGCCGACGCGCGCAATCCAGTCGAGCGCGCGGTCGAGATGCGCATGGGTCGGGTGCGGCTCGCGCTGCACGGCGGCGACAATCCAATGCGTAATGCCGGCGAGCGCATCAAAGGCCTCTTCATCAAGCTGCCAAGCATCGGTGACATAGGCGAAACGACCGATCCGCAGCCCATAGCTGGTCGCGACGACATGGTCCTGCGGCCAGATCCTTACGGTCTGATCGCCGATGCAGAATACGTCTTTCGCCGGGCGCGGCTCAAGAAAAGGCGGATAAAGTCCCTGCCCCGTTTCCCGAAACATGTAGGGAAAACGGCTTTGCAGGACGGACATGTGTTCGGGGGCGGCATGAATCGGTATCGCCGCCTGTTTTCGCCTCGCAACGGCACGCAGCTCATCAATGCCGTGACAATGATCAGCATGACTGTGGGTCACGAAGACGGCATCAGGACAAGGGTCTTCGAGCTCTAGCAATTGCGCCCGCAAATCCGGTCCCGGATCGACCAGCAGACGGGCCGCGTCGGCCTCGATCAGAAGCGCGGGTCGACGCCGCCTGTTGCGCGGTTCCTTTGGATCGCAGTGTCCCCAGCCATGGAGCAGTGACGGCACACCCATTGAGCTGCCGCAGCCGAGAACGGTGACCCGCAGCATCAGCGGTTCGGGCGCGCGGCCCGATCGAACAGCCGGAAGTAGTTTTCGGTGGTTCGCGCCGCTATTTCACCCTCGTCGACGCCTTTCAACGCGGCGAGCTTCGCCGCGGTATGGCGGACGAAAGCGGGCTCATTCCGCTTGCCGCGCATCGGCACCGGCGCAAGGTAAGGCGCGTCGGTCTCAACCAGAAGCCGGTCGAGCGGAACCGATGCGGCGACCTGCTGTAACGCGAGCGCCTTCTTGAAGGTGACGATACCGGAGAAGGAGATCGAGAAGCCGAGATCGAGCGCGCGGTCGGCAAGCCATTGTGAGCCGGAGAAACAATGCAGAACGCCTTTGAGCGCGCCGCCCTGCAATTCCTCCTCCAGGATACGAATGGTGTCTTCTTCGGCATCGCGCGTATGGACGATGATCGGCAGATCGGTCTCCACGGCGGCACGGCAATGGCGGCGAAAGCATTCCGCCTGCACATCGCGGGGGCTGTTATCGTAATAATAATCAAGCCCGCTTTCGCCGATGGCGACGACCCGCTCTTGCCGGCTCGCGGCCACCAGATCGGCGGTCGTGACCTCACGCTCCTCCGCCGCGTTATGCGGATGCGTGCCGATCGAATAGCCGGCAAAGGGATGCAATTCCGCCGTTGCCCGGATCTTGTCGGCGACGCGCAGATAGGTGCTGATCGAGAGCCAGGTGGCCACACCGGCCTCTGCGGCACGTGCGAAAACAGCCTCGCGATCTGCATCGAAGACGTCGAAATCGAGATGGCAATGGCTGTCGACCAGCATGGTCCTACTCGGTTTCCGGCTCGACATAGCGGGGGAAAAGCGGCTTTGGCGCCGCCATCGGGGTCCCGGCGCGAAGCTGGTCCGCGTCACCGATATGGGCGAAATTGCGCCGGTCTTCGTCGACTTTCAGATGGGTCAGGATCGCCGCCCCTGCCTCGGGCATGAAGGGCTGCACAAGCAGCCCCAATCGCCGGATGGTCTCTGCCAATGTGTAAAGCACAGCCCCCATGCGCGCGGGATCGGTCTTGCGCAGCGCCCAGGGCGCCTGTTCGTCGACATAGCGATTGGCCTCACCGACAACCGCCCAGATCGCCTCAAGCGCCTTGTGAAAAGCCTGCACATCCATCGCTTCGCGCACGGCGTCGAGCGCCGCTGACGCGCTGTCGATCAGCACCTTGTCGGCCTCCGTCAGCGTACCTGGATCGGGCAGCGCCGCATCACAGTTCTTGTGGATCATGCTGAACACGCGCTGCGCCAGATTGCCGAGATCATTGGCAAGGTCGCTGTTGATCCGCTGCACCATGGCAGCATGGGAAAAATCGCCGTCATTGCCGTATGGCACTTCGCGCAGCAGGAAATACCGTGTCTGGTCAACTCCATAAGTATCGACCAGCGCAAATGGCTCTATGACATTGCCCTCGCTTTTCGACATTTTGCGCCCCTCGACCGTCCACCAGCCTTGCGCAAAGACCCGTTTGGGCAGCGGCAGCTCGGCGGCCATCAGAAAGGCCGGCCAATAAACCGCATGAAAACGCAGGATGTCCTTGCCGATGAGATGGACATCGGCCGGCCAATACCGGCTATAGGGCGTTTCCGACCCGCTCTCGGGAAAGCCCAGCGCAGCGATGTAATTGGTCAAGGCATCGAGCCAGACATACATGACGTGCTTCTCATCGCCCGGCACCTAGACGCCCCAATCGAAGGTGGTACGGCTGATCGACAAATCGCGCAGACCCTGACGCAGAAAGCCGAGCACCTCATTGCGGCGCGCCGTCGGCATGACGGCATCGGGATTGGCTTCGTAATGCGCGATCAACTTCTCGCCCCAGTCCGACAGGCGGAAGAAATAACTCGGCTCTTCGACCCATTCCACCGGCGCTCCGGTCGGTGCCAGCTTGTTGCCGTCCGGCCCGTCACTGAGCTCGTCTTCATTGTAAAAGGCCTCGTCGCGGACGGCGTACCAGCCGCTGTAGCTATCGAGATAGATTTGACCGCGCTCCTGCAGTCGCTGCCAAAGCGCCTGCACGGCCGTCTTGTGACGCGTTTCCGTCGTGCGGATGAAATCGTCATAGCTGCAATTCAGTAAATCGGCGACGGCGCGGAACTGCGCCGCCTGCCGGTCGGCCAGCACTTGCGGCTCCAGCCCTTCGGCCGCAGCAGCGGCCTGTACTTTCTGCCCGTGCTCGTCGGTGCCGGTCAGGAAAAACACATCGAAGCCATCCAGCCGCTTGAAGCGCGCAAGGGTATCGGCGGCGATACTGGTATAGGCATGCCCGACATGCGGATCGCCGTTCACATAATAGATCGGCGTCGTGAGAAAATACGTCGGCTTGTCAGTCACTTGGGCAGAGCTGTTGAAGTGGAATGTTGTCCGAAAACCAGAAAGCCGCGCTAAAGCTGCGCCAGCGCGGTAACCAGGGTCTGTTTGCGGTCGAGGCTCGAACGCTCGGCATCGCTAAACAGAGTGCGCGTCTTGTCCCATACGGCAACCCACCGATCAAGCCGCCCGTGGGCAGCCATCCGCTCAATCAGCGCCTCCTCATCCGGAAGCACCGCGCGGCCCTGCCCGGCGCCGGCAGCGCTGCGGCACAGCCGACCGAGCAAGCGCATCAGAAGATCGGCAACAAGCCGGTATTCGGTCTCATCCCGCGTTTTCGTGAATTGATCGCCGAGCTTGTGCACCCGGCTGAAATCGATGTCGGGATAGTCGCCCAGCAGGTCGATCAGGCCGCGATAGCTGTTCAGCGCATCCTGCTGAGCCAAGGTCAGCGCCCGACCGATGCTGCCATCCGCCAGGACGGACAGCGCATGCGCATCATCCGGCCCGAGGTCGGGCATCAGCCGGAGCAACAGGGAAGCGACATCGTCTTCAGACAGATTTTGCAGGGCCAGCTTTTGCGTGCGCGAGCGGATTGTCGCCAACATCAAGCCGGGCTGGCTAACGGTCATCAACAGGATCGAGCGGGCGGGCGGCTCCTCAAGGATCTTCAGCAGCGCATTCTGTCCATGCCGGTTCAGGGCATCGGCGCCGTCGATCAGCGCGACGCGCCAGCCCCCCATCGCCGGCATATGGGCAAAAAAACTGCCAAGCGCGCGAACCTTGTCGACCGGAATGCTCTTGCTATCGCTGTTGTCGCCGCGATCAATAACGTGGAAATCCGGATGCGCCTGGGCGGCGATCAGGCGGGCGGCCTGGCTGTCGGGGTCAACATGCAGATCCTTTGGCGGTTCAGGCGTGCCGAAAAGGCCTGATTCCTGAGAGTCCGCACCGCCCGCGAGGAGAAACCGGGCAAAACGATAGGCCAGCGTTGCTTTACCGATCCCGCTGCTGCCGTGCAGCATCCAGCCATGGTGCAGCCGACCGCCCAGCGCACTGTCGAGCAAGAGCTGTTCCGCCGCGACCTGGCCGACCAGCTCACTACCGAGCCGTGGCGGCGGAATATCGGTTTCAGCCTGGCCGTCCTGCGTCATTTACACCATAACCTTTTTTGGCAGGCTGATGCCGAGGCGGTCCTTTACCGCGTGACGGATCGCGCCCTGAACCTCTTCGACCGCTTGTGCGGCATCGATCAGCACACAGCGCTGAGGGTATTGCAAGGCAATGGCGCGGAAGCCTTCCCGAAGCCGCTCATGAAAGCTCAAATCCATCCGTTCATAGCGGTCTTCATCCATATCGAAAAGCTCCAGCCGGCTGCGTGCCCGAGCGACCCCGATTTCCGGAGCGATGTCCAAAATCACTGTCAAATCGGGGCGGAAATCCCCGATACAGGCAACATAAAGCGCTTCAATCAGAGCCAGATCGAGGCCGAGCCCGTGGCCTTGATAAGCGCGTGTCGAATCGGCGAAACGGTCCGACAAGACCCAATCACCGCGCTCCAGTGCCGGCCAAACTGTCCGGTCGAGATGGTCGCGACGGGCAGCGAAATGGAGAATGGTCTCCGCCATCGGTGACCAGCGCTCGGTATCGCCGGTGACCAGCAGCCGCCTGATCTGTTCGGCGCCCTGCGATCCGCCCGGCTCTCGAGTGGCGATCAGTTCAGGGCCCTTCAGTGTCTTGCGCAGTGCTTCACCAAGCAGTTTCAGCTGGGTGCTTTTGCCGGCCCCTTCGCCGCCCTCAAAGGTGATGAAGCGGCCCCGCTCAATCACGTGTACCTACTGAGCATTCTGGGGATCGGCGGCGAACAGGAGATAGCCTGCGGCCGCGCGAAAGCGGGCAAGCGGACCGAGCGCCGCAACATCGGCAGCCGCTGTCAGAGGAAAGCGTCGGGTTTCCATACCCTCGGCTTCCAGCACCACTTCACCGATCCGGTCGCCCGCTGTTATCGGTGCGGCAACCGGCTCTTCAAGGCTCACGGTAAAGGCAACGCTGTCTCGCAGACGCCGCTCCAGGGTCAGCGTCACAGCCTGATCGATTTGCAACGGAACGCTTGCAGACTCGCCCAGCCAGACGGGCGCCTCATAGACGATCTCGCCGGGCGCAAAAAAGCTGTAGGTCTCGAAATTCCGGAACGCCCAATTCAGCAGACGCTCTGACTCGACCGCCCGCTGACGCTGGCTGTTCAAACCGTTCAGCACCATGATGATGCGCCGGCCGTCGCGCTCGGCCGACGCCATCAGACCATAGCCGGCTGCCTCGGTCCTGCCGGTTTTCAGACCGTCAGCGAGATCGCGCTGCACCAGCGGATTGCGGTTCGGCTGGCGGATATCGTTAAAGACGAAGTCCTTTTCCGAGTAGTAGTGATAGTATTGCGGGAAATCGGTGATCAGGCGTTCCGCGAGCAGCGCCAGATCGCGCGCCGTTGAATAATGGTCCGGATCCGGCAGCCCGCTGGAATTGGCGAAATTGCTGTCCTCCATCCCAAGCCGCTGCGCAATCGCCGTTATCTGCTCGGCGAAGGCCTCCTCGGAACCGGCGAGTCCCTCGGCGAAGATGACGGTGGCATCATTGCCTGAATGCACGATCACGCCGCGGATCAGGTCTTCAACCGAAATACGCTGGCGCGGCTCGGCAAACATGCGCGAGCCGACTTTGCCGATTTCCCAGGCGTTGACGCTGACAGGCAGCGTATCCTCGAGGGTCAGACGACCGTCGCGCAGCGCCTCGAACACGGCATACATCGTCATCACCTTACTCATTGAAGAGGTCGGCATGCGCTGATCGCCGTTCTTGTTCAGCAGCACCGTGTCGGTTGACAGATCCTTGATGAAGGCCTGACGCGCCGCGGTTTCCATGGCGTAAACCGGCGCGGTGAAGAGCCACGCAATGACAAAAACGAGGATCGGCAAAACCTTACTCCGAAATCAGGCGTGCATCGGGGAAACCGCCGGCGACAACCGCCGCCAATGCGCGCTGCGCGACATCCAGCGAGTCCCAGGGGCCGATGCGCACGCGGTAAAAACGGCGCCCGTCGATTTCCGCCGCATCGACTGCCGTATTGCCGAATTGTGTTAATTCACTGCTCAAACGCTGCGCATTTTGAGGCTGGCTGAATGACGCCGCCTGCACGAAAAGACGGCGCGGTACGACGACCGGACTTTCCGACGTCGACGCGACTTGTACTGCCGTCGTCTGTCGACCCATCGAGCGAGCCAGGGCGATGCTTTCGGGTCCCAGCACCTCAACGCGCACCCGCGCGATACCCTGCCGTTCCATGTCGATCATCTGCGCCGCCCGGCGCGACAGATCGATGATCCGATCATTCGCAAACGGACCGCGATCATTGATCCTGACGATGACCGAGCGGCCGTTCTCAAGATTGGTGACCTTCGCCAGAGACGGCATCTGCAAGGTACGATGAGCAGCCGTCAGCAGGTTTTCATCGAAGATTTCACCATTCGCAGTCTGCTTGCCGTGAAAATTCGGTCCATACCAGGACGCTATGCCCTCTTCGACCAGATCGAAGCTTTCCTCGGGATAATACCACCGGCCGGCAATGCGATACGGCTTGCCGATCTTGTAATAGCCGCTGCCGCTGGGTGATGAGGCGGTGGGTTCGGGCGGCGGCTCGGCCTTTTTGGCCGCATGCAGCGCAAGCTGTGCCTCGCTACAGGCAGTAAGGCCGCAGACGACAAACAGCAGAACGGCAAGATGCCGGCAGGATCGAGTTACGGACAGCGACGGCACGGAATCAGCTCCGAATCAGACGGTTCTTTGCGTCCCTGTAGATCACAAAGCGCTCGATTCCGGCAATTCGCGTGTCAATTCACCCGGTAACGATAGCGTCGGCGATCAGCCCGACCGTCGTCGCGAAATAGGTTGACCGGTTCCATTTCATGATCGTGCGGAAATTCTCATAGGCAAGGAATGCCGCTGTTCCCGGCCCATCCGGTTGCACCACCGAGGCGGGGAAACCGTCGACTGCGGGCAAGGGTCGACCATCGATCTGACGGACGCCGAGCGCTGCCCATTCGCGCAGCGGCTTGATCGTCTCAAGACCGATGATGCTGCCATCCATACCGTCGGGGATCCGGACCGCGCGACCCCAGCGTTCGCCGTAATTCCACCCGGAGCGGGACAAATAATTGGCGGTCGAGGCAAAGACATCGGCACGCGTCTGCCAGATATCCCGCCGCCCGTCGCCGTCATAATCGACCGCATAGCTCAGGAAGCTCGACGGCATGAACTGGCATTGCCCCATGGCGCCTGCCCAGGAGCCCTGCATCGCCTCCGGTGCAATATGGCCTTCATCCAGAATTTGCAGCGCATCAAGCAGTTCACGGCGGAAGAAATCGCTGCGTCGCGGGTCATAGGCAAGCGTCGCCAGCGCCGGAACCACATCGAAGCCGCCGGTGATACGGCCATAGCTGGTCTCGACGCCCCACAATGAGACAATGAATTGTGGCTGGACGCCGAATTTTGCGCCGATTTCCTCAAGCAGCGCCCGGTTAGCGGCGAATTGTCGGCGGCCTTCGTTCAGACGGTCACCCGAAATCACCCGGCGACGGTATTCGGCGAAGGTCAGGCGGCCTTCGGGTTGTCGACGGTCAAGCTCGATGACCCGCTCAATCGGGGCGATTCCGGACAGGGCCGCATCCAGCGTGCTGCTGCTGATCCCGCGGGCGGACGCCTCGTTTCGCAGCATGCTGAGCCAGCTATCGAAACTCGGCTGCTGGCCGACCGCGAGCCCTGCCGTCGGCAGCAACGCGATGCTCGCAGCACCGCCGGCGAGGATGTGACGCCGTGTGATCATCTCAGACGCCCTCGATGCGGACCAGCTGTCCGGTGCGGGCGAGGATGTCTTTCTTGTCGAGGTCTGGACCATGCGCTTCATTGTTATGGACATTGCTCGGTTGCAGATCGCGGTTCGTTTCCTGACGAAGGACGACAATGACGTCGGTATTCGGCTCAACGGCGAAGGGGAATTCGTGCCAGGTGCCGATATGCATCATGAATCCCGCGCTGCCGTCGAAGCGAAAAGCACGCAGATCCGAGAGCTCGGGCATCTCGCCGTCAGTAGGCGGTGCCATGACGGCGATGAACGGCTTGCCGCCAAGCGGGATGAAGGTCTGCGTATGCTTGAAGTGTCGCTCGACATAGCTGAGCTCGAAAGGCCGGGGATGCAGCGTCGCCAGCGTGAATTCCGTCTGGTCGTCGGAGACGAACTCGATCGGCTTCCTCAGCTCCAGCGCATCGCCGTAAAAGCCTGTTCGGGTCATCGGTACCGGCGCCTGCCGGCCCAGAAACTGGCCCATTGGCGCGGTGTTTTCCGGTGTCGCATCCTCAACAGGAATTGCGAAAATGCTGTTCTTGCTCACATCATCAGGCATGATTCTTTTCTCTCACGATTTCATGTCGGTGAAAAGGCAAGAGTAATGAAGGCGCTCAAGCTTCCCCTGACATTCAATGCCGAAAAACTGCGCCAGGATGTGGCCGCGATCAAGGCGGCCTGGCTGCCGCATCACCGCACCGACCACAGCACGAGCTGGGACGGGCTGTTGCTGCACGCGATCGACGGCGACCCGAGCAATAACTATTATCACCGCGACACTGCGCGCTTCCGGTTCACGGAATATTATGAGCAATGCGCCTACATCCCCGAGGTCATTGAGGCCCTTGCCTGCGACAAGAAACGGATCCGCTTTCTGCGGCTGGCGCCCGGCGGGCTGATCAAACGGCATCTCGACCGCAGCGAGACGCTGCTCAATGGCGAGGTCCGGCTGCATATTCCGATCACCACCGATCCTGAAATCGAGTTCTACCTTGAGCATGAGCGCGTCGTCATGCAGCCCGGCGAGCTTTGGTATCTCAACACCCTGCACCGGCACTGGGTCCGCAATAATACCGAAATCGAGCGGATTCACCTGGTGATCGACTGCGTGGTCAATGACTGGCTGATGGATATCATCGACCAGGTCGCTTCGCCCGAAGACATGGCAAAGGAGCGCCGTACCTTTGCCATGCGCCCTGCCCTCGTGGTTCGTGACACGCTACTGCAATGGGCCGAACGCACCGGCGAAAGGTTCGGCGCGCAGTACTATTGATCCCTCTTCGTCGTCGCGAGGCGATCAGCTGGTATCGAGATACATCCAATCCGGAAACGGCATTTCGGGGTCGTTGAACAGCCTGCCGATTACCTCATTGGAGCGCTTCGGCGTCAGCTCCAGCGTGCAGTTGTTCGGAAAATAGGTCAGCTCGCCGACCAGAAGCGTTCCGTTGTGGATGTAGAAATCGATCCGCATGAAGTCGGTATCGTGCGCCAGGGCAGCGACCGCCTGCTTTATCTCGCCGAGCTGTTCGGCATAGGGAAAGGGCTGCTCCGCCCTTTTGTAACGATAATCGAGATCGATCGGACGACCATCCATATCGAAGAAGTCCCGGCTGTGGTCGCCGAAGCGGTCATAATCGACCAGAATCGTGCGCGGGACGCCGTGAAAGCATTTTACCTTGATGTCGTCGGGCGTCATCCGCCCATCGCCGATAAAGGGTTCAACGATGATTTTCGGCACCAAACCGCGATAACAGGGCTCGCGGCTGATCCGGTAGAAATCCTTATCGAACCAGGAGGCCATCAGGCGCCGCTCGACCTCGCTTGGTTGCTGATCATGAAAGATCAGCACATCGCCGCTGGAATGTGTCGGCTTGGCTACGCTGGGCAGGGGGAAGGTAAAAGCGGCCAGGTCTTCCTTGGTCCGCAGAACCTGCAGGGTTTCGATCGTGTGGCCGGGTCCCAGCTTTTCGGCGACATATTCCTTTACCTGCTGCTTGTCGGCGGTGTAGCGCAGCAGCGGGTCCTGTGCCCGCTGGGAAAGTTTGAAGCGCATACAATGTTCGGCAAAGCCCTTGGGCGCCGCGAGATCGGCAAAACGGCCATTATCGAGAAAATAGAGATATTGCGAGATTGCCCGATTGACGCGCGGCGTATCCGGCAGCCGCATAAAGACCCAATGCTGCACGGCTCGCAGCGGATTGAGGATCGTTTCGGCAAGACTCATGGCGACGGGCCATACGGCGCCGAAGCGACGGCGGCAAGCGCGCGATGAGTGAGAGCCGGCTGAAGCGCCTGTCCGCCGCTGTTCAAGGCTGGGGCAAAAACCCGGCGGTTCAGCGCGCCGGCAGGATCATCGGGCCGCTGATCATCGCCTCGGTGATCGGCTATATGGTCTGGAAGCTGAGCCGGATCGGCTGGGCGGAAGTGCTCGGCGCCCTGCCCTCTTCGCCTTTGTTCTACAGCCTGTTCATTGTCCGCTTTCTGATCATCCCTGCAGCCGAGGTGCTGATTTATCAGCGCGTTCTTGCTCTGCCGCTATGGCGGCGTTTCGGCGTCTTCCTGCGCAAGCGGGCCTATAATTTCGGCTTTGTCGAACTGTCGGGCGAAGCCTATTTCGCACATTGGGCCGTCACGCGTCAGAAGCTCGACAAAGGGCTGGTGCTGCACGCGCTGAAGGACGTCAACCTGCTCTCCGCGCTGGCCTCGAACACCGCGACCGTTGCGCTGGTGCTGGCGCTGCTGCTCAGCGGTCGGCTCGGCGGCATCGGCACTCAGAATCCCGATATGCCGCTTTATGTCGGCGGTTCGATCCTGCTTTGCCTGTTGCTGGCCGTCGGGTTTCTGCTGCTGTGGCGGCGTCTGATCCGGATCGGCATCGGCGATGCGCTTTACGTGCTGACCGTCCATTTCGCGCGGCTATTGGCCATGCTGGGAACGCAGGCGCTGTTGTACTGGATGGTGCTGCCGGGCGTCGGCTTCGACAGTTGGCTGATTTTTCTGACTTTGAACATGGTTATCTTCCGCATCCCCTTCCTGCCGAACAAGGAGCTGGTCTTTCTTGCTCTCAGCCTGACGCTCCTGGATCAGGTCGACGCATCCGAGGCTGCGGTCGCCGGGCTGTTTGTTGCGATGGGTGCGATGGGTCAGGTGCTCAATCTGGCCGCTTATCTGGGAACGGTCGCAAGCGGCAAACGCGAAGACGGCCCGACTTCCAGAGAAGGCCGGGCCGCCGATCGGGATCAGGTCTGACAGGATCACATGGCGCCGGCGGCTTTATCGAGGGCGGCGGTGATGTCGTCCTCGCTGGCCGATCTGGTCAGCATCTGCATGGGCGCGGCGCCGGGTTCATCGACGATGTAGAAGGTCGCCGTCTTGTTCTTGTTATAGGCGAACAGCTCGGACAGGCCCATTTTCGCCGCCGCGGCCGAGGCTTCGGCGCTGGTCTCGTCATTGGTAAGATCGAAAACGACAAACTCGATGTCGGGCCGGGTCATCTGCTGGGTAACCAGATCGATTTTCGGCTCGAGAACCTTGCAGCCCGGGCACCAATCGGCGCGGAACAGAACGGCCAGCGGGCGGCTTTGTTCTTGCGCGGCGGTTGTTGCGGAGCTTTCGGCAAGGGCGACGGATACCGGCGCGGCAATCAGGGCGGCGAAGAAAACAGCGAAGAAATGTCGGAACATCGGAATAGCCTCATGGATGGTTGGGAGGAGAATGGGCGGCACTGAGATTTTTTATCGGCAGAAACCGGGAATTGCGCAAAGCATGGTTTCGATAGCCGCACACAGGGATCATCCTCTTATTGACCAGAACAAAATAAGAACATATGTTCCGGGCCCATTCCGATCAGAGGGCGGTTATGCAGGCAGCGGGCAGCGATGTCGGCATCTATGCCGAATTACAGATTACCAGCAATTTCAGCTTCTTGCGCGGCGCCAGCCATCCGGAGGAACTGGTCCGCACGGCCAAGACGCTGGGGCTCAGCGCCCTCGCCGTCACCGACCGCAACAGCTTTGCCGGGATCGTTCGCGCCCACGCCGCCGCGAAGGAAGCCGGTATCAGGCTGGTGGTCGGCACCCGCCTCGATCTGCAGGACAGCCCGTCAGCGCTGTGTTTTCCGACCGACCGGGCCGCCTATGCTCGGTTGTCCCGGCTGCTGACGCTCGGCAAACGCCGTGCGGCCAAGGGCGAATGCGATCTCAGACGCAGCGACTTGCTGGCTTATCAGGAGGGGCAGATCATTGTCATCCTGCCGCCGGAACGACCGGATCAGGCTTTCGAGAACCTGCTGCGCAGCTACCGGCACAGCCTCGGCGACCGACTCTATCTGGCGCTGACGCCTCGCTATGACGGTCATGACAGCCATAGGCTGAAATCACTTGCCGATCTTGCACAGCGGCATGGGGTTGCTGCCGTCGCGACAGGGGATGTGCACTATCACCATCCCGGACGCCGGCCGCTGCAGGATGTGCTGACCTGCATTCGCGAAGGCTGCACCATCGATCAGGCCGGCTGGCGGCTGTTCCCACATGCCGAGCGTCATCTGAAGCCGCCCGAAGAGATCATCTCTTTGTTTAAGGATTTTCCAAAGGCAATTGAAAACACAAAAAGAATTGTTGGGCAATGCACCTTTTCGCTGGACGAGCTGCGCTATGAATACCCGCCTGAGGTCGCACAGGGACAAGACCCGCAGGACGTTCTGGAAAGCCTGAGCTGGCAAGGCGCTGCGGAGCGCTACCCGGCCGGTATTCCGCAAAAGGTGACCGATCAGATTGAGCATGAGCTGAGCCTGATCCGGCAACTCGGCTATGCGCCCTATTTCCTGACCGTGCATGATATCGTCCGTTTTGCCCGCAGCCGCGGCATTCTTTGCCAGGGGCGCGGCTCGGCGGCGAATTCGGCGGTCTGTTATTGCCTCGGCATCACCGCCGTCGATCCGTCGAAAACCGATCTGCTGTTCGAGCGCTTTATCTCAGCCGAACGCAATGAACCGCCGGATATCGATGTCGATTTCGAGCATGAAAGGCGTGAGGAGGTCATCCAGTATATTTATGAGAAATACGGTCGCCATCGCGCCGCCCTGACCGCTACGGTCAATTGCTATCGCGCGCGCGGCGCCATTCGTGAAGTCGGCAAGGCGCTCGGCCTATCGCTCGATACTGTCGGCCGCCTGGCCGGAAGCCTCTGGGGCTGGGGCCAGGAGGCGATCGACGAAAAGCGGGTGCGGGAACAGGGACTCGATCCGAATGATGACCGGCTCGCCATGGCGCTTGATCTCAGCCGCGAGTTGATCGGCTTTCCCCGGCATCTGTCACAGCATGTCGGCGGTTTCGTCATCGCGGCGGACCGGGTCGATGCGCTGTGCCCGGTGATGAACGCATCGATGGAAAAGCGTACCACCATCGAATGGGACAAGGACGATATTGAGACCCTGGGCATGCTCAAGGTCGATGTGCTCGGCCTCGGCATGTTGTCCTGCCTGCGCCGCGCCTTCGGGCTGATCGAGCGCCATTACGGCAAAAGCTACAGCCTCGCGACCGTGCCGCAGGACGACAAGGCGACCTATGACATGCTGTGCCGCGCCGATTCCATCGGCGTATTCCAGGTCGAAAGCCGGGCGCAGATGAACATGTTGCCGCGGCTCAGGCCGCAATGCTTCTACGATCTCGTTATCGAGGTCGCGATTGTCCGCCCCGGCCCGATTCAGGGCGACATGGTCCATCCTTATCTAAGGCGCCGTAACGGCGGGGAACCCGTCACATATCCGTCTGAGGCGCTGCGCGCAGTGCTGGGCCGCACGCTCGGCGTGCCGCTGTTTCAGGAACAGGCGATGAAAATCGCCATCGTCGCCGCCGGCTTCACGCCCAGCGAGGCCGATAAGCTGCGCCGTGCCATGGCGACCTTTCGCAAGCTCGGCATCATCCATGAATTTCGGGATAAGATGATCGAGGGCATGAAGGCAAACGGCTATGCTCCGGACTTCGCCGAGCGTTGTTTCAAGCAGATCGAAGGTTTCGGCACCTATGGTTTTCCGGAAAGCCACGCCGCCAGCTTCGCGCATCTGGTCTATCTGTCCGCCTGGATCAAATGCCATTACCCGGCCGTGTTCTGCGCCGCGCTGCTCAACAGTCAGCCGATGGGCTTCTACGCCCCGGCGCAGATCGTTCGCGATGCCCGCGAGCACGGCGTCACGGTGCTGCCGCCCGACATCAATCACTCCGATTGGGACAGCACGCTCGAGGGTGAGGAGAGCGTCGTCAGACTCGGCCTGCGCCAGATCAAGGGGCTGAGCGAGCCCGACATGCAGCGGCTTGTCTTGATACGTGAAAACTCCGGGCCTTTCGAGACGATTTCGGATGTGCAAAGGCGTACCGGATTTCGGCCTGCGGTGCTGGACATTCTTGCCGGCGGCGATGCTTTCGGTTCGCTCGGTATCGGCCGGCGCCCGGCTCTATGGACGGCAAAAGGGCTGGAAAGCGCAAGGCCGGCACCGCTGCTCACTGCCCTGCAGGATCAGGTCGATCCCGACCTGCCGCCGATGGATCTGGGCGAGGAAGTCATCAATGATTTCGCCAGCCTGCACCTCTCGCTCAAAGCGCATCCGATGACGCTGTTGCGGGATGATGTTCGCAGGCTCGGTTACCGCCCGACCGGCGATCTGGCCGCCCTGCCCGATGGTAGCCGAGTCTCGCTTGCCGGGTTGGTGCTGGTGCGACAGCGTCCGGGCAGCGCCAAGGGCGTGGTCTTTGTCACCATCGAGGACGAAACCGGCATTGCCAATCTGGTTGTCCTGCCGGACCGGTTCGAGATCAACCGCAAGGCCCTGCTCGGCGCCCGTCTTCTCGGCGCACATGGCAAAATCGAAAAGACGTCTTTTGCGACCGATGCCGGTGCACCGCACAATATCATTCACATCCGCATCGATGCGCTCACCGATCTCTCCGATCATCTGCTCAGCCTGTCGGAGGCTAACGGCGGTCGATCCGGCAGTCGATCCGGCAGCCGATCCGGCAGCCGGAAATACCGCCCGAAACGCCGTCTGCAGCGCCATCCACGCGACACCGCGCCGCTGCTCGAGCAGGCGAGCCTGTTCGATGCCGCCATTGCCCGCGCCGACGAGGTCCGTCGACCGACCCCCGACCAGCGGGAGCTAAAAGCCGTCAAAGCCGTCTTCCCTGACGGTCGCAATTTCCGCTAGCAGAGCAGCATGACCCCCGATGACCGCACCCGGCTGCTCAAATTACTCGCCCTGATCGACAGCGACAGCGACGGTGAAGCGCTCGCCGCCGCGCGGCAAGCCGGCAGGCTGTTACGCGGGCTGGGCACCTCCTGGGCCGAGCTGATCCCCGAAATTACACCGCTTGCAGAAACCGCAGCCGACCGACCGCCGGGCGATGCCGAATTGCTCGATGCCCTGATCGCCGCCCCGAGCCTGTCACCGACCCTGAAAACCATGCTGATGCGCGACCGCGTTCGCCTCAATGAAGGCAAATGGCTTTCACAACAGACGCGTACCTATCTGCAGGAGCTGTACCGCAAGATGGTGGAAACGCCGCCCGGCACGGCGTAACAGACGGCCATGACTGTGCGTAAGATCATTATCGACACCGACCCCGGGATCGACGATGCCGTCGCCATCCTGCTGGCACTCGCTTCGCCGGAATTGGAGGTGCTTGGGCTGACCATCGAGGCGGGCAATGTCGGACTTGAGCAGACCACGCGTAACGCCTTGCAAATCTGCGATCTTGCCGATCGCGCTGATCTCCCCGTCTTCGCCGGTTGCCCGAAGCCGCTGCTGCGACCGCAGGAAACGGCCGAGCGCGTACACGGCGCCACCGGGCTAGGCGGCGTCGACCTGCCGCCCCCATCCCGCAACCCGACCCCCGGATACGGCGCCGACTTTATCGTCGACAGGATCATGAGCGCCGATGACAACAAAATCACCCTTTGCACCCTGGGACCGCTGACCACGGTCGCCATCGCGCTGGCAAAGGAACCGCGCATTGCCGGGAAAATCCGCGAGATCGTCATTATGGGAGGCGCCTTTTTCAAAGGCGGCAACAGCACGCCGACGGCAGAGTTCAATATCCTGTGCGATCCCCATGCCGCGGCGATGGTCTTCGCCTGTAGGGCCCCCAAGGTCCTGATGTCGCTCGATCTGACCCATCAGGTCCTGTCGACCGATGAACGCATTGCCGCATTCGCTGCCGTCGACACGCCGGTCATGCAAACTGTCGCCAAATGGCTCGATTTCTATGGTCGCCACGATATCGAGCGCTATGGCGGGCCCGGCGGTCCGCTGCACGATCCGACGGTGATCGGCTATCTTTTGCGGCCCGACCTCTTCAGCGGCAAAGACGTGTTTGTCGAGGTCGAGACCCGTTCGCCCGTTACCGAGGGCATGACGATCTTCGACTGGTGGGGCATGACTGGCCGGCAGGCGAATACAAAGGTGATGCAGAATGCCGACATTGACGGGTTTTACGCGCTGCTGGTCGAGCGTTTAAGTCGCTACGCCGCATGACCGACGCTGTTGAAATCGCCGACGCCTCGACTGCCAGCAAACCGCGGCGCATCTCGGAACTCCTGCAGGAGATCATCGAGGCCCAGACCGAAACACATGTGACTGTCGGCGTCCTCGTCGATGCCTTCGGCGACCGTTCTTTCGGTGCCCTGCTTACCCTGATGGCGTTGCCGAATTGCGTGCCCGGACCGCCGGGCTTCGGATCGATTTTCGGTATTCCGATCCTGTTTTTCGCCGGTCAGATGGCGCTGGGCCAGCAGCGGCCATGGCTGCCGCAACGCTTGAGGCGGGCACGCCTCAAGGTCGAGACGCTGCGCAATCTTGTTAACTCCGGCCAAACTCACATCAGGCGTTTTGAAAAAATCTGCCGCCCGCGCCTGTTGTCGCTGACCAGCGAAAAGGGGGAGCGCTGGCTGGGCCTATGCCTGCTTTTTCTCGGTTTCGTGGTGTGCCTGCC
>CAZRBL010000007.1:0-52517 GCA_964598335.1 uncultured Rhodospirillales bacterium
GGCCGACGCCAAGAAGATGGTCGAGGATATCGTCAAGGCGCTGGATTAGGACGACGTTTTTTAGACGATGACGCGTCGGACCGTAACCGGAAGGGCGAGGAAAATGACCGACTGGAAGCATAACGGCGTCAAGGTAATCCCCGGCGATCAACTTGATTCCAACACCGCCCAGACCCCCGGCATGTTTCGGCAGGCGGCGATCAATAACGCCAGGGCCGGGGCCGAAAAGATCTGGGCCGGCACCGTCACGATCGAAGCCAAGGCCAAGACGGGCGCGCATCATCACGGCGACCTCGAGAGCATCATCTATATCGTCAAGGGCCGCGCCCGGCTGCGTTGGGGTGATCGGCTGGAATATGTCGCCGAGGCCGGGCCGGGCGATTTCATTTATGTCCCGCCCTATGTGCCGCATCAGGAAATCAACGCCGCCGACGACGAACCGCTGGAATGCGTGCTGTGCCGCTCGGGTCAGGAGCCGGTGGTGGTCAATCTCGACATCCCGGTGGTCGAAGAACCCGAAGAGGTGAAATGGGTCGACCCGATCCATCAGGGCAAGGTATGAGCATCACGGATGCCGACCGAAGCTTCATCAAGGAGGCGCTTGCCGAAGCTCTTAAAGGCGAGGCTGAGGGCGGGATTCCGATCGGCGCGGTGCTGGTCCGGGGTGGCGAGATCATCGGCCGCGGCCATAATCAGCGGGTCCAGCTCGGCAGCCCGACACGGCATGGCGAAATGGATTGTTTCGAGAATGCCGGGCGGCAGAAGACCTATCGCGATACCACGCTCTACACCACGCTCAGCCCCTGCATGATGTGCTCGGGCACCAGCGTGCAATTCGGGATCCCGCGCATCGTTATCGGCGAGAATCGCACTTTCGGCGGGAATGAGGACTTTCTGCGCGAACGCGGCGTTGAGGTGGTGATTGTCGACGATCCGGATTGCAAGGCCGCCATGGATCGCTTCATTGCGGCCAATCCGGCGCTGTGGAACGAAGACATCATGGTCGATTGAGCGGCGCCGCTCAGATCCGGCCAGCGGGTGAGGGTTAGTTCCTTAGCGGCAAGCTTTGCGCAGGCCGCGGCGTCAGGCTCGGGACATGCGCCGCCGGGAACGTCCCGTCGCAGCGCTGCCCGCAATACCGATCAACAGAAGGCCCGTTGCGGCCGGAAGCGGAACTTGAGCGACCAGCGTGATATTGTCGATGCCGCCTTCAAGCCCGACGACATTCGGCGTCATGTCCATGCCGATCAGCAGATACCGGACATCGCTGAGTACGGCATCAAGGCTTGCGCTCCCCTCAGCCAGACCCAGCTCGGAGAAGTTGACCGTCATGCTTTCCCAGGTGCCGGTGGCTGAGGGCAAAGCGGCCCGAGCGCCGTAGCGGGTGCCGTCGACACCAATAATTTGCAGGGAAAAACCGCCCTCGGTCGACTCTGGAAACTGAAGCTGGTCGAAGCGAATGCCGATGAAACCGCTCAAATCCCCAGTGAATTCTGCCGGCGCCTGGATCGGAAGCATACCGCCGCCGCCTGCAAAATCCTGAACCCTGACATAGCCGCCGGGATTGCCGCCGCCTGTTTCGTGCTCGAACTCTCCGCCAACGGTATCGAAATCGTCCAGTGCAAGATCGAAAGTGGGATCGGATTCGACGAACATCTGCCATCCGTCAAAATCGTCGTCGAAGGTGCTGATCGGTGCCGCCGTGGCGACCGAGGCGGCAAGCGAAAGAAATGCGGAGAGGAGAGTGAAGCGCAACATGATTGCCCCCGGTACATTGTGGTCACGCCCGGCAAACTGAACGCCGTCGCGCTTGGTCATTTTTATAAGCAGAGACAATCGCATACAGGTTTCTGGTGGTCAATGCCGCCTTCGCCTGGGTTCCCGCGGCATCCTTGTCGCAACTCTGGATACGATTGCGTTGCGCGTCTATCCTTCTGGCAATGACAAGATTGCATCGCGTTTGGCTGCAAGTCCCGCGTTCGGCGGTTGATCGCTTCTGGCAGGCGCTGGAGCCCGATTGCCTGAGTGTCGCTGTTTTTGAAGATGCCGAAGATGAAACGCTGTGGCTGGTCGAGGGTGTGGCGGATCGTCCACCTGACCCGACAGCGCTCAATGCCCGGCTGGTCCTTGCGGCCGAGCTTTCCGGCTGTGCCGTGCCCGTCGTCAGGGTGGAGCCTCTGCCCGAGCGCGACTGGTTGCAGCATGTCTACGCCCTGCTCAAGCCGATCCATGTCGGTCGCTTTTTTATCCATGGATCGCACTATACCGGCCGAATGCCGGCGGGCGCCCGCGCGCTGCGCATCGATGCAGCGACCGCCTTCGGCTCGGGCGAGCATGAAACCACCCGGGCATGTCTGGCGGCGCTGGAATGGCTGATCAAAAAGGGCAAGAGACCGGACCGGGTCCTCGATATGGGCTGCGGCAGCGGCATTCTCGGCCTGGCGGCGGCGGCGCATTGGCGCTGTCCGGTCGCGGCGGTTGACATCGAGACCGAATCGGTCCGCGTGACGCGGTTCAATGCGCGCCGCAATCGCCTCGGCGCTTATGTCGACGCTATGGCCGGCGATGGTTACCGGACTCCCCTCGCACGCCGGGGCCGTCCCTATGACCTGATCTTCGCCAACATCCTTGCGCGGCCCCTGATCGCCATGGCGCCCGATCTCAAGCGTGCCCTGCGGCCGGGCGGCGTTGCCGTTCTGTCGGGCCTGCTGGATCGTCAGGAAGCGGCGGTTCTGGCGGCGCATCGGGCGCAGGGGCTGCGGCTGGTCAAACGTTTTCCGGTCGGGGCCTGGCGCGGATTGCTGCTAAGGCGGTAAGCGGTGCCAGGGGCTGTCCGGAGCGATACTCAGCCATCCGCCTTCCCGTGTCGCGCAGTACCAGGCAGGGTCGCGACGCTCCAGATCATCAAGGATGACGCCGTCGGCAATGGAGGGGGCAAGCCTTGCGTCGGTTGCAAGAACCGGTGCGCATGGATCGCCTTCATATTGCCGATCAATATCCAGAAGGTCGATCTGCGCTACGGCATGCACAGCTTGCAGGGCAATCAGCAGCGCCAATAACGGCAGGGGCGGTTTGATGACAACCAGTGCCGCAGCTATCGCCGGCAATATCGGCAGCAGATAGGCCACCTCGATCGGCGCCCGAAGAAACAGCACCAGATGTAAAGCGATTATCCCGAGGCTGACCGCCAGCAGCGGGCGCGTTCTCGGGTCTTGTGCTGCCGGCCGAAATTTCTTCAATGCGGCGCCGATGACGACAATCAGCAGCAGCGTTGCCGGCAGGCCGTAAAGCTCCAGCCCCTTGTAACCGAACCGGGCGATCAGACCGATCAGGCCTTGTCCATCGGGTGTCGCGAGGCCGATGAAATCGAATGTCAGCTTCGCGCTGATCCAGACAGGGACATAAAGCAGCGCGGTGATCGCGAGAAATACGACCAGCGCCTCCACTATGCGGTGGCGATCCGCGCGGGCTGCGCAATACCAGCCGCCCAGCATAACCCCGAGGGCAATGGCTGCGATGCTGGTTCGGCACCCTGTTGCCAGGGCGAAGGCCAAGGCGGCCCATATCCACAGCCTTTCGCGGCTGAGCGCCAACGCAATCAGCATAAGCCCAAGGCCCAGCGAATAGTCCATGCTGGTGGTCGCGGCGAGCAGCCAATGCGGGTTGCTGGCCACTATGGCCACGGCCATCATCGTCCACGCCGCCGAAACGCCGGACGAGATCAATATCCTGCCGAAGGCAATCAGCCCGCCCAAAGCGGCGAGTAATGAAATGATGTTGGACCCCAGCGACCCGGCGAGGCCGGCAGACCAGCCGAGCAATAATTCGGCAACGGGTGAGCCCTGAAAGCGCGAAGCGGCATAGCGCCCTTCCAGCAGGGCGGTCTGCCAGCTGGCCAGCATCAAAAAGATATCATTATCGGCGCCGTAGCCTTGAAAGATCAGCCACAAAGCCGCAGCAAGACAGGCGCCGCAGACGCCGGTCGTCAGCACAAAAATCTGCCGATCTTGTGGACCGGACCGTCTGAATTCGGCAAGCCATGGCACCATCGCGCGAATGCTATACGTGCATCGCCTGTTGCTTCCAACGTCCTTTATCGCAAGGAATTTCAGAATGCCTGCCGACTCCGTCGACCTCGTCTCTCAACTGTCGCTCCGCCTCGACGCGTTGCGCGGCGAACTGGACGCGCGCGGGCTGGATGGATTCATCATCCCGCGCGGGGATGAATTCATGGGCGAATATGTGCCGCCGTCGGCTGAGCGCCTCGAATTCATCAGCGGCTTTACCGGCTCGGCCGGGCTGGCCATCGTGTTGAAAGACGCGGCGGCGGTCTTCACCGATGGACGCTATACCATCCAGGTCCGCGATCAGTCGCCGGCCGAGTTGTTCGACCATGGCCAGATCCCGGAGGAAAACCCGATGGACTGGGCGAAGGCCAAGCTCGCTGACGGCGCGAAGCTGGGCTTTGATTCACGCCTGCACACGCTGCGCTGGACCGATCAGGCACGGCGCAAGCTCGAGACAGGCGGCATCACGCTGACACCGGTTTCCGACAACCCGGTCGACAAGGTCTGGACCGACCGGCCGGCGGAACCCGGCGCGCCCTTCACCGTTCACGACATCGCCTATACCGGCCGCGACAGCGCCGACAAGCTGGCCGAAATCGGCAAGGCGCTGGCCGACAAGCCCGCCGATGCCTTCGTCATCACCCAGCCCGACAGCCTTGCCTGGCTGCTCAACATCCGCGGCCATGACGTGCCGTTCACGCCGCTGCCTCTGGCCTTCGCCGTGCTGCACCAGGATCAAAGCGTCGATCTGTTCGCCGATGCGGCGCGCGTGCCCGATGCGCTCAAGACCGAGATGGGTGACAAACTCCGCCTGCACCCGCCGTCGGATTTCGGTGCCTTTCTCGAAGCCTTCGATGACCGTGTCGTGATGATGGATCAGGATATGGGCTCGGCCTGGGTCTATGACCGGCTCAAGGGCAGCCGCGCGCGGGTGCTTCGCGATGCCGATCCCATTGCCCTGCCCAAGGCGATCAAGACCGAGGCTGAACGCAATGGCAGCCGGGCCGCACATCGCCGGGACGGCGTCGCGCTATGCCGTTTTCTCGCCTGGCTCGACCGCGCGGCGCAGGAAGAAACCGTTACCGAGCTGGCGGCGGTCGACAAGCTGCTGGCCTTTCGCCGGCAACAAGACCTGTTCCGCGAACCCAGCTTCGACACGATTTCCGGCAGCGGGCCGAACGGCGCCATTGTGCATTACCGGGTGACCCCGGAAACCGATCGGGTGCTGCAGCCGGGCGATATCTTTCTGCTCGATAGCGGCGGCCAGTATCTTGACGGCACGACCGATGTGACTCGCACCGTGCTGATCGGCGGCGGTATGCCGACCGAGGCGATGAAATCCGCCTTTACCGGCGTGCTCAAGGGCCATATCGGGCTCGACCGGGCGGTGTTCCCCGACGGCACCACGGGCTCCCAGCTCGATGTGCTGGCACGCCTGCCCTTGTGGGAAATGGGCCTCGATTTCGATCACGGCACCGGCCATGGCGTCGGCAGCTATCTGTCGGTGCATGAAGGCCCGCAACGCATCGGCAAGGCCGGCAACCGCGTCGCTCTGAAGCCCGGCATGGTGCTGTCCAATGAGCCCGGCTATTATGAAGCGGGCGGCTATGGCATCCGCATCGAGAACCTTGTGATGGTCACTGAAGCAGCGCCGATTGACGGCGATTTCGGCGACAGCCGACCGATGATGCAGTTTGAAACCCTGACGCTTGCCCCCATTGACCGCCGCCTGATCGATGTTCCGGCCTTGTCGGCGGTGGAAAGAAAATGGCTGGACGACTACCACGCCCGCGTTCTGGCCGAAATCGGCCCGCATCTCGACGGCGCCGATCTTGACTGGCTGAAGGCCGCGACGGCGCCGCTGGAGGCGCCGAAGGGACCGAGCGCGGGGATGAAACCGAAAGGGCCGAATGGCTCCTAGGGCGTTTTCCTTTGTTTTTGATCCGGTCCACCCCTGCACCCCCGCCCCGTCTCCCGAGACAGGATACTTGCAGGGGAGGCGGGGCGGGGGTGCAGGGGTGGACCGGAACGACCGGAAAATGCTCTAGCTCGCGCCGCCACCCGGCGCATTGTGCACAACCTGAACGCGGCGTCGCCGGACAAGGCGCCCCCACCATTGCGCCATATCATAATGGGTCTGGACCAAAGCCGGAAGCAGCAGCATCTGGATCAGCGTGGCAAAGAAGATGCCAAAGGCAATGCTGGTTGCCAGCGGCACCAGAAACTGCGCCTGAACGGCCTGGCTGAACATGATCGGGGCAATGCCGAGAAAGGTGGTAACGCTGGTCAGCAGGATTGGTCGAAAGCGCGCCTTGGCCCCGGCAATGATGGCATCGCGCATGGAATCACCCTTCAATCGCCGTGCATTGATGAAATCCAGCATGATCAGCGCATCATTGATCACCACGCCCGACAGCCCGACAAGCCCGAAGACACTCAGGAAGGTCACGTTCAGCCCCAGCAGAAGATGCCCGATGGTCGCACCGATCAATCCAAAGGGCACGATGGCAAGGATGACAAAAGGCTGGAAATAGCTTCGGAAAGACACGGCGAGAAGCGCATAAATGGCGAACAGGGCGAGGCCGAAATTGCGCATCAAGCTCGGCAGCGTTTGCTGCTGTTCCCTCTGTTCGCCGCCGAAATCGTAGGTCAGCTCGGGAAAACGTTGCTGCAGATCCGGCAGGATTTCAGCGGTCAGGCGATTGTTGACATCCTGTCCGGTGGTGACCCCTTCGCGAACGTCGCCGTTAACGGTGATGATGCGGCGGCCGTTACGGCGGTCGATGGAAGACGGCCCCGTCCCATAGCGTATGGTTGCGACCTCCGACAGCGGGATCGCGGCGCCGTCCGGGGTACGGATCCGGTAATCCTCGAAATCGGCGAGACTGTCACGCTCGATCTCGGGCAGCCGAACATATACCCGCACCTCCTCCTCGTCTCGTTGAATCCGCAAGGCTTCGGCGCCGAAATAGGCCGCCCGGATCTGATCTGCGAGGTCTTGCAGCGTCAGGCCGAAGACGCGCGCTCTGTCAAGCAGGTCAAGCTCAAGCTCCCGCTGCCCCTGATCTTCGGTATCATAGATGTCGAAGACACCCTCTATCTGGCGCAACGCCTCCTTCAAATCTTCCACCGCGGTTCGCAGAACAGCGCTGTTGGGGTGTGAGAGCTCGACCGAAACCGGGTTGCCGACATCGACGAGGCTGGCTGAAAAGCTCACATAGTCGGTTTCCGGCGCCGGGCCGACCTGCTGACGCCAGGCGTCTTCGAAGGCCGCAGCACCGATCTCGCGAGAGGACGGATCGGTTAGCTTGAATCGAACGGCACCATTGGTCGCCGATGTGATCTGCGTGCCGCCGCCTTCAGGGCCGCCGTCCTGCGGCAGCCGTCCAACAGTGGTATAGACTGCCTCCAAAATGGCCGCCCCGGGTCCCGAAAACGGCCCCGAAAACGGTCCCGAAACCGGGCCCGAATCTTCGCCTGTCTCGGCCGCGTTCTGCTTTGTGCCGTCGCCATTGCCTGCGGCCTGTTCGACCAGCCGATCGGCAGTGCGTCGCCCAGCGGCATCGAGCCGCTCGGCAAAGTCCAGCGTCACATTCTTTGTCGTCCCTACCGGCATGCCGAATTGAGCTGTCACATACTGTCCCTCGATAGCGGGAAAGAAAACGAATTTTATATAACCGGCGGCGAAGAGAGTGATGGTGAGCACCATGACGATGAAGGCCGTTGTCAGGACGACCAGCGTCCGGTTCACGCAGAATCTGACAGCACGGTCGAGCGGCCCATTGATGAAGGTCTGAAGGCCGTTCTCGAAGCGTGTCTTGCCGCGTTTGAGGGCGCGGAGAAGACGGTTTTTCGGCAGCTTGTTTTCGGTTTTCAGGTCCGAAAGGTGATGCGGCAGGACCAGCAGGCTTTCCGCCAGCGAGAGCAGCAGGACGAAAATCACCACCGCCGGAATTGGAACCAGGAATTTGCCGGTGCTGCCCGGCAGAAAGAGCAGCGGGATAAAGGCGATAACGGTGGTGGCAATTGCGAAGGTGACGGGAAGGGCAACCCTGCTGGCGCCTTCCACCGCTGCGTCGATGCCCTTTCGGCCGCCCTCGCTTTCTGCGGCGATGTTTTCCCCGACCACGATCGCATCATCGACCACAATTCCGATCGCCAGGATAAAGCCGAAAAGGCTCATCTGGTTGATCGTCACACCGAACAGATTCATCAGCGTGAAGGCGCCGACGAAAGAGATCACGATGCCGATCGACACCCAGAAGGCGACTCTCAATTGCAAAAACAGCGCCAGAACCGCGATGACCAACAGGGCGCCCAATGCCGCGTTGGTCAACAGCAGATCAAGCCGTTTGCGCAATTGATCGGCTTCGTTCTGCCAGATATCGGCCCGTATGCCGGTCGGCAGGTCACCTTCCAGCCTCTCGAGATAGTCCTGAACCGTTGCGTCGATGGAGAGAACCTGCTCATCGCCGGTTCGGAATACCCGTACCAGAGCCGCCGGTTGGCCGTTATATCGGGTGATCAGCCCGGTGTCGCGAAATCCGTCCCTGATCTGGGCAATCTGGCCGAGCGTGACCTGGGCGCCATCCTCGCTCGCAATCACGACAATGTCGCGATATTGATCGCCGGTCAGTTTTTCGCCCTCGACGCGCAGCAGGATCTGACTCTCCCCGGTGTCGATATCGCCGCCAGGCAAGTCGATGCTGTTGCGGCCGATAATGCGTGCGATCTCCGGCAGGCTCAGATCGTAAGCGCGCAAAGTGTCCCGGGGCACTTCAATGGAGATTTCATAGGTGCGAACGCCTGATGTCTGCACGAAGGAGATATCCTCCTTCATGGACAGCTCACTTTCGACCCGGTTGGCGAGCTCCTTGAGGGTCGCTTCCGGGACATCCCCATAAAGCGCGATCTCGATCGCCCGCCGCCGATTAGTCAACTCCCGGACTTCCGGCTCCTCCGCGCGCGCAGGAAAATTGGTGATGCGGTCAATGCGGCTCTGGATCTCGTCCAGTTTCTGATTCGGGTCGGCGCCCTGTTGCAGCTCCGCGGTAACAATGCCGATACCCTCCGACGCCGTGGCCGTGATTTGCCGTATGCCTTCAACCGCCTCGATCTGTTCTTCTATCGGCTCGATGATCGACTGCTCGACTTCCTCCGGCGAGGCGCCGCGATATTCGACAAAGACTTCGATTTGTCCTAAGCGGATTTCCGGAAAAACCTGCTGCGTCAGGCTCAGCATGCTGATTGCACCCGAAACCAGCAGCAGCGCCATAAGAAGGTTCGCGGCCACGCCATTGTCGGCCATGTAGGCGATGACGGACTTCATTGGCTGCCGTTATCGCCCGATCGCGTTTCACCGCCGGTTTCACGTTCGGTGCGCACCCGCATGCCGTCACTGACGACATCAAGGGCGGAGACGACCACACGGTCCCCGTCCTTGATCGATCGGGCGCGGATCGCGGCCATATCGTCCCGGCGCTGGAGGATATCGACATCCACCACATTCAGAACGGTGTTCGATCCTTGCGCGCCTTCGCTCCGAGATCCGGGGTTGGCGTCTGTTTCCTGCGACAGGACCCAGAGACGGGATCCATCGCGCAGGGCCTCCACCGGAACCAGCAAATAGGGCTCCGGCTGTCTGCCGCGCAGCAAGACAGTCGCATAGGTGCCGACAAGCAATGGAGGCCGTGAGCTTTGCCTGGTTGCGCTGTTCTCGGTGCTGGAGGCTTGAGCGCCGCGATCCGTGGTGAAGGGATCGTCGACGCGAACCACAACATCGACGGTCCGGCTCTCGGGATTGATGAAAGCCTTGGCGCGATCGATGCGTCCTGACCAGCTGTATTCCGTTCCGCCATATGCGACACGAACCTCGGCCGGTATGGCACCGCCGCCGCCGGCCGATAACTGCCATAGCTCAGGGATCAGTGCCGCCTGCGTGCTGCTCAACGGCACCGGTATCTCGACGGCTTCGCTTGCGTAGATGCGTGCCAGTTCCGCACCGGGCTGAACCAGCTGGCCGACATCGATTTGTTCGGTTCGGACATGACCGGCGAAGGGCGCTTCGATGCGGGTCCGTTCGAGCGCAAGAAGGGCGTCGTCCAGCTGTGCACGCGCACTTTGAAGGTCGGCACGCGCAGCCTCGAGCTGCGGCTGCTGAACTGTCAGAGGGCTGACCTCCTCCGGCCCGATTGCCGAAGTCGCCGAAGATGGCGGGTCGAGGCGAATTTCCTTTCGCCCGCTTGCGTCAAAATCGGTTTGCAACTCCGGCAATGTGGAGGAAGTGCCGGTCAGGCGATCGCTGAGCAGTGAAAGCTCTTGCCGTGCGATGCGGGCTTCTTCCTCGGCCCGCCTTACCTCGACCTGTTCTTGCTGAACCAGCGCCCGTGCCTGTGCGACACGGTTTTCGTAATCGGCCGGTTCAAGTCGGAGAAGTGTTTCTCCGCGCTTGAATTCGCCCCCGCTCAGCAGGTTTGGATGGACATATTCCACACGCCCGCTGACCTGTGCCGATAGTCCGATTTCCGCGACAGGCTCGACAACACCATTGCCTTCGATAATCAGCGGCTGATCGGTCAGCACGGCACGGGCCGACTCAACCAGGGGCGCTGTCCGAAGAGAGGGCTCAGGGCTGGGTTCCGGGCGCAAGTAATAGAGCGAAGCGGAGGCGCCCAATCCGACCAGCAGGATCATTGCGGCGACCAGAAGCCGGCCTTTTCGCGAGCTAGAGTCATCGCGATCCGGCGTCCCGCCCTCATCGTCATGCCGGGGCACGGCGCTCTCGCTTTTGTCGTCGCCATGATCCTGCGGCGCTGTAACAATGGCGGCGTCCTCGGTGTACTCTGCCGCGCCGTCCTCACCTGTCCGGTTCCTCTCAGCCATCGGGCTTTCCTGCCATGACCGGTTCTCCGAGCGATGCCGCGATGAGCGCTTGACCGCGCTGCGTCAGATCGGCTTCGACCCACGTCCCGCCCAGCGCGCGATGCACCGCGATGCGCGCCTCGGCCACGCCGCGCTCTGCAACAACAAGTTCGCTCTTGGCTTCTAGAAAGTTTCGCCGTGCATCGAGCCAGGCGAGATAGTCGCCGACGCCGCGGAGATAACGGCGAAGCTGAACATCGGCGGAGGCTTGTGCTGCCTCCAGATCATCGCGCAGCAGCCGATAGCGGCTCAGGGCAGAGCCATGGTTCTGAAGCGCCGTCTCGACATCTTCAAAAGCCTCAAGAGCGGTTTGCGAGAAGGCGGCCGCTTGCCGGGCCAGACCGGCCTCCGCAGCGTCGATCCGGCTTCTGATCTCACCGCCGCGAAAGACCGGCTGCAGGATCGAGGCGGCCAAATTCGCGAACCAGCTTTCAAGCCCGCCGGGAACGCCTGTCCCATTCTGTAGCCCGATTGCGGCGGACAAGCTGACCGAAGGAAACAGCGCCGCCCGCCGAACACCCACGCGAAAGCGCTGCGCTTCCAATTGCTGCCAGGCGGCGCGAAGATCGGGACGCTGCATCAGCATGGCCGCCGGCGAGCCGGGGGCTATCGGCTCAAGCGGGAGTTCCGGCGTCAGGGGCGCCGCGGTGCGCAGCATATCCTCAAGCTCGGACGGATAGGCACCCGTCAATACCGCAAGCCGGGCAGTGGCCGCATAAAGCTGCTGTTCCAATTGCGGTATCGAGGCCTCGGCCTGCCGAAGCTGCCCGACAATCGCATATAATTCGAAGCTGTCGATCAGCCCGCGAAGATAGCGCTGTTCGCTGAGATCGTAGCGCTCATTGAGCAGGTCGCTCAGGCGCTTGGCCAGATCAAGCCGCTGATCGACGGCAACGACATCGAAATAAGCACGTATGGTTTCTGCAATGACCGTCAGAAGGGCCGTCTGCAGATCAGCTCGTGCAGCCTCGAAATCGGCTGCGGCCGCATCGGACTCATTGGCCACACGCTGCCAGAAGTCCAGCTCATAGGAGGCGTTCAGGGCGAGGCTTTGACGCGTTGTCTCAATCCGGCCCGATTCCATCGCGGGGCCGGATTGCGAGCCGCCGCGGCTTCCGGACTGATCGCCGGCAAATCCGGCTCCGAATTGCCCCGCGGGCTGGTTCTGATATTGCGCGTCTGCAGCAATATCGACTTCCGGCACGCGGTCCGCGTCGGCCTCGTCGACCGCAGCACGCGCACGTTCGACACGGGCAATGGCTTCCCTGAGGCTGAAATTTTCGTCGACAGCGTTGCTGATCAGGGTGTTGAGCGCCGGGTCTTCAAATGCATGCCACCAGGATGTCGGCCGATACTCACCGCTGATTTCGGAATGGGAAAAGCTGTCCGGAGCGCCCTCGATCCGCTCGGGCACGATCCTGTCGGGCGCGAGGGAGCAGGCGGAAAGAAAAATTGCGGGAAGGATCAGCCATAACCTGCCCTTTGCGCCGATCGGCGAAGCTAACGTCATCAAAGCAGCGAGGGTGTCATTCCTTGAGAAAGCCAAGCCCTTGAGAAAGCCAAGCGGCGTCTGCGGACAAACCGGAAGGATGACAAGGCAACGCGCTCAGGCCACTAAACGTTCCCCATAACCGCCCCGCCTTCCCGGACAGGATAGGTGCAGGGGAGCGGGGCGGGGGGCAGGGCTGGATCGGATTAACCGGAAACTGCTGCAGGCCGGGGCGTGAGCTGCGCCGGGCAATGAGCGACCCGGCTCGACGACGTCCATCACCCACAGATCGGCATGGCGCCGGTGGCTGAAGCGGCTATCCCTGCAATCTCTCCCGCTGCCTTGAGAACGCTCTCACAGGCATCCGGCTGAATGCTGCCAAGGCCTCGCCGCCCGAAATACGCCGATCTCGGCAAATCGAACCGCAGTTCGCATCCGGCTGACAGCAGTGCTCTGACACTTGCCGTAGCGAAAACGGGGGTCTGCGTCCTATGGCCGGCGGTCACCGAGCCGCGGCGAACAGCATATCACAGGCCGGCCACGGTGCAGCCATCGGTAAGGGCTGAATTAACCGGAGCTCAACCGTTTTCGAGCGTATATATTAGTGTCCTAACTTGCTCCATCGCCGCGAGGTCAAATAACGATGCGACAGCTTCTGAAAAATGTCACAATCGCCCGGAAGCTGCAAATCGCATCCGCATTATCCATTGTCCTGGTCGTCGGGCTCATCACCTATTTCATCGCCGGGATCGTCCGCATCGATGCCGAATTCCAGGTGTTCAAGGATGAGGCATCCAAGGCTGTCTTTTTGGCCAATCTGAGTGAGGATCTGGCTGAGGCGCGCATTGCGGTCCTTAAATTCCGGCTCGACCCGACCGAAGATTTCATTACTGAGGTCTCCAGCAATATCGACGAAATCCTGCAGGCTCGCTCAGAGGTGGATGGTATCATCTCCGATGCCGGTCAAATCGATCGGCTCATCGAGCTTGAGAATGACGTTGTTGAGTATAGCGACATATTCGCCCAGGCTACTATTGTTCAGGAAGATATTGACGCCAGCCAGGATCAACTTGACAGAATTGGCCCGGTTTTCCGGTCGCATTTGTCAGAAATCATGGATGCAGCATACGCGGACAACGATACAGAGACGGCGCTGTATGCAGCCAAGGTTCAACAACATTTCTTGTTGGCACGTCTTTATGCGAAAAAGTTCACCAGGAATTTCAATGCCGAATATGCTGAACGCGCCGAACAGGAACTGGATAAAGCGATGGCGCAGACAACGGGCTTGCTGAAATCCTTGTCGGATCCGCGCCAGATCGAATTGGCAAACCTGGTCGTCAACGGGATCAAGGAATACGGGTCGGTTTTTTCATCGATTCAAGCGTATTCCCAAACAATAACCGCTCTCTACAGGGACGGGCTTGATACAATTGGCCCGCGGGTATTGGATGGCTACGGTGCAGAATTCGAATTACTGCAGACAACCCAGGCTGCCATCTCCGAGGAAGTTGCTGCGCTTGAGGCCGAGATTCAGCGCACATCGGTTATTGCGGGCGTCGTCATCGCCGCGCTTGTCGGTGCCCTCTTATTCGCGATCGGTAATCTTGTGTCGCGAAGCCTTGGCTCGATCCGGGACCAGATGGAACGGCTTTCCAAGGGTGAGAGGGAGCTGACGGTTCAAGGCGCCGAGCGTGGCGACGAAATCGGCGCGATGGCAAGTGCCTTGGAGGTGTTTCGTCAAAATGCGATCGAGGTCGAAAAGCTCGAAGCTGACCGGAAAGCTGCCGATCAACGCAATGCCGAGGCGCGTCGCTCGGAAATGTCCCAACTCGCCGATCAGTTCGAAGCCAGTGTGGGGCGAATTGCGCTGGATGTTGAACAGGCGGCCAAGGAAATGCAGCAAATGGCTGACGTGATCGACAACGGCCTCAGCACGACGCTGACCCAATGTGAGGCGGCCAGCAGCGCGTCATCAGAGGCGTCCGGCAATGTGCAGACCGTCGCCGCAGCAGCAGAAGAGATGTCGGCATCGATCCGCGAAATCACGCAAAGTGTCGCCTCAACCGCGGAAGCGACGAAGAGCTGCGCCGAATTGGCCGAACTATCAGGCGATCGTTTGTCCAGCCTGCAACAAGCGGTGTCCGAGATCGACGGTGTGATACAATCCATCAAGGATGTCGCAGAACAGACCAACCTGCTCGCCTTGAATGCGACGATCGAAGCTGCCCGGGCTGGAGAAGCCGGCCGCGGCTTTGCGGTGGTTGCCGGCGAGGTCAAGGCGCTTGCCAACCAAACCAACCAGATGACCGGAGAGATTAGTCAGAAGGTCGATGAGGTGAAAACAAGTGCCGACCTGACGATATCGAGTGTCAATGATATCTTTGACCAAATCCGCGCGGTGGACGGCAAGACGACGACTGTCGCTGCTGCGGTTGAAGAGCAGGACGCATCGACCGGCGAAGTCAGCCGCAATATTCAAGAGGCAGCAGGCTTTACCAGCGAGGTATCACGAAGTGTGGTTGAAGCGCAGCAGCGTGTTACGGAATCAGCGTCGGCGACGAAACAGCTTGGCGCCGCATCTGAGTCCCTGACGGCAGGTGCCGCCGAACTGAAATCGGCGATGCAAAGCTTCCTCGATCAGGTCCGAGCAGCCTAGCGTTTTTGATCCGGTTCACCCTCGATCAGCCGTTAACGGCCGCCATTCGAATGGCGGAGAGCGGAACAGCGTGTTCAACAAGAAATGCAGCCTTTTTGAGCGCCGTCACCAGACAGTGCGCGGTCGCGGCTTGCGGGGCTGAGGCTTGTTATTTCCGGCGCGCATCAAGCATTGCCGCATTGGGTAAAGGCTGGAAATCCGTGGTACTTTTCGCCGGCTTGCCGAACAGATAGCCTTGGACGAAATCGACGCCGCAATCGCGTGCAAAATGCAGCGCCTTGTCGTCATCGAGCATCTCGGCAATCGTTTGGACGCCGAGCTTGCGGCACAGCGCCGTCAGTGCCGAGAGAAAGGCGCGGCCCTTTTTCGCAACACGCGCATTGCGAATGGCCGAGCCGTCCAGCTTGACGACATCAACCTCGAGCCGGCTGAGATATTGAAAGCTCGCCGCGCCGGCGCCGAAATCGTCGAGGCAAACCTTATGGCCGCGCGCGCGCAGCGACTGAATGAATTCATTGGCGGCATCTAGATCGCTCATCCGGGCCGATTCCGTGATTTCGAACATCAGCCGGTCGGCGATCCATTCTTCCTGCCGGATCAGCGCGTTGAGTTGGTCGAGAAAATCCGGCCGGCCGATCGAATGCCCGGAGAGATTGACCGCGACGCGATACTGCTCGGCATTGACCGGCGTTTTGCGTAGCCGGTCGATGACCTTTTCCACCATCGCAAGGTCGAATTCATGGATCATGCCGGTGTCTTCGGCAAAGGTGATCATGCGAAAGGGCGACACGCCGCCATTCGGACCATGCAGCCGGCACAACGCCTCGAAATGGTGGATGTCGCCCTTGCGCAGATCGATGATCGGCTGCAGCGCCATTTCGAAGGACCGGTCCTTCACCAGGGATTTGAATTCCGACACTTTGCCGGCGGCGGCGGCGACCATTTCCGACAGATTGCCGGTCAGGCTCGACAGGGTCAGCTTGGCCGCGCCGTCGCTGCGGAATTCATTCAGCGTAAACAACAGACCGCGCGCGATGTCTTCTTCATTCAGCTGGTCCGCATCGCTGGTATCCATCTGCGCGCTGTTGACAGTCAGGCCGATGCCTTCGGGATCAACGGCGCTGGTCAGTTGCCGCAATTCGGCGCTGAGCGAGTCGAGATCGGTGCCGGCGACATTGACCAGGCTGAAGCGCCCCTCACCAACCCGGCAGGCGCTGTCGCCGCCGATGGATTCCGTGCGGAGACAGTCGCCAAGCCGGCGTTCAAGGGCGTTAAGTGCCGGTGGCTCCAGCCGCTCGGCGATCTTTTCATAGCCATCCAGCTCGATAAAGCTGACCTGTGTGCCAACGCCCTGCGCCGCCATCTCGCTGATCCGCCCGGCCGCGTTCTGGGCAAAGGCTTCCATATCGGGCAGGCTTGTCGCCTGATCCCGTTTGGCGTCATCAGCCGGCAGGCGTTCATCGGGGGGCAGATGCCGCAGGGCGACAAAGATCGGCCCGTGATCCGGGTCGATGGCATAGCCGGTCAGCGCCATGCTGATCAGGCCATGCGGCCCTTTCACCCGCACCGCTCGCCGCATGGCCCGGCCGCTTGCCCGAATTTGCGCCAGAAACTGGACAAGAACCGGCGCATCGGCCGGCACAGCGAGCTGATCCAGCCTGCTGCCGATCAGCTGCGCTGCCGGCGGGCCCAGCAACACCTCACAGGCGCCGGCGGCATGCCTTATGGTCAGATCAAGCTCGGTTTCGCAGAGAATATCGGCCCAGCAAAAGGCATAGGCCTGATAGCGGCTCTTCTCGCTGAGAGAGGTGCGCGGCGGCGCCGCGCAGACGGCACCCGACATCGGCCTGCTGCACCTTTTGCTAAGACTGGGCGCAGACTATCGCAGGTTGTTTAAGAAACTCCTGTTGCTGCGCCTTCGCAGCAAGCCTCACTCATCCTCGGCAATCGGCTGGCGGCCAAACAGCGTTCGGTACATCAGACTGTAGACCTCGGTGCTGTCGACCAGTGGCGGGATCTGGTCGCTGTTGAGGCCGTCGGCGCGGACCAGGATACCGCCGGCGACGTCGTGAAAGCCGATAAAGGTGATGCCGAAGGGGTGGCTGATGCCTGCCTTGTCGGGCGCTGCCATGAACAGATCACCGAACATGCCCTGCCGTCCGAACAAGGGCGCGCCGCCAAAGGTGGTGCCGGTGGTAAAGCCGTCGCGGCTGATGCTGCCGAGGCTGATCACCTGCATGCCGCCGGCATCGGAATCGGCGGTCATCAGCAGCATGGTATCGTCACGCTCGGCGAGAAAATCCCGGATCACCCCGATCGCCGCATCGGCGCGTTCCAGCGCTTCCAGCGTGCCGCCGGCATTCATCGCATTGGCCATATTGTCGGTCGCTTCCTCCTCGATCACGGCCATGAAGCCATCGGGATCGCGCGCCAGGATTTGCAGCGCGATATCGGTCATCTCGGCAATCGTCGGGGCGTAATCCCAATAAGTCGGCAGCCCGTCGATCGCGTTTCGCTCGGCCGGCATGTCGTTGAAGGTGTGGTTATGCGCGAAAACCCCCAGCAGCTTGTCAACTTCCGCCGGGTCGATGGCCATCAGCTCTTCGCGATTATAGACGATGGTGTAGCCGAGCTCGGCGGCGCGCTCGATGAGATTGGCGCCGTCGGTGCGCTCGCCCGGGCCGTGCCGACCATCGGTGCCGTCAGGCAACAGAAAGCGCTCACCGCCGGCCATGATGACCTGGGCGCCGGACTCGATGACCTGACGGGCGATTTCCTCGCGGTCGCCGCGCGACGGGCTTGAGGCGACGAAGACCGCCGTGCCCGGCTCGGCGATATGGCCGGACTGGATCAGTCCCAGCGCCTTGCCCGCGGCCATCGCTTCCTCGGCAATCGTCATCTGCTTGCCGGAGGCCGAGGTGATTTCCGCCGTGCCGTCAAGGCCGAAGCTGTCGAGCTGGACCTTGACGCCATAGGCATGCACCGTGGCGCCGCCATGCGAGGTGCCGGTCAGATTATCGGTCATATGGCCGGTATAAACGCCCATCCCGGGCAGCCGGTCCCAATTCAGCATGCCGTCGGGGCCCACCTGATGCATGCGGGCGGCGGTCCAATGGTTCACACCGGTGCCGTCAGGGTGGAAAAAAATCACATTACCGGTCGTCATTTCCTGCGCCGCAAGGGGCGCGGCAAGCAGCATGACGGCAGCCGTCAACGATCGAAACATTTTGTCCTCCTCAAAAAGATCGATGTGCGGGTGCTAACAGACTTGTGCCGTCATCTATAGGCCAGTGCCTCGGCATCGGCTAGCTTACTGTTCGGCATCGCTGCCATTCGACCAAGCACAGACCGATCGGAACAGCAATGCCTTGACCGCCCGGCGCGGCGTTGCCAGTTTGCGGGCTCTGGCAAGGCGTGTGCGGCGATGCAGCAGAAGATTCATTTCATTTCAGGTTTGCCGCGTGCCGGCTCGACCCTTCTGGCCGGGCTGATGCGGCAGAACCCGCGTTTTCATGCCTCGATGACCGGGCCGGTCGGCGGTCTGGTGACGAGCCTGCTGAACATGATGAGCCCCCAGGTCGAGACATCGGTGTTTCTTGATGAGGAAAAACGCCGGGTGATCCTGAAAGCGGTTATCGACGCCTATTACGCGACCGAGAAGGACGCCGAGGTGATCTTCGATACAAACCGCCTGTGGTGCTCGCGGCTGCCGCTGATCCACACGCTGTATCCGCAGGCCAAGGTTTTATGCTGCGTGCGCAATGTCGCCTGGATCATGGACAGTTTCGAGCGGCTGGTGCGGAAGAACAGCCTTGAGCCCAGCAAGCTGTTCGGCAACGCCGAAGAACGAGCCACCGTGTACAGCCGTACCGAGGCGCTGGGCCATCGCGACCGGGTTGTCGGCTTTGCCTATTCGGCGCTGAAAGAAGCCTATTACAGCGAACATTCGGACCAATTGCTGCTGATCGATTACAACATCCTGACGCAAAAGCCCGAGGCCTGCCTGAAGCTGATCTATCAGTTTCTCGACGAGCCCTGGTATGAGCATGATTTCGGCAATGTCGAATATGACGAGCCGGAATTCGACCGCCAGCTGGGCGCGCCCGGGCTGCACAAGGTCAGCGGCCCGGTCAAATTCATACCGCGCGAAACCGTGTTGCCGCCCGATTTGTTCGCCCGCTATGACCAGCTGACCTTCTGGAACGATCCCAAGGGCACCGCCGCCTGGCGCATCGTGCCGACGCCAGAGCCGGGTGAGGCCGAAGAAAGCGGAGATACCGATCAGAAATCGGCGTCGGAGTAGACGGTGACGATCTAGGGCATTTCGGTTTGCTTTCGGTCCGGTCCACCCCAGCACCCCCGCCCTGCCTCGCCTGCAATCATCCTCTCGGGGGAGGCGGGCCGGAATGATACGAAAATGCTCTACGCCGCCGGCATCGGCAGCGGTAACGGTTCGATTACGTGTCAACATCGTTACGTAATCAGGCAGGAAAAAAGCCGGCAAGCAGTGCCGCCGGCTTTTTTCCCGTGAGTGTCAGACGAGGCGCCGCCTTATACCCAGCGCAGCCAGCAGGCCTAAAGCGGCCAGCCCGGCGGGTTCGGGCACAGAGGGCGTATCATCATTGCCGCCGCCGTCAACCACCGGTTCCAGCGCCAGAACAAGATCGACGCCGAGCGTGGGAGTCTCATAGGAGCCGTTCGCAAAACCGTCGGCACCCCACAGCGTGATATAGGTCTCGGTGGGAGAGCTTTCATAGCTGTTCGCGGTGCGGCCCTGCGAGGATGTGATGAAGTCATTGGCGAGGAAGGTCTGGGTGATGACCATCGTGTTCGGATCGCCGAAATCATCAAGGTATTGATAGAATTTGTGGCTGTTGTCGGTCAGGTCGAAGGTCCAGGTCAGTGAGCCGGCGACGGTCCCGGCGCTGCCGTTGAGAAGGGCGCTGTCAATGACGCCGCTGGCCGACGCGGTTCCGACGACCACGCTCGAATTCTTGTTCTTGTAGATCAGGAAATCCGCATTCAGGGCACCGGTGCTCGTGTCATAGGTGTTCGAGCTGGATGCGGAATCGAGGCCGAACCATGCTTTGATCTGGCCGCTCATCGCGTTGTTGTGATTGGCGGTGTGGAATACGTTGTGCCAGAACGGACCCGAGGTCTCCTGCGGCGCATCCAGAATGTCGAGAACGGAGGCAGAGGCGTGGCCTGCCGCCAGGCTTAGGGTGAGGACGGCGGTGATGCCGACCGTGGAAAACAAGTTGCGCATGCTGTGCTACTCCTGCGCGGCATTTGCGCCGCGCTGTTCATTAACGATGCGGTAAGGTTAATGGGGCGCGTTGCGCGGCGCTGCTTAATCCGCCGAGGCGGTCCTTAATCCATAATCTGGTTGCAGGATCGATCAGCGGACACAATCCAATCGCCAATAACCTTTATATGACAAGGTGTTAACCTTTGGCCGACGCAAGGCGTGCCGCGCCCCTGCCCATCGTCAATTCGGAAAACCGCGCCGTGATGCGCGCATTTGATGTATGCGCCATCAAAGGTCATGAAGCGATTTCGCAGCCGGTCGAGTCGCTTGCCTTCATGCGGGCAGCGATTCTCATAGGCGAAGACCTGCTGCCCTCGGCGGACGATGAAAATCTCGACACCGCCGAGGGTAAATCCGCGCCCCTCGCCGTCTTCAACCGCATTCAACCGGCATATCGCGCCGGCCGGCGACTTATCCGGCGTCGACACCGCCGAGCCGGCAGATATGCGCCCAGGCGTCATCGTCGATCGGCATCACCGATAGCCGCGACTGCTTGATCAAGGGAAGGTCGGCCAGGGCCGGGTCTTGCTTGATCTGGGCGAGGGTGACGGGCTCGGGCACCGGCATCAGGGCTTTGAAGTCGACCATGCCGAAGCGGCCCTTGGGATCGCTCGGGTCCGGATAGTATTCCCTGGCGACTTCGAGAATGCCGACAATCCGTTTCTCATCGACCGAATGATAGAAGAAGGCGCGGTCGCCGATTGTCATCGCCTTCATGTTGTTGGCCGCCTGATAATTGCGCACGCCGTCCCATTCCGCCACGCCGTCGCGGACATGATCGTCCCAGGACCATTTTTTCGGCTCCGATTTGACCAGCCAATAGGCCATGCGTGCGTCCTCACTCGCCTGTTGTTCGCCCCCCAGCGTATGGCGCACTCCGTAACGGGTTTGCAAGCCGGCGAAAAAACGGCATAGGGAAGCCATGCGTGCGTCCCTTGCGCCATATTTGCTGGCTCTTTGCCTGATGGCCGCTCCGGCTGCGGCGGACAGACCGTGCCCGACGGAGGCGGAAAAGCGCGCGATCGAGGCGCGTATCCTGCAGACCGAAATCACCGTCGGCGCGCTGATCTGCGGCTGGAATGACCGCTATGCCAGCTTTGTCAACCGCTTCGAGCCGGTGCTGGCCGGTCACGGCGCTGCGCTGCGCGGTTATTTCCGTCGGCAATACGGGGCCTCGGCCACGGCGCGTCTCGATGATTTCGTTACTGCGCTGGCCAATGACATGCAGCTCTATAATGCCACCAGCGGCCGCAAAATCTGCGCGTCGCTGGACCGGCGCTTGCGCCAACTAGCCGATCTCGAGCCGCGGGACTTTGATCCCTATCTCGCTTCGACATCGCTGCCGCCGCTGACGCGCCCGGGCCAGGCTGATGAAGCATGCTCCGCAATCTGGTGATCAGGACCCGTCGCCGGCTTGCCACCATGACCCACCCGCCCGCCGATCGGCCCGTCACGCGGGAAGACATTGACTATTTCTATCGCGATGTGCTCGGGCGCGAGCCCGACCCGGGCGGCTATGCCCATCATCTGGAATCCGTCCAGGCAAAGGCGATGCGCCGCGACATATTCAAGAAATTCCTCAATAGCGAGGAGTTCAAGCAGCACCGCATGGACGGCGAGGGTTCTGCCTTTGTCGCGGAATATGAGCGCGATTACGGTCGCTCGCCCTTCGATCCGGGCGGGCTGCGCTGGTTTCATTCACATGAATTTCCGGACGGCCAGATCGCCGACGGAAACCGGCCGCGCGAGGTCCTGCTGGCCGAGGCCGAACTGGTCTTCAAATATCCCGTCACCGGCAAATCGGTGCTCGATATCGGCGCCTGGGATGGCTTCTTTTCCTTTGAGGCTGAGAAGCGCGGTGCGTCCCGCGTGCTCTCGACCGACCATTTCTCCTGGTCGGGGCCGGGTTGGGGCACCAAGGACGGCTATGATTATGCGCATCGGGCCTTCGGCTCGCGCTGTGAGAGCCTCGATATCGACGTCTTCGCGCTCGCTCCGGCAATCCAGGGAAGGTTCGATGTCGTGCTGTTCCTCGGCGTGCTCTACCACCTCAAGGACCCGCTCGGCGGGCTGGAGAGGGCGGCGGCGATGTGCAGCGATCACCTGATCGTCGAAACCGTTACCGCCTGTGCCGATCTCGACTATCCGGTGATGCGGTTTTTCCCGGGCGCCAGCATGGATGGCGACGACACCAATTTCTACGCGCCGAATGTGCCGTGCCTGAAAGCCATGCTCGGCGACCTCGGTTTCTCGAAAACCGAAGCGATCCCGCACCCGACAATCGGCGGCGCCGACAGTTCCGGCATGGGCCGCCATACCGTCCACGCCTGGCGTTAGGCCGCGTCCCGGTCATTCCGCTACGGGGGTGCAGGGGTGGACAGGATCAGGTCGGCAAGGCCGGGTGTGGGGGACGATATATTCCTCGATGTTCAGGATCAGCTGACCATTGTCTTCGAAGACGCTGAAGCCGACATTGCGGATCCCCCGGGTCATGGCCGCACCGCCGCTAAAGTCGAACTTGCCGCCATCGACCCGCAGCGCGATGCGATCCCGAAACAGGATGGCGCAATTCGACAGCTCTGCAGGATCCTATGACTATTGCGCCTGATTGTCATAGCGCCGGCTGATATGCTACGCGACCGCTTAGAGGTTGGGGATTTAAGCGCGAGGCACTCTCCTATCCTCGGTTCATCGAGAGAGGAGAGATGGAATGGTAAAATTATCAGGTATCGGTGTTGCCGCTGCATTTTTCACAGCGATGCAACTCGCCGCACTCCCAGCCGCTGCGGAGGTCATTCGCGGTTTGTGGTATTCGGACATCAATTCCGGCGAGTTGTTTCGGGTGCGCGAGGGCACGACGACACCCGAATTGATCACGACGCTTGAAAACGAGACCTTCGTTCGGGATTTCTACATCGACGGGCCCAGGAACCGGGTCTACTGGTTGGATACAGGGCGGGGCGAAGTCAAAAGCCGATCGCTCAGCGGCGGCGACACGACCATCCATAGCACCGGCTTTCTGCAGCGGCCCACGGCGCTGGAAGTCGATTATGATAATGGCGTGATGTATGTTTCAAACATCGATGACGACAATGCGGGCGCCAATCATGGCATCTTCCGCATGGATCTTGACGGCAGCAATCCGGTCAATCTGCTCGCCGTTCGCGGCAATGTGACCGACAGCGCGCTTTCGCCCGACGGCAGCACGCTTTACGTCGCCGATGACCAGATCGATCAGATTCGCATTATCAACACGGATGGCAGCGGTGATCGTGCGATCAAACCACCGGGCTCGCAGCGCGTGCTTGGGGTTGCGCTGGATGAGCCGACCGACAGCCTTTTCGTCGGTGAATGGACCAGCAACAGCGGTAATCCCCAATCGACCGCAACCCATCGCTATCACCTGCTTGATGAGCTTTGGATCGATGAGAACAACTACGGCAACGATGATAACTTCCGGATTTTCTCCCTGGCCGTCGACAGTCTGAATCAGGATCTCTTTTATCAGACCAATCGTGGCCAAATCCGGCGCACCAATTTCGACGGCTCCGGCAACGATCTCGTGCTTGATACGGGCATTGACGGCTTCCTGCAGGACCTTCGCTTTGCCGCGCAGAATACGGCCTTTGTCGAGGCCGTGCCGCTGCCGCCGGTCCTGGCCTTCTTTGCCTTAGGCGCGGTGCTGGTGATGCGCCGCGGCTAGAACTTCCAGCGGGCGCCGAACTGGATCTGGCGCGGCGGGCCGGCGGCGTTCTGGACAATGCTATCCGTTCCCCCGAATTGCGCCTGGTTCGAGGTGGTCGCGTTGGAGAAGAAGCCGGAGAGGTTGTTCCAGTTGAAGACATTGAAGATGTCGGCGGACAGCTCCAAGGCGCCGCCAAGCCGTTTGGGCAGATCAATCGCATAGCTCAGCCCGATATCGATGCGGCTGGACCAGGGCAGGCGGTCATCATTGCGGGCGCGGCCGGGGAAGCGATCGGAATTGCCGACGAATTGGGCGCCGAAGCCGACGCCGTCGCCGTTCAGATCGGCGGTGCCGAAGAGTGCCGGATCGGGCACCCGGTTGATCGGCTGGCCGGACTGGAACAGCCCGGCGACGGACAGTGTCAAACCCTCAGCCGGGTAGAGATAGGCAATCGCGTTGATGACGTGACGGCGGTCATTCAGCGAGGGGCCGAAATCGCGGCGGAAATCATTGGCGTCCTCGGCGCGGAAATTGATGTCGTCGGTGTTATTGCGCAAATTCGACAGCGTATAGGACAGCCGATAGCCATAGCGGTCATCGCCGCGCTCTTTCAGCAGGTTCAGGGTCAATGACCGGAACTCGGAGCGGCCCTCGGTTTCCGAGACAATGATGCTTTGCGCCCCGCCGGCAATCGGCTGGACGGGGCGGGTCGCATCCGCCTCGGCGACGGATCGCGGCAATTGCGCGATCTGGGCCGGGCTCAGCCCGTCCAGCGCCGCCTGGTCGATCAGGAAGGATGAGGGCGCATTGAGGTCGCGCAGCCGCACCAGATTATAGCCCCGCGCATAGATCGCATCGGCATAGAACAGAATGTCGTCGGTCAACTGCCGCTGATAGCCGAGCGAGAGCTGCAGCGAGAACGGGTTGTCATAGCCGTTCGGGTTGAGGATGCGCAGCTGCGGGCTGATCCCCTCGGGCGCCAGTGCGGCAGCCGCAGCGCCGGTCGGCCCCTGCAGATAGGCCGGCGCGGTGCCCAGATCGTCGGTCAGCGTCACGCTGGTCGGGCCGGTCGCCGTAACCCGGTCGATATCGGTGCCCGCCGGTAAGATGCCCTGATCCACAAGCGCCTGAAGCTGCGAAAGAAACCCAGCCGACCGGCTGCTGAATTGGAGGGCGTCCGAGACGATGGCATAGGGCACTTTTTCATAGAACAGCCCGGCGCCGAAGCGGATGGCGCTGATGTCATTCGGCGTCCAATTGGCGGAAAAGCGCGGCGCAATATTGTCGAAATCGCCGCTATCCGAGGCGCCCCTGGACAGGCTGTCATAGTCCCAGCGCAGGCCGAGTGTGAGTGTCAGATCGGGACGCGGCGTCCACTGGTCTTCGAGGTAGACGGCATAGAGCGCCTGGCTGGTGCCGAAGCTCTGCGGCTCGGTCTCGACGCTATAGCCGGTGACGGCGGCATCGAGCGGGATGTCGAAGGGCGTCAGGCCGATCCCGACATCGCGCAGGGCGTCGATCTGGGCGTCTGTCAGCTCAACGGTGTAATTGCCGGCCGGATTGCCGCCCCCGGTCAGGTCGAAATTGGCGCGGATGACATCGACGCCGAATTTCAGCCCGTGATTGCCGATCTGCGTGGTCAGTTTGTGCTGGGTCTGAAAGGTGCGCTCGAGATTATCGAAACGGCCGCCGGGATTGCCCAGAACGGCCAGCGTCTCGCCGCCGCCGATGGTTTGCACCGTGGTCTGCGGGCCGAGATTTTCCGGCTGATTGAAGTTCCAGTCGAAACGGCTGTATTGCAGCGCCGCCTCATAGGTGATGTCGCGGCCGCTATAGACGCTTTGCAGCGCCAGCAGGGTGGCCTGGCGGATTTGCGTGCTGGCCGCGGAGGGGAAGGTCGCGCCGCCTTCCAGCCCGCCGCCGGGATTATCCAGTTCGACATCGCTTTGATTGGCGCGCAGCGTCACCCGCCACGCATCACCGATGCGATGGTCTAACCGGATCGAGCCAAGAACAAACTTGTTCTCGCCGCTGATCTCCGCCCGGCCCTCGATCAGCGGGCTGGTCAGGAAATTGGTCAGGTCATCGCGGGTATATTCGAGATTGGCGAAGAAAAAGGTACGGTCCCTGATGATCGGCCCGCCCAGCGCAAAGCCGGTCTGAAAGCGGCTGAAGGTCGAGCCGACGAAATTGCCGCCGAGATCGCGCGCCGGAAAGGCCGTCGGCCCGTCCAGCGGTTCGCCCGGGCGGTAGACGGTGAAGACTTCGCCGGTGAAATCATTGGAGCCGGATTTCGAGGTGACATTGATGACGCCATTGGCGGTGCGCCCGAACTCGACCGAGAAATTGCTCGCCAGCACCGAGACATCCTGCGCAAAGCCGATCGGCATGCGGAATTTCTGCCCGCCCAGGAAATTCTCATTATTGTCCAGCCCGTCGATGGTATAATTCGTGAACAGGCCATTGGCGCCATTGATCGCGATATTCGGCGCCTGCGCGAAAAAGCCGGTCGACTGCACGACATTGGGCAGGCGGAACAGAGCGCGCGACAGATCGCGCCCCTGCACCGGCAACTGTTCCAGCTCGAAATCGAACAGCGTGGCCGAGACCTCGGCATCGGCGCGGTTGACCGAGGCATAGCTGCGCAAGGGCCTGGCGGTGACTTCGATCTCCTCAATCCCGCGCGGCATCAGGGTCAGCACAAGCGATCCGCGCTGACCGTCGCGCAGGACAAGCGGTGTGCTTTCCGTCGGTGCGAAGCGGTCATTCCCCTCAAAAACCACGCGATAGGCGCCGGCGGTGCTGAGACCTGTGAGCCGGACGTTGCCGCGCGCATCAAGGGTGACATCGGTTTCCAGGCCGATATCGGCATTGACGACCGTGACCATCAGCCCGGCGCCCGCGCTGTCGCCGCCAGGCGCTTGCACCGTGATATCGAGTTGACTCTGCGCCCACGCCGTCGCGCAGAAGCACAGCGACAGAAGCGCCGGAAACAGGGAGCGGATAAGCATGACAAGCGCCCGTTTTGGGCGCTTGACTGTCAAAGCCTGCCGGTCTTGGCAAGCGATAAATTATGGCGCGTCGTGATCAGGCGAGCGCGTACAGGCCGTAAAGTGTCATCCAGCCGATGGCCCAGATCGATAGCCAGATCGCACGCCTGTTCTCAATCCGGCGCGGTATCGGCGAGTCGACACTGGCCTGTTTGGCAAAGGCGGCCAGAATCAAAAGGCCCAGCAGGCCGACGAAACCGGTGGCCAGGAAAGCCGCTTGCACGAACAGATCGATCAGGTTTTCCGGTCCGAACAGGGCAAACATCGGGATGAAGGAAACAAGCGCCCAGCTGGTAATGATCGGCGTCGCGACGGTCCAGATCAAAACGCGGTTGACGCTCTCTTTGGTCAGGGTAGGCATGGCAGCGCGCTCATTGGTCAAACATTCCCGTAGAGATGGCGCTTTTCTGCCGTCCGGTGACGCGTCAAATGCGCCCGCCTATTGTATCTCAAAAAGAAACAATATTAACATAAATTGATATATAGTGTCACTTTGAGCATCAATTATCTTGTCCGGCAGGGCGATGGGAATGGTCCCGGCCTGACCCGCGCAGCGAGAAGCAGGAGCCGTGCTTGCCGAGTCCGATGCGCTGATCGCTGAATTGCAGGCCGCGGACACTATCCTGCTCGGGGCGCCGATCTATAATTCCCGCCTCCCCGCCCCGCCTCTCGTGCAAGGATAGTTTCATGGAGAGGCAGGGCGGGGGTGAGGGGCGGACCGGCCCGGTCACCTAAATCGTCTGATCGATCGTGGTTGCGGCTTTGCCGTCCGTGTCGAGCGCCTTGGCGACGCCGACACGGGCGGGCCGCAGCACACGGTCATGGATGACATAGCCTGGCTGCATGACATCGGCGACGGTTCCCGGCGCGTAATCCGCCGTCGGTACCTCGTACATCGCTTCGTGAAAGTTCGGATCGAAAGCCTCGCCGAGCGGTTCGATGGCGCGAATGCCGGCGCGTTCAAACACCTGCTGTAATTCGCGGGCGGTGCCCTTGATGCCGCCTAACAGCCCCTCGATCGCCGGGTTATCGCTAAAATCCTTGCCTTCGACGGCGCTGAGTGCGCGGTGCAGATTATCGGCCACGGAGAGCACATCGGCGGCGAAATTGCTGACCGCGTATTTCGAGGCGTCCTGTTTTTCCTTCGCTGCCCGTTTACGAAGATTCTCTGTTTCCGCCACCTGACGGATCAGGCGGTCTTTCATCTCGGCCAGTTCCGTCTCAAGCGCGGCAACGCGATCTTCGGTGTCGGCTTCCGGCTGCTCGGGGCCGGTTTCCAGCGCTTCTGCGGCGGCCTGCAAATCCTCGGCGCTCGGTTCCGGCTTCTCGTTCTCGGGCGTACCGGGCGGCGCGGTGGTTTCGTCATGGGGCGTCTTGTCGCCGGACATGCTTTGCTCCCTTTTTTCCTAACCGATCAGTCGGCTGACGACTTTCGCGGTATAATCGACCATCGGAATGATGCGGCCATAGTTCAGCCGCGTCGGACCGATGACGCCGATCGCGCCGATGATCTGTTCTCGGCTGTTCATATAAGGTGTGATGATCATGGAACATCCGGCGTGGTTGAAAAGGCTGTTTTCGGCGCCGATGAAGATTTGCACCCCGTCACCCTGGTCCGTCGCCTCCATCAGTTGAAGCAGGGTTTCCTGGCGCTCGAGCGCGTCGAACAGCGCCTTGATCCGTTCCAGATCGTCCAGCGCAGAGACGTCCTGCAACAGATGCGACTGGCCGCGCACAATGATGCGACCGCCGCCGCCCTGTGGCGATCCGCCTGCCCAGCTTGCCAGCCCCGCCTCGACGACACTCTCCGTCAATGCATCGAGCTGGGCGCGTTTTTCGGCGATTTCGGTGCGGATAAGCTCACCGGCCTCGGCAAGCGTCCGGCCCTGCATGCGGGCATTGAGATAATTGGCGGCGGAGGTGAGCGCCGAGGCGGTGATGCCGGGCGCGAGTTCGATGATCCGGTTTTCGACCAGGCCGTCTTCGCTGACCATCACCACCAGAACCCGGCCGGGGCCGAGATTGACGAAATCGATCTGCTTGAGCGGCCGGTCGGCTTTCGGGGCGACGACGAGGCCGGCGCAGGCCGACAGCCCTGACAGCAGCGATCCCGCCTCGCCGAGAACCTCGTCAATGCCGCGACCCGCCGCGCTGCAGCGCGCGTCGATTTCCCGGCGCTCGGCCTGGCTGAGCGCGCCGATTTCCATCAACCCGTCGACGAAGAGCTGCAGACCGGATTCGGTCGGCAAACGTCCGGCGGAGCTGTGCGGCGCGTGCAGCAGCCCCAGATCTGTGAGGTCGGCCATAACGTTGCGGATCGTCGCGGGCGATAGCGACATGCCCATGCGCCGTGCCAAAGTGCGTGATCCGACCGGCTCGCCGGTCTCGACATAGGACTCGATGACTTCGCGCAGAATATCGCGGGAGCGAGCGTTGAGTTCCTCTATCGTGGTCATGTCGACAGTTCGTTGTCTGGCCCATCGGCCCGTCCTTCTCCTCCGCCAGGGGGAAGGGAGGGACCGGCCCGAAGAATATTTAGGGTGACAGCGCATGGCTTCGATAGCTATGCAGGAAGGCCGTTTAGGAGAGAGGACCCGAATATGAGTCAACCCGTCAAGGCGGCGCCCACGCAGGCAAGGCAGGGCGCGCGCCCCTCCGGCCGTAATCCCGGCCAGTTGCGTGCCGTCAGCCTCCAAACCGATGTATCGAAACATGCCGAAGGGTCTTGCATGGCCCGTTTCGGCGATACCCATGTCCTGTGCACGGCCAGTGTCGAGGATCGGGTGCCCGGCTGGATGAAGGGCAGTGGGCGCGGCTGGGTGACAGCCGAATACGGCATGCTGCCGCGGTCGACCGGCACCCGCACGGATCGTGAAGCCGCACGGGGAAAGCAATCGGGCCGGACGCAGGAAATCCAGCGCCTCATCGGCCGGTCCCTGCGCGCCATCACCGATCTGCCGGCCCTGGGCGAGTTGCAGGTCAAAGTCGATTGCGACGTCATCCAGGCCGATGGCGGCACCCGCACCGCGGCGATCACCGGCGCCTATGTCGCGCTGCATCTGGCCTTTGATCATTTGATGAGCATCGGCGCGCTGAAACAGATGCCGCTGATCGACAGCGTGGCGGCGATTTCCTGCGGCCTGTGGCGTAATCAGGCAGTCCTCGATCTCGACTATGACGAGGATTCGACGGCACAGGCTGACGCCAATTTCGTCATCACCGGCAAGGGCGGCATCGTCGAAATCCAGGGCACCGCCGAAGACCGCCCCTTCGAGGAAGCGCAGTTTCTGGAGTTGCTGGCGCTGGCGAAGAAGGGGTGCGGCGAGCTGGCCGAGGCGCAAAAAGCGGTATTGCCGAGCGCCGGCGGCGTCGCTGTCTAAAGCATTTTCCGATCATTCCACCCCTGCACCCCCGCCCCGCCTCCCCTCGACAGGATACTTGCAGGGGGGCGGGGCGGGGGTGCAGGGCTGGACCGGATCAAAGACAGACGAAAACGCTCTAAACCTTCTTTCTCTCCTCGAGCACAGCCTGCCAGCAATAGAGCGCGGCGGCGCTGGCGTGAGGCGACAGATCGGCAGCGGCCGCCTCAAGGGCGCTCCGCTCGGCGCGGCCGGGCAGATCATGGATGCGGGCCCACCCCTCGGCAACCGCCAGATCGGCGACCGGCCAGATATTCGGCGCGCCGTGGCAGAACAGCTCATACATATCGACGCTCCAGGGACCGACGCCGGTCAGGCCCGACAAGGCAGCCCGGCGCGTCTCGGCGTCGCCGCCGTCAATCTTCGTAAAGTCCAGATCGCCGGTCAGCACGGCCTGCGCCGCATGGCGTACATAGCGCTGCTTCTGACGGCTGAGCCCGCAGCTACGCGCCTGCTCCGGGCTCAGCGCCAGAACCGCGTCCGGTGTCACCTCGCCGGTGGTCTCGGCGAGGCGGCGCCACAATGTCTGCGCCACGGTAAAGGCGATCTGCTGTTCGATGATGATGCGGACCAGGCCGGCAAATCCGGGCTGCCGCATCGGCCAGTCGGGCAGGCCATAGCGCTGATGTGCCGCCTCGAAACGGGGCGATTTTCGACGCAGCTCCGAAATCGCGCCGGCCAGCGCCGGATGATCGACCAGGCGCCCGGCCTGCTGTTCGTTCAGCCCTTGCGCTCCAGCACGAAGCGGGCGATGTCGCGCAGCAGGGCGCCGCGATCGTCGAAAACGGCGAGATGGCCGATCGCCTGGTCGATCAGCAGCTCGGCCTGTTCGCGGGCACGGTCGACACCCATCAACGACACGAAGGTTGTCTTGGCCTCGTCCTGCCCGGTTGCCTTGCCGGTCGTGTCGGGATCGCCTTCGACATCCAGCAGATCGTCGACGATTTGAAATGCCAGGCCCAGATCATGCGCATAGGCGGAGAGGGCCTGGCGGAATTTCTCCGCAACTTTGGCAAGGATGGCACCGCTTTCGCAGGCATAGGAAATCAGCGCGCCGGTTTTCAGCCGCTGCATGCGCGCGGCGGTGGCATGATCGAAGGGCTGGTCCTCGCCGATCAGATCAAGCATCTGGCCGCCGACCATGCCGTGCGAGCCCGCCGCCTTGGCCAATGCGGTGATCAGATTGGTTCGCACAAGCGGATCGGCATGGGTGCGCGGATCGGCCAGAATCTCAAAGGCCAGCGTCAGCAGCCCGTCGCCGGCCAGAATGGCGGTCGCATCGTCGAATTTCCGATGCACTGTCGGACGGCCCCGGCGCAGGGGCGAATCATCCATCGCCGGCAGATCGTCATGCACCAGCGAATAGCAGTGGACGCATTCAAGCGACGCCGCGACCCGCAGCGCACTTTCCGGTGCAACGCTGAAAATCTCAGATGCGGCGATGACCAGCATCGGCCTGAGGCGTTTGCCGCCGTTCATGCACGCATAGCGCATCGCTTCATGCACTCGGCCCTCGGGCAAGTCGCTATGGGGCAGAAGTGTCTCAAAGGCGGCTTCGATCCGCTGCGCGGTCTCGGCCATGGCCTGCGTCAGCAGCGGTGTCATTCCGAAAACGGCTCCGTGCCCGACGGCGTTCCGGCATCGCTCAACCGGATCTGTTCGATCTTGCGCTGCGCCTCATTCAGCTTCTTCTCGCAATGCGCCTTAAGCGCCATGCCGCGCTCATAGGTGGCAATGGCGTCTTCCAGCGGTGCCTCGCCGCTTTCCAGCTTCTGCACCAGATCGTTAAGTTCTGTCATCGCCTGCTCAAAGCTCAGAGTGGCGATATCGCTGCTCTCTTGTGTTTTCTCACTCATCCGATCGGCACGGTTGCGGGGTTGACCCTCCGGCCATATCTGGGCTGCCATCCCATGGTCAACTGTAAAGCTGCCGACACCCCATGACGACTGAAACGCTCGAATTTCAGGCGGAGGTCAGCCGCCTGCTCGATATCGTTGCCCATTCGCTCTACAGCGAACGCGAAGTCTTCCTCCGCGAGCTGATTTCCAACGCCTCGGATGCCTGCGACAAGCTACGCTATCAGGCCATCGCCAAGCCGGAGCTGATCGCCGATAATCCCGATTTTGCGATCCATCTGACCGCCGACGAGACGGCGAGGACACTGACCGTCGCCGATAACGGCATCGGCATGAACCGGCAGGACTTGATCGATGCGCTCGGGACCATCGCTCGCTCCGGCACCGCCGAATTCGCCGCCGGGTTGCAGGCGGCCGAGGAGGGCGATGCCAAGGCAGCGCTGATCGGGCAGTTCGGCGTCGGGTTTTACTCCGCCTTTATGGTCGCGGACAGCGTCGAGGTCAGAACGCGCAAGGCGGGCGAGGACACGGGCTGGGTCTGGCGCAGCGACGGCAAGGGCAGCTTCACCATCGAAGAGGCCGAGAGCGCTGAACGCGGGACGGCCGTTACCTTGCACCTGAAGGAAGATGCCGGAGAGTTTGCCGAGCGAATCCGGATCGAAAACATCGTTCAACGCTATTCTGATCACATCGCGCTGCCGATCTATTTCGCCAAGGCCGGCGATCCGCCTGAAGAGACCCCGATCAACCGCGCCTCGGCCCTGTGGATGCGGCCCAAAGCGCAAATCACCGAACAGGATTACAAGGAATTCTATCACCATGTCGCGCATGGCTTTGACGAGCCGTGGCTGACCCTGCATTGGCGCGCTGAAGGCGTGATCGAATATACCGGCCTGCTGTTCGTGCCGACGATCCAGCCGATGACTCTGTTCGATCCCTCCCGCCGGCATGAGGTGAAACTTTACGTCAAGCGCGTTTTCATCACCGATAATGCCGAGGGGCTGCTGCCGGCCTGGCTGCGCTTTTTGCGCGGTGTGGTCGACAGCGAGGACCTGCCGCTGAATGTCAGCCGCGAGATGCTGCAGAACAATCCGGTCCTGGCAAAAATCCGCCGGGGCGTGGTCAAGAAGGTGCTGGCCGAGCTGGAAAAGAAGACCGGTGAGGACGGCTATGACGGCTTCTGGAAGACCTTCGGCCCGGTCCTGAAGGAGGGGCTGTATGAAGATCACGAGCATCGCGACGCGATTTTCAAACTCGCCCGCTTCGCCTCGACCGAGAGCGAGACGCCGGTCAGCCTCGCGGACTATGTCGAGCGCATGAAGGAAGGCCAGCAGGCGATCTATTTCATCGCCGGCGATGATGAGGCGGCATTGCGCAAAAGCCCGCAGCTCGAAGGCTTCAAAAAGAAGGGCGTCGAGGTGCTGGTGCTGTCAGACCCGATTGATGAATTCTGGCCCAACAGCGCCGGCGAATTCGACGGCAAGCCGCTGAAATCGGTCACCCGCGGCGGCGCTGATCTGAAAGACATCGGCGCTGGTGAAGACGATGCCGACAGCACCGAAGACAAAAAAGAAACCCCCTCCAACGAGGGGGAGATGGCGACGCTGATTGCGCTGCTGAAAACCCAGCTCGGCGAAGCGGTGAAGGATGTCCGGGTGTCCGAACGCCTGACCGACAGCCCGGTCTGCCTGGTCGCCGATGATGGCGATATGGACATCCATCTCGAAAGGCTGCTGAAGCAGCACAAACAGCTCGATCAGAGCTTTGCCCGCATCCTCGAAATCAACCCGGACCACCCGCTGATTTCCGGCATGGCGGCCAAGGCGGCTGGCGGCGGGGCGGCACCGGAACTGGAAGACGCCGCCTTCCTGCTGCTCGATCAGGCCAAGATCATCGAAGGTGAGAGCCTCACCGACCCGGCCGCCTTCTCCCAACGCCTCGCCAAGGTGATGCAGGCCGGATTGCTGAAGGGCTAGCGCGTTTTCCTTTGTTTTGATCCGGTCCACCCCTGCACCCCCGCCCTGCCTCCCCAGACAGGATACTTGCAGGGGAGGCGGGGCGGGGGTGCAGGGGCGGACCGGCACGATCGGAAGATGCTCTAGCGAAGAACCCTGGGCCGCATGCCCTCAAGGCATCGAACCCATAGGCGCTGATCGATGCCGGCTACAGCAAGCAGACGGCGCTGGAGGCGGTCCTGGCAGCGGCCTTCAAGGTGATGAGCAATTACACCAATCACATTGCCGACACACCGGTCGATGCACCCTTTCAGCCCTATGCCTGGAGCAAAGCCGAGGCGCGCGCGGCGGCGTAACCGGCCTGCCGGTGTCGTCTATGCCTTGAAGAACGCCTCCAGAGAGTCGCCGATGGCCGCGGGATCGTCGGCGATGCTCTGTCCGGGGATGCCGGCGGCTTCGGCCAGCCGGATGCTGCTGCCGGCGAGCGGCGTGCCGGTCACCGAGATGACAAGCCGCGGCAGGTTCAGCGCCTTCAGCCGCTCGGTCAGCGGGAAGTCGGCGGCTGCGGCACCATATGCGGCGAAGCTGTCCGCAGCTTTAAGCAGATCCACGGCCTCTTCATGTTGGCGTTCCGGCGTCGGGCCGTAGGCGTCGGGGACGGCATTGTCGGCGGTCTGCTCATTCCACGGATGGAACAGCGCCTTCATCCGCGCATAGTGCCAGGCACTGAGCAAATGCCCGCCATCCCAGCGCGGTGACAGATCCGGCCAATGGTCGGCGGCGAGGTCATTGCCGCTGTTGTCCTCGGCACCAAGCAGGGCGAGATGCTTGAAGGTAGCGGGTTTGCGTTCGGCCAGCATGACGCCCAGCGCCGCCGCTTCATCACGGGCAATCAGTTCGGCCTCGCCGATGCCCAGCGCATCGAGCGCCGCCAGCACCGCCATGGCCGCGTGCGACAGCGTATCCTCCCCTGCGGCTGCCGGGTCACTTTCGCCATGTCCGGGCAGGTCGATCGCCAGCACCGGGTGGTTTTCGCCCAGCGCCTGCATCAGCGGTAGCGACTGGCCCGAGGCGGCGCCGGCACCGTGCAGGATGACGGCGGGCAGGCCGCCGCCGCTGCCGCCGCGCAGCAGTCGCAGCCTGAGGCCCTCGCCGTCGACATAGTCATAAATGCCGAAGCCGGTTTCGCGGGTGCCGGGCGAAGGGGGCGCGCCCGGTACGCTGCCGGCCTCGAAGCCGAGCAGGGTGTCCTTCATCATCGCCAGCCCGGCGGCCGGGTCGGAACCTGCCGATTGCCAGCGGATATGATCGGGAAAGGCCGGGAAGCGGGTATAGTGATCGTGCAGCGGATCGCCTTCAAAGGCGGTGATCAGCGTCGGTACTTTCAGCCCTTTCAGCGAGGGTGTCCCGACCGAGCCGAGCGCGGCGCGATAGGGCATGCGGTGCGCATCGCCGGCTCGCAGCATTTCCATCGATCCGTCATGCCGCTTTTCGACCGACGACATCGTCAATGCCATGCGGTCATCAGGACTCTTGGTGTACCAGGGGAAGAAGACGACCTGCTCCCAAAGCCGTGACCACAGCCACGCCATATGGCTGCCGTCCCATTGCGGCTGCCAGACCGGCAGATAATTGGCGACCATGTCGCGCGATTCTGCCTCGGTCCAGGACGGGTAGCCATTGGCGACGATGCCGGTGAACCGGTCCGGGTGGCGGTTGGCGGCGGCCAGCGTGATCGCCGCGCCGGTATGAAAGCCGTAAAAGGCGGCGCGCTCGATCTCCAGCGCATCGAGCAGTTTGACCAGCGCGTCGCCATAATCGGCCAGCGTCGCCCATTCGCCGCTATACTCGTCCGGGGTCAGCCCGTCGCTGAGCCCGTTGCCCGGCGTATCGGGCGCGATGCAGGTGAACCGGTCGGCCATCAAGTCCATCACCCCGGACAGTGACGCGCCGCTTTCCGGGCTTCCGTGCAGCAGCAGCAATGCCGGGCCGCTGCCGGTGCGGTAGTAATGCACCTGGCGGTCACCGACGGTGACGTAGTGACGTGAAAGTTCAGCCATTAAAGGGTCTCCGGTCCGACAACAACAACAGATTTTCCGAAATTTTCGCCGCTTATCAGCTTGCGGAAAGCGGCCGGCGCGGTTTCCAGCCCCTCGCTGCGATCCTCACGAAACTTGACGCGGCCTTGCTTGATCCATTGCGCCGTGAGGTTCTTGAATTCGGTCATCAGATCATAATGATCATAGACCACGAAGCCGGTCAGGCTGGCCCGCGCGAGGATCAGCGGGATGAGTGAGGGCGTCGGTTCGACATTGCCGCTATAGGCGCCGATCATGCCCATCTGAATGATCCGCGCGCCCATGGCGAGATGCTTCATGGCAGTGCCCAGCATCTCACCGCCGACGGTGTCGATATAGACATCGACGCCGTCCGGGCAGGCGGCCTTCGGCTTTACCTCCCAATTATCATCCTTGTAATTGATGCAGGCGGCATAGCCGAGCTCATCGACGGCGTAATCGCATTTCCGCTCGCTGCCGGCGAGGCCGACGGCGCGGCTGCCCATGATCTGCGCCAGCTGTCCGGCCATGCTGCCGACCCCGCCGGTGGCGGCCGAGACCAGAACCGTCTCGCCGGGCATCGGCCTGGCGATCCGCACCAGCGCAGCATAAGCCGTCAGCCCCGGCATGCCCATCACGCCCAGATGCGCCGACAGCGGCTGCCAGTTCGGCGCGATATGGATGACGCCTTCGCCGTCGCTGATCGAATGGCTCTGCCAGCCGGGCTCGGCAACGACATAATCGCCGGGGTGGAAACCCTGGATATGCGATTGTTCGATCTGACAGACGGCAATGCCGGGAACGACATCGCCGATATTGACCGTGCCCGACATGTGGCGTCCTGCGATCGCGCTGCGGACATAGGGGTCGAGTTCGAGATAGACCGTCCGCAGCCGCATCTCGCCCTCGCCGGGCTCGGGCAGATCGGCGGCGGTCAGCTCGAAATCATCAAGCTCCGGCACGCCGACCGGCTTCTTCTTCAGGACAATACGGCTGATGCGCATGATGATCCGTGTCGCTAAGGCAGTTGGTGGGGTTCGCGCGTCAACAGAATGTGCTTTTCCCGCTCGGTCTTGGCGAGGCGGGCTTCGCGGCGCGCGATATAGGCCGTGCTCAGCACGATAATCCCGGCGCCCGCCAAGGTCCAGAGATCAGGATACTCGCTGAAGAAAATCGCGGCCAGAACACCGGCGAAGACCAGCCGAGAATAATCGAACGGCGCCAGCAGGCTAGCATCGGCGCTGCGGAAGCCATGGATCATGCATTGCTGACCGGCGACATTGAGCAGCCCGGCAAGGGCGATCAGCAGCCATTCGGTCCCCGCCGGCGTGACCCAGACGAAAGCCGTCGGAATCGCCCCGAACATCACGGCCGGCACGACAAAGGCGGTGGCGAGCGTGATCGGGTGATAGCGGGTGGTCAGATGCTTCATGATCGCCAGCGATGCGGCGCCGCAAAAGGCGCCCGCGACGGCGGAAAGGAATGGGACCAGAGGCACCGAAATGCCGCCCCCGCCCGGCCGGGTCATCACGACAACGCCGATAAAGCCGATGCCGACCGCGGTCCAGCGACGCCAGCGGACCTTTTCGCCCAGAGCCAGCGCGGCGATGACGGTCAGGAACAGCACCGAGGAAAACGAGATCGCAACGACATCGGGAATCGGCAGGACGGCCACAGCGACAAGCGTGAGCGCCAGGGACAGAAAGCCGAGAATGCCGCGCGCACTGTGCAAGAGCCACTGGCCGTCGGGCAGGATCGGCTTGCGGTTCAGCTTGGCCAGCACGGCCAGCGCGCACAGGCTGACAACAAAGCCCATCCAGGCGATCTGAATGCCCGGAATGTCGCCCGAAAGCGCCTTGACGATGGTCAGGCTGCCGCTGAAGAATGCCTGCGCGCCGGTCACAAGCAGAATGCCGCGGACGACGTGATCGGCGGCTCGGGTCGGGCTGGCGGTGTCAGTTGAAATGGCGGCGCTCTCGCAACGGCTCTCGAGGCGCTATATCAACAGCCTGACGTCGCCGAACACAAGCCGTTCTTGAAGGAACCCTGCCATGCCGATCCTGTTTAGTAACAAACTTCTGTTTGCAATCTCCGTCCTTTTCACCTTTGTGATGTCGGCCATGACCAGTTCAGCGAACGCCCAGAACGCCCCCGCCTTCCTCGTCGTCCAGGCGACAATCACCGATCGCGAGGCCTTCGGCGCCTATACCCAGGCGCTGCCGCCGGTCTATGAAAAATTCGGCGGCAGCTATGTCGCCGTGGCGCCGCCGCATGTCATCGATCTGCTTGAGGGCGAAAAGCACGGCAGCGTCGTGATCTCGAAATGGGAGTCGGTCGAGCGGATCAAGGAATTCTGGGATAGCGAGGACTATCGGGAAGTTATGAAATTGCGCGAGGGCACCGGCGAATTCACCGTCATCGCCGTGCCCGGCTTTCCCGAAGAGGGCATCCCCGGTTCCGGTCTTTCAACGGCTGCCGAGGTTGATCTGACCGCGCATGAAGGCCGGCAGCCGACCTATATGCTGGTGCAGGGGACGATCCACGAGGCAGGCGCCCTCGACGGCTATCGCGACTTCATCCAGCCGATGCTGAAACAGCGCAATGGCTATTACATCTTCATGGCCCGGCCGGGCGATGTCACCGTGCTGGAAGGCGACTGGGATACGGCAAAAAGCGTGCTGGTCTCGAAATGGCCCAGCGCCGATCTGGCCAAGGATTTCTGGTATTCCGAAGCCTATCAGAAAGAGGCAATCCCGATGCGCGTCGGAAAAAGCAGTTTCGACGTGGTGCTGATCCCCGGCATGCCGCCGGTCGGGGACTAGGACGCGTCCGGCCTGCGCCGGGGCTGGCTAATCCGCCTCCAGCGTCGCCAGCTCCTCTTCGATTACCCGCAAGATCCGCGCGACATAGTCGTCGCGCCACTGGCTGCGGGCGGCATCGGCTTCGGCATCCGGTTTGAAGGCTTCGATTTCCTCCGGGCCCAGCGCGCCTTTCGCCATCATCACGCGTTCCAGCGTATCCAGCCTTTCGCGCGTCACCGCCAATTCACCGGCCACGGCCATGGTGATCGCCAGAACCTTGTCGATGGCGGGGTCATCGAAAAAATACGGGCGCGGCCGTTTCGGGGCGAAGGGATTCTCCTGCGTTTCGTTCGCCTTGTCCTTGTTCACGATTTCACTCCCTGTCTATAGTCCGCGCGAATTCATCAATCATCAAAGCTGAGGGCTCAATGACCTACATCATCGTTCTGTTCAACCTGCGCGAAGGCGCAACGGTTATGGATTATGAAAATTGGGCCCGAGCTGTCGACCTGCCGACCGTGCGGTCGATCAAGGGCTGTGAGAGTTTCGACGTGTTCCGCACCCTCGGCCTCTACACCGGCGGTGACGCCCCCTATCAATATGTCGAGGTCATCGCGATCAGCGACATGGAAGCCTTCAAGAAAGGCGCGCAAACGCCGGAAATGGACCAGATCCGCGAGACCTTCCAGGGCTCGATGGCCGAGAATCCGATTTTCATGCTGTGTGACAAGGTGGATTAAGTCTGCCAGGCGGTTCCCCGCCCCTCGCCAGTGACCTTTCAGGCGAGGCGGGGCGGGGGTGAGGGGCGGACCGGCCCAACAAAAAGGAGTGAACATGGCGCAATTTTCCGATCTGGCCGGCAAGGTCGCAATCATCACCGGCGCCGGCCGACCCAAGGGCTTGGGCGAGGCGATCGCCAGGCGGCTGGCGGCCGAAGGCTGTAAGGTCGTGGTCCATGATCTTGGCACCGTGAAGGGCGATATCGCGCCCGAGCACGGGGTCGGCAAAGCCGATGAGCTGCAAGCCGTCGTCGACGGCATCCGCGCCGAGGGCGGCGAGGCGATGGCCGCGACCGGCGACATGCTGGTCGAAGCCGATGTCGAAAACCTCGTGAAGACCGCCGTTGACAGCTATGGCAAGCTCGACATTTTCGTGAACAATGCCGGCATCGGTTACCTTTTCGGCCCGCTGCACGAGATGAGCGCGGAGCATTGGGACGCGGTGCTCGGCGTCAATTTGCGCGGCTGTTTTCTCGGCATGAAACACGCGATCCGTCAGTTCCTGAAACAGGATGAGGGCAAGGCGCCGGAACAGCGCAGCGGCGGATCAATCGTCTCGATCGGCAGCCAGGCGTCGAAAAGCGCGTTCAACAATACCGCCGCCTATACCTCGTCCAAGCATGGCCTGGTCGGGCTGACGCGGGTGGCGGCAAAGGAATACGGCGCGCACAAAATCCGCGTCAACGGTATCTGCCCGAACCATGTGACGACCGGCCTGGGGGCGTGGCAGAACCAGTTCATGGCCAAAGCGCATGGCAAGGATCTTGCCAGCTATCGTCAGGGTATCATTGACCGCATCCCGCTGGGCCGTGTCGGCCTGCCCGAAGACACCGCCAAGGCCTGCGCCTTTCTGTGCAGCGACCAGGCGGCCTATGTTACCGGCGAGATGATGAACGTCTCGGGCGGCGAAGAATATCATTGAGCAGGCCGAAGCGTGTCAGTCGTGCACCCTCGCGTCCGCAGTGGGGCTGTCGGGCAAACGACCATAGTAAATTGTTTTCTATGGTGCGGATTTGCGCTATGGTGAAACTTGGTTGATTAAGAAGGGCATTGTCGATGCCACAGCGGAATGTGACGATCACGCAGCGGCAAGATGATTTTGTCCAAGCCGTCCTGAAATCAGGCCATTACGGAAATGTAAGCGAAGTATTCCGTGCCGGTCTTCGCCTTTTGGAGCGTGAGCAGCTTGAGCTTGGGATCAAATCCCGGATTTATCACCGCGAATTAGACAAGGGGCGTGAGTCCCTGGAGAGCGGTGATTACATCGCATTTGACAATGCAGATGAGCTTGAAGAGTGGGGCGATAAAACCAGGAAAGAGATGTATGATCGCTGGAAGGCAGAAAATGCTGAATGACCTGGCGGGTAAAAGTTTCTAGGGCTGCTACGAAAGATCGAGAAGACATCTTTTTAAAAGGGCTGTCTGAATACAGCCTTGGGATGGCGGAAGATTATGACCGCTTAATCATCCAAGCTTTTAGGGAGCTGGGCGCCGATTCTTTGAGACATGGCGCGAGAAAGGTTAAGGGGCGAGATGACGGTCTGTTGAAATATGCCCTGGAGAACAGCAAAGAAGCGGCTGGTGTTGATATCAAGAAACCAAACAAGGCGGTATTTTACTACATCCTAGAAGATAGTGTCGTCGCGATTTCCCGGATCATGCGGGAGAGAGCAGAGTTTGAAATTGCCGGCATCGACCGTGAAAAAACAATAACCAGTGCTGAAAGAGGCGGTAGCGACGGCGACGATGAGGAATTCTCGCCTTAATCGCGGTCCCGGGGGTGCAGGGGTGGACCGGATCAAAAACAAACGAAAACGCGCTAGCTGATAACCAATCATGAAATACATCGTTCGCTTCTTCGCCGCGCTCGGCGTGCTGTTCTTTATCGGCATTGTGCTCGGTGTGATCAGCTTTTTCGGTATCGTGAACCGCGCGGTGGCGCCGCCGGCGCTGCCGGACCGCGCCTTTCTGTATCAGAGTTTCACCGGCGAGCTCAGCGCGACGCCCGGCAATGATCCGCTGGCCTCGCTGCTGGGTGAAAAGGGCATCGGTTTGCAGGACGCCATCGCCGCGCTCGAGCGTGCTCGCGAAGATGACCGCATCACCGGCTTCGTCGCGCATTTCGGGCCGGTTTCCCTGCCGATGGCTGACGCCCAGGAATTCCGCGACGCGGTTCTGCGCTTCCGCGACGCCGGCAAGTTCGCCTACTTCTTTACCGACAGTTTCGGCGAGCTGACGCCGGCTATGGGGCTTTATCTTGCCGCAACGGCCTTTGATGAAATCTGGGTCCAGCCCGCCGGCTATGTCGGTCTGCACGGGTTTGCCAGTGAACAGCTCTATTTCGCCGACGCCTTGTCCGAGATCGGCGTTTCGGCCGATTTCGCCCGGCGCAAGGACTACAAGACGGCTGTTGAAGGCTTGATCCGAAGCGAGATGTCAGTGGCGGAACGCGAACAGACCGAGAGCCGGCTTCGAGACCTTCAGGCGCAGTTCGACACCGCCGTCCGCGAGGCACGGGGCGTCGATCAGGCGATGATCGAGGAGGCGATGGCGGCAGCGCCGCTGCCCGGCGAGCGGGCGGTGGCCTTCGGTCTGATCGACCAGAACGCCTATCTTGACGAGCTGCTGACAGCAATCCGCGAAAGGGACCCCGAGGCCGAGGCTGTCGATTTCGCCCGATATCGTGCCGGTCCGCCGCCCTGGCTGGCCGAGATGCAGCAACGCCAGACAAGCGCGGGGGGCGAGGACGAAGCGCGCGCATTGGCCATTGTGACCGGCAAGGGCATTATCATGCGCGGATTCTCGCAGGAAACCCTGCCGTTCGGCGGGCCTGAATTCATGGCCGGCGATGCGGTCGCCGAAGCGATCATCGATGCCGCTGAAGACCCGTCAATCGCCGCCATCGTCTTCCGTGTCGACAGCCCGGGCGGTTCGGCCATCGGCTCGGAAACCGTGCGCCGCGCGGTGCAGCGGGCGCGCGCCGAGTTCAACAAGCCCGTGGTTGTGTCAATGGGCAGCGTTGCGGCGTCGGGCGGGTACTGGGTGTCGATGGATGCCGATGTCATCCTTGCCCAGCCGGCGACGCTGACCGGCTCGATCGGGGTGTATGGCGGCAAGCTGGTCTTCGGTGATCTGCTGACGGAAAATGAGGTCAATCGCGAGGTTGTTTCGACCGCGCCCAACGCAACGTTCCTGTCGCCTTTCGCGCCGTTTTCGGAGAGTCAGAGCGCGGCACTCAATACCGCCATGGACGATATCTATGACCGCTTCATCCGGTCCGTTTCCTCGGCTCGCGATCTGCCCGTCGAACGGGTCGATGCTCTTGCCGGCGGCCGGATATGGACCGGCCGTCAGGCCTTTGAACTCGGCCTTGTCGACCGTCTCGGCGGTCTGCGGGATGCGTATATGGCCGCCAAGGAGCTGGCCGGCATTCCGCTTGAGGAGAAAGTGCCCGTCCGACGCTTCCCGGCGCCGCGCTCGCCGCTCGATCAGCTCCGCGACGTTCTGGGCGCCCCGCTCGGCATGGTCGGGCTGTCGCCTCATGAAGCGGCATTGCTGACTGTGCTGCGTGAGGCATTTGCCGTCATCATGCCTCAACGCAGCGTGCAGATGGCCCCCGTGACTCCGCCCTGATTCCGGGCCTGATTCCGCCCTGACTCCGCCCTGACTCCGCCCTAGCGGGTCGCGCCTGATCGGCCTGACTTGATCTTGTCCCAAGCGTCGGCCGGCATCGCTTCCAGCCTGGTGCCGACGGTGTCGTTCCAGCGATTGAGAAAGCCGAACAGGGCGATCACGCCCATCAACTCGGCCAGCGCGTCGTCGTCGTAAAACTCTCTCAGCTCGGCGAACAGCGCGTCATCGGCGGCGCTTGGGGATTGCGCGGCGGCCATGGCGAGGCGCAGCGCAGCGCGTTCCCCGGGGGTGAAGCGGTCATCATGCTCGAACGCCCAGATGGCGGCGAGCTTGTCCGCATCGACGCCCTCGCGCAGCGCGCCGTTCGCCGTATGGGCGCTGCAATAGACGCAACCCGCCGCCTCGCTGGTCACCAGCGCCACCATCTTTTTCAGCCCGATCGGAATTTGACCCGGCGCATAGGCGGCGCGGACCAGTGCGCCCAGCGCCTTGAGCAGCTCGGGCCGTCGCGCAAGGGTCAGGCCATCATTACCGGTAAAGCCCATCATCGCCCGGCCTGCGGCAAAGCTCTCGGACAGGTCTGCCGGCAAGTCTTGTTCAGCCAGCGGCGCGATGCGCGGCGTCCTGGCTGTTGCCTGTTCGGTTTTCTCCATCATTGCAGCATGGCGGGGGGCCGGCGTCGGAACAAGCGCCTTGAAAGGCCGCCTCTCCTGATATTGTATGCAAACCACTCAGAGATTTTAGGAGCATGTTATGCCGGAACCGCAGATCCCCTCACTGTCACGCGACGACCTTCCCGAAGAATTCAAGCCGCTTTACGATTCCAGTCTCGAGCGCACCGGCGATGCCACCATCATCGGTGTCATGGCGCAGGCGCCCGATATTCTGCGCTGGTATTTCGAGGATTTTTACGGCGGGCTGTTTTACAACAAGATGCCGGGCACGCGGGTCGATATCCGCAGCAAGGAATTGCTGCGCATCAAGCTGTCGAAACAGCATGGCTGCCAGTTCTGCAATCGCTCGAACCGGGTAGATGCGCTGAAGGCAGGGATCACCGAAGAGATGATCGACAACATTTTCGACATCTCCTCACCCGTATTCAACGACAAGGATCGCGCGGTGTTGCAGATGGCGGAGGAAATGATGCTGCAGAACATGCAGGGTCATATTTCGCCCGCTCTCTATGCCGATCTCAAAAAGCATTATGATGACGGTCAGATTGTCGAGCTGGGCATGATCGCGGCGGTTCTGACCGGCGTCGCGAAGTGGATTTTCACCTTCGATATGGTCAATCGCGAGGAAACCTGCCCGATCATTCCGCCGTCGGATATGGCGGCTGAGTAGGGGGGCAGGAACGGACCGGCCTGACACTCAAAGAATATCCGGAGCGAAAATGCCGGTCTGAATCAGCAATGCGGTTCCGGCGACGTTTTCCTCGCTTTCGGAAAAGGCCAGCAGAAGGTCGGCGCGGTCACGATTGCCGCTTTGCAGAAGGCCGGCCCAGAAGGCGACGCCTTCGCTGTCCCCGGGACGGCCAAGGACGTTGGCGTAAAGCTGGTTGATATACTCGGCGTCGCTGAGCTCGGTTCCGTAGACCGCCTCGAATTCGAGGCTGTCGATGAAGTTCCGGGAAACGCTGACCAGAGCAAGCCCGTCATCGACGCGGTCGCTCCAGAAATCGAGGCCGCCGAGATCGGGATCGCGGTCGAACGCAGCCTGATAGAGCCGGACGATTTCATCATCGGCGCTGTCCGGATCGAGCAAGGCCAGGGTCCCGTTGCTGAATTGCAGGCGTTCGACATCGGCAAGGCTGTCACTGCCGTCGGGGCCGAGGACAATGCCTGATCGCGCGGTGGCGTCGATGGTGAAGGCGCCGAAGACCCCGTCATAGGCGGCTGTATCGATGCCGACGCCGCCGATCAGCGCATCATTGCCCTGATGCCCGATCAGCACGTCATCGCCGTCGCCGCCGCGAAGGGTGTCATTGCCGCGTCCGCCGGACAGACGTTCGTCGCCCTCCGCGCCGATCAGAAGATCATCGCCGTCGCCGGCAAAGACCACCTCGATCGAGCTATTGTCGGTCAGGGCCAGCGGCACATCGCCGATACGGCTCGCGCCGGCGCGGCTGAGATCGAACACGCTGTCCAGCGTGACTGCGGAGGCGTTCAGTGTATCGCTGCCCTCATTGCTGTCATCGATGATGCGGCGCGAAAGATCTTCGGCAGCGAAGATGATGTATTCATCGGTAAGGATGTAAAGATCGTCATCGGTCACCGGGTCGCCGATCAGGCGGAGATCCCAGCTGCTGATGAAGCCGGTATCGAACAACGCCTGATCGACCACTTCCAGCGTCCAGGTGCCGGTGCTGTTTTCGCCCCAGAAATCGGTGCTGGTCAGGTTGAAGACCAGCTGACCGCCGCCGAGTTCGCCGCTGGCAGGGCGCGGCAGCAGCAAGGACCGTGTGCCGCTGGGCGAGGTAAGATAGATTTCGAGATCGCCGAGAAAGTCATGGGTGATATCGACCGCGACCTGAACGTGGTCGATCATCACCTCTTCCTCGATGGTGAAACTGTCGATGAACGCCTGGCTTTCCGAAATTGTCTGGCCGAACAGAAAGCTGGTCTGGTCGCTGGCGATGGTCGAATTGTCGAACACCGATTGCAGTTGCCAGGTTTCTGCCAGCCGGACGGCGGCATGCGCATCGACGATGCCGAAACCGTAGTGGAAATTCTTGTGCAGCCCGCCGCCGTTCCAATTGTCGGCGCCGTTGATGATCCAGCGGTCATCGGTGACGTGATTCTGCCGCGCGGAATAGGCCAGGATTTCCTGCACATCCCGGTAGCCGAGCCCGGGATTAGCGTCGAGCATCAACGCCACCACGCCCGAGACGATCGGCGCGGCGAAGCTGGTGCCCGAGATTTCGGCGAAATCGCCAATAGCGGCGCCCGGAAAACCGACGCGGTCGGTGCTGAGGACATTGGTGCCCGGAGCCGATACCAGGATCGGCACGCCGGGCGTTGAAAAACCCAGCTCGCTGCGGCCGGCCGCGCGGGTCCCGTTGTCATCGAGCGCCGCCACCGCAATGGTGAAGGAACTGTTCTGAAGGCCGTGAAAATTGGCGTTGTCGTCACCGTCGAAAATCTCCCCGGTGCCGAACAGGTCGATGGCGTTACCGGCGGCAAAAACGAAGACCGTGCCCAGCCCGTCGCGGCCCTGCTGCGCGCCGGTCCGTAAGGCGTCGAGAAAGGGGCCGAAATCGGCGCTCAGCGCATTATCGGAGAAGGGCACCGTAGCGCCCCAGGAATTGTTCGAGATATTGAAGGCGCCGGAGCTCAGCAGCGAAGCGTCGTTCAGGCCGACCACCCCGCTTACCGAGGCGTCCGGCGCGACACCGACCATGCCCGTGCCGTTGTCATCGGCGGCGATCAGCCCGGCCACCGCCGTACCGTGCCAGGACGTGCTCAGGCTGTTATCGATAAAACCGTCCTGCTCACCGGTCAGTGAATTGAAATCGAGATCGAAATTGTAGTTACCGGCCAGATCCGGATGCCGGTAATCGATGCCGGTATCGACAACGCCGATGGTCACCCCGGCGCCGGTATACTCGTCCCATACCGGCAGGATGTTGATGTCTGCGCCCGGCGTGCCGCCGCTTTGGCCGGTATTGTTCAGGTACCATTGCTGATTGAAAAGCGGTTCGGCAGCCGAGTTGACCATCACATCCAGCCCCGGATAGTCCTTTGGTTGTATTTTTACTGTACGAGATAATGCGGCGACACTGTGTTAAACGTGTCGCCCTTCTCGACCCTGCGCTCTCGACAGGCCGGCGGCCAACGCCTAATCTTACCTCTTTCAAGATAGATTTGCGAGGCTACTGCTTATGCGACCGATTACCTCTGCCCTCATCGCCCTTGGCGCGATGATCAGCCTGCCGGCCTTGGCCGCTGTTGAAGACGACACGCCGCTGACGGCTTGCGACATGCTGGCCGCGCACCCGGCCGATCCGAATATCGTCGCCACCGGCGTGCCGCGCCGTGATATCGACCTAGACGCGGCGATCGCCGCCTGCCAGCGGGAGCTGGATACCTATGAGGACAGCCCGCGCCTGACCTATCAGCTCGGCCGGGTGCTGTTCTATAACGGCGATATGGCCAATGGCGCCGCGCTGGTGAATGAAGCCGCCGAGATGGGCTGGACGCAGGCGATTTTCGTCTCGGGGCTGATCGATCGCAATCAGGAAGGCAAGATGTGCCAGGTCGGCGAGAAATGGCTGGCGGCAGCTCGCGACGGTTTGAAGGCGGCGCAAATCGGGTTCTCCCGCGATGTCCTGGCCGGTCGTTATGAGAATTGCGACCTTGATTACGACGCAGCGGATGTCGGCGAATTCCTCGATGCGACCGAAGAGCGTACCAGCGGTTGGTATGAAGGCCTGCTGCATGAAGATCTTCGCATGGCCTATGCCGCCTGGGTCGCCAAAATGGACGCTGAGTAAGCGCTGATGAATCGCCTGTTGACCGCCGCCGGTTTCGCCCTCCTTCTGCTGCTGGTCGGCTGCGGTCCCGGCGACGAGGAGGCATCGCAGGACGGCGATGCCGAGGCGGTGCAGACTGCGACCGCTGAAGAGGAAACCGTGCTGCGCGGCGGGCTGGTCAGCCTGCCGCCCAGCCTCGGCAATCCGTTCCGATCGACCAATATCCCCTCGATCCTGACCTATTCGGCCATGTTCGATGGCCTGACGCGCATCACCGAGGATGGTGAGCTGATTCCCTGGCTTGCGGAACGCTGGGAAAATCCGGAACCCAATCGCTGGATCTTCTATCTGCGCGACGGGGTGACCTTTCATGACGGCACGCCCTTTACGTCCGAGGCCGTCGTTACCGTGGTCGAGTATCTCACCAGCGATGCGGCGCGTCGTGAAACCGTCGCCACCGAATTGCGGGCGCTGGAGTCAGCGCGCGCCATTGATGAGCTGACGGTCGAGATCACCACCGATGTCACCGATCCGCTGCTGCCGCGCAGCATGCCGATCATGTACATGGTTCAGCCTGATCTGTGGAAGCAGCTGGGGCCGGACGGCTTCGCGCGGCAGCCGGTCGGTACCGGGCCGTTCAAGCTCGACGAATGGTTTAGCGCCCATGCCGAGCTGTCGGCGCATCGCGGCGGCTGGCGCGAACCGATGGTCGATAAGCTCGAACTCTATGCCATCCCTGAAAATTCAGCGCGTCTTCAAGGCGTGCAATCAGGCAGGCTCGATTTTGCCCTGGCGCTCGGACCCGAAGAAGCAAACACTGCTGAGCTCAGCGGTCAGCGGGGTGTCGCCTGGGTCAATCCGGCGACATTCGGCCTGACTTTCCTGCTCGAACAGAATCCCGATCACCCGATTCAGGACGTCCGGGTTCGGCGGGCGCTGAACTATGCCGTGAACAAGCAACAGATCGTCGATGTGCTGCTGATGGGGCAGACCGTGCCGATTGCACAGCCTGCGCCGCGCGTCGCGCTCGGTCACAATCCGAGCATCGAGCCCTATCCCTATGACCCTGACAAGGCGCGCGCGCTGCTCGCCGAAGCCGGTTATCCCGACGGGTTTTCCTTCATCATGGAAGGGGTCATGGGCGGCGGCGCGGCGGATGCCGCAGTCTATCAGCAGGTGGCGCAAGACCTGGCGGCGATTGGCGTCGAGATGGAAATCCGTCCCTTCCCGGTGCAGCAATTGATCGCCAGCATCTCGAACGGTGAATGGAACGGCCAGGCCTTCGGCATGAGCTATGCCACCGAACCCTCGCTCGACGGGCTGCGCTCGCTTCGCCTGCATTCCTGCATGTGGCGCGCTCCCTGGTATTGCGATGAAAGCATCATGCCGAAGATCTATGCCGCTTTTGACGAAGGCGATATCGACCGCCGGGTCGAGCTGACGCGCGAGATCATGCAGTTCTACCGGGACCAGGCGCCGGCTCTCTGGCTCTATGAGATCGTGCGGTTTGCCGCGCTGGACAAAAATCTCGCCGGATTTGCCGAGATAAACGGCATGGTCAGCTATGACAGGATGCATTTCGTTGAGTGATCCATCGGCGTTTTTCCCTCGTCATTGCGAGCGGCGCTCAGGTCGCGCGGCAATCGGGGGATGTTGCCTCACCGGCACGATTCTGGATCGCCGCGTGGCTGCCGCTGCTCGCGATGACGGATGAGGCTGAGCCGATGCCGGCCGAACCCCTCTACGATCTGTCCCGGCGCGGCCTGCTGGCCGGTTTGGCGGCGTTGCCGATGATGCCGGCCATGGCGATCGCGGCACCGGCATCGGTGCGGCGCGGCTATGCGGACGGGCCGTTCGGGCAGGTGCATTACCGCATCGCGGCGCCCGAGGCACCGAGTGCACCGCCGCTGTTCTGCTTCCATCAAAGCCCGAATTCGTCACAGGTTTTCGGACCCTTTTTGCCGGCAATGGCGGCCGACCGGATGGTCGTGGCGGCCGACACACCCGGCTTCGGCATGTCCGATGCACCGGCCGAACAACCCGATATCGCGGATTACGCCCGCGCCATGATGGCGCTGATCGATGCGCTTTCACCGGATCAGCCCGTCGATTTGCTGGGCTATCATACCGGCGCCTGCATCGCGACCGAGCTGGCGCTTAGCTATGCTGATCGTATCCGGCGCGTGATCATGATCGGCATTCCGGTGTTCAATGAACAGGAAGCGCAATTCCTGATCGATAACCCCTTTCCGGGGCTCAGCACCGAGGACGGCAGCCACGTCATGCGCGAATGGGAAGGCAGCCTGCGCTGGCGCGGTCCCGGTCAGTCGATTGAGAGCGTGGTCCGGACATTCCTGGCCAAGATGCAAACCGGCGATACCGGCTGGTGGGGGGCCAATGCCGCGGCGCGTTATCCGCTCGGCGACAAGCTGGCGCTGATCAGCCAGCCGGTGATGCTGGTCAACCCGCAGGACGATCTGTGGGAGATCAGCCCGCGCGCCCGCGAGGCCCTGCCATCGGCGCGTTATGAGCCCCTGGAGCAGTTCGGCTTCGGCATTTTCGATGCCGCGCCTGAGGAAATCGCCGATTTATGCCGCGACTTTCTCTCTGCCTGATCCTTTTTCTTGCCGGCGCCTGCGCGCAGGCGCATGAGACCGCCCCTGATCATCCGGTCGGCAGCCTCTTCGCCGATGGCTGGACCGAGGCGGTCATCGCGGTATCCGATCCGGAACAAACTGCGGCGATGATGGCCGATATCGGCAACTGGCGGCCGGTGGCCGAGGACCCGACCTTTATTGGCGCGCCGAACGAAGCGCAGGGCTTGATCCGGCTGATCGATGCCGAGCCTTGTGAAAACTGCCGCCCCGGCCGCGTGGCCGCGCGCCTCTGGGAGACAGGGGGGATCGCCGGGCTGAATTTCCGGGTCGATAATGCCCGGCGCGCCTTTATGGACCTGCTCGATGCCGGCTGGATGGCCTATAGCGGCCCCGTCGCTTTCGATCTGCAGCAATTCACGGTCGTCGAAAGCCTGCTGCAAAACCGTGACGGCTGGATCATCGGCCTGATCGAGCGCCGCAACCCGCCGCTCGAGGGCTGGGCCAATCTCGACGGGCTGTCGCGCGCCGCCAATGCCTTTGCCGTCGTCGATGATCTCGAGGCGGCCGAGCGATTCTACACGGAAACCCTAGGATTCCGCGTTACATTGCGCAATGAGGGGCCGCTGCTGCCGGAACCCGGCCCCAATATTTTCGGCCTGCCGCATAACATCGCGGCGGCGACGCAAAGGCGCATCATCTGGGTCGCACCACCGGCTGCCGAACAGGGCGGTACGATCGCCTTGATGCAGTTTGAGGGCCTCGCCGGCCATGATTTCGACGCGCCCGGTGGCCATTTATGGCCCCAGCACGGGGTGCGCGCCTTGCGCTATCCGGTTATCGATCCGGCGGTTCTGAAGAATGCGCTAGCCGCGTTTGAGAGCGTCAGCTGCCATGGCGGTGCGCCTGACTGCATGGCACTGGTCGCGCCGGGCGGCATGGTTTTGGAGTTTTTCAAAAAGGACAGCGAAGAATGATCCGAATGGGAATTAGCCGCCGCCTGATGATGGGCGGCGCCGCGGGCCTAGTCGCCGGGGCGATGATGCCTGAGCTTGCCGCCGCGCGGACCGTCACCGGACGGGTCGCCGGTAATGCACCGCCCGGCACCTCTTTCGAATTGTTGTGGGAGCGCTATCAGTTCAATCTCGATCGCATTGCGGGCGACAGCCTCGATCTGCAGTTCTTCATTCGCGGCGAGCTTGGCAATGAGGAAACCCTGACCCGCGATCTGCGCCGCGGCCGGCTGCAGATCGGCTCGATCAGCGGTTTCGGGCTGGCATCGCTGGTGCCGGAATATGCCGTGCTATACGCGCCCTATCTGTTCGCCGATGAGGCCGAGGGCGCCTGGGTTTACGAGAACTATCTCGCCGAACCGCTCAATGAACGCTTTGAGGCGGCCGGGCTGACGCTGCTGAAATGGACCGAGGTCGGCATGAACCACATGTTCAACGCAACGCCGATCCTCAGCCCCGAAGAGGCGGTCAACAAGAAGCTGCGCGCCTCGCCCTCGCCCGGCGTCCGCCTGTTTCTCGAATCGCTTGAGGCCGATGTCATCCCGCTCGGCATTGCCGAGGTCATACCCGCCCTGCAAACCGGCCTTGTCACCGGCGGGGTCGGCGCGGCGGTGATGATCGAGCTGTTCTCGAATTCCGATATCGGCAACGTCATGCTGACGAGCCACAGCTATGACATGGCCGCTTTTCTGGCCAATACGCGCTGGCTGGAACGGGCCGATCCGGTGCAGCAGGAAGCGATTCTGTCCGGCCCCGGCAC
>CAZRBL010000007.1:52527-70611 GCA_964598335.1 uncultured Rhodospirillales bacterium
GGCACCTTGACCGAAACGGCCCCGATCGCGCGTGCCGGCGCGGCGGCGTCGCTCAGGGCGGCCGAGGAGAACGGGGCGGTGATCCATGCCTTATCGCCGGAGCAGATCGCCGCCTTCCGCAAAAAGGCGCTGACGGTCCATGACCGCCTGATCGAGACGGTCGGCGGCGATGCCCGCATGTTCTATGATCTCGCCCAGCAGGGCGTCTCGGCCTATCAGGCGCAGCGCGCCGAACCTGGTTAAGGCCTCACTCACCCATCCGTCATTGCGAGTAGACACACAGTGTCTGCGAAGCAATCCAGGAGTCTCGCCCTTCAGCATTATTTCTGGATTGCCGCGTCGGCTTTGCCTCCTCGCAATGACGAGAACGAGTTAAGCCGCAGCCCGCGGCCGCCAGGTCATGCTGGTCATCGACAGGGATTTGTATTGCACGAAGTCAGGGCCGAACTCGACATTGTCCTGATCATCGGCGGCGCCGGCGGCGTAGAGCAGCGGCAGATAATGCTCATCTGACGGGATCGACAAGCGCGCTGCGTCGCCCTGGGACCGCAGGTCGGTGATGCCCTTGTCGTCGCGGCGCTTGACGCAATCCTTGATGTATTCGTTGAAGCCTGTCGCCCAGTCATAGGGCTTGGCGCTGTCCGACCACTGCATGGCGGGCAGATTGTGTACGACATTGCCGCTGGCGGCGATCAGGACGTTGTCGTCGCGCAAGGGGCGCAGCTGTCGACCGACCGCCAGATGCTCCTGCGCCGTCAGCGTCCGGTCGAGCGAGAGCTGAACCACCGGGATATCGGCATCGGGGAAGGCCTTGAGCATCACCGACCAGCTGCCATGGTCGAAACCCCAGCCATGGTCCAGCTTGACCGGTGTTTCCGGCGCCAGCAGATCGGCCACCTGCTGCGCCAGCTCGGGCGAACCGGGCGCCGGGTATTGATACTCGAACAGATCGGCGCCCAGCCCGCGGCCGAAATCATGGATGGTACGCGGCTGCGCCATGGCGGTGACGGCGGTGCCGTTGGTTTCCCAATGCGCCGAGATGCACAGAATGGCGCGCGGTGTCGGCATGCTTTCGGCGATGGCCCGCCATTTCTGGGTAATGGCGTTGTCCTCGCGAATGATGGTCGGGCTGCCATGAGCGAAAAAGACGACGGGCATGCGGGCGGTGGTTGTGGCCATGGCTCACTCGGGATCGGTGTTGTTTTCGGGTCAAGATAGCAAGCGGCTTGACAGAGGACAGCATATAAGGCGCAATAACGCCAGACAAAATCCTGTTATGCAGAGCGTAATCATGACCGATCTCGCCGATATCCTTCGCCAGACCCCCGCCGTCAATTGGGACGAGCTGGAACGCGAACATGTCCGCCCCGGTGTCAGCCGCGCCGGTTTCCGCGGTCAGGATGTGCTGATGGTGATGAACTGGCTGCAGCCGGGCATGGAGGTGAACCCGCACAGCCATGCCTGCGAACAGGTTGCCTTTATCGTCAAGGGCCGCATGAAATTCGTCGTCGAGGGCGAGACTATCGAGCTCGGCCCCGGCGGCATGCTGCGGATCCCGCCCAATGCCGAACATTACGGCGAGCCGATCGGCGATGAGGAGGTCATGAATCTCGATATCTTCGCCCCGATCCGGGATGATTACCGGCATCTCGTCGATTATCTCGCCCCCGCCTTTGACGACCAGCAGCAAGCCGGCTGATGCCCGCTTCGGGGCCGGAAGACGCGGCCAATCAGGCGCATAATGATCTGGAGCGGCGCATCGCCGCCGCCGAGGTCGTGATCGGCACCTTTTTCAAATGTGCGTCACCCAGTGCGCTTGAGGCGCTGGGCGGCTGCGGGCTGGATTTCGTGATCCTCGATGCCGAGCATAATCCCTATGACCGCAGCGCGCTCGATCACTGCCTGCTGGCGGCGCGCAGCGTCGGGCTGCCGGCGCTGGTGCGCGTGCCGGATACGCGCGCCGAAACAATCCTGAACGCGCTGGATTGCGGCGCCGCCGGTATCGTCGCGCCGCATATCGGCAGCGCCGATCAGGCCCGCGCGCTGGTCGCGGCAACCCGCTATCACGGCGGCGATCGCGGCTTTTCCGCCGCCACCCGTGCTGGTGGCTATGGCCGGCTGGCCGCGACGGCGCATATCGCGGCCGCCGATGCTTCGGTCAGCGTCATCGCGCAGATCGAGGATCAGGCCGGCGTTGATGCTGCCGCCGAGATTGCCGCCGTCGCCGGTGTCGATGCCTTGCTGATCGGTCCCGCCGATCTGTCTGTCGCCTTGAGGAGCGACGCGCTGGAGGCGGCGATCACCGCCATCATCGCGGCGGGCAAGGAGGCCGGCTGCTCGGTAGGCAGCTTCGTGCCAAAGGCGGCAGCCGTGGCCGAGGGAGTCGAAAAAGGTCTGAGCCTGTTCGCTATCGGCACCGAGCTCGGGATGCTGCGCGGCGCCGTCTCCGCCATGACCGCCGAAGCGCGGCAGGCGGCGTCATGACCCCCGTCGAAAAACCTCCCGTTGAAACGCCTCCCGTCGAAAAGCCCGGGGCCGGTCCCGTTCACGCCGTCGCCATGGCGTTCGGCGTGCTGGAGGCGCTGGCATGCCGCACCGAGCCGCAATCGGTTACGGCGCTGGCCGCAGCGCTGAACACCAACAAGCCGAAAGTGCATCGCCATCTGCGGACCCTGATGGCGCTGGGCTATGTCTGGCAGGACAGTGCCGGCGGGCGTTATGCGCTGACGCCCAAGCTGTCGACGCTGGCGCAATCCGCGCCGCCGCCGGTCGAGTTTCTGGCCGCCGCGCGGGATGTGCTGCCGGTGATCCGCGACAAGCTGCACCTGACCGTCACGGTCGGCCGCGCCGGCCCGGCCGGCGTCGAAATCATCGACATTCTGCGCGCCAACACGGCGCTGCAGATCACCACCCAATTGGGCGCGATTTTCCCGCTGCACAGCTCGGCGCATGGCCAGGTCTCGCTGGCCTATGGCCCTGATGACCTGTTACGCGCCGCTTTGGCCGACCCGACCGCCCCCGCCGAGCTGGTGCTGAACCAGAAAAGAATCGCAACCCGCCGCGCGGGCTGGGCAGTGGCGCCGGGGGCGGTGCTGTCGGGCATCAATGCGCTGGCGGTGCCGGTGCTGGATAGCGACGGTGCGCTGCTGGGCAGCATCGCCGTGCTGGGCGCCTTTGAAAGCGTGCCGCCCGACCCGCCGCAGGAGCTGATCGATATTCTGAAACAGGCCGCGGCAGTGATTGCCGCCCGCCTCAAACACGCAACCCCCGAGAACACATGACCCGCTATGCCTTTGCCGTCGATATCGGCGGCACCTTTACCGATATCGTGTTGATGGCCGATGACGGCCGCGCCTGGACCGACAAGACGCTCAGCACGCATCACGATCTGCTGGAAGGGTTTTTCCGTGCCGCGCAGCTGGCCACCGACCGCGCCGGCATCGGCATCGCGGACGTCAATGATGTCATCGCGCACGCCACCACCGTCGTCACCAATGCGCTGATCGAGCGCAAGGGCCGCCCGACCGCGCTGATCACCACCAAGGGCTTTGGCGATGTGCTCTATATCCGCGATGAGCACCGCTATGACATGTTCGACCCGCTGATCGAGTATCCCGATCCGCTGATCGGCCGCGACGCGACCTGGGAGATTGCCGAGCGGGTCTATGCCGATGGCAGCATCGGTGCGGAACCCGATGCCGAGGACATCCGGCGCATTGCCCGCGAGATGAAAGAGCAGGGCATCGAGGCGGCGGCGATCTGCCTGCTGAACAGCTATCGCAATGGCGCCAATGAACAGGCGCTGGCCAGGGTATTTGCCGAGGAAGCGCCGGACATCCTGCTGAGCCTGTCGAGCGATGTGGCGCCGCAAATGCGCGAATATCTGCGCACCAGCACCACCGCGCTGAACGCCTATACCCAGCCGATCACCCAGCCCTATCTGACCGCCCTGATCAACAGGCTGAACAGCGAGCAGGTCGGCCAGGAGCCGCTGATCATGCTGTCCAATGGCGGCGTCGTCGGCGCCCGCGTGGCCGGCGAATATCCGGTGCGGATGATCGAATCCGGCCCCGCGGCCGGCGCGCTGGTCGCCGGCTATTTCGCGCGGCGGCACGGCATTGACGATCTGCTTTCCTTTGACATGGGCGGCACCACCGCCAAGGCCTGCCTGATCCAGGGCGGCACGCCGCTGGTCGTCGGCGAATTCGAGGTCGACCGGCGCTATCGGTTCAAGCCGGGCAGCGGCATGCCGATCACGGTACCGTCGATCGATATGATCGAAATCGGCGCCGGCGGCGGCTCCATCGCGCGGGTCGATGATCTGGGCCTGCTCAAGGTCGGGCCCGACAGCGCCGGCTCCAATCCAGGCCCGGCCTGCTATGGCCGCGGCGGTGACAATGCCTGCGTCACCGATGCCGATCTGGTGCTGGGCATTCTCGACGGCGACAATTTTCTGGGCGGCGATATGCAGCTTGATATGCCGGCGGCCAGGGCGGCGGTCGGCCGGCTGGCGGACAGGCTGGGCGTCAGCGAGGCCGAGGCGGCATTCGGCATTTTCAGCGTCGTCGGCGAGAGCATGGCGGCGGCGGCGCGGGCACATGCCACCGATCGCGGCGTCAATTATCGCGGCCTGCCGCTGCTGGCCTTTGGCGGCGCCGGGCCGGTCCATGCCTGCTATGTCGCCGAGCGGCTCGACAGCAGCCAGGTGATCTATCCGCCGATGGCCAGCGTGCTGAGCGCCTTTGGCACGCTGGTGACGCCGGCGCGGCTCGATCTGGCGCGCAGCGTCATGACCGGGCTCGACGGGCTGAGCCCGGAGTCAATCGGCGCGGTGATTGGCGATTTGGAAGATCGCGGCCGTGCCGCCCTGATTGAAGCCGGGATCGCCGAAGATGCGATCCGTTACGAGTATGCCTGCGATATGCGCTATGCCGGGCAGCAGAATGAGGTGACGGTGACGCTGCCGCAAAGCCCGGCGCAAATGACCGATTTCAGCGCCCTGCGCACGGCTTTCGATCAGGCCTATGACGCGCTCTATGGCGTGCGGCTGGATGATATGCCGGTCGAGATCGTCAGCTGGCGGCTGGCCGCGCTGGGCGCCGATGCCGAGCGCAGCGCCAAGATCGATCTGCCAAGCACGCCCGGCGAGCCCAGGGGCCGGCGGCAGGTGTCCTATGGCGATGGCGTGATCGACGTGCCCGTCTATGACCGCGCGGTGCTGGCCGCCGGGCAGCAGGTTGACGGTCCGGTGATTGTCGAGGAACGTGAAACCACCGCGTTTATCCTGCCCGGCTGGCGGCTGTCGGTGCATGAGGATGGCAGCCTGATCGCCGACCGTGAAACGCAACAAGGGAAGTAAGCCATGTCCATGGACGGCATTCAGCTGGAAATCATGTGGGGCAATCTGATCTCGATTGTCTCGGAACAGGCCAAGGCGCTGCAGCGCATCGCTTTCAGCCCGATTGTGCGCGAGGCCGGCGATCTGGCCACCGCGCTGTTCGATGCCGAGGCGCGCATGGTGGCGCAGGCGATCACCGGCACGCCGGGCCATATCAACTCGCTGGGCGCGGCGGCCAAGAACCTGCTGGCGATTGTGAAGCCCGAGGAGCTGGAGCCCGGCGATGTGCTGATCACCAATGATCCGTGGATGTCGGCCGGGCATTTCTTCGACATTACGATCCTGACGCCGATTTTCCGCGGTGAGGGCGCCGAGGCCCGGATTATCGGCTATTGCGGCTCGACCATCCACCACACCGATATCGGCGGCTATGGCATCGGCGCCGGGGCGCGGGACATTCATGAGGAGGGGCTGTGGATCCCGACCATGAAGCTGTATGAGGCCGGCCAACCGAACAAGACGCTGTTCGCCATCATCAAGCAGAATGTCCGCACCCCCGACGCGCTGTTCGGCGATCTCGCGGCCCAGGTCAGCAGCGGCAAGATCGGCGGCAAGCGGCTGAATGCGATGTGCGATCGTTACGGTCTCGACACTATCAAGGAGCTGTCGGACGAGATCATCAGCCGGTCGGAAAAGGCGACCCGCGATGCGATCCGGAAACTGCCCGGCGGCACCTATCACGGTGAAAGCCGTTTCGATGTGCCGGGCGGCGAAATCATCACCCTGAAAACCGCCGTCACCGTCGATGCGGATGAGGGCAGCATCACCATCGATTTCGCCGGCAGCTCGGGGCCCAGCAAGGCCGGCATCAATGTCGTGATGGCCTATACCCAGGCCTATGCCAATTTCGCGGTGCGCTCGATGCTGAACCCGGATTTGCCGAATAATTTCGGCAGCCTGACGCCGATCATCGTCAAGGCACCGGATCAATGCATCATCAATGCGCAATACCCGGTGCCGGTGAATGCGCGCCATGTGGTCGGCATGTATGTGCCCTTTCCGATCCTCAAGGCGCTGGCGCAAATCCTGCCCGACCGGGTGCTGGCCGAGGGCTCGGGCGCGGTCTGGACGATCCAGATTCAGGGACAGGACAGGGACGGCAAGCCGTTTACCAGCTCGATGTTCAACTATTCCGGCGGCATGGGCGCCCGCTCAACAAAAGCAGGGCTTTCAGCCACCTGTTATCCCACGGGTGTCGCCGCTGTCCCCATCGAGGTTTTGGAGGCCTCGATCCCCATCGAATTCACCCGCAAAAGCCTGGTGCGCGGCAGCGGCGGCGACGGGGCCCAGCGCGGCGGCGACGGTCAGCAGATCGGTTTCCGCATGCGCACCGGCCGCGACTGGTATCTCAACGCCATCCCCTCGCGCCTGCAGGAGGGGCCCGAGGGCCTCGATGGCGGCGATCCCGGCACCCCCGGCAAATTCGAGATCAACGGCGCGGCGACTCTGGAAGCGAAGAAAAAGGCGATGGCTGCGGAAGACGAAGTCTTGATGCAAACCCCCGGCGGCGGCGGCTTCGGCAAGAAGGACGCAGCCTGATGCGTAATCCTGCAATCATTGGTGCGGGCCACACCAAATTTGCCAAGCATGACGCGCTGAATACCGAAGATTTGCTGGTCATGGCGGTCACCGAAGCGCTGGATGATGCCGCCATCGGCGGCGAGGACATCGATGCCGTCTGCGTCGGTCATTTCAATTCCGGCATGGTGCCGGACGGGTTCCCATCCTCGCTGGCGATCCAGGCCGATCCGGCGCTGCGCTTCAAACCGGCGACACGCTATGAAAATGCCTGTGCCTCGGGCTCGGCGGCGATCTATGCCGCGCTGGACCGGATCGCGGCGGGCCGGGCCGAGCTGGTGCTGGTGGTCGGTGTCGAGAAGATGACCGGGCTGGATACGGCGGGCGTGACGCGCGCACTGGCCGGCGCCGGCTATCAAAGCGACCCGGCCGAGGCCGGCATCGGATTCCCGCAAATCTTCGCCGATTTCGCCAAGGCCTATTTCGAGCGCTTCGGCGATCATGGCGAGGCGCTGGCGCAGATCGCGGCCAAGAACCACAAAAATGGCTGTGACAACCCGCTGGCGCAGCTACAGCGCGATCTGGGGTTCGAGTTCTGCAATACGGTGTCGGAAAAGAACCCCTATATCGCGGCGCCGTTGCGCAAGACCGATTGCTCGCTGATCTCCGACGGCGCGGCGGCGCTGGTGATCGCCTCACCCGAGCGGGCGGCGCAGGCAAAGCGCGCGGTCGGTTTTCGGGCAACGGCCCAGGTCAATGACCAATTGCCGATGAAGGGGCGCGATCTGCCCGGTTTTGAGGGGCCGAAACGAGCCTTCGCGCAGGCGATGAAGGCGGCGGGGGTGACGCTGAGCGATCTGGATTTCGCCGAAGTCCATGACTGTTTCACCATCGCCGAGCTCCTCTCCTATGAGGCGATGGGGCTGGCCGAAACCGGGCAGGGCAAGCGCGCGCTGGATGACGGCACGGTGTTTCCCGGCGGCGCGCTGCCGGTCAATCTGTCGGGCGGGCTGAAATCCAAGGGGCACCCGGTCGGCGCCACCGGCGTATCGATGCATGCGCTGGCCTTTCGCCAGTTGACCGGCAATCCGATCGGTGTTGCGGCAGGAGACAACCCCCAAATGGGGGCGGTGTTCAATATGGGCGGCGCGGCGGTGGCCAGCTATGTCTCGATCCTCGAGGCGCAAAGGTGAATCTGGCCCATTGGCTGTGGGCGGCGGCGCGATCGCGGCCACAGGCGCCGGCGCTGCTGACCGGGGCGCGGCTTGAGGCGGATTATGCCGGCTTCGCGCTGGCGGCCGAGGCGGTCGCCGCCGCCCTGAAGGCCAGGGGGATCGGCCGCGGCGACCGTGTCGCGATCCTGATGGCCAATTGCACGGACTATCTGGCCGTACTGCACGGCATCTGGTGGGCCGGGGCGGCGGCGGTGCCGATCAATGCCAAGCTGCATGGCAAGGAAGCCGCCTGGATCATCGGCAATGCCGAGGCCAAACTGACCTTCACCGATGCAAAATCAGCCGCCGCCCTGCGCGAGGCCGATGCCGATCTGGCGATTGCCGGCGGTCAGGGTTTCGTCGCGGCGAGTGGGACGGGCAAGGAAGCGCCGGCGGCGCCGCCGGCTGATGCCGATGATCAGGAATTGGCCTGGTTGTTCTATACCTCGGGCACCACCGGCCAGCCCAAGGGGGCGATGCTGAGCCATGGCAATCTGATCACCATGTCGCTGTGTTATCCGCTGGATGTCGATCCGGTGTACGCCAGCGATGCCGCGCTGTACGCCGCGCCGATGTCGCATGGCGCCGGGCTGTACGCCATGGTGCACGTACGGGCCGGTGCACGTCATCTGGTGCCGGAATCGGGCGGATTTGACCCGGCGGAAATTCTTGATCTGGGCAAAAGCCAGGGGCCGCTTTCCTTCTTCGCCGCGCCGACCATGGTGCGGCGGCTGGTCGATGTCGCCGAGGCGCGCGGCGAGGATGGCGCGGGCATCCGAACCATCGTCTATGGCGGCGGACCGATGTATCAGGCCGATATCGAACGGGCGCTGCGGGTGATGGGTGACCGCTTCGTCCAGATCTACGGCCAGGGTGAAAGCCCGATGACGATCACCGCGCTCAGCCGCGCCGATCATGGCGCCGATAGTGCGAGGGCCTTTCCGTCTCGCATCACCTCGGTCGGCCGGGCGCATAGCGCGGTGACGGTCCGTATCACCGATGAGCAGGGCGCGGCCCTGCCGCCCGGCGCAGTCGGCGAGATCGAGGTGCGCGGCCCATCGGTGATGCTGGGCTATTGGCAGCGCCCCGATGCCACCGCCGACAGCATCCGCGATGGCTGGCTGCGCACCGGCGATGTCGGCAGCCTCGATGAGGACGGCTATCTGACCCTGACCGACCGCTCCAAGGATGTGATCATCTCGGGCGGCAGCAATGTCTATCCGCGCGAGGTCGAGGAGGTGTTGCTGACCCATCCCAGCGTCAGCGAGGTCTCGGTCTTCGGCGTGCCCGATGAAGAATGGGGCGAGATCATCGTTGCCTGCGTCGTGCCGGCCGGTGAGACGCTCGACGAGGCGGCGCTGGATGCGCATTGCCTGGCGGAAATCGCGCGCTTCAAACGGCCCAAGCGCTATATCGTCGTCGAGGCATTGCCGAAGAACGCCTATGGTAAAGTCTTGCGCCGGGAATTGCGCGACCGCTATGCCTAGCAGGCCTTTGCCTGACTGATCCGGGAGATTGACCGATGCGCTTGTCGCTGCTGCTTGCCCTGCTGCTGTTCTGCTTGCCGCTCCACGCGCAGGAACCCGTCTATGAGCTTGATAAGGACGCCATCTGGCAGGAAATCGTCGTCAGCGTCCGCGATCTCGACACCACGATCGAACATCATCAGATCATCGCCGATTGGGCGGTGCTCGAGCGCGGCACGGTCGATCCCGCGCTGCTGGCGCAATGGGGCCTGTCCGAGAGCGTTACGGCGGAATTCGCGCTGATGCATGATCCGCCGCAAAAGACCGGCTTTGTCCGCTTTATCAGCTTTGACGGCGTCGAGGATCAGCGCGTCATCCGCGCCAATGCGCAGGCCTGGGATACCGGCGGCATTTTCTCGATGATGGTGCATACCGACGATCTCGACGCGACTTGGGATCGCGCCCGCAAGCTGGGCTGGCACGGCTATAACGAGCCTGTCACCTTTTATTTCCGGGATGTCACGATCAAGAACATGGTGCTGCGCGGTCCTGATGGTGTGACTTATGGCGTTTATGAGCGCGTGTCGCCGCCGCACCCCTATTGGGACGGCACGACCATGATGGGCCGTCCCTTCAACACCATGATGATGGTCGATGATGCCGGCGAAACGTCGGACTGGTTCAAGGAGGCGCTGGGCCTGATCGCCTGGCGCGAGGGCGATTATCTCGACCAGGACGAGCTGTTCAATAATTTCGGCCTGCCGCGCTGGGCCACCGATGAAGTGATCCGCCGTTTCCACATCCTGCAGCCGCCGCCGATTGAGCGGGAATTCGGCCGTGTCGAGATCATGGAATTCGTCGGCTGGAGCAGCCGCGATCTCAAGGACCGCGCCGTGCCGCCCAATCTCGGCCCGCTCGCCTTGCGCTATCCGGTCAGCGATCTCGATGAACGCATCGCGCATATGGAAAGCATCGGCACCGAGCTGTGGACGCAACCGGCCGAGGTGACGATGGCGCCTTACGGCAAGGTTCGGACCGTGGCGGTCAGGGCGCCGAACGGCGTCATCGTCGAGTTTTTCGAACCGCTCGACGAGTGATCCACGGCAATCCGTGCCGGCCCCTTTCAAAGCAGGATACAGATGGACCGAATGCGCTTTGTTCTCGCCCTGATTCTGACCATGCTGTCGCTGTCTTCGGCGGCGCAGGAACCGGTTTACGCGCTTGATGCCGATGCCATCTGGCAGGAAGCGGTCGTCAGTGTCCGCGATCTCGATCGCACCATCGCGCATCACCGGGAAATCGCCGGCTGGGAAGTGTTGCAGCGCGGCAGCGTCGACCCCGCATTGCTGAGGCAATGGCATTTGCCCGAGGGTGTGACGGCCGATTTTGCGCTGATGCACAACCCGCCGGACAAGACCGGTTTTGTCCGGTTCATCAGCTTTCAGGGCACCGAGGATCAACGCGTCATCCGCGCCAATGCGCAGGCCTGGGATACCGGCGGGATATTTTCGCTGATGGTCTATGCCGATGATCTTGATGCGGTCTGGGACCGCGCCCGCAAGCTGGGCTGGCATGGCTATAACGAACCGGTGACCTTTTATTCGCGCGGCGTGACGTTGAAGAATATGGTGCTGCGCGGCCCCGACGGGGTGACCTATGGCGTCTATCAGCGGGTCACCCCGCCGCATCCCTATTGGCAGGGTTTCGAGGCACTATCGCGGCCCTTCAATGCAATGATGATGGTGCGCGATGCGGAGGGCACGGCCGAATGGTACAAGCAGGCGCTGGGTTTGATCGCCTGGCGTGAAAGCGAGTTCACCGATCCGGCCGAAATGTCGAACAATTTCGGCTTGCCGCGCTGGGCAACCGATGAAGTGGTGCGCCGCACCCGGATCCTGCAGCCGCCGCCGCTGGACCGTGAATTCGGCCGTGTCGAATTGATGGAATTTGTCGGCTGGAGCAGCCGCGATCTCAAGGACCGCGCCGTGCCGCCCAATCTCGGCCCGCTCGCCTTGCGTTATCCGGTCAGCGATATCGACGAACGCATCGCGCATATGGAAAGCATCGGCACCGAGCTGTGGACGCAGCCGGCCGAGGTGACGATGGCGCCTTACGGCAAGGTCCGGACGGTGGCGGTAAGGGCGCCGAACGGCGTCATTGTCGAGTTTTTCGAGCCGCTTGAGGGAGAGTGATTGGCCTTCTGATCATCGGCGACCACCCGCCCTGCCTCAGCGATCGTCCCAGCTGGCAGCCGCCACCGGGCAGCGATGCTGAAACAGCGCGGCAATCCTTGGTGAATGCCCTTTCGGCGCAGGATCGCGGCGAAGGCGTGGTGCTGATCTCGGAAGAAAATCAGGGCCGCGCGATCAATCTGGCGATCTCCCTGCTTCGCGATGGCGGGCTCGATTTGGTTACCGGCGCGAATCGGGCCATGATCGATGCCGCTGAAACCGCTGTCGAAACGGCAGCGGATCGTCGCGCCATGGCGCAGGCCATTCGCGATGCGGGCCGTAATGCGATGGTCTGGTACAGCGATTTTGAAATGATTACCTGAGGCACCAAGGCGGATATGGTCACGACGATCGACGAAAAACGCGAATACCCGCCGCTGGAGCCGTCCGAGCTGCCGCCGCTGGAGAAATTTCGCTATGTCATCGGCTATGGTTCGCTGATGGCCAATCCGCAGATGCCGGTGGAAACCGCCTTTCCGGCGATGGTGCCGAATGTCACCCGCTCGGCCTGTGTGATGGATGAAAAATATCGCGGCACGGCCGAGGTGCCGGCGCTGGCGATGGGCGCCGAGATCAAGGAAGGCGCGCTGATGGGCTGCATCGTCTTCAAGATCGCTGAAGCCGATCTCGAAACCGTGCGCGCAAAACTGCAGGCGCGGGAAATGCCCAAGGGCGTCCAGGCCTATAAATTCGAGACCATGCCCGCAAAGCTGCTGGATGGCCGCACGGTCGAGGCAGCGATCTATGTCGCCGATGACACCAGCCCGCGCTATGCCGGGCATTGGACGGCGGATGAACAGGCGCAACGCATCGCCTTCGCCAAGGGGCCGATGGGCGACAACATCATGTATTTCGCCCGCGCCAAACGGATGCTGGAAGACCTGAACTTCCCCGAGGCCGAGCTGTTCGCCATCACCGAAAAGGCGATCACCTTGCGCGAGCTGAAAGAACCCGGCTTCCGCCGCCGCCTCGAACGCATGCTGGACATGACCCCCGAAGCGCCGCCGCCGGCGCCCAGCGGCCCGGGTCTGGTAATCTGACAGAGCTACCCTCGTTGCTTCGCCCTCGGGTCCAGCGCGTCCTGCAGGCCATCGCCGAGGAAATTGAAGCAGATTACGGTAATGAAGATCGCCATGCCGGGATAGATCGCCAGATGCGGCGCGGTGTACATCTCGCCCTGCGCTTCGGTCAGCAGATTGCCCCAGCTCGGCATCGGCGGCTGAATGCCGAGGCCCAGAAAGCTCAGTACCGATTCCGCCAGGATGATATTGCCGATGGACAGCGTCGTCGCGACGATGATCGGCGAGAGCACATTGGGCAGGATATGGCGCCACAGGATCATCAGCGGACGCTCGCCCAGCGCCAGCGCCGCCCGTACATAATCCCGCGCCCGTACCGAGAGCACCGCGCCGCGCACCAGCCGCGCCACCGTGGTCCAGCCGAACAGCGCGATGATGACGATGATCCGGTACAGGCTTTCCTGCTGCGATCCGGCAATGTCATCGGACACGCCCAGCTTGGTCAGATCGACCGCTGACAGGATGATCAGCAAGGGCAGCAGGGGCAGGGCGATGACGCTGTCGGTCAGCCGCATCAGAATGGTATCGGTACGACCGCCGAAATAGCCGGCGAACAGGCCGATCAGCGTGCCGATCACGGCGGCGAACAGCGCCGTCGCAATGCCGACCAGCAGCGAGACCTGGCCGCCATAAAGCATGCGGATGAACAGATCGCGACCCAGCGCATCGGTGCCGAACAGGGCGTCCTGCCCCGGGGCCGCGCGGGCGTTGAGCAGATCGATCCGCTCGGCATCCAGCCCAAGCCAGCCCCCGATCAGCGGCGCCGCCGCACATAGCGCAGCAAAAACGATGAGAATCAGGGCGCTGACAACCGCAGCGCGGTGTTTGAGAAATCGGCCGAATGTCAGACGCCAGGGCGGTTTTTCCGTCGCGAGGGCGGTCCGGCTGTGGGCATCGAGATGGGCGGTCGCATCCGTCATGCCGCCACTCACCCTGATGCCTTGCGATAGCTGACGCGCGGGTCGATGGCGGCATAGGCGATATCGGCCAGCAGATTGCCGATCAGCACCATCAGCGTGATGAACAGCAACCCGACCAAAGCGAGATTGAAATCATTGCCCAGAATGGCGTCATAGATCAGCTTGCCCATGCCGGTATAGGCGAACATGGTTTCGGTGATCAGCGCGCCGCCGAACAGGGTGCCGATATCCAGCGCCAGCAATGTCACGAGCGGCGTCACCGCATTCGGGAAGGCATGGCCCAGCAGCACCCGCCGCCCGGACAGCCCCTTGGCATGGGCCGTGCGGATGTAATCCTGCCGCAGCGTGTCGATCATCGAGGCGCGCAAATGCCGGGAATAGGCGGCGATGTAGAGCAGTGACAGCGTCAGCACCGGCAGCACCAGATAGCGCGCCCGGTCGATGAAACCGCCCTCGCCGCCGATCGTCTGCACCCCGCCGGCCGGCAGCCAGTTCAGCTCGACCGCAAACAGCAGGATCAGCAGCAGGGCAAGCCAGAAGGGCGGCGTCGATATCCCGGCAAAGCAGAACAGATTGATCGCCTGATCCGGCCATTTGTATTGTTTGGTCGCCGCCAGCAGGCCCAGCGGCAGCGCAATCGCCAGCGCGAAAACCAGGCTACAGGCCATCAGGATCAGCGTATTGCCGGCGCGCGGCAGCAGCACCTCCAGCACCGGCCGGTTGAACAGCCGCGAATAGCCGAAATCGCCCTGCAGCGCTGCCCCGGCCCAGCTCAGATAACGCTGCCAGATCGGCTGATCGAGGCCGTAGCGCGCGCGCAGCCGCGCCGCGTCTTCGGGCGTCAGATCGGGGTTGCCGGCGATCAACAGATCGACCGGATCGCCCGGCATCAGGCCGATCAGCAGATAGATGAGGAAGGACAGGACAATCAGGACAAGGGTTGCCTGTGCCAGCCGGTCGAGAAGAAAGCGGATCACCGCGCCTGTTTAGTCCTAAGCGGCGCTTGTCAGCAAATCCGGCTGGCCGATTTCCATCGACAAGAGCGCCGCCTTGGTGGAAATGCCGTCTCCGGCGCTGAAGCCCGTCAGCTTGCCCTTGGCGCCGACGGCCCGATGGCAGGGGATCAGAAGCGCCACGGGGTTGGCGGCGCAGGCCGCACCGACCGCACGCGCGGCGCCCGGCTTGCCAATGTCGGCGGCGATTTGCCCATAGCTCCGCGTTTCGCCGCGCGGAATATCGAGCAGCGCATCCCAGACGGCATGTTGGAAGGCGGTGCCGATCAGCAGGATCTCCAAATCCGCTGCTGCCCGGTAACGCAAATACTCGTCCAACAAGGCGGTTTTACGCCTCACCAGCTCGTCATCGCGCCGTGGGACACCGGCACAATGCGACCGCGTCAATGCGGCATCCGCGTCGCGGCTGATCGTCAGCGATACGATCTGTCTGCCCGCCAGCGCCATGGAAATCGGCCCGACCGCGCTCCATGCCTGGCCATAGACCAGGTTGCGGGGCCGATCGCGCCCGATGATCGCGGTTATGTCGAGACACATGAGTCAAGCTTGCGGCAAGATTCAGAATCCCGCAAGAGCGCAATCAGTCGGCGATCGTGATTTCCTCATAGGGAACGACGCGGCCGACCAGACGCACGTCCTGAAGGCGCGGGTGGTATGCCAGCAGATCCTGTTGCTCGATCAGAAAGATCGACGGAGCCTGGCGGCGTTTTTCGGCCATGATCCGATGCAGCAGCGCCTCGCGTGCGGTCTCGTCAAGTTCGGCACCGGCCTCCCGGATCAGCGGCATCAGCGCTTCATCGCAGTAAAACGGATTGGCCTTGGCGCAGGAGAAATATTCGATCGGCCGCTGCGCGTCGTAATAGGGCAGGGCGTTCCAGGACAGCCCGAAAGCCTGGCCGTTCCAGTCGCCGGCAAGGTATTGCCGGATCCAGGTCGGAAACACCATGCCGCGCACCTCCATGCCGACGCCGATGCGGGCCAGATCCTGGGCGACGGCCTGATAGATGATGCTGTCATTGGGAAAGGAGCCGATGACGACCTCGGCGACCATCTCGAAGCCGTCCGCATAGCCCGCCTCGGCGAGTAAAGCGCGCGCCTTGTCGGGATCATGCGGATAGGGCTCCAGCGCCGGGTTGTAGCCGAACACCGTGCGTGTCGTGCCCTGGCTCGGCACGCCTCCATAACCGCTCAGCGCGGCGGCGATGATCGCGTCCTTGTTGACCGCGTAATTGAGCGCCTGCCGCACCCTGATGTCGGCGATCGGGTGTTCGGGATTGCCGGTGACGTCGAAAGCCAGCGACAACACCGAAGGTGCATCCCGCACATAAAGGGCGAGACCGCGCTCCTCGATCAAACTGCTCTGTTCGGGTGGAAAGCCGCGCGCCATGTCCACCTGTCCCGACAATAGCGCCTGCAGCCTCGCGGCGCTGTCCGGCAGCTCGATGAAAACCATCTCGGCCAGATGCGGCGGTCGCCAGCTGTCCGCATGTGCGGTGACTCGCAGGATGCCGCCGTCGCCGTCAAAGGGACCGTCGACGACAAAGGGGCCGGTGCCGCTCGGCTCCAGAGCGAAGCCGTCGGGGCCGAGCCGGGCCCATGCCCTGGGCGGCACCATATGGACCGCTGTCAGCCGCTTGGGCAAAAGCGCGTCGGGGGCGGCGGTGACGATGTCGACGGTCAGCCGATCGACGATTTCGACTGCCCTTACCGTCCGCAGCTCGGTGGCGATCACCGTTCGGCGGCCCGCATCCGACCGCAGCCAGTCGAGCACGGCCTTGACCGCCGCGCTGTCGAATGCTTCGCCATTGGAAAAACGGACATCGGGGCGCAGCGTGAAGCGCCAGCGGGTCGGCTCGACCGTTTCCCATGACAGCGCCAGCGCCGGGACCAGCGCGCCGTCGCCATCGACCCGGGTCAGCGCATCGAACAGGGCCTACCAGACGATGCTGCTCGGCGGCCCATTGGCCTGATAGGGGTTGCCCCTTGCCGGCGGCAGATTGGTGATCCCGAGACGGATGCTGCCTTCCGGCGCTGCCAGAACAGAGGGCGGCGCGGCAATCAGCAACAGGGCGGCGCAAAGGAAAGCGCGGATCACGGCCTCAGCTCTCGAGCTTTTTGCGCGGGTTGTAAGGGCGTTTGGCTTCCCATTTTGCGATCATTTCCTGCAGTTCGCGGTCGAGCTGATCGGGCATGGTGACGCGCAGTTTGACGAATTGATTGCCGCCGGCGATGCCTTTGCCCTTCATCCGCAGCGTATTGCCGGTGTTGGCGCCGGCAGGGATCTTCAATGACACCGGCCCGCTGATCGTCGGCACCTGAATCTGGGCGCCTGACAGGGCCTCGTTCAAGGTGATCGGCAAGTCGAGATAGATGTCGTTGCCATCGCGGGTGAAATAGGGGTGCGGCCGCACTTCGACGGTGATGTATGCATCGCCGGCCGGGGCATTGCCGATACCGGCCTCGCCCTTGCCGCGCAGGCGCAGGCTCTGGCCGTCGCGCAAGCCCGGCGGGATGTTGACCTCAATCGTATTGGCGTTGGGCAGCGTGACGCGTTTCTTCGCGCCGCGCGCGGCATCGATGAAATCGACCACCATCTGATACCGGATATTGCCGCCGCGCATGCCGAAGCCGCCGGCGCCGCCGCCCGGCCCGGCATGCTCATAGGTCTCGGCGCGCTCGGCCTGTTCGCGGTTGAAGAACTCGGAAAAGATGTCGCCGAAATCCTGGAAATCGGTGAAGGGCCTGCCGCCGCCCTTGCCTGAGCGCTGCTGCGCGCCGGCATATTCGCGATAGCCGCGCCGTTCAGCGCCCTCATGATCGATTTCGCCGCGATCATATTTCGCGCGCTTTTCCTTATCGCCGAGGACATCGAAAGCTGTCGACGCCTGCTTGAATTTTTCTTCGGCTTTGCTGTCTCCGGGGTTGAGGTCCGGATGATATTTTTTCGCCAGAGCACGATAAGCTTTCCGGATATCCTCATCGGATGCCGTCCTGGCGACGCCGAGTATGTTGTAGAGGTCCTGCGACACGGTAATTCGACAACCTTGTAAGGGAGCACCGGGAGCTTAGCCGGCAATAATATAGATTACCTTACGCCCGGAACACATAGCCTGCGCCGCGTACCGTCATCAGATGCCGCGGCGCGCGCGGGTCGGCCTCGACTTTGCGGCGCAATCTGGTGATCTGAACATCAACGCTGCGTTCCTGCCCGCGCATGCCGCAGGCTGCCGCCAAAGCATCGCGGC
>CAZRBL010000008.1:0-70191 GCA_964598335.1 uncultured Rhodospirillales bacterium
CCCCTGCAAGTATCCTGTCCGGGGAGGCGGGGCGGGGGTGCAGGGGTGGACCGGAACGATCGGAAGTGGACCGGAATGATCGGAAAATGCTCTGGAGCGTCGTATTCAGAACTTTTCCACCCAGGGCCGCAAATCGAACTCGAATGTCCAGGCGCTGCGCCGCTGGGCATGAATCGCGGCATAGCTGGCGGCAATCGCATCGGGGTCGAGCAGGCTGTCGGGCCCGCGTTCTTCCAGGGCGGCGTGATAGCGTTCGGACATGATCTGGCCGTCAATGATTGCATGCGCGACATGAACCCCCTGCGGCCCCAATTCGCGCGCCATGCTCTGCGCCAGCGCCCGCAGGCCGAATTTCGGGCTTGCCAGATTGGCGAACATCGCGCTGCCGCGCAGCGAGGCGGTGGCACCGGTGAAGATGATCGTGCCTTCACCACGCGATACCATCCGTCTGGCCGCCGCCCGCCCGGTCAGGAAACCGCCATAGGTGCCGACCCGCCAGCAACGCTCAAAATCCTCAGGGTCGATATCAAGGATCGAGGCGCGGACAAAGGCACCGGCATTGAAGACGCATAGCTGCAGATCGCCGGTCCGGTCAGCCTTTTGGAACAGGGCATCGACCTGGTCCGGCTGCGTCACATCGCAATCCTGCAGGATCACGGCCTCGCCATTCGTCTCCTGCAAAGGCGTCAAATCAGAGGTGTCGCGCGCCGCGGCGATGACGGTCATGCCATCGGCAGCGAAACGGCGAACCAGCGCGCTGCCCAGCCCAGGGCCGACACCGACGATGACGGCAACAGCTCTGGTCATGTTCTCTCGCTCGCTCTCGTCGGCTCAGATGTTCCATGCGGCGACTTCATCGAGCAAGCCTGGAAAGACCTGCTCGGTGCGGGTTTGAAAATCGGCCGGCAGCTCGTCGACGCTCAGCGCTTTCTTGCCCATGCCGCGCCAGATGTGATGGCCGCTCCACTGGCCCATATTCATGAAACCCATCCAGCGGTTTTTCATGATCCAGATTTCCCGGGTGCGGACAGCGGGCAGGCTTTCGTCCTGCAACTCGGCGAGCGGTCCGCTCAGGGTCTGGACCTGAATCTCCCAGCGGGTCGGCCCGGTCGAGGCGCGCGGGAAACGCTCCGGGCTGTAAAAAGCCGGGAAGCTGATGAACTTGTCGATCTGCACGACCGCATCTTCACCGTCGACCATCCAGTCATAGACAAAAGGCCCGTAACCGCTTTCGTATTCCGGGCGGCCGTTGCGGACCTGGCCATAGGTGCCGAAAGTGTGATTGAGTCCACCGCCGCCGCGAAACGGGCGCAGTTCAACCTCTTCCCTGGTCCAGGGGTTCATCAGCGTCGTGATCGGCTCACCGCTCTCCATATCGCGGAAAAACAGCCATTCGCGCAGACCGAGATCGAAGTCGCCGTCTTCGCGGCGGCGGAAGACGCGGGCGGCGCAGCCGTCAAAATCGACCAGCGGGATCGCATGCTCGCCCGGCCGCATCCCATGCAATCTGCCGCTGACATGGCCGAAGGTGACGCTGCCGTCATTGCTTCCCATCATCTTGACCACGGCTTCCCGATTGTCGATCGGATCGGACAGGTCGAAGGCCGTGATTCTGGCATCGGCATCACCCGCCGAGGCCGCAAGCGTGCCGCCGCTGCGCATGGTCACGATTGCCGCGCCAAGACCGGCAGCGGCGGTCAGCGCCTGTCGCCGGGAAACCAGATCATGCGCTGTCATGCGCGTCACCTCTTGCCTGAAAGCCACCGGGACGACGCTATCCCGCTGACCGCCGGTCGTCCAGTGCGGCTATGACCGATGTTCCGGCTAGAGCATTTTCCGATCATTCCGGTCCACTCCTGTACCCCGCCTCGTCACCCCAGACAGGATACTTGCAGGGGAGGCAGGGCGGGGGTGCAGAGGTGGACCGGATCAAAAACAAAGGAAAACGCGCTAGGACTGGTCCACTTTAAGCGGGTCCTTGAAGGTAAGCGTTCGATAGGGGAACGGAATCTCGATGCCAGCCTCATTAAGCGCCGCCTTGATCGCCGCGACAACCTGATCGCGGCTGCGGTGCTCCTCTATCGGCGTCGATCCGGTCCACCACCGGACCCGGAAATCGATCGAGGAACTGCTGAAGGCGTGTGCGAAGACATCGACATTCTTTTCCCGGTTGACGCTGTCGACAGCCGATACCGCTTTTGCAATGACCTCGCGGCTCTGATCGACATCTTCGCCATAGGCGACGCCGACGATCACTTCGATCCGGCGCAGCATCCTGTCGGTCAAGACCGTCACCGGGTTCTTGAACAGATAGGAATTCGGCACCAGGATCAGCTCGCCGCTGCGCTGCCGGATATGGGTGTCGCGAATGGTGATCTCCTCAACCCGGCCCGAGACATCCTGGCAGTCGATATCGTCGCCGATCCGCATCGGTTTGCGGATCAGAATCAGCAGCCCGGCCAGGAAGTTTTCAAAAATATCCTTGAAGGCCAGGCCGACCGCGATCGAACCGATGCCGAGCCCGGCGAGTAATTTGGTCGGGGTCAGATTCGGGAAAATGATCGTCGCGACCACCGCGCTGCCCACGATCCAGATAACGATCTTGAACAGGGTCTTGATGGCACGGACCAGTGACGGGCGCGCGCGCGAGCGCTGCATCACGCGCATGATCAGGAAACCGCCGAACCAGGCGACCAACCAGGTCAGCAGCAACAGCACCAGGCCGACCGCTAAATTCGGGGCGAGCGCGACCAGGCCCTCAAGGACCGATTCAAGCTGATCGCGCAGAATGCGCAGGGGTTCGACGGTCAGTTCCAGCATCTTTGACGGCGCGATCATGCCACCTTGTCAGACTAGCCGTTCAGGGACCAATGGATGATCCTTCGCGAACAGACCTGCGCGCTCGTCGGGCAGGTGGACGACAAAGCCCTGGCGATCACCCGGGGGGCGTTTGCAGTTAAGATTGGCCGCCCGCGTCCAGCGCCCGACCCAATCATCGTCCCAATCAATCGTCCGGGATCGCAAATGCTGTTGCCATAGCCGGTTGCGAAAGTGCCTCACCGTGTCCCGGTCGCGCCAGATGACGGCCGCTTCGGAATCGGCATAGAGGCTGCGCCCGTTGAGATTGGCTGATCCGATGATCGCCGTTTCATCATCTGCGATCAGGATCTTGGCATGCACGTAAACCATGTCGCTGCCATGCAGCCTGGCCTGGTCCCTGACCGGCTCGGGCGGCGGGCCGTTTCGCAGCAGCGTGAAGATGCCTATCTTGTCCTCGTAACAGTCACGCAGCCGGCTGACGGCGTCCCGCTGCAGGGCCTGTCCTTGCCGGCTGGCTGTGTTGGGATCATCGGTTTCGCTGATGCGTTCGGGGACCAGCGGCAGCAAGACAATGAGTTCCAGGGCCGGGTTTTGCTCATGGGCGGCAACCAGCCAGTCGACGATATCCCGGCTTCGCAGGAACTGATTTTCGACATAGATGAATTGCCGCGCGCCCAGGATCACCTCGCGATAGTTTTCGGCAATTTCCGTCACATCGGCTTTCGGGCCCACGGCCAGCGGAGATTGCCGGTCTTCGGATTGCGTGCGAATGAACGCCGCCGGCACCGAACCGGTGTCATCAACGATAGTGGCAGGATCGATATCCTCGAAAGGCGTCAGCGGCGTTTCCGGCAGCGGCTCGATCCCGGCGGGGGCGGTAAAGCCCTCAAGCCGCTCGGCAAAGCTTTCCGTGCCGATATTCCAGCGCGTCCGGAAATGACGCTCGACCTCCTGCGCCAAAGGCCCGTCTATGCGGCAGGCAACATCATGCCAGCCGTTCTCGGAATCATGGTCGGGGCGGTCCAGCCGCTTCGGATCAATGTCGAGACCGCCGAGGAATACCGTGTGGCCGTCGATGATGCAGATTTTCTCGTGATGCGATCCGGGGTGAAGCGGCGCCAGCCAGGCGGGGTCGATCTTGAAGCGGCCGGATTCTTCTCTCACCATGCTCCACAGGCCCGGCATCTCTGCCAGCCGCGACAGGGCCTGCTCCCGTCCCTCGCTTTCGGCGAGCTCGGAAAGCTGTTCGAGAATGCCTTGTAACTTATTGCGCAATACCGGCTGAGCGATGCCGGTGGTCAGCGTACCCGTCTTCGCCTCATGCAAATCACACTGAATCTGAAAGTGCGATCTGAGCTCGGCGTCGAGGCCAGCGTCGAGGATGGCGGCGCAATGGTTGAACCGACGATAGCTGTACCAGGTGCCGCGATGTTCGCCATTGGCGAAGATCGGGTCGAAATCGCTGAGGATCAGCTTGACTTCGGTACCGCGCCGGACGGCATCGGTCAGCAATGCGCACCAATCATCGCCGTCGACCGATCCGGCCTCGCTGATCAGCGGCATCGTTGCATCCACGGTCCAATAGGCCAGATGGATGCTTTCGCTTGCCGAGGCGATGGCTTCTTCAAGCGCGGCATAGGTTTCCGACCCGGTAATCAGGGGCGTGATGCGGTGACCCGGCTCAAATCTCACAGAATCTCGCAGAATATTCGATTTGCATAAAAGGATCGTGTCGTGAAAGCTAATGCGCGACACCGCATTGGGTTCCCCAACAAGCGGTGAAGGGCGGCGGCCCGATCCGGAACCAACGGAGGCATTCATGACAGAGCGAGCCCTGTCTGCATCGCTTGCAATTCTTTTTCTCGCCACGCTCGGCATGGCGCAGGCGAGTGAACCGCTCTCTCATTATCTGCCGCCGGCGACGAGCTATGACGCGGCGATCACCGCGCCCGATGCCTATCTCGGCCATCCGGTCGATGCCCCCTTGCCTGAACACAGCCAGGTGATCGGTTATCTGCGCTTGCTTGCCGAGCAGTCGGATCGGCTGTCGATTGAAACCATCGGTCACAGCCACAAGCGTAAGCCGATTGTCGCGCTGGCGATCACCGCGCCGGATAATCAGGCCCGCATCGATGCAATAAGGCGCAATAATCGTGCGGTGTTCGAGAGTGAGGGAGCCCGGGAGCCGGGCGATGACGCGCCCTTGATCGCCTGGGTCGGCTTCGGGGTACACGGCAACGAGACCAGCGTCGTGCCGTCTGCCATGCTGATCGCCTATCACTATGCGGCGGCGGAGGGCGAAGCGGTCGAAGAGTTGCTTGCGGATACCGTGATCCTGCTGGTCGGCACGCTGAACCCTGACGGCTATACGCGCGCCGCAACCTGGCACAACATGAATGCCGGCGTGGTCGCGGTAGAAGACCCGGCGCACCGCGAACATCGCGATGCCGGGCTGTGGCCGGGCGGGCGCAGCAATCACTACTGGTTCGACCTCAACCGGCAATATGTCCCGGCCAGCCAGCCCGAGGCGGCGGCGGCGCTGCGCCTGAAACATGCCTGGAAGCCGCATGTCCTGCTGGACATGCACGAAATGACGATCGGCAACCCGTATTATTTCTCGCCCGGCGAGCCGGCGATGAACAATCCGATGATCCAGCCCGAAACGCTGGCGCTGCAATACACCTTGTCCGACGCCATTCAGGGCTTCCTTGACGAAGACGGCGAGCTGTACTGGACCGACGCCTTTTTCGACAGTTTCTCGCCGGCGATGGCATCGACCTATCCGATGCTGGCGGGGAGCGTCAGCCTGCTGCTGGAAAATGCCGGTTTCGCCGGCCGCGCCATCGAAACCCAGAACGGCGTGCAGACCATGGCGGCCCGCCTGCGCCGGCATACCCGGGTCGTGCTGGCCTTCATCGACGGGCTGGCCGATCAGCGGCAGGCCGTGATCGACCATCAGGCGGCGTTTTATCGTGCGGCGTTGGCCGATGCCGGGCGTGATGATGTGGCCGCCTATGTGTTTGATGCCGGCGGCGATCAGGCCCGTCTCGCGCGCTTTATCGAGCTGCTGTCGATCCATGATATTGCGGTCTATCCGCTGACCCGGGATGTCACCGGCGATGGCCGCGCGTTCAGCGCCGGCGAGGCCTATGTCGTACCGTTCGAGCAGCCGAATTACCGGCTGATCGCTTCGCTGCTGCAGCCGCGGCTCGATTATGACAGCGCGCGTTTTTATGACAGCTCGACCTGGACGCAGCCGCTGGCCTTTGGCCTCAATCATGCCGCGCTGGACGCGATGCCGGCGGTCGCTGAGGAGGCGGTGGCAACACTCGATATCGCGGTACCGCCGCCGCCGCGCTCGGATTACGCCTATGCCTTTGCCTGGCAGGGCTATTACGCGCCCTATCTCGCCAATAAGCTCACCAAGGCGGGCGTGCGTCTGCAGGTCTTGCCCGAGCCCGCCACGGTGCTGACACCCGATGGCGAGGCGGCTATGCCGGCCGGCAGCATGGTGGTGCTGCCGCCGCGCGTTCAGGACGTCGAGGCCGACGAAATCCATCGCATCCTCGCCGAGCACGGCGCCGCCAGGGGGGTGACGGTGCACGCCGTTACCAGCGGCCGGACGCCGCAAGGTCCGGATTTCGACAATATCCTGATCGAGCCGATCGTGCAGCCCACAGTGTTGCTGCCGGTGGGCGGTTCGATCCGCAGTACCGATGCGGGGGAGCTGTGGCATCTGCTCGATCATGAAATGCAGCTCGATGTGACGATCCGGACGATCACGGCGCTGGGCCAGACGGATTTGTCGCGCTACACGCATATCGTCATGCCCGACGGCAGCTATGGCGAGCTGGATGAGGCGGTGACCGGCGCGCTGACCGGCTGGGTGCGCGGCGGCGGGACGCTGATCGCGTTCAAGCGCGCGGCGGTCTGGGCAGTTGAGCAGGGGCTGATCGAGGTGCCGGTCGTCAGCGACAAGGGCAATTACGGTTTTGCCGGCCCGCAGCGCCTGGCCGGCGCCGAGCCGGAAGAGACCGAATTCGGCGAGGATTATGAAGCGCCGGAGCGGCAGGCCTATGCCGATAAGGCGGAACAGGAAGCGCGGCAGGTGATCCGCGGCGCGATCTTTGCCGTCGATCTCGATCTCAGCCATCCCATCGCCTTGGGCTATGATGAGGCGCTGCTGCCGACCTATCGCGAAACGCAGATCGTTTTCGACCGGCCGCCGAACCCCTATAGCGCGGTTGCGGTCTATACGGATGAACCGCTGATGTCCGGCTTTGTCTCTGACGAGAATCTGGAAATGATCAGCGGCTCGGCGATGCTGATCGCCGACCGGGTCGGGCGCGGCGCGGCGGTGCTGTCGACCAGCAATCTCAATTTCCGCGCCAACTGGCTGGGCAGCTCCAAGCTGCTGATGAACGCCCTCTTCTTTTCCAAGGTGATGAAGGCCGAGGGCCGCCGGTTTTCAGAGTAAAACGTCGCCGCTCCGGGCTGAATCGACGTTCACGCAACGAGCCGCACGCTGGACCAGTTCACCTACCTTGTGGACCCCGGATAACCCTCTCGGGTTTCCGGGGTGACGCTCGACTAGCCGCCGCATCGTTCCCGTCATCCCGGCCGAGCTCCGCGAGAGCCGGGATCCATGCCGAACGCGCCCTCTGAGAAAGAGAGCGACTTAACTGCTAAAGAACCTATCCCCAAAGAGACGCATCCGGCGGATAGATCATGCTGCCCTCGACCTTGAGCGGCGGCGTGTCATCCTCGGCCAGCAGCAGCGGGCCGTCGAGATCGACGAAATCGGCCTGCTGCGCCAGGATCATCGCCGGCGCGGTGGCGCGCGAGCCGGCCAGCATGCAGCCGACCATGACGCCGAAACCGTCCGCGCGGGCGGCATCGGCCAGCGCCAGCGCTTCGGTCAGCCCCCCGGTCTTGTCGAGCTTGATGTTGACGATGTCGAAGCGGCCCTGCAGCGGCGCCAGATGCTGCCGGTCATGCACGCTTTCATCGGCGATTACCGGCACCGGCCGCGGCCGGCCATCGAGCCAGCCGTCATGGTCGGCGGGAAAGGGCTGCTCGATCGCAACGACATTCCAGCCGCGCAAATCCGGCGCCAGCGCGTCGTAAATCTCCGGCGTCCACGCCTCATTCGCATCAAGCAGCAGGCGCGCTTCGGGCACCGCCTGGTGCAGCGCCATGATTCGCTCGCGATCACCATCGCCGGCCAGTTTGATCTTCAGCAAAGGATGGTGGCGGTTCGCCGCTGCCTTGGCCGCCATGGTCTCCGGCGGGCCGACCGAGATGGTATAGGCCGTCTCGCGCGGCTGTGCGGGCGGCATGTCCAGCAGGTCCCAGATGCGGCGCCCGGCCAGTTTGGCCTGCAAATCCCATAGCGCGCAGTCCACCGCATTGCGCGCGGCGCCCGGCGGCAGCTGATCCTGCACAGCGAGGCGGGCCTGCCGCGGATCGTCAAATTCGTTGAGCCAGCTCGACAAGCGGTTGACGGCCTGTTCGACACCGTCGAGCGTTTCGCCGTAATGGCCATAGGGAACGCAGGCGCCATGCCCTGTGCGGCCGCCGGTTGTGATCGACGTTTCGATCGTCCGGACCTCGGTCTTGCTGCCGCGCGCAATCGCGAAATGGCCGTCAATCCGATAGCTTTTCCGGTTTACTCTGAGTTGCATGCGCTATTCTTGGCGCGGCCTGATGTCGCCGGTCAATGCGAGGCCGATCCGAACCTGTTGCATAAATACGTCAGCCAAAAGCGATTTGCGCCGCGGGGCCCGTCAGAGGGAAAGTTTCGCTTGCCTTACGGCTAAGATGTTGGCGAATTGCGCGGCGAGTCCATACAGGGCGGGTCAATGACCCCCTCCCCAGGCATGTTCATGCTGGGACGATGTGAATGAGCTACGGCAAGGGAAGAGCTTGATGACGAACATAAAAGCCGGATTGTTGGGTGCCTCGGCGCTGGCAATCCTCGCAACCAGCCAGGCACCGCTGCCCGCGGTCGCCCAAGGCGCACTGGAAGAGATCACGGTTACCGCGCGTAAGCGGGAAGAGACCCTGCAGGAAATCCCGCTGGCCATCACCGCCTTCAGCCGCGACGAGCTGGTCGCGCGCGGCACCCGGAACCTGATCGATATTGCCGAATTCAGCCCCGGCATTGCCTTTGAAGATCAGGGCCTGCAGCAGCCCGGCCGGATCTACTCGATCGTCCGTTTCCGCGGCGTCGCCAATGACAGTGCCGAGCCCGCCCGTCAGACCGGTTCGGTCTTCCTGGACGGTATCTTCTTCCCGTCCGGTGTGTCCTCGCTGGGTATCGAGAATATCGAGCGGGTCGAGGTCGTTCGCGGCCCGTCATCTGCTCTTTATGGCCGCAGCACGTTCTCGGGCGCGGTGAACTTCATCACGCGTGAGCCGAGTTTCGAGCCTCAGGGCCGGGTTGCGGCGGAAATCGCGCAATATGGCGGCTATGATGTTTCGGCCTCTTATGAGGGCGGCATCATCGAGGACGTATTGGCGGCCCGCGCCTTCGTTCGCGCCTTCGGCACCAATGGCCAGTATACCAGCACCTTCGATGGCGGCGATCTGGGCGAGCAGCGCACCGAGACCTTCATGGGTACCGTGCTGTTCACGCCGACCTCGAATTGGAGCACCACCGTTCGCGGTCTGTATTCCGAGGACAATGACGGTCCGGCGGCTGCCCTTCTGCTGGGCGGACCGCAATCGCGCGGCGGCAACGGCCCGGATTTCTTCAATACCTTCGACACCCGCCCGGAACTTGAAGGCGTGGTCGCCAATGAATTCTTCCTCGGCCCGATTCCGCTGGTCAATCAGGACCTTTACACGGAAAGCAACACCGCTCTGCTGCCCGGCTGGTTCGATGAGTTCTTCAGCGGCCAGGTCAGCAGCACCAACGGCGTCTTCGATACCGTTGATCTCGGCAACAATATCGCCGGTCTCGGCCTGAACCGCGAAACCGTCGCCGTGGCGCTCAGCTCGACCTATGATTTCGAGGGCGGCTTCGCCGACGGGCACAGCTTCGATGCGATCATCGGCTACACCAAGATCGACACCGAGTTTCTGCGGGATTTCGATGAAACCGGCAGTTTCAACCCATACTGGGTGTCGAACGATGTCAGCAGCAACGAGGTGATCTCGACCGAATTCCGCCTCTCCTCGCCGCAGGATCAGCGGATCAACTACCTGCTCGGTGTTTCCTATCTGGCCTATAACGACCTGGGTAACTATTCCGGCGGTAACGCGGTGCTGCGCAATGATGCCGTATTCCCCGACGGACAGTCCTTCTTCAGCGGCGTCAACAGCGCCGAGGTCCGGACCCTCGGTTTCTTCGGCGCGCTCGGCATCGAGCTGACCGATACGCTGACCATTGATGGTGAGCTTCGCTGGCAGCGTGACCGGGTCACGGATATCGTCTTCCAGTTCCCCGAGCGGGTCGAAACGCTGACCTTCAAGGAAATCCTGCCCAAGGCGACCCTGAACTATAAGCCGTTCGACACCACCAATCTCTGGTTCACTTACTCCAAGGGGTATTTCCCGGGTTTCCGTGATACCCAGGCATTGGGCGCGCAGCCGCTCGCCATCCAGCAGATTGCCAACCGGATCGGCAATCCTCCGACCGATGTCGAGCCGCAATTCCTGCGCAATTTCGAACTCGGCTGGAAACAGTCATTCTATGAGGATCGGCTCACCTTCAGCCTGGTCGGCTACTGGATGCGCTGGAAAAATGTCACCACCCGCTTCGGCGCGCCGTGGTGCGATGATCCCGATTCGGTCGACGGTGTGAACAATTGTGATCCCGGCACGACGCGTAGCCTGAACATCGTGCAGGGTCTGGGCGATGCCCGTCTGTACGGCGTTGAATTCGAGGCAAGCTGGATCGTCAACGAAAACCTCAGCTTCCAGGCGACTTACAACAATGTCGAATCCGAGTATCTCGACCTGCCTTGCCCGAGCTTCGAGCTGGGTTTCATCCCGCCGGGTGAGCAGGATTGTAGCGGCAACTCGCCGATCCAGTTCCCCGAGCAGACGGCCTCGCTTTCGGGAACCTGGACCGATCAGCTGGTGGGTGACTGGGACTATTTCGTCCGCACGGACGGTATCTTCACCGGCAAGCGTTATGTCGTGTTCAACAACCAGGCCTGGCTCGACAGCTACTGGATCGCCAATCTGCGCTTCGGCGTCGAAAGGGAAGACATCCGGGTCGAGGCCTTCGTCAATAATCTGCTGGACAACAATGCCTATGTCGGCGGCCAGCGGTGGACGGACTTCTCCGCCGGCATCGGCCTCAGCTTCGGCGCCCAGGCGGTGCTGTTGAGCCCGGCCAATCAGCGGACGGCCGGCCTGAAGGTCATCTACAACTTCTGATCGGTCTCCCGATCGAGACGAAAAAGCCCGGCCGCGCGCCGGGCTTTTTTTTGGACGGCCATGCAACTTCTGCGGCCCGAGCGGCTTGTTTCAATAGCCCGCGACGACGTCGTATCGCGGTTAGCTGAAACAGGAAAAGGAGTTCGACCATGGCATTATCGACGCTGAAAGATCTCTACATCGACCAATTGCAGGACATTTACAGCGCCAATCGGCAGGCTCAGAAAGCGCTTGGGGAACTCCGTGACGCTGCGACCAATGACAATCTGCGCAGTGCGCTGGATGCGGCTCTCGCGGGTACCAAAGACGGCACGGAAACGATCGCCGAAATCGTCCGCAGCCACGACGCCGATCCGACCGATGAGTTCTGCAAGGGCATGGAAGGTCTGGTGAAGGAAGCGCGCGCGCATGCATTGGAGGCCGATTTCGACGATGACGCCGTCCGGGATGCGATGATCATCACCCAGGTGCAGCGGATGACCCATTACGGCATCGCCGGCTATGGCTGTCTTGCCGCTTTCGCCAATCGGCTGGACCTTGCCAATGATGCCAGCCGCATCGAAACCTGTCTCGACAATACCTATGACGGCGACCGGACAATGAGCGCGATCGCCAAGGGCGGTATCAACAAGGCGGCGGCTGCTTAACGCGGTCCGTTCGGGTGATACTGGTAACCGCATGATAAAGCCCGGCCAAGTGCCGGGCTTTTTTTGTCTGGGACGCGCATCTTGCGCGCTATTGCGCCACCTGCGCTTTAAGGTCCGCTAGCTGCTCCGAGTCGAGGGTGATGCCGCGCTTAATCACCGTCTCGATCTCGCGGGTATGACGAATATCGGTCAGCGGATCCGCTGTCAGCAGGACCAAATCGGCGCGCATGCCCGGGGCAATCGTCCCCTTCACCTCGTCCAGTCCGAGGAATTGCGCCGGGGTCAGCGTCGCCGCCTCAATTGCTTCCATCGGAGACAGACCGGCAATCACCAGCTGCTCCAACTCCTCATGCAGGCTCAGGCCGGGGGTCAGAAAGGCGATCGGGGCGTCGGTACCGGCGATCATCGGCGCGCCCGCTGCATTCAGCTTGCCCGTCATGGCGCGCAGCCAGGCGATATAGGCGCGGCCGGTTTCGGTCGGCGGCCGTTCGCGAAAGGGGGCGACGCGCTCGCGCCAGTCCTCGGCTACCGCCGGCGGCATCAGATCGAAGCTCTCGGTCCAGGCCGGCTCGGCAAATTGGCGCAGGACAAAAAAGGTTGTCAGCGCCAAGGTCGGCGTCTGGTAGACACCGGCATTTGCCATGCGCTCGACCAGCGCGTCACAGGCGGCATCATCCAGGGCGGCAACGGCAAACGGCCTTTGCGCGCGGTGAATTTCCGTCCGCAGCTGGCTGCCGTGAAGCTTGTCGGGGTTTTGCAGCATGAATTGCCGTTCGGCCCGCAAGGTCTCCGGGCTTTCGGTGCAATCGAACTCGAAGTTTCGCAGATGCTGCAAATCGATCGGCCCGGTTGCGGCGGCCTCGGCCACGGTCATCGACAGCGGCACATGCGCCAGCACCGGCAGGCCGAAATAGGCCGCACGCCGGACGATCGTGCGATAGGTTGCCGGCGACAGCATTTCATAGGCCTTGATGACATCGACACCGGCGGCTGCGAGATCATCGACAATGCGGCGGCCATCGGCGGGTGTTGCGGCCGTTACCGAGATATTCGGAAAGCCCGGGCGCTGACCGTCATAAACCGGCGGGTCACCATCGATCAGCGGGCCGGCAATATACAGATCCGGCGTTAACGGATTGCGCGTCGCCTCGGCGCGGGCCGGCGCCAGGGCCTCCAGCAGGCCGCCGGTATCGCGCAGGCTGGTCACGCCATGCGCCAGCGAGAGCGGGAAAAAGGTCCGGTAATCGATCGCCGGGTCAAAGGCGATGTGGACATGCGCATCCCACAGGCCCGGGATCAGGAACTTGCCCTCGCCATCGATCCGTTGCGCCCCACGATGGCCGATCCCCGCATCGGCGCCGACGGCGAGGATCGTGTCACCGTCAATGACGACGTCAACCATCGGCCTGACGCCATAACGCGCATCTATGGCTGTGACCCCTTCAACCACGGTTACATCGCCGCTGCGCAATGCATCCGGCGCCGAGCTGCAGGCCGCAAGCGCAAGACAGGCAGCGCTGATCAGTATTCTCATCATCGGATTTCTTCGGAAATCTGAGCGTAAGCGATAAATGCGAAGAGCAGCGTTCCGCCGGCAACATTCCCGCCCAATGCCGGCAGAAGATAACCGGTCAGCATGTCGAAGAATGCTCGCTCGCCGTTGATTACGAGGAACAGCGCTTCGCCGGCGCCGGCGATGATGTGGGCGAGATCGAACAGCGCCATCGAATAGGTGATCACCACGATCTGAATGAAGGCGCTTCCCGGACTGCCGGTCATTCCCCAGACAAGCGCCGCAATCATGAACCCGGCAACAATGCCGGTCGCAAAAACCTGCGTCGGCGGCGGGCTGACTGCCTTGATCGACAGATCGTTGAGCGCCGCCATGATCGGGTCCGGAAGCGCAGGCGCCCAGCTGAAAAACAGCATGGCCAGCGTCACACCGATAAAATTGGCGGCGAAGACGATGACCCAGAGCCGGGCCAGCTTTCCAAGACCGTCCGTTGAGACGCGCGGCAGGATTGTCAGGACCGGGGTGATCGTGTTCTCGGTAAAAAGTTGCAGCCGCCCCAGAATAACGATGAGAAAGCCGAGACAATAGCCGAAGCTTGAAATCAGAGGCTGCCATTCAGCGTCCGGCAAATGCGCGATGATCGCCGCCTCGCCGACCGCAGACAGGCTCATTGCCGCGCCGGCGACAATGCCCGACCACCACAGCGACTGCACCGGCCTCTTGAGCTCATGGCGACCATCGAGAGCGATTTCGGAAAACACATCGACCGACGTCACCTCCGGCTGCTTTTTGGGCGGTTCGGTATTCGACATCACCTTTGTCTGGGCGCTGCCGTCCCAATCCTCGGTCTCGTTCATCCCAAAACCTTTATAACGCTACGTAATCGCCATGCCCGAACGCCTGTTGGGCAAAACGAGCGCGGTCAGCCCGGCAATCAGAAGCAGCGGAAAAACCACAGCCGTCAGACCCATCTCCCAGCCATAGGCGCTGATGGTCAGCGGCACAATCAGCGGGAACACGGCAAAGCCCATGCTGAGCGGTGCGGAAGCGCAGACCGCCAGGCCGCTGGCCCGGATCGCCGCCGGGTAAAGCTCTCCGATGATCACCGCGACGACGGCCTGCGAGCCGAAGAACAGCGTCGCCATCACCCCGAACCACAGCAGGTCCTGGTCAGGATTGTCGGACAGCCAGAGCAGCCCGAGCAGTGTGGCCGAGCCGGCAACGCACCAGATCGCGAAGACATTGCGACGGGTGATGACGAATTCGCCGACAAAGGCGGCCACAAGATAGCCGATGATGCCGATGCCGTTGGACAGCCCTACCAGCCAGGTCGCTTCGGCCGGGGTGTAGCCGCGTTGCTCGACAAAAAATGTTGGAAAGAAGAACACCGATCCGGCATAGGCGCCGCCGAAGGTGAAGAACATCACCATGCTGGCAAGGCTGGTGCGGCGATGCTCGGCGCTGAACAGCAGCGCTACACGCTGCCGCCAGCCCAGAGTGACCTCCGTTTCCTGCGGCTGCGGACCGACCGGCGCCGCCTTGCGATAGCGCCGCAGCACCAGATAGATCGGGATACAGAACGGCATGACGATAAAGCCGATCATGCAGACGACCCGCCAATCGGCGACCGCCAGCAGCGGCGCGGCCAACAGCGAGGCGATGAACCAGCCCAGCGGATAGCCGCACTGCAATATCCCCATGGCGATCCCGCGATAGCGCGGTGCGGCATTCTCAACGACAATCGCATTGGTGATCGGCCCGAGCCCGCCGCTCAGCCCGAAACCTATCGCACGCAGCACAGTCAGCGAGATCGCGCCAGCCGCCAGCCCCTGCAGCCCGACAAACAGCGCCGAGAAAAACAGCAGCAACACCATCACCACCTCCCGCCCATAGCGGTCGGCCAGAATCCCGGCCGGGATGATGACGATGGCGGCAACGATAAAGGACACCGTCAGGATCGTCCCCGCCGCCTCCAGCGGCAACGCAAACTCCACCAGAATGCCAGGCAGCGCATAGCCGAACAACGACTGATCCATATTGGTCAGCGTCCAGACCAGCAGGCAGATGACAAACAGCGCGGGCGTGGCGCCGAGGATCTGCCGTATTACTCCCACTCGATGGTTCCCGGCGGTTTTGAGGTGATGTCGTAGACCACCCGGTTGATGCCGCGGACTTCGTTGATGATGCGGGTGGCGACGCGGCCGAGGAAGTCGTGCGGGAAGGGGTAATAGTCTGCGGTCATGCCGTCGGTGGCGGTTACGGCGCGCAGGGCGCAGACATGATCATATGACCGGCTGTCCCCCATCACGCCGACGGTTTTCACCGGCAGCAGCACCGCGAAGGCCTGCCAGATCGCGTCATAGAGGCCGGCGGTTTCGATCTCTTCGAGGAAGATGACATCGGCGGCGCGCAATATGTCCAGTTTTTCGCCGGTGATCTCGCCCGGCAGGCGAATCGCAAGGCCGGGACCGGGAAAGGGGTGGCGCTTGATGAAAGCCTCGGGCAGGCCGAGCTCGGCACCGAGCGCACGGACCTCATCCTTGAACAGCTCGCGCAACGGCTCGACCAGCTTCATATTCATCCGCTCGGGCAGGCCGCCGACATTATGGTGCGATTTGATCGTCACGCTCGGCCCGCCGGTAAAGCTGACACTTTCGATGACATCGGGGTAGAGCGTGCCCTGGGCAAGGAACTCTGCCCCGCCGATCCTGGCCGCCTCGGCCTCGAAAACGTCGATAAAGGTGGCGCCGATGATCTTGCGCTTCTTTTCCGGATCGGTGACCCCTTCGAGCTTGCCGAGGAACAGATCTTGCGCCTGCGAATGGACCAGCGGGATATTGAAATGGCCGCGAAACAGGCTGACCACCTGCTCGCCCTCGCCGGCCCGCAGCATACCGGTATCGACGAAGATGCAGGTGAGTTGATCGCCGATCGCCTCATGCAGCAGGACCGCCGTCACCGCGCTGTCGACACCGCCGGACAGGCCGCAGATGACCCGGGCATCGCCGACCTTGGCACGAATGCGGGCGATTTCCTCCTCGCGAAAGGCGGCCATCGTCCAGTCGGCGGCGCAGCCGCAGATTCCGACGACAAAATTTTTCAGCAGCGCCGCGCCATGCGGTGTGTGAACGACCTCGGGATGAAACTGCACGCCGTAGAAATGCCGCTCAGCATCGGCGATGGCGGCGAAGGGGGCGCCGTCGCTGACGCCGATCACGGAGAAACCGGCGGGCAGGTCGATCACCCTGTCACCATGGCTCATCCACACCTGTTCGCGCTGGCCGTCGCTCCAGACGCCGTCGAAAAGGGGGCTGTCGCCCGTGACGCTGAGATAGGCGCGGCCGAATTCGCGGTGGTCGGCGATATCCACCTTGCCGCCAAGCTGCGCGACCATGGTCTGCTGGCCGTAGCAAATGCCGAGGATCGGTATCCCGGCCTCGAACAGGAATGACGGCGCGCTCGGGGCGTTTTCTCCGGTGACGGAGGCGGGACCGCCGGACAGGATCAGCCCGCGCGGGCTGAAATCGGCCAGGCTTTCTTCGGTGACATTGTTAAAGGGCCAGATCTCGGAATAAACGCCCGCTTCGCGAACCCGGCGGGCGATCAGCTGGGTAACCTGTGACCCGAAATCGACGATTAGGATGCGGTCATGCGGCGAGTCCGCCGCAATCTCCGCCATCAGAACAGATCGTCTTCATCATGGGCGAGGGCGCTGAGATCGTGCCAGCCATAGCTGGCCTCGGCCACTTCCTCGCCGAAAAGTTTCATCACCCGCGGGCCGATGGGCACCGCACCCAGCGCACAATAAAAGCGCCGCGCCGGCATATTGCTGGCCAGCGCCCAGACCAGCGCCGAGGATAGGCCGCGCGCCATCATAACGCGCGACATCGCCTGCAGAAGCCGCGTGCCGACGCCCTGGCGCTGGATCTGCGGCATCAGATACATGGAATAGATTTCACCGGCGAAGCCCGGAACATTGCCGCGCTGGGTGCCGAAGGCGCCGAAGCCAAGAACCCCGACATCTTCGGCATCCAGCACGAGGACGATCTCCTTCGGATCGGGCTCGCTGAGGATGCGGCGCCAATGCCCGGGTCCCCAGACGGCGCTGGCGCGGTGGATGACATTGGTCGGCAGCTTGTCCTCATAGGCGTGCTGCCAGCTTGTGTGTTGGACGCAGGCTATGGCATCGGCGTCGTCGGGCCCGGCGGGCCTGATGTGAGCGGAAACTGTCGCGCGGGTCATGCGGCTTGAAATAGGCGACTCTAGGGAATGTCTAGGGCAAAAATACCTATAATCCGTCGGAAGTCGAGCGGAAAGGGTCAGTTTTCTCTGCTTGCGGGGCTTCTGCCTCGCGCTCCAGCACCGCCGCGAAGAAGCCGTTGGTGCCGTGGCGGTGCGGAGTCATCGTCAGGTAAGCGGCATCGCCGTCGATAAGCGGTGAGCCTTCGGGCAGGCTGTCCGAGAGCGGCAGCAGCCGGTAATCGGCACGTCCCTCCAGTAATTGCGCGACCTGCTTCTGGTTTTCGTCGGGCAGGAGGGAGCAGGTCGCGTAGATCAGCCGGCCCCCCGGCTTGACCAGACGCGCCGCGTTTTGCAGCAGCTCGGCTTGAACCGGGATCAACGCCTCGGGTTTCGGGATTTTGCCGCGCCAGCGAATATCCGGGCTGCGGGCCCAGGTGCCGGTGCCGCTGCAGGGCGCATCGACCAGAACGCGGTCGAATTTCTTGTGCTGCCGTTTCAGCCAGCGGTCCCCGCTCTCCTTCAACAGCCGCGTTTCGATATTGTGCAGCCCGGCGCGCTTGGCGCGATCCTTGGTTTTGACCAGCCGCGCTTCAATGATGTCGGCAGCGACGACACGGCCCGAACCGGCCATATCGGCGGCCAGAGCGAGGCTTTTGCCGCCCGCTCCGGCGCACAGGTCGAGGATTTGCATGCCGGGCTGTGCACCGACCATGGCGGCGGCGACCTGGCTGCTCTCATCCTGGATTTCGATGCGGCCCTTTTTGAACAGCGGATGGACGACGAGATTGGGCCGTCCCGTTACGCGCAGGCAGTGCGCTGCATAGGGCCCGGGCGTTGCCGTGAAGCCGTCCCGGCTGAGCCGTTCAAGGATCATGGCGCGATCGCCCTTGACGGCATTGACGCGGATATGGACGCCGAGTTCCTCATTCAGCGCCTGCATTTCCGCAAGAAAGTCGGCGCCGAGCGCAGCTCGCAACGGCGCTTCGGCCCATTCCGGGCATTCGGCGCGAACCCGTTCGGGCATGGCGTCCTGTTCAAGCGCCTGCCCGGAGAGCTTTGCCAGTAGCTCGGTTTCCGCCTCATTCAGCGGCTCGGGTGCATATTTGCCGCCGCCGAACAGCGCCGCAACTTTGCTCGGCTCACCGGGCTCCAGGGCCATGAACGCCAGCAGCAGGGATCGGCCATCGACCGCCATGCCCGCCTGATCCAGCCACCAGCCGAGCCGTACGCGGCGGCGCAGAACGGCATACACCGTCTGGATGATCCAGCCGCGATCCTTCGATCCGGCATAGCGGCGGCGCCTGAAATAATCGCTGATCGCGGCATCGACGGGCACGTCGGCCGCCATGATGCGCGTGGCAATATCGATTGCGGCCTGAAGCCGCGCGGCGGGTTTCATGACGCGGGCCCGGGCGGTGGGTTACATGCGCCGGTAATTCGGGGCTTCGGCGGTGACCTGGATGTCGTGGACATGGCTCTCGGTCAGGCCGGCATTGGTGATTTTGACGAAGCTTGTGGCGCCCTGCATCGCTGCGATGTCGGCGCTGCCGGTATAGCCCATGGCGGCGCGCAGGCCGCCGATCAGCTGATGCACGATGGTTGCGACCGGTCCCTTATAGGGCACACGACCCTCGACCCCTTCGGGCACATATTTGAGCTCGTCGCTGACTTCGGCCTGGAAATAGCGGTCGGCGGAGCCGCGCGCCATGGCACCGATACTGCCCATGCCGCGATAGGCCTTATAGCTGCGGCCCTGATACAGCACGACCTCGCCCGGCGCCTCATCGGTGCCGGCGAACAGGCTGCCCAGCATGGCCACGTCAGCGCCGGCGGCGATCGCCTTGGCGAGATCGCCGGAATATTTGATGCCGCCATCGGCGATGCAGGGGATATCGCGGCGACGGCACGCCTCGGCGCAATCCATCACGGCCGTCAGCTGCGGCACCCCGACCCCGGCGACGATCCTTGTGGTGCAGATCGAGCCCGGCCCGATGCCGACCTTGATCGCATCGGCGCCGGCATCGATCAGCGCTTCGGCACCTTCGGGCGTGGCGACATTGCCGCCGATCACCTGGGCGCTGTTCGACAGGCGGCGCACGGCGGTTACGGTATCGAGCACGCCCTGTGAATGGCCGTGCGCGGTATCGACGACGACGACATCCACCTCGGCATCGAGCAGCGCCTCGGCGCGGGCGCGACCGTTATCGCCGGTGCCGACGGCGGCGGCGACGCGCAGCCGTCCCTTGGCGTCTTTCGAAGCGTGCGGGAACTTTTGCGCCTTTTCGATATCCTTGACGGTGATCAGGCCGATACAGCGATAGTCGTCATCGACCACCAGCAGCTTTTCGATGCGGTGCTGGTGCAGCAGCCTTTTGGCCGTCTCCATGCCGGTGTGCTCGGGCACCGTGATCAGGTTTTCCCGGGTCATCAGATTGCGCACCGGCTCATCCGGATTTTCGGCGAAACGGACATCGCGATTGGTCAGGATACCGACCAGCTTGCGAGTCGACTGCTCGACCACCGGAATGCCGCTGATCCGTGCCCCGGCCATCACCGCCAGCGCCTGTTCCAGCGTGTTGTCAGGGTAAATCGTGATCGGGTTTACGACCATGCCGGATTCAAAGCGCTTGACCTTGCGCACTTCCTCGGCCTGGGCCTCGATATCCATATTGCGGTGGATCACCCCCATGCCGCCGGCCTGCGCCATGGCGATGGCCAGACTGCTCTCGGTCACCGTATCCATCGCCGCCGAGAGCAGCGGAATGCCCAGCTCAATCGTGCGGGTCAGCCGGGTCCGTGTCGTCACATCCTGCGGCAATACACGGCTCGGGCCGGGGACCAGCAGCACATCATCAAAGGTCAGCGCCTCGCGGATTTTACCGTCGGGTGAGCGGGAGGGGTCGGCGGCGCTGGGCATGGCGGGCACGGTCGATTCTCGAAAAAGCGGCTGCAGTGTGCGCCGCACTATACAGCCCTGTCAGGCAGAGGGAAGGGGCATGGGAGCGCCGATGACCGCGGAGCGTTTCTACAAGAAATCGATTGACTTTTCATGAAATATGTCATTTATGTTACAAAACAGAGTGAGAGGAACAGCCCATGTCCCGGTCGATCCGCCGCATGCAGCGTCAAAAGCGATTGCATGATGAGCGCAAAACAGAGCGAGACGCGGCGCAGTTACGTCCGTTTCACGCGGCGATAATCAGCCTGCTGCGCAGCGAACCGGGCAAGCATCCGGCCAATCAGGAGGCGTCGCTGTTTTCCCGTGAAGTGCTTTCGGTAATCAATCAGCCCGGTTTGGGCTGGAAACTCCCAGAAGGTTCTCGGGAAGTCGAACGCAGCACACCTCTGGGCCTGCCCGAGGGCGTTGACGAGCTGTTGCAACAGATCGAGAAACCTTCGCTGAGTGCCGAGCAGAAGTTGCGTCTGGCCGATGCGGAGCCGTCGGCGATCCGTCAATTCTATGGTGATACCCTCGCGCCCGGTATTCATGAGAAGCACGCGGCGAAACAGATCGTGGTGCACGATCCGATGGATGCCATTGAGGCCGTTAGCGGCCGTTTCGTGATTCTGCGGGACCGCGATCCCGACAGCATGAGCCGGTCGCGCGCCGGGATGACGCCGCTTGATCCGCCACGGCTGATGTTGATACGCGGCGGGGCGACATCGACGGCGAAGGATACCGGACGCAATGCGCTTTTCGTCTATGGCCATCTGGTCGATCGGGCTGAGGCTAAGCGGATGAACCGGGAAATGCGTCAGGATCCGCTTTTTGCCGATCGCGCAAAGGACAATGCCGAGGTCATCCGCGCCTTTGAGGCCGAAGAAGCCATGCTCGCGGGCTATAACGCCTCGATCGCCAGAGCGCGCCGCGATGCCGATCTTGACCGCAGGGAAAAGGCGGAGATCGGTCAGGCCCGCAATGAGAGGCTGACAGCGATGCTGAAGCGCGCGCCCGACCCGACGGCGCATCCGGTTTGGTGATCACGGCCGAAAGCCCTGCGCGACGATATAGAGCTCGGCGCTGTCGGCGCGGCTGGCGTCGGGTTTGACATGTTTGACGGTGGCGAAGCGCTGCTTGAGCGGATCGAGCAGGGATTTCTCGGCGCCGCCCTGAAACAGCTTGCAGACAAAGGCACCGCCCGGCGCCAGCACCTCTTCGGCGAATGCATAGGCGGTCTCGGCAAGGCCCATGATGCGCAAATGATCGGTCTTGGTATGGCCGGTCGTCGGCGCCGCCATGTCCGACAGGACCAGATCGGCAGCGCCGTTCAGGGCGTTGCGTAACCGCTCGGGCGCATCCTCGGCGAGGAAATCCATGGTCAGGATCTCGACGCCCGCCAGGGTTTCCATCGGCAGGATATCGAGCGCGACCACTTTGCAGCCCTTTTCCGCCAGTATCTGGCTCCAGCCGCCGGGGGCAGCGCCAAGATCGACGGCCTTCAGGCCGGGCTTGAGCAGCCCGCATTTCTCGTCGAGTTGCAGCAGCTTGAAGGCGGCGCGGCTGCGATAGCCCAGCCGTTTGGCTTCCTTCACATAGGGATCATTGAGCTGCCGCTCGAGCCAGCGTGTCGAGCCCAGCTTGCGGCCGCGCGCGGTCTTCACCTTCTGATGCAGCATCCGCCCGCCGCCGCGCGGCCGGCTGCCGCCCTTGCCTTTAGGCGGCATCGCGTAGCTCGCTCAGACGCAGCTTTTGGCGCCCATCGGCATCGAAATTGGTGGGGTCAAGCCAGGCCTCGAAACCGGCTTCGATCATCGGCCATTCGTCGTCGATGATCGAGAACCAGGCGGTATCGCGGTTCCTGCCGCGCACGACCATGTCGTTGCGGAAGGTGCCTTCATAGGTAAAACCGAGGCGCAGCGCGGCGCGCCTCGATTCCTCATTGGCCGCATTGCATTTCCACTCATAGCGGCGATAGCCGAGATCGAAGACGTGGCTTGCGAGCAGATAGTGCGCCTCGGTCGCGGCGCGACTGCGCTGCAGGGCCCGACCGTGAATGACACAGCCGATTTCGACGCTGCCATGTTCGGGCCGCAGCCGCATATAGCCGGCGGTCCCCAGCGCCTCGCCGCTCTCCCTGGCGACAATCGTCATCACGCGCCACGCGCCGCTGTCCTGCTTTGCGCTGAGCGCTGCACCGAGCGGATCGCCGCTGTCGAAAGGTCCGATCGGCAGATAGCGCCAGATGGCGGCATTCTCCGGCCCGGTGAGATAGCGCGTCAAACCCCGGCGGTGACGCGGCCAGTCGAACGGCTCCAGGCAGATTTCTTCGCCGCTGATCACCGTATCGCCGGGCAGAGCCCGAGGGGTGAAGCCGGCAAGCGGGTCAGCGAACGCTGTCGACATAGGTGATATCCTCGGGCAGGGAGAAAACCGCCGGATCGACCGGTCCGATATCGATATCCATCGCCGTCATGACCCGTGCCCGGCCGTAAAGCCGCGCCATGGTCTCAATCGCAATACCCCGCCAAAGACAGGCTTCCGAAAGCGGGCCGTCGGGGTCACCGGTCAGCAGGCGCCGGTAAACGGCGCAGGGCCGACCGTCAATCATGCGGGTTTCGCCGGAGGCGGCAAAGCCATTCAGCCGATACATGGCGACAGAGAGCAATTCGCCCTCGGCCGCGCTTTGCTCGGCGATCCGTGCCGCCGGGGGGAAGGGCCGTTGCTTCGCCTCACCGGTCTCAAGGTTGACCTCGGTAATTGCCTCGGGCGTGAACAGCAGCAGAATGCGGGTTTCCTTGCCGCTGGACGGCGTCAGGATCACCTGATGCTGCGCCCGCGTGCGGCCCCAATCGGTCCAGTAGAAGGTCGTGCGGATTTCCGTCAGACCGTTATCATTGACGGTATCATAGCGTCCCTGCTCAACGCCGTAGACCGCGCCGGCCGGCGGCTCGGGCGTGTTCTGTGCACCGGTTGCGCCGTTCAAAGCGGTGATGAGAACCAGCCCGAGGGCGGCGGCGATATTGTGCATGGATGGGATCCGGTGTTCTCTGGTGCGGTGAGCAGAATGATCCGCTATTTCGCCTATGGCTCAAACATGCTGAGCCGCCGATTGCAACGCCGGACCGCGTCGGCGCAGCCCCTGGGACCGGCCCTGTTAAGCGGCTATCGGCTGGTCTTTACCAAGCCCGGCTCGCGCTGCGGCAGCGGGAAATGCGGCATCGTCATCGACCAGGCCGCTACTGCCTGTGTGCATGGTGTGCTGTTCACGCTTGATCATCGGGAACTCGAGCTGCTCGACCGGTTTGAAGGCGTCGGCTACGGCTATCAGCGCGGCGAGGTCACGGTCCGGCCCGATGACGACAGCCCCAGCCTGACCGCAATGACTTATCTGCCGACACGGCTCGATCCCGATGTTCTGCCCTTTGACTGGTATCGCGATCTTGTCATTGCCGGAGCGCGTGAGCACGGTTTGCCCGCATCCTATATCGCTGATCTGTCCGCCGTTGCCGCCAAGCCCGATGAGGACCGCGCGCGAGCCACCGCGCACCGTGCCTTGATCCCAAGCCGCTCTGCCGCCGTGTAAATGCGCGACCTGTATGAACCACGGCTTGTTCTCGGGATCGTCATTCCCTCGATTGCCCGTGTGCCGCAGCCGGAAATGGAGGCGATGCGGCCCGCCGGGGTGATCAACCAGATCGCCCGGGTGCATGTGCCGGCGATGGCGTTGCGCGGCGATGACGACCATCAACAGTTGATGCAGCGCATGCGCGCCGGGACGCTCGAAGCCGTTGATTCGGTGATGAGCTGCGGTCCAGACCGCCTGATCCTGTGTACCTCCGGCGATACGGTGCGCGGCGGACCGCAGGCTGCGGCGGCGTTCCAGGCGGAAATCGAAAAGCGCGCCGGGGTGCCGGTGACGATGCCCGGCTTTGCCCTGGACGCCGCGTTGAAAGCTGCTTTGGGCCGGGAAGCGGCAGGTGCTGCGATCGGTCTGCTGACGCCCTATCAACCGGCAGGCGATGCGGATTCCGTGGCTTTTTTCGAGGCGCTCGGCTACCGCGTCGCGGCGATCGAAGGCCTTGCCATCGATAACCCCGCGGCATTCGCCGAGGTGCCGCCCGAAAGGCTGCGCGAAGCCGCCGAGGCGCTGCTTGGCTGCGACATTGATGCCGTAGTCCAGATGGGCACCAATCTGGCCTTTGCCGAGCTCGCAGCTACCCTGTGGCTGCAACATGACCGCCCTGTCATCGCACTCAACACCGCACTCTACCGCCAAGCGCTGCGCGATTCCGGGATCAGCGAGCCCGTGCCGGGCTTCGGCCCTCTGATGGGCTGAGTACGACGGTCACTGCGGCTTGACCCAATGCCCGACCTTCAAGACGACCCTAAGGTCATGCGCTTATTGATAGTTGCGCCGCGTCAAGGCTGTTGCCCCTTATTGTCGAACTAGGGTCATGTAATTACACAAAGAATTGAGGGTTGAGGCGGTGTCGATCTGCAAGTATCCGGGGCCGCACAAGCGCCTTTCGGTGATGCGCTGGTGGTTCAGGATTACTCAAAAAAGGGGAGTTTGACATGCAACGAATATCGATGGCCGTGACGGCCGCACTGCTCTTGGTGACGACCGAGGCCGCAGCGAATGTGATCGTCATTGATGATTTTAGCGTTCCAGGCGGCGTAAACCGCAGCGGCGCGAATACAATTAGCGGAAACGGTGTCCAGAGCGACACCATATTCGGTGGCCGCCGTGGACAAGGCGTCGAAAACAGTAATCTTGGCGGCGGATCTTGGCTTGAGATCAGCTGGAATCGTGCCGATGCTGGAGAGCTTTTCTTTACGACCAATCGTGACGGTCGCATGCGGCTCAGCTATGGCGGCGGTGCCTTTGCGCTCGGCGATGTAACCGGGCTGGGTGTCAATGCCTTTGAAATCGGGGTGGAGGCGATGACAACGAGTACGGCCTTCGACTTCTCCGTCGAAATCTGCGACGATCAGGATCGATTGTCCTGTTTTGACGCGGCCATCGAAGGGGTGTCGCCGACCAGCCCTGTCGCGGGCGGGCCGCCCTTTACGCTGACGATCCCGTTCTCGAGTTTCGCCAGCGAGGCGGACTTCACCGATGTGCACTGGCTGTTCTTGTATGCCCAACCGGTTGACCCAGGCACTTCAAACTTCAGCGAGCTGGTCCTGTCCGAATTTCAATTCGCCAGCGTCGCGGAAGTCCCGTTGCCGGCGCCCTGGGCGCTGATCGCGGTCGGCGGAGCTGCTTTGGCCTTGATGCGGCGCCGCACGCTTTCGAGCTGATATTTGGGCACCGGCATCGGGTGTTCTCGTTCTTTCCCCGGGCTCTCCTGCTTGTTGCGCGACGTCGTCGCTAGCGCTCAGAGCACCTCTAGCATGTCCGCCACCAGCGGGTGGCGGACGATATCCTTCTGATTCAGCCGGACGACCGCAACGCCTTCCAGCGGGTCCAGCCGCCGGGCGATATCCGAAAGGCCGGACAGCCCGTCCAGCAGATCGGACTGATCAGGGTCGCCGGTGACCACCATCGTCGCGTTCCAGCCGAGCCGGCTGAGCATCATTTTGAGCTGCTGATAAGTGCAGTTCTGTGCCTCGTCTATGACGACAAAGGCATTGTTCAGCGTACGGCCGCGCATGAAGCCGATCGGCGCGATTTCGATATCGCCGTCGGCGATCGCCTGCTTGACCCGCTTGATGCCCATGCGGTCGCTCAGCGCGTCATAGAGCGGCCGCAGATAGGGGGCCATCTTCTCATTCATGTCGCCCGGCAGATAGCCGAGACTTTCACCGGCTTCGATCGCCGGGCGCGAGAGGATGATACGCTCAACCTCGCCGTCCTCGAGCGCATCCACGGCGGCGCTGATCGCAAGATAGGTCTTGCCGGTGCCTGCCGGTCCTATGGCGAGGCTCAGATTATGCTGGTCGATGGCATCGAGCAGTTGCTGCTGGTTTTCGCTGCGCGGCCTGACCCGCCGCAGATAGCTTTGATCGCGGTGCTCCCGCACATGTTCCTTGGCCAGGGGGTCCCACGGCATCGCCGCGGCGCCGTTCGGCGGGTCGAGGCGATGGATGGTAGCCGATTGCTGTTGACGGGCTTTGCTGCGGCGCTTGGCCATAAGCGAGGTCTCCTGGTTGAGGATTAGAAAAGAGCGATGCGGGTGAGACGGGCTGAGCAACAAAAAACCCGCCGAAAAGGCGGGTCGACAAGGCACGGATTACGGGAGCGCGCAGCGATGCCGGGCAGGGCGGCGATGAGATCAGCGGCGGCTGGACCATTGGTCCTGATTCCCTCGACAAGCGGCTGATAAGGGCGCGAATCACATCGAAAAGGTACCGACTGGGGGACTCGCTGTCGAGGCAAAAAAGCCGGAGTCTCAGCCTTTTGCCGCCTGTTTTGTCTAAACGACTCTCACCATTGGAGAATTTACAGCTCGAGGCGGTTGCCGCCGTTACTGCCCGGCGGCTGCATCGGCTGCAGCGTCTTTTCATTATCCGTCAGATCGTCGGATTTACCCGGGGCGGTGATTTTGTGGAGCAGTTTCTGGCCCCCGCTGACCAGCGCATCGCGGAGCGAATCAACACCGTTTTGAAGGCTGAGATCAACGGCCAGCGAATGCGGCAGCAGATTGGGGAAGATAAAGCGCGACAGGCTGATGCCGGCGGCCTTGGCCACGTCATAGACGAAGTGATTGCAGTTGCGCTTGGTCAGAATGTAGTCGGGGCGGTCGATGTCCCAGTCGCCGACCTTGGCATAGGCGCGGTCGAACTGATCGCGGCTCAGCGGGTAGCGCCGGCTGATCGTCGTATAGCGCATGGTCTCATCGACCAGCCCGCCCGGATAGGGCTCGGTGATCATCCCGATATCCGACATCTTCACGGCGTGCGGGATGTTATGCTCGGGGTATTTTGACGGGTAGATGCGCGGCAGCGGGTGGAAACCCTTGGTGATGCGGATTTTCGATTTGCGGTCGACCAGGGTGATGAAGCTGTGCCCTTTCGAGGCAACGTCCTCGGGCGGGCGAGACTTTGAAAACGGATACTGGCTGCCGCAATCGACATGGACGATCATCTCGTAATCGGGTCGTCCGTTGATCCGCGTTTGCTTGCCGCCCGGCACCGCATCGATATCGCCATGCACCGGTGCCAGCGGCGGGATCGAGCGGTTTTCAAGCATCGGCTCGTCGGCGCCGAGCACCTCTGCCGAGGCATCGCCGGCCTGGCGGCGCAAGCGCATCAGATGCGACAGACGGTTCTTCAGTCCCGTTCCGGGCGCGGTCAGCCCGTTGCGGACCGTCTCCGCCGTGGTGCTGACAAATTCGGTGAAGACGTCGAGCCAGCCTTTGCGGAAGCGGTCGGCTTCGATCCAAAGCTCATGTTTGGCGCCGGGCACCCGATGCAATTTCGCATTCGGCATCAGCCGGGCAGCGCGTTCCTGCGCCTCTTTTGAAACCAATTGTTCATTGCCGGGCATGGCGATCATGACCGGGGTCTCGATGCCTTTCAGCCGGTTTTCCTGATTGATCAGGTCAATCGAGCGGAAGGCGCTGTCAAGCCAACCATAAGTCATGCCGCCGATCCGCAGATCAGGGCGGTGAGAATACCAGGCGGTTTCCAGCCCGTCGCGGACCGGGTCGTGTGAGTGAATGCTGTCGGCGGTGCCGCGCTTGTCGCTCGGTTCCCACGGGCCGGCACCGGGGATATAGCGACCGCCGAGACCGAGCCTTACCGCCATTCGCGCCAGCGGGCGGGCCAGTACCCGCTGCCAGCCCGTCAGGCCGATATCCAGCATCGGCGCGGTCATGGCGGCGAAATCGAAACGGCCCGGATGCTCCTGCAGAAACCGGATCAGACAATGGCCGCCGAAGGAATGCGCCTGGCCGAAGACCGGACGCCCGTTTACTGCCGGCTCGACGATTTCGGTCATGAATTTGTCGAGATCGCCGACCTGTTGACCGAAATCCGTTGCGTGAGCCTTATTGCTGTCTTCAAGCAGCCTTTCGGACCCGCCCTGACCGCGCCAGTCGAGGATAAAGACCTCGATATCGCGCGCCAGCATATCGCGGATCGTCTCGAAATATTTTTCGCTGAATTCAGCAAATCCCGGCAGGATCACACAGACATTGCTGCCGCCGCCCGGCGGCGCGGCATGGCCGTAGCGCAGCCGGACGCCGTCATCCGCGGCAAAATCGGCAAACTGCCACCCGTCGGGCGCACGAAACCGCGGCTCGATCATCGGCTCGTTCCGGCTGTTGGCGTCAGTGGTGGTTGCGGGCGGTGTCACGGTTCGGTCTTTGCTGTCCGGCTCGGGCGCGCTATCTCTTGCATCGATGATGCGGTCAAAAACGAGGCGCGGTTTGCGTTTCCTGTCTCAATCTCTTCTGTTCCTGCTTGCCGGGCTGGCCGTTGGGACATGGTTCGCGCCGCATGGCTCGGCCCAGAGTCTACCTTTCTCTGCCGAGATGAACAGCCCTGAGGTCGCGCAGACAGAGAATGTCACGGCGCGGCTGATCGTCGGAAAGGCGTCGGTACAGCCTGGAGAGACCATTCTGATCGGTCTCCATAAGACGATCCGGGAGGGCTGGCACACCTATTGGAAGAACCCCGGCGACTCAGGTTTGCCTACCACAATTCGCTGGCAGGTACCAGAAAATGTAACAATTGGCGATATTCTCTGGCCTGCACCCCAGAGGAAGCCGTATGGGCCCTTGGTGAATTACGGTTATGCGGGCACCGTCATCCTGCTCAGCGAGCTGACGGTTCCGGCCGATGCGGTACCCGGCACGGTGCTGTCGATCAATGCCGATGCCGAATGGCTGGTCTGCGAAGAAATCTGCATTCCCGAGGCCGGAACCGTGAGCCTCGAGCTGCCGGTGACGGAGCGCCTGGCGCCGGCAACGGAATGGGCTGCGGAAATCGCCGCGGTAAACGCCGCCCTGCCGAAGCGCCATGCGGCGCCGCAAGCGCGTTTCGCGGCCACCGATGCGGCGCTGACCCTGGAGATCGATCGGTCACAGGGCGATTTTTCCGACCGTCTCGACGCCGCCATCGACGTCTGGTTCTTTCCGGCTGCCTATGGGGTGATCGATCACGCGGCGCCTCAAATCGTCAATGCGCTGCCCGGCGGCCCGCTCCAGATCGAGGTGGCGCGCGGCACCGGCATGGCGCTGGGCGCCGAAACCCTTGACGGCGTGCTGGTCATCGAGACCGAGCAGGGCCGTCAGGGCTACACCGTTACCGCGACAGCTGTCGACGGTAGCGCGCTCGCCGGACCGCCGCTGGCGATGCCGGGGGGCAGCGGGGGCGGCGAAAGCTTCGGGCTGGCACAGGCGGTGCTGTTCGCGATGCTGGGTGGTATCCTGCTCAATCTCATGCCCTGTGTTTTTCCGGTGCTGTCGATGAAGGCGCTGAGCCTTTGCGCGCATGGCGGACGGGACGGCGCCGGCGACGGCTCGGCGATGCGCGCCAGCGGCCTCGCCTACACGGCAGGGGTGCTCGCGACCTTCGCGCTGGTGGCGGTCATCCTGATCGGTTTGCAGGCCAGTGGCCAGGCGGCCGGCTGGGGGTTCCAGCTGCAATCGCCGGTCTTCGTGACCGTGCTGATCTATGTGCTGTTCGCGCTCGGGCTGAACCTGGCCGGGCTATACGAGATCGGCGCCCGGATGATGGGCGTCGGTGAGACATTGACGCGCAAGGACGGGCTGAGCGGATCGTTCTTTACCGGCGCGCTGGCGGTGATTGTTGCCACGCCCTGCACCGCGCCGTTCATGGGTTCGGCCGTGTTCTACGCCCTGACGCAACCCTGGCCGTTCACCCTCGCCGTTTTCCTGGCGCTCGGCCTCGGCCTCGCTTTGCCGTTCCTTCTGCTCGCCTTAGTGCCCGGTCTGGCGGCGAAACTGCCGCGTCCGGGGCCGTGGATGGACCGGTTCAAGCAATTGCTGGCCTTTCCGATGTTCGGCGCCGCAGTCTGGCTGGTCTGGGTACTGGCGCAGCAAACCGGCGCCAACGGGGTCGGCGCGGCTCTGGTCGGCTGCGTGCTGATCGCCTTCGCGATCTGGGCCTGGCAGGCGGCACGCGGCGCGTCGGGCGGCTGGCGGGTTTCCGCCGGGGGGGCGGCGGTCGTCGCCCTGGTCGGCGCAGCGGCAGCCGTCCAGGCCAATCAGGTCCTGCCCGCACTGGCGGCGACGGGGGTCGACCGGGCCGAGGCGAGCGACGGCCTGTGGCAGCGTTTCAGCCGCGCCAAGCTTGAAAGCCTCCGCGCGGAAGGCCGCGCCGTATTCGTCAATATGACGGCGGCATGGTGCATTACCTGCAAGGTGAATGAGCGTGTGGCGTTGAGCGGCGACGCCTTTGAGACGCTGCTCGGCGAGCATGAGATCACCGCGCTGAAGGGTGACTGGACCAATCGCGATCCTGAAATCAGCGCCTTGCTGGCCGATTTCGACCGTGCCGGCGTGCCGCTTTACGTGCTCTACCCGCCGGCCGGCAGTGCGGTGCAGGGACCGATCCTGCTGCCGCAATTGCTGACCCCGGATCTGGTCGCAGCGGAATTCGCCCGGCTTCGAGAAACGTAAATACAGCGAACAGGAGGCTTCCCCCATGCTTCGGATTTCAACGGCCGTTTTGACAGCGCTGGCGCTTTTCACCGCGCCCATGGCATTGGCGACAACGCCCAAAGTCGGCGAGCCGGCACCCGTTTTCAGCGCCACGGATATCAACGGCAACCCCGTCGCGCTTGAGGATTTTGCGGGTCGCACCGTGATCCTCGAATGGACGAATCATGAATGCCCTTTCGTTCAGAAGCACTATGACACCGGCAATATGCAGATGACGCAGGACACCGCCGCCGGCAGCCATGAGGCCGTCTGGATCAGCGTCGTCTCCTCGGCGCCGGGCAAGCAGGGCTCTGTCGACGCCGACCAGGCGAAAGACATTCTCAGCGCGCAGGGCATGCGCGTGGCGGCCAAGCTGCTCGATAGCAATGGCGCGATCGGTCGTCTTTATGACGCCAAGACAACGCCGCAAATGGCCATCATCGATGGCGAGGGCGTATTGCGCTATTACGGCGCCATCGACGATCAGCCCTCAGCCCGCCACAGCACGGTCGAAGGCGCGCAGAATTATGTCCTGACAGCGCTGAATGCGATGGCCGCCGGTCAGGATCCGGACCCCGCCTTGACCCGCCCCTATGGTTGTTCGGTAAAGTATTAGGGCCAGTCGGGTTTTTGGGTTGGCGCTCGCGCGCCGGGGCCGGGGGTGAGCGGCGGACCGGCCCGGACAACAGAGTTGTCCACAGTCAGGCTGTGAATCAAATGTGAGCATATTGTGGGGCATTCCAACGCAGCCCACAATATATTGCGGGTGCGGCGCGTTTGGTGCTGGACACGACTCGGCTGCGGGATTACCTCTCTCGGGGAATCAAATGAGGTGCTCCGATGGCTGATCTGCTGACCGAAAGGGCGGTCTACAAACCCTTCAACTATCCTTGGGCCTATGATGCCTGGCTGACCCAGCAACGGGTGCACTGGCTGCCCGAGGAAGTGCCGCTCGCCGATGACGTCAAGGATTGGCGCCACAAACTGACCGAGTCCGAGCGCAATCTGCTGACCCAGATTTTCCGTTTTTTCACCCAGGCCGATGTCGAGGTGAACAACTGCTATATGAAGCACTATTCGCAGGTGTTTCAGCCGACCGAGGTGCAGATGATGCTGTCCGCCTTCTCCAATATCGAGACGGTGCATATCGCGGCCTATTCGCATCTGCTCGACACCATCGGCATGCCCGAGGTCGAGTATTCCGCCTTCCTCCATTACAAGGAGATGAAGGACAAATACGATTACATGCAGCAATTCAATGTCGACTCCAAGGCCGATATTGCAACAACGCTGGCCGTATTCGGCGCCTTTACCGAGGGGCTTCAGCTATTCGCCAGCTTTGCGATCCTGATGAACTTCCCGCGCTTCAATAAAATGAAGGGCATGGGTCAGATCGTGTCATGGTCGGTGCGTGATGAGACGCTGCATACGCAATCCATCATCCGTCTGTTCCGGACCTTCGTGAATGAAAATCCGGAAATCTGGAATGATGTGCTGCAGGGCCAGCTTTATGACGCCTGCCGCACCATCGTTGAGCATGAGGACGCCTTTATCGACCTCGCCTTCGAGATGGGCGGCGTTGAAGGTTTGGAAGGCGACGAGGTCAAGCAGTATATCCGCTATATCGGCGACCGGCGCCTGAACCAGCTTGGTCTGCAGCCGATGTTCGGACTTGAGAAGAATCCCCTTCCCTGGATGGATTCGATGCTTAACGGCATCGAGCACACCAATTTCTTCGAAAACCGCGCCACCGAATATTCGAGGGCCAGCACCGAAGGAAGCTGGGAAGAGGCGTTCGCCTGAACGCCCAGAGCCAGACATGAAAAAGGGGCCTTCGCGGCCCCTTTTTTGTGAAGCTTGAGTGCGGTGTTACACCCGCATCGGCATCAGCACATAAAGCGCGCTGTTGTCGGCGCTGTCTGAGATGATGGTGGGGGATGCGCTGTCGGCCATGCGCAGGCGACAGCCTTCGCCGTCGATCTGGGCGGCGATATCGAGCAGATATTTGCTGTTGAAGCCGATCTCGAGCGGCTCGTTATCATAACGTGCTTCGATTTCTTCGGTCGCGCTGCCGGCCTCGGCGCTTTGGGCGGAAACCGTGATGCCGCCCTTGGCGATCTGCAATTTCACGGCGCGGGACTTCTCGGCGAGGGTCGCAACCCGGTCGACCGCGTCGGCAAACAGCTTGGGATCGACCTCGAGGAGTTTATCATTCCCGGCCGGGATAACCCGTTCATAATCGGGGAAGCTGCCGTCGATCAGCTTGGTGACCAGGACGTTATCGCCGATCTGGAATCGAATCTTGGTTTCCGAGAGGCTGATCTCGACACCCTCGCCGGTGTCGTCGAGCAGCTTGCGCAGCTCCTGGATCGCTTTACGCGGCACGATGATGTTCGGCATGTCGCCGGCGCCGTCGGGCAGCGGCATTTCGACCCGCGCCAGACGATGGCCGTCGGTTGCCACCGCGCGCAGCACGGCGACATCGTCGCTTTCAGCGGCATGCAGGCACACGCCGTTGAGGTAATAGCGGGTTTCTTCCTGGCTGACGGCGAAGCGGGTACGGTCAATTATGCTCCGCAAATCGCCGGCACCGAGAGAGAAGCTGACCGGCATGTCGCCGCCGATCATTTCGGGGAAATCCTGCACCGGCAGACAGCTCAGCTTGAATTCAGACCGGCCGCTGCGCACGAACAGGGTGTTGCCGTCGCCCTCAAATTCGATCTGGCTGCCGTCGGGCAGCTTGCGAACGATGTCATAGAGCATATGCGCCGGTGCCGTCGTCCCGCCGGTCGCGGCGATCTGTGCCGGTACGCGCTCGACCATCTCCATATCCATATCCGTGGCGGTCAGGCTCAGCGTGCCGTCATCCGCCTTCAGCAGGACATTGGACAGGATCGGGATGGTGTTGCGGCGCTCAACCACGCTTTGCACATGGCTCAGTCCGCGAAGGACATCGGTTCGTTCGATTGTCAGTTTCATGACGGGACGATTTCAGTGGCGGGACGGTTCGGTTATGAATTCCGGTTCATAGACTTCGGGCCCCGGGCGCGCTCATGCTCGTGATTGTCTTTGCTTTGCCGGTGGCTTCGCCTAGACCGAGCCTATCGCGACTCATCAGGGTGGCGAGGAGAACACACCATTATCGGGCCGTAATGCAACAGAAATCCCCAGCAAAAGCGGCAAATGCGCCGGGCGCCGACCGCCTCGGCGCCAAGCGGGCGAACTGATGCATCACGCCGTCGGCTGGATCGAGAGCGCGCTGGTGGTGATAGCCGCTGCGGTCATCATTGTTCCGCTGGTGCAAAAGCTCAAATTCAGCCCGGTTCTCGGCTATCTGATCGCCGGTATCCTGATCGGGCCGCACGCCCTCAACCTGATCCAGGAGAGCAAGACGCAGGAGCAGCTTGCCGAGATCGGCGTGGTCTTCCTGCTGTTCACGCTCGGACTCGAGCTGTCGGTCGAGCGCTTGCGGGCATTACGCGGCTATATCTTCGGCCTCGGCGCTGCCCAGGTCGGGCTGACGGCGCTGATCTTCTACGGTTTCATGCGCTTTCTCGGCCTTGAATCCGATGCCGCCATCGTTATCGGCGCCGGTCTCGCCTTGTCCTCAACCGCCGCCGTGATCAATCTGCTGACCGAGCGGCGTGAGATGATCACGCGCATGGGCCGGGTCACCTTTTCGATCCTGCTGTTCCAGGATTTGGCGGTGGCGCCCTTGCTGGCCCTGGTGCCGCTGCTGGGCCAGGGCGACATGCGGCTGTTCACCGTTGAAGCGGCGCTGGCGGTCGGGACCGCGCTGGCAGCGCTGGTCGGCATCGTTGTGGTCGGCCGTTTCCTGCTGCGCCCGGCGCTGCGCGCGGTGGCGGTCAGCCAGAACCGCGAATTGTTCATCGGCATTGTCCTGATGATCGCCCTTGGTACCGGCTGGGCGACGCAGCTTGTCGGGCTATCAATGGCGCTGGGTGCCTTTCTGGCCGGCTTGATGGTCTCGGAAACCGAATACCGGCATCAGGTCCAGGCCGATATCGAACCTTTTCGCGGCATCCTGCTCGGCCTGTTCTTCATTACCGTCGGGATGCTGATTGATCTGCCCTTGCTGATCGCTCAGATCGAGCTGGTGCTGCTCGGTGTGGTGCTGTTGATCGGCGGCAAATGGGTCATTCTGTTTGGCCTGTCGCGGGCCATCGGGCTGCCGGAAACGCTGTCGATACGCGTCGCCTTCAATCTTTGTCAAAGCGGCGAGTTCGCTTTTGCGCTCTTCGCTCTGGCGATTGCGCAGGGCGTCCTTGCCGCTGACGTCGGCTCGTTGCTGATCGTCATCGTCGCCGTGACCATCGCCGCGACGCCGAGCCTCGCCGGGATAGGTGAGAAAGTGGCGACGCGGCTGAGTAAAGCGCGTCATGCGAGTGCAGCGTCGCTGGAAGAGGAGATGGGTGAATTATCGGATCACGTCATCATCGCCGGCTTCGGTCGCGTCGGCCGGCTGGTTGCGAAAATGATGGCCGACCGGAATGTTCCCTATGTCGCCTTCGAGATCGATCCGGCACAGGTTGCCGCAGCACGGGCGGATGGCTGGCAGGTCTATTTCGGCGATGTCAGCCGGGCTGATCTGTTTGAGCGGGCCAATATCAAACAGGCGGCGGCGATAGTGATCACGGTTGATCAGGCGCATACCGCCCATCGCCTGACCTCACAGCTCCGTCATCATCACCCGAAACTTCATATTGTGGCCCGGGCGGTGGATTTGAAACAGGCGGGCGAGCTGAGCAGTGCCGGTGCGGATCACATCGTCCTTGAGGCGCTGGAGGCCGGGCTCGAGCTGTCACGTTCCCTGCTCTGTCGCCTCGGCATGGCCGACAGCGAGGTCAGTAAGGCCGTCGCGCGCATCCGCGAGGAGGAAAACTGGGAGCAGGAAATCAGCACCGAGCATAATGAGGCTGTCGAAGGCTCCAAGCAGCGTGCTGTGTGATGGCTCCGATCCGGCTCGGCACCATCAACTTGTCAGCGTTCGGCGCAGCAATTCGAAGTCCTGGGCCAGAATCTCGTCGGTCTCTTTCAGTTCGTCGATCCGCTTGACGGCATGCATCACCGTGGTGTGGTCCCGATTGCCGAAATTGCGTCCGATTTCGGGCAGTGAGCGTTCGGTCAGCTGTTTGCACAGATACATGGCGAGCTGGCGCGGGCGGGCGACCTTTCGTGCACGGCTTTTCGAGAACATGATCGAGATCGGCTGACCGTAATGGGCGGCGACCCGGCGCTGGATTTCCTCTATCCCCGGGCGCCGGTCGGTCGAGCGCAGCATGTCGGCCAGTGCCTGTTCCGGCATGTCTATGGTGATCGGGCAGCCCATCAACTCGGCATGGGCCACCAACCGGTTCAACGCGCCTTCCAGCAGGCGAACATTGGAGGTGAATCTGTGGGCGAGAAATTCGAGCACCTGGTCCGGCACGGCGATTTCCAGTCTTTCCGCCTTTGAGCGGAGAATGCCGAGGCGCAATTCATAGGTCGTCGGGTGAATGTCGGCGACCAGCCCCCAGCCGAGCCTGGATTTCAGGCGCTCCTCCATGCCGTCGAGATCCGACGGGCTCTTGTCCGCCGAGACGATAACCTGCCGGTTCTGATCGACCAGCGCGTTGAAGGTGTGGAAAAACTCTTCCTGGGTGCTTTCCTTGCCGCCGATAAACTGGATGTCGTCGATCATCAAAACATCGACCGAGCGGAATTGCTCCTTGAAGGAGACGGTATCCTTGTACTGCACGGCGCGCACGAACTGATACATGAACTTTTCAGCCGAAACATACATCACCCGCTTGTCCGGACGACGTTCGCGCAGGCGCCAGGCGATGGCATGCATGAGGTGGGTCTTGCCGAGCCCGACGCCGCCATAGAGGAAGAGCGGGTTGAAGGGTACCTTGTCTGATTCGGAGACCCGGTGTGCTGCGGCATAGGCGAGCTGGTTCGGACTGCCGACGACGAAATTTTCGAACGTGAAGCGCTGATCCAGCGCGCCGGATGAAATCGCGTCGAATCCCAGCGGGGCGCTATCGCTGCCTGTGGGGCCGGTCGGTCGGCTTTGCGGTTTTGCCTTTGGCGCCACCTCGATTGGCGCGACCTCGATTGCCGCGCCGTTCTGGAGGCCTTTTCCGATCTCGATTTCGATGGCGCTGAATGACGGGTTAATTCGCGCCCACAGATCCCTGATGCGGTCGGCATAATGGATCGTCACCCAGTCGCGAAGCGAACGGCTCGGAACGGCAAAGCGCAGCACGGTATCATCGACGCCCACCAGGGTCAGCGGTCGGATCCAGCTGCCGAAGGCGGCGTCACCGATCTCGCTGCGCAGGTCTTCCTGGACGCTGTCCCATTCACGTGTGAGCTGCTCGCCGATTTGCGGTTCCGCGGTAATCTCGGGGGAAGCTGCTCTTACGTGCCGTGCCATCTGTTTTCCTGATTTCCTAAAGTTTCTCTATCTATGCCGTAACTTTGAACCGCCGTTTCCAGCTAGATCGAAACGGCGACGCCGTCGCCAAACTATGCCGTGCCACTCACGCTGTGCGGCGCTTGTCCAGTTCTGGGGCCTGTTCAGACGACGTGCCTTTTCGGCCGCCGAAAAGCTCCATCAGACCGCTTTATGCTTCCACCCTTCGGGCGCGCTGCACCTCCAGTCATCCATGCCTGTTGCAGGGCGCTGAAACGGTGTCTCCACCGCCTGCTCAGCCTCAAAACCGCGACCCATGCCCCGAATAACGCATATCGCGCTATCGTCGAATGATGACCAAAGGGACTTCGGTGCCGCTTGGGACGCATGGGTATCGTCCACCCCGGCCGGCTGTCCTGCAATCCAATGAAGCCAGACTAGACCGCTGGTCTTAAATCACGCAACTGGACTGAAAGCAGAACATCGGAAATTTTTATCCGATATTAAAAGAGGGTGAAATAACAGGCATCATCCGCCGGGTTTTACTCGGTGGATAACTATCTGAATACTTGGTGGATTAAATTCGGCCCCTGGAACCAAGAGCCGCAGTGCTGTTGGGGAATCTAGGCTATTGCCTTGATCCGGTGCGACAGGCGCGAAATCTTCCGCGCCGCCGTCTTCTTGTGCATAACCCCGCGCGCAACACCCCGATGGATCTCGGGCTGTGCGGCCTGCAATGCTGACTTTGCATTGCTCGCGTCGCCCTCGGCAATTGCGAGTTCGACATTCTTGATCAGCGTACGAATACGACTGACGCGTGCACGATTGACCGCCGTGCGTTTGACGGTCTGACGAATGCGTTTCTGGGCAGATTTGTGATGCGCCATGGTAAGCTCTATCCGAATTTTTTGATTTGTTTTTTGTCGCCGGACAAGCCGATATTAGTAAGGATGGCGGCGTCCGATGTCAATGAAAAAAGCGTTTCGTTCACGGCTGGGCCGGGGGAAAATTGCCGGTCCGAGAAGCCGGCAGGCATAAGTGTCTGAGCTGCCTTATTGATCCTGAAAATTCGCCTCTCGCTTGTCGATGAAGGCCCGCATGCCTTCCTTCTGATCCTGGGTGGCGAAGGTTGTGTGGAACATGCGTCTTTCGAATCGCAGACCATGTTCCAGCGGCGTTTCAAAGGCCGCATCGACACACTCCTTGGCCATCATCACTGCGGGCAGCGATAGCTTGGCAATCTCTTGCGCGACCGACAGGGCTTCATCGACCAGATCGTTCGCCGGGACGACGCGGCTGACGAGGCCGGCGCGCTCTGCCTCCTCCGCATCGATCACGCGGCCGGTCAGGATCATTTCCATTGCCTTCGCCTTGCCGACCGCGCGCACCAGGCGCTGGGTACCGCCGGCACCCGGAATGATACCGAGCTTGATTTCCGGCTGGCCGAATTTGGCGTTGTCGCCGGCGATGATGAAATCACACATCATGGCCAGCTCGCAGCCGCCCCCGAGCGCCCATCCGGCGACCGCGGCGATCACCGGTTTGCGGGCGTCGGCGACCTTGTGCCAATGGGCCAGAAAATCGGCGGTGTAGCTGGTCGGAAAGCTCTGATCGATCATCTCCTTGATGTCGGCGCCGGCGGCAAAGGCCTTCTCACTGCCGGTAATGACGATGGCCTTGATCGCATCGTCCTTCTCAAAGCCCAACAGCGCGTCATTCAGCTCTGAGGTCAGCTGATCGCAAAGCGCATTCAATGCCTCAGGCCGGTTCAGTCGAATCAGCGCAGCATGGCCATGCGTCTCGGTGTCGATCATTTCATACGCCATCGGGGCATCCTGTGAGGCAATGGAGGAGGAGATAAGGTGGAGATAGGGCGCCGTCTTATCGCATGCTGCGATAAACGCAATGCCGGAAGTGTCATCGCTGGCATCCGGGGCAGAAGAAGGTAGACCGGCCGGATTGCACAATCCGCCTGATCTGCGACGGGGTGCTGCACCCGCCTGCGAAGCACAGCTCGCCTTCGCGCCCGTAGACAGCGAAATCATGCTGGAAGTAGCCTAGCTCGCCGGTGGTCTGCACATAATCGCGCAGGCTGCTGCCGCCCGCTGCAATCGCCTCATGCAAGACCTTCTTGATGGCCGGTAACAATCTCTCGGCGCGGCGGCCCGGTATCGTTCGGGCCGATCGCCGCGGGCTGATGCCGGCGTAAAACAGCGCTTCGCAGACATAAATATTGCCGAGGCCGGCGACGATGCGCTGATCCAGCAGCGCTGCCTTGATCGGCGTTCGCTTGCCGCGCAGGGCGTCGGACAGAACCTTGGCGGTAAAGCCGTCATCGAGCGGTTCGGGCCCCAGCGGCGCGATCCATGGGTGGTCCTGCAGGCTGCCTTTGTCGCTGAGATCGGCCATGCCGAACCGCCGCGCGTCATTAAAGGTGACGCAGGCGCCGTTATCCGCCTCGAAAATCAGATGATCATGAACTGCGGGCGGCGTGTTGGCGCGGCCCTGGCGGATCACCATGCGCCCGGACATGCCGAGATGCATCAGCAGCACCGTGTCGTCATCGAGGTCAATCAGGATGTATTTGGCACGGCGATGAATACGCTCGACCTTTCGACCGCTAAGTCGCTCGGCGAAGCCCGGCGGCAGGGGAAACCTCAGATCGGGGCGGCGTTGCTCGACCCGGATCAGGCGCTGTCCGGTCAATGCGCGCGCGAGGCCGCGGCAGGTGGTTTCGACTTCGGGTAGTTCAGGCATGCATGATCTCCGGCACCGCGATATGGCGGCAGTCGGCAAGGCTGTCGAGCTTGACGCAAAAACATGCTAGGCGCTGCTGGCAATGCAATTTCACGATCGAGAAACACGATGAATACCGCGCAGCGCGCTTTGCTCGACCTCCTGGTGATCGCCGCCGTGGCCGACGGCGAAATCGACGACAGCGAATTGGAAATGATCTCCAGCTGGGTCCGCTGGCTGCCCGTTTTCCACGGCGTCGACGCCGGGGAAATCAATGAGATCGCCGAGGACTGTGTCGCCTTGCTCGCCGACCCCGAAGGTATTCCCAAGCTCATGGACCGGACGCAGGACGCCCTGCCGGTCGCGCTTCATGATACCGCCTATTCATTGGTCGTAGAGATCGTCTCCGCGGATTCCGAAGCGACACCGACCGAACTCGAATTGCTCAACCTGCTGCGCGAAACCTTGAGCATTGACGATCTCAGCGTCGCGGCAATCCAATATGCCTCCCGCGCCAGGCATCGTGCCCTTTGACCGTGCATCAAAACCGCAACAAAACTGTAACAAAATCTTTGACAGCGCTGCTATAGCGATATAATCTGCAATGGATTTTCTCAGTCCGAACGAGAGCAAGCCGCGATGAATAAGACCCTGTTTTACGATGGCGACCGTAAATTCCAGGCGCTGAGTGATCCGGGCGAGATCGCGCGGGTCGAGGGGCTGCGGCTGGCGGTCGGGATCATGCGGACAGAGCCGGAATTCGTCTACTTCGGCGGGCCGGTCACCGGCGGCGAAAACGCGCTGCGGATCGCCAAGGAGCGCGGCTTCGACTCGATTCTCGATGTGAAGTTCAAGCTGAGCCCGGAGGAATTCGTTGCCGAGGTCATCCGGCCCAATGTGCTGGCGGCGCAAACCCGCGAAGCAACCTATCGCCGCGACAACCCGGAGCTGAAATCGATTACCCCGGTCGATCTTGAAGAGCAGTATCACAAGATCGCCGGCGGCCAGCTCAACGGCGCGATGAGCGAGGAAGGTTTCATGGCGTTCTGGTTGCCGACCTTCCAGAAATTGCTCACCGGCTTCCCGGTTCCTGAAGGCTGGGCGTCATCGAACGGGACGACGGAAGAGGTCATGGAGGCGACCGCCATTCAGGCCGGCTTGCGTGATCGCACCCCGCAATTCGCGCTCGAACATTACGATCCCGACCCGGCCAAGCGCGTGCCGCTGAGCCTGAATGAGCGGGTCCGCGAGCTGGGCAAGATGGTCGAGGAAAAGCTGTCCCACGATGTTGCCGCCCCGGCGCAGACGACGGCTCTGGCCCGGATGTTCGCAATTCATGACATGATCCAGAACAATGAGCTCGGCGTGATCGACGCCAACCTGCTCTATGAGTATGACGCTGCCGATCTCGAGGCGATGAAACAGAAGTGGAAGCCGATGCTTCTGGATAAGGCCGCGCATACCATGACACTTGACGGTCTTGGTGAGGAATACGCCAGGGCGGCGGAGAAGCTTGCCGCCAAGGCGAGCCCGAAACCGGCCGCCAAACCGGGCGCCGCGCGCGGTGTCAAAGCGGGCCTCGAGCCCGCTCAGCCGGTTTCCTGAAGCGAAGGGACAGGCCGATAACGATGACCGATAGCCATCACAATGCCGTGCTCGACCAGTCCATCGACGCCGTGACCCTGTCGATCCCGCAAACGCCGGACGGTGGACCGCCGCTGCTGACGGTTGCGCTTGCCGGTCTGGCGCTGCGTATGGCGGCGGGCGCCGATACGGGGTTCGAGCAGATGCGGCGGGCCTTGGAACAAAGCACCCGGTTCGACCGCAGGCGCTTTGCAAGGCTGCTGGAAAACAACGAACCCGGCGAGCATACGCTCTGGCACTAGGCCCGGGCGCTGCTGTCAGCGATCAGCTTCTCGGCGATGGCTATGACCCGTGCGGCATTGGCCTCCCAGGTAAGCTGCTTCTGTTCTATCGTGGCGCGCGCCGCACTGCTCAGCCGCTGACGCAGCGCCTGATCCTGACACAACCGGTCGAGCGCGATTTCCATCGCATCGGGCGCGTCAGGGTTGAACAGTACGGCGTTATGCTCGTGGGTCAGAATTTCCCGGATATTCGGTCGGTCGGGCGCGATCACCGCACAGCCCAGTGAGAGATATTCAAACAGCTTCAGCGGTGAGGCGTAATCCGTGACATCTGGCTGCAGGGCGATGTCGAATGCGGCGACGTGTTCGCCGATCTCATCGCGCGGAACCAGACCGGTGAAGATCACGCGGTCGCTGATCCCCAGCGCAGCGGCCTGTTTTTCGAGATCCCGCCGCACCGGGCCGTCGCCGACCGCGAGCAGGGCGAGGTTAGCCGGCATTTCCGGCCCGGCGATCAATTCGATGACCCGGTCCAATCCATGCCAGGCCCGCATGAAGCCGGTAAAACCCAGCACAATCTTTGCTTCCAGCCCATAGCGCCTGACCACCGCCCTGCCATCTGGCGGGTGGTCATGAATCTCCTGCCTGATCGCATTCGGGATGACGGTCATGGGCACGTTGTCCCCGACCCTGTCCCTGATCCGGTCGGCAAGCACCATGGTAACCGGCAGAAGGGCACCGGCTTCGCTCCACGCCTTGTTTTCGGACCAGCGCGCGAGAAACGGCAGGCCGAGGCCGTCATAGCGTCGGCGTTCCTCGTAAAGCGGCGCATTGACCTCGAGCAGATAGGGCAGGCCGGTGCGTTGTTTCAGCCAGGCGGCGGCGGGGTAGTATATGTTATAGCGCTCATAGACGATGTCCGGTTGAAACGCCTTGGCTGCAGCCGTGAGACGCCGCATGCACAGCCAGGCATGGCACAGTTCCATGACCTCAAGCACGGCTTTCGGCAGGACCCGGCGGAGCAGCGAAACCAGCCCCGATGATTTTCCGAAACCGGCGCTTTGGTCGATGTCGGGGCCGACCATCCGCACCTCATGCCCCGCGCGTTCGAGCGCGCCGACAAGCTCGCGGATATGCACCGCTGAACCGTCCGCCGCCTGGGTGCGATGGCTATACAAGATGCGCATCAGCCCGTGCCGGACAGGTCGGCTTCAAGGGCCGCCTTGCGCGCCCGATAATCGGCCTCCGGAATCAGCCCCCGCCGATACAAAGCTTCCAGCGCAAACAGCGCGCGCTGCGGGTCGTCGGCCGCTTCGCCCTCAATCCCGCTCTCGGTATCGGCCACTCCCGAGGAGGCGGCCGGCCGGGTAAACAGCTTGCCTTCTTCGTTCCGTCGGGATTTCTTAGCCATGGCTGCTATGTTGCTCATGGCGGCCTATCAAACAAGCCGGGAGTTTCGCCATTTCTACCGCAGCCGAAGCCGTCATCATGCCGGTCGCCGCCAATGCAGCCGAGAGGCTGGCGACCTATACCGCCGAATTTGATCTGGATCACGTACCGCAGGAGGTGATTGCGGCAGCAAAGCGCTGTCTTCTCGACGCGATCGGAATCGGACTTGCCAGCACCGGCACTGATTACGGGCGGAGTCTTGCCAATGCTCTGTCCGAGATCGGCGGCTTCGGCCGCTTCCCCGTTTTGGGCAGCGATTTGACGCTGAGCCAGCGCGATGCGGCGCATCTCAACGGCACGCTGATCCACGGACTCGATTATGACGACACCCATTCCGAGGCGATCGTGCATTCCAGCGCCTCGGCGGTGCCGACCATGTTGTCGGCCGGGCTCGCTGCGGGCGCGACCGGAAGCCAGGCGATAGCGGCGTTTATCATCGCGTCGGAAATCGCCTGTCGGATCGGCGCGGCGGTCAGCGGCGGAGTCCATCGCCGCGGCTTTCACCCGACGGCGATTTGCGGCGCTTTCGGCAGCGCCATGGCAAGCGGCTATCTCAACCGGCTAAGCCCGGCGCAGCTTGTCTCTGCTCAGGGGATCGTGTTGTCCAAGGCGTCCGGGAGCCTGCAATTCCTTGATGACGGTGCCTGGACCAAACGCAACCACCCCGGCTGGGCCAGCGTTTGCGGCCAAACCGCGGCGGCGATGGCCAAACATGGCTATTTCGGCCCGCAGGAACCTTATGGCGGGCGCTTCGGCCTGTTCGCGCTATTTGCCGCCCAGGATGTTCCGCATGATTATGAGCGCCTCGCCGGCGGCTTGGGCGAGCGCTGGGAAATTCCGGGCATCGCCTTCAAGCCCTATCCCGCCTGCCATATGACGCATGCCTATGCTGACGCGATGCTGGCGCTGGCCGAGGCGCATCGACTGACTCCAGCCCAGGTCAAGCGGATCACGCTGTATATCCATCCTGGTGAGATTCCGGTCATCGCCGAGCCGGTTGCGAGCAAGCGACGGCCGCAAAACGCCTATGATGCGCAGTTCAGCGCCGCCTATGTCGCCGCCACGGCGCTGAGCAAAGGCCGGTTCACACTGGCCGATCTCGAGCCGGACGCGCTCGCCGATCCGGAGGTGCTGGGTCTATGCGCCCTAACCGACCATGAAGCGGATCCGGAGCTGCCCTATCCGAAATATTTTCCCGGCCGGGTGACCGTCGAGACCGTCGATGGTCGCGAACTCGATCATCTTGAGCGGATCAATCTCGGCGCTGCCGAAAAACCGCTCAGCGATGCGGATATCGATAGCAAATTTCGCGATAATGCAGCTCGTGCGCTATCTGCCGAACAAGCCGAGCAATTGCGCGAGGTGATCCTGACCCTGGAAGATCAGCCGGACCTCTCAAGCCTGGCCAAAGCGATCCGTCCGGCATGAGTTCGACCGGCGATCGCACTGTCACCCAGCGATGGGACCCGGAGGCCTATGCGGGCAAGGTGCGATTCATCTCGCGGCTCGGCGCGCCTTTGATCGACATGCTGCAGCCGCAGCCGGTCGAGAAGATTCTCGATCTCGGCTGCGGTGACGGTGATCTGACCGAGGTCCTGGCCGGGAGCGGAGCTGACGTGCTCGGCCTTGATTCGTCGGAGGCTTTCGTCGCCGCCGCCGAAAAGCGGGGGCTGAAAGCGATCGTGGCCGATGCACATCGGCTCGATTTCGATGCGGAATTCGACGCGGTTCTGTCCAATGCGGCCTTGCATTGGATGCTCGATCCCGATGCGGTCATCGCCGGGGTCTTTCGGGCGCTCAAGCCCGGCGGGCGTTTCGTTGCAGAATGCGGCGGGCATACCAATGTCGCGGCGATCCGCGCCGGGCTCTATCCGCGCTTCGCCGCCCGGGGGCTCGATCCGGCGCAGTACGATCCATGGTATTTTCCCAGCGCTGCTGAGTATCGCGAAAGGCTGCAACGGGCGAATTTTCACGTTGACAGCATTGAGCTGTTTCCAAGGCCGGTTCAGCTCGATCACGGCATCGAAGTCTGGGCGCGGAATTTCCTGCAAAGCTGGCTGGCGGTGATTCCGGATGCCGAACGAGACGCCTTCCTGCAGCAATGTATGCAGGGCTGGCGACCGATGCTGTGCGATGCCAAGGGCATCTGGACCGTTGATTATGTCCGGCTACGGTTCAAGGCTCGAAAGCCGCTCTAGCTTTCCGAAGCCGGGGTGACGTGAATGATTTCACCGTTCTGATAATCGGTCGCGAAAACGAAGCTGCCATCGGCGAGCACCTCAACGTCACGAACGCGGCCGAATTCGGTCAGCACGCGCTCTTCCTCGGTCGGAAGGAACCCGTTGAGCTCAAGGCGCACAATGCCCCGTGCGACGAGGCCGCCGATGAGCATGTCGCCGTCCCATTCGGGAAACTGATTGCCTTCATAGAAGGCAAAGTCACCCGGTGCGATCACCGGATCCCAGTAATAGAGCGGCTCTTCCATGCCGGCCATGCGCGGCTCGCCGGAGCCGATGCGCGGACCGTCATAGCGCACGCCATAGCTGACGATGGGCCAACCATAATTGCGGCCTGGCGTCGGCATGTTGAGCTCGTCGCCACCGGCAGGGCCGTGCTCGATGGTGTAGAGGAAACCGTCCCTCATGGCAGCGCCCTGCACGTTACGGTGGCCGTAGGACCAGATCGCGTCATCGGCATTCTCCACGCCGACAAACGGGTTATCGTCCGGGATCGAGCCGTCAAGATTGACGCGGATGATCTTGCCGTAGGTCGTTTCCAGATGCTGCGAGAAGTCACGCTCCGTCAGCGAGGAGTGCTCGCCGGTGGTGATGAAGGCGTGTCCCTCATCATCGAACACGATGCGACTGCCATAGTGCATCGGGGTCGGCGAAGGCGGATGCTGCGCCCAGATCTCTTCCACCTCGGTCAGTTCGGTTGCATCGGCAGACAGGCGTCCGCGCACAACGGCGGTGACGGACATGTCGTTTTCAACCGGTTTGGAGAAGGTGAGATAGATCCAGCGCTCGTCTTCGAAGTCAGGTCCTGCCTTGACATCGAGCAGACCGGCCTGCGTCGCACCGCCGTCCGGGATAGGCTCATTGTAGACGTCCGGAACACCGGCAATCGGATCGGAAACCGTGCCGTCCATGGACACATGGCACAGATTGCCGGAGCGCTCGGTGACGAGCATGCCGCCATCGGGAAGCGCTTCAATGGCCCAAGGATGGACCAGCCCTTCGGCGATGGTCCGCGTTTGAAACTGGTAGCCTGTCGAAACCAGCGGCGCGCGCGACTGTGCGTCATAGGCCGGCTGGTATTGCGGGGCGTTTTGCGGGCCCCACCGGTGAGAATCCTGCGCCGCGGCAGGCGCGGTCACAAAGGCTGCGCCGGCGAGCAGGGATAGGATCAAACGACTGGAAGTGTAAATCATGGGGCCTCTTTTGCTTTATCCGACAACGCATGACCCCCAGCGGATGTTCCAGAGACACTGCACAAGCCGCCGCAGCCCCGGGCGCGATGGTGCTGAGGCGATGGGGCTGAGGGGGTTAGCCCGTTTCAGCCAGTGGTGTTCTGGCGTTCGCGAGGCGAACGGGGCCTCCCGTTTCTGCTCTGGTCATCCGGCAGTGACGCTGCACGATTTGACGAAGGCTAGGCGATGACGGGGAAGCGCTGCCTCCGGATGCCATGTCCCGGCGCCATATGCTCGCCGGGGATATCGACGCGGCCAAGCGGTTCAGCCATTTCCGGCGGCCCGCGGGTCGGTGTGCCCGGCTGCCGGCAGGTATCGGGTCCGGCGATGAACGGGTCGGTCTGTTTGGAGTGTGTGCGCAACAGGCACGGCGACTCCTTGGTCCATGCGCTGATGCGGGCAAGCGCGGTGCGGATCAGCCGATCGGCCGACACTTTCGCCGTGGAGCAAGAGATGCGAAGGGATGTCGCGCGCATGGTGGCGATGGCATGATCCGAGCCGGTGGACTAAACTTATCTGATAAAGATTCTCTGCGCGCGATTCCGCCGCGTCGCCGATGCATTTCCAATGAGGCTTAGACAATGAACGAAACCGCCCCTCTCCTGGCCGGCAAGCGCGGCCTGATTATGGGCGTCGCCAATGATCGTTCCATCGCCTGGGGAATCGCCAAAGCCTGCGCCGCTCAGGGCGCCCAGCTGGCGTTTACCTTTCAGGGCGAAGCGCTGGAAAAACGCGTCAGGCCGCTCGCCGAGAGCATCGGCAGCGATCTGGTCATGCCCTGTGACGTTGCCGAAGATACCAGCCTCGATAAGGCTTTCGAAGCGCTCGAGGCGGAATGGGGCAGGCTGGATTTCCTGGTCCACGCCATCGCCTTTTCCGACAAATCCGAACTGACCGGTGCTTATCTCGATACCAGCCGCGATAACTTTGCCCGGACGATGGATATCTCGGCCTATTCCTTCACCGCCGCGGCGCAGCGGGCGGTGCGTCTGATGCCGGCTTTCGACCCGGAAACCGGGGAAGGCGGCGGCAGCCTGTTGACGCTAAGCTATTACGGTGCCGAGCGGGTGATGCCGCATTACAATGTGATGGGCGTGGCCAAGGCGGCATTGGAAGCCAGCGTCCGGTATTTAGCCGTGGATCTGGGCGGGCGGCAAATCCGCGTCAATGCTATCTCCGCCGGTCCGATCAAGACGCTGGCCGCCAGCGGCATCGGTGATTTCCGCTATATCCTGAAATGGAATCAGCTCAACGCCCCGCTGCAGCGCAATGTCACGCTCGACGATGTCGGCAAGGCGGGCCTGTTCCTGCTGTCCGATCTGGGCAGCGGTGTTACCGGGGAAGTGATGCATGTCGATGCCGGCTATCACAGTGTCGGCATGGTCTCGGTCGAAAACGCCGGTGCGACTGCGGAGCTGTTGAGCGGCCTGAAAAGCGGATAATCGGCGGCGATGGCTGCCTCGTGGCACAAGGAGAAGATCGGCGTTGGGTCTGTGACCTATCTCGGTTCGGCCGACCCAGGCCTGTTCCGCTTACAGCTCGATCAAATTGACAGGAATTCACGCCGCTATGACGTGACGACCTACCTTGCGATGCCGCGCGTTTCCGATGCGGAACGACGGATCGCCGAACAGTATGAGCGCGTCACCGTCGTTGACACCGGACGGCCGGAGCTGAAGCCCAATCAAGAGCATGCGTTTCATCTTGGCGCCATGTCACGGTCGCCGCGTTTTCGCACCGACATATGGTCATATCCGCTTCAGAGTCGTATCTGGCAGGCAACAAAGCAGACCCGGCTGTGGCGCATCGCGCAATTGATGGCCGCTTCCATGGCCGGCAAGAATGACATGATAAGACGGAAAATCGTGAGCCGCTTATTGTCAGAGCCACAGGCTTTGTTGGATGAGCTCAGGGGCACATCAACCGCAACCGGCTAGAGGGTAACGCATGCCCGGCAACACATTCGGCAGTGCCTTCCGCTTCACCACCTGGGGCGAAAGCCATGGGCCTGAGATCGGCTGCGTCATTGATGGCGTGCCGCCGCGTCTGCCGCTGGCTGAGGCTGACATCCAGCACTGGATGGACCGGCGGAAACCCGGCGGCAGTCGTTTTGTCACGCAGCGCAAGGAACCCGATCAGGTTCAAATCGTCTCGGGCGTGTTTGAAGGGCTGACCACGGGCACGCCGATCGGGCTGATCGTTGAAAATCAGGATGCGCGGTCGAAAGACTATTCCGACATCAAGGACAAATTTCGGCCCGGCCATGCGGATTTCACCTATCAGGCGAAATACGGCATTCGCGATTACCGGGGCGGTGGTCGTTCCAGCGCGCGCGAAACGGCGATGCGCGTCGCGGCTGGGGCGGTGGCGCGGGCGGTGCTGGCAGGGGTTCTCGAAAAGGCGCCGATCATCCGCGGTGCGGTGGTTCAGATCGGCGATCTTGCGGTTGATCGGGCCCGCTGGGACTGGGCGGAGATCGAGCGCAATCCATTCTGGGGCCCGGATGCGGAGACGGCGGTTAAATGGGAGGCGCTGCTCGACGATCACCGAAAAGCGGGCAGCAGCCTTGGTGCCGTCATCGAGATCGTGGCGGAAAATATCCCTGCCGGGCTCGGCGAGCCGGTCTATGACAAGCTCGATGCCGACCTTGCCAAGGCGATGATGAGCATCAATGCGGTGAAGGGCGTCGAAATCGGCGAGGGCATGGCGGCGGCGGCGCTCAGCGGTATCGACAATGCCGACGAAATGCGCGCCGATGACGATGGCGCGGCCCGCTTCACCTCAAATCATGCGGGCGGCATTCTCGGTGGTATTTCAACCGGCCAGCCAATTATCGCGCGCTTTGCGGTCAAGCCGACCAGCTCGATTCTGACGCCGCGCCGGACAGTGACCAAGGACGGCCAGGAAACCGAAATCGTGACGAAGGGACGCCACGATCCTTGCGTCGGTATCCGCGCGGTCCCGGTCGGCGAGGCAATGATGGCGATCGTTCTGGCCGACCATCTGCTGCGCCATCGAGGGCAGGTCGGCTGACAGCGCCGGAGACGTCCGACGCGACCAGAGCTTTTTCGTTCGCTATTGGTCCCGGTCCGGAATGATCCGACAATGCTCTAGGAGGCCTTAAACCGCGCTCGGCGCTTGGCTTTGAAGGCACTGACACCTTCGGCAAAGTCGGCGCTGTTGAGCGCCTCAAGATTCTGACGCTCGCTCTCCGACTCCAGCGATGGGTCGCTTTTCGCCGCCAGATCGATCAGCGCCTTGGCGGTGCGCACCGAAATCTGGGAATTACCCGCAACGCCCTCGGCATATTTCTTGACTTCGGCCATAAGCGCGCCCGGATCGCATACCCGATTGACCAGACCCATTTTCTCAGCCTCGCCCGCCTTGATCGGACGGGCGCTGAACAACAGATCCTTGGCCCGCGACGGCCCCAGGGTGCGAACCAGACGGCGGGCATCCCCGGCATCGAGGCCAACGCCGAGCAAGGCCGGGGTCATTGCAAAACGCGCCGTATTGTCGGCGAAGCGGAGATCGCAGGCGAGCGCCAGCGAACAGCCTCCACCGAGGCAGGCGCCCTGGATCATCGCGATGACCGGCTTGGTGCTGTTCTCGACGGCTGATAGCGTTTCGGCGATCTCGGTCTGATAGGCGGCGCCGGTCGCGGCATCGCCATAGACGTCGTCGAATTCATCGATATCCGCGCCGGCGGCGAAGGCGGCGTTATCGACCCCGCGCAGAATGATCAGCTTCACCGTTGCATCTGCATTGGCCTGGGCGATAAAACCGGCGATCGCCTGCCACATCGGACGGTTCAGCGCGTTGCGTTTGTCCGGGCGGTTGAGCACGATATGCGCCATCGGTGCGTCAATCTTCAGATCGACGCCCGGTCCCTGCGGTCCCTCTTGTGGCGGCGTTTGTGCTGTGTCGCTAGCCTGTGTCGCAGGTTCGGTCATCGCTATCGTCTCTCGATGCTTGCTGTGATCTTCGGTGAATGGTGAAAAGCGGAACCCTTGCCGCATCCCGTTGATGCGCTGCACCGCCACATCCCAGCAGATAGGCATTTGCGGCATTTTCGACAATCGGCTGTTGCGTCGAAATTTAAATCATTAAATATATGAAGCAGTAGCGACGCATGGATGATTGTTCGGGTGATCGGTGCGGCGCGCGTCAGTCGACAGCAAATGAGGAAGCGATATGAGCGGTTTCGATTTCGATATCAGGCAGGAAATGCCGATGCTCGCCAAACATGAGGGCGAGTGGAAAGGCGAGTACATACTCGTCGATGACAAGGGCAATGTGATCGACCGCCATGCCAGCCATCTGACCTGTACCTTCCCCGAAGAAGGCCCGAATCCCTATCTGCAGATCAATCATTACACCTGGGCCGACGGCAAGGACGAGAAGATCTTTTTCCCCGCCGATTACGACCCTGCCAGGCCGGGGAAAATCTGGTTTGATAATGAGCGGATCAAAGGCTGGGCGGGCCCGGTGCCGATGGATGATTACGGTCGCACCATGATGCTGAACTGGGTGCGTAAAGACATGCCGGGATCCTACCTTTATGAAATGATCCAGCTGGATGACACCGAGACCAAGCGGGCGCGGGTCTGGCAATGGTTCAAGGACGGCGAGTTGTTCCAACGGACGATCATCAAGGAAACCAAGGTCGCCTGAGCGGGCTTGGCATCGCGCGCCGGCGCTTGAGGCCCCCGGCCGCCGGTCAGGGGCTTTTTGCTGCCTCGGATGCTTGAACCGGTCGGCTCTGCCTCTGACCTTGTAGGGCGCCATGCATCCTCAAATCGAAAAAAGGGAACAAGCCTCATGATGGGTTATCAGGTCGAGGAATTCGGCGGTCCTGAAGTGATGAAATGGACCGAGCTGCCGCAGCCTGAACCCGGGCCCGGCGAGTTGCGGGTCGCGGTCTATGCCAGCGGGATCAATTTCGCGGAAACCCGAATGCGGGCCGGCACCTATATCGGCCAGCCGCTGCCCTTTGTCATGGGTATGGAATCGGCCGGGGTCGTCGAGGCGGTCGGCGAGGGCGTAACCGAATACAAGCCCGGCGACCGTGTCTTCGGCCGCGCGCGCGGAAGCCATGCCGAACAGGTGCTGTTCCATGTGGATCACACCATGAAACTGCCCGATAATATGAGCTTCGTCGAAGGTGCGGCTGTTCCGGTCGGCTGGCTCACCGCCTGGCATGCGCTCGATACCATCGGCGGTGCCAAAGAAGGTGACAACATACTGATCGAAGCCGTTGCCAGCAGCGTCGGCAGCGCGGCCCTGCAAATCGCCAAACAGCGCGGTTGCTGGGTTGCCGGCACAGCCAGCCGCGATGCCAAGCTGCAGCATGCCAGGGAATGGGGCGCCGATGCGGTCTACAACTACAAGGAAGGGCCCTTCATCGAAAAGGTGAAGGCCGATACCGGCGGCAAGGGCATCGATATCGGCATGATGACGATCGGCGAGGAAACGGCCGATCAGCTGATCGGGAGCATGGGCTATGAAGGCCGCGTCCTGATGTATGGCAGCACCGGCGGTCGTCAGGTCTGTTTCAGCCTCAATATCGGCGAGTTGAACCTGCAATTGCTCGGCATGAGCATCTCGACCAGCGTCCGTTATATCCCCGAAACGCTTCCCAGCTTCAGGGAAAAGGCGCTGCCGCTCTTCGCCGACGGCAGCTTCAAGGCGGTGGTCGATACGGTCCTTCCAATCACCGAATTGGTCAAGGCCCACCAGATGGTCGACGACCGTAACCATTTCGGCAAGGTCATCCTGCAAGTGCGGGAGGAATAGGCCGTCATTGCGAGGTGCCGCCCGCGAGGCGGCACTTCAGCAATGGGGCAGCCGGCTAGGGCATTTTCCGACCATTCCGGTCCACCCCTGCACCCCCGCCCCGCCTCCCCTGCAAGTATCCTGTCCGGGGAGGCGGGGCGGGGGTGCAGGGGTGGAGCGGATCAAAAACAAACGAAAGCGCTCTAGCGCAAGATTTCCCGATCAGCGCGCCGTCTGATGCGGGGGCGCAGCGACGGCGCGCTGCGACGAGACTATTGCTGACCGCGACGGCCGAAACCGAAGCCGCCTTCGCCATGCCGTCCTCGACGCTCTTCCATGCGCTCGGCGACTTGCTGGCGATATTCGTCTTTTTCCGCCTCCGACAAGGTGTTCCAAACCTTTTCCGCTTCTTCCGCGATTGCGGCACGGCGCTCCTGCCTTTGCGTCATCATCGCCTCTCGCTCCTGCTCGGTCAGGCTGTCGATATAAGCCATGCGTTTGGCCGCGCCTTCCTGCATTGCCGCGCGCAACTCCGACCGCTCTTCATCGGTCAGGTTTTGCAGAAACTCACGCCAATTGCCGATTGCATCGCGGCGCTCGGACGGGGTCATCTCCTGCAACTCGGTGATGCTCGGGCGCTGTGCCTCGCTCTCCTGCCCGGCAGCGGCCAAGGGCAAGCCGGCGACGATCAGGCCGGCGATCAGGGTTTGGTGAAGGGATTTCATGGTGCTCGCTTCCTTGTTGGCGGTGGTTCCCGAAAGCTTATACGGCGGAGCGCTCAAGACCCTGCGAGGGAGTCGATATGCGATGCGACACTCTCCTGCAGGCCGGTAAGGTCATAGCCGCCCTCAAGCGCTGACACGACACGACCGTCACAGACATTATCGGCGAGCGCGCACAGCAGAGCGGTAATCCAGCCGAAATCCTCCGCTTCGAGAGCGAGACCGCCCAACGGATCGGCGCGATGTGCGTCGAAACCGGCCGAGATCATCAGTATTTCGGGCTCGAACCGTTCCAGCTCCGGAATGATCTCACGCTCGAAAATCGGCCTGATTTGTGCACCGCCGGCACCGCGGGGCAACGCATAATTGCGCAGATTGTCATGATGCCCGCGGTCATCGGGATGGCCGGTTCCCGGATAATTGCCCCATTCATGGCTCGACAGGAAAAGAATGCGCGGATCCTGCCGCGCCACCGCCTCGGTGCCGTTGCCGTGATGCACGTCGAAATCGACAATGGCGACGCGTTCGAGGCCTTTCTCATCGAGCGCGTGTTTGGCGCCGATCGCGATAGTTGAATAGAGGCAAAAGCCCATGGCCCGGCTCGGCTCGGCATGATGCCCGGGCGGGCGGACAGCGCAGAAGACCCGCGCCGCCTGATCGCTGAGAACGGCATCGACGGCGCCGCAGACCGCGCCGACGGCCAAGCGCGCCGCCAGCTCGGACCCCGGCGAGACAGGCGTGTCGGGATCGAGGAAGGTCAGCCCGCTATCCGGCACCGAACCTGCGATCAGATCGATATGCTCTTGCGGATGAACCCGCCGCAGGGAGGCATCACCTGCCGCTGTTGCAGCGCGTGTCGGCATGCCCGATTTTGCAATAACGTGATCGAGGACACGCAGCCGGTCGGGTCGTTCCGGATGTCCCGGGCCGGTATCATGATCCAAAAACCGTGGATCGTGGTAAACTATGGTATACTCGCGTGAATCCATGATCGTCAGGCGCCGTCAGATTGCGTTTGTGCCGGATTGGCTCAGGTAATGCACGAAACGTAACAGACTTTATGATGTCGCGCTCTGTCTTCAGAATCCTTTCGGCTGCGCTGCTCCCGGCGGCGATGCTGTGCTTTGCTGTGCAATCGGCAAGCGCACAGCAGGCGACGCAGGTCGGCGTCGACGTCGTGAGCCGGACAGATGTCGAGCAGACCTTTCCGGTAATCGGGCGACTTGTCCCGCGCCGCAGCGGTACCGTGGCGGCGCGGATCGAGGGCCCTGTCGAGCGTGTCGCGGTGGAGGTTGGCGACCGTGTCGAGGCCGGAGCGGTGCTGGCGGTGATCGACCGGGCGCGGCTCGAGCTCGAACGGCAATTGGCGCAGGCCGATCTCGATCAGGCAAGAGCGCAGATTCAAGTGGCGGAGGCGCGGTTGGGCCAGGCCGAGCTGACACTGGCGCGGCTCGACGGTTTGCGCGATTCCGCCGCCTTTTCACCGGCTCGTTTCGAGGATGCCGAACAATCCGTGGTTACCGCGCAGCGTGAGGTGGTTGAGGCACGCGCCGTGGCGGCGCGGCGCGAAGCCGAGCTGGGCCTTGCGCGCCTCGATCTTGAGCGCGCTGAGGTGCGGGCCCCTTATGACGGTGTCGTCACCCAGCGCCATACCGAAGCCGGTGCCTATATCACGCGCGGCGCGCCGATCGTCGATATGCTGGATGAGAACGCGTTGGAGATTGAAGCCGACGTACCGGTCGACCGTCTTGTCGGGCTTGCCCCTGGGACGACGGTCAGCGCCCGCTTTGAAATCGGCGCGGCGTCGATCCCGGCCCGCATCCGGGCGATTGTCCCGCAGGAGAATCCATTGACCCGAACCCGGGCCGTGCGCTTCGAGCTGGACCATGCGGCGGCGGCCCGCGAGCGCATTATCGCGCCGGCGGCAGAGCAGAGCGTTACCGTCGATTTGCCGGCCGGTTTGCGCGGCCAGCGTCCGACGGTTCACAAGGATGCGATCACACGGACGCCGAGCGGCTTTCAGGTCTTCATCGCGATGCCTGACGGGGTTGCGATGCCGCGTAATGTCAGCATCGGTCGCGCTGTCGGCAATCGCTTCGAGGTCATGGATGGGCTCGAGACCGGCGACATTGTCGTCATTCGCGGCAATGAGCGGCTGAGACCGGGTCAGCGCATCACTTACGAAAAACCCGGATAGGACGTATATCACCGCCAATGGATATCGTGCGCATCGCTATTGCCCGACCGATCGCCGTGATCGCCGCGGTGATCATGGTTGTCATGTTCGGCCTCGCCGCCTTGCTGTCGATCCCGATCCAGTTGGCGCCCGATGTGAACAACCCGGTCATCGTCGTTTCGACGAATTGGCCCGGGGCGGCACCCGAAGAGATAGAGCGCGAAATCGTCAATCGGCAGGAAGACAAGCTGCGCGGCCTTGAGGGTCTCGAAAGCATGGAAAGCAGGTCGCGCCGTGGTCAGGGTGAAATCTCGCTGGAGTTTCGCGTCGGTCAGGATATGGATCGGGCACTGATGCTGGTCGCGAACCGCCTTGACCGCGTCGAGAGCTATCCGGACGAGGCCGATGAGCCGGTGCTGGGCACCAGCTCGAATGATGATCAGCCCTTTGCCCGCTTCATGATCCGGGCGGCGCCGGGTAATGAGCGCGATATCGATTCCTATGGCGACTGGATCGAAGACAATCTGGTCGATCCGATCGAGCGCCTTGACGGTGTTTCAAGCATTCGCGTGCTCGGCGGCCGCGAGCGCGAAATGGTCGTCGATATCGAGCCGACACGGCTGGCACGATACAATCTGACCGTCGGCGAAGTCGTCAATGCGCTGCGCGGCGCCAATATTTCCGCCTCTGCAGGCGATGTCGATGAAGGCAAGCGGCGCTATACGGTGCGCACGGAGGGTGATTTCGAGCGGCTCGAGCAGGTCGCCGCGACGGTTCTGCGTTCCGAACGTGATCCCCTGACGGGCAGGATCAGCCGGGTCACAGTCGGCGACATCGCCGATGTCCGCTTCGATTTGAAGGAACGCAATGCGCGGCTGCGCTATCTCGGCGAGCCGGCGATTTCCATGTGGGTGCGGCCCGAGCAGGGCGCCAATATCGTCAGTACGATGGACCAGATACGCGCCGAATTGCCGGCGCTGACGGCGCGTGCCGAGGCCAATGATCTGGTGCTCGTCCTGGTCTCCGACGACACCCAGTATATCGATCAGGCCATCGCTCTGGTGACCCAGAATATCTGGGTCGGCGGGACTCTGGCGGCCGTCGTTCTGCTGCTGTTTCTAAGGTCGGGTCGGGCGACCGCAATCATTGCCATCGCCATGCCGATATCGGTTATCGGCGCCTTCGTCGCCATGGCGGCGCTGGGCCGCTCGATCAATGTGATTTCGCTTGCCGGCATGGCCTTCGCCATCGGTATGGTGGTCGATGCCGCCATCGTCGTGCTTGAGAACATCTACCGCCTGCGCAAATCCGGGCTGCCGGCGGCCGAGGCAGCTTATCGCGGCGCGAAACAGGTCTGGGGCGCCATTCTGGTATCTGCGCTGACCACCGTGATGGTGTTCATCCCCATCCTGGTGATGGAGCTGGAGGTCGGTCAGCTTTTCCGTGACATTGCCGTGGCCATTTCGGTCTCGGTGCTGCTGTCGCTGATCGTGGCGACGACGGTGATCCCTGCGCTGTCAGCGCGGATGCTGCAGCGACCGCTCGGCGATGGGAAGAAAGCCGGCTCCGGGCCGTTCGGCCCCGTTTTGCGGGCGGCCGACGGATTTGGCGGCGCTGTTTCGGGCGTGATCCTGAGGCAGACGGACCGCGTGCTGGCGCATCGCGGCCTCGCGCTGGGGGTCGTTGCTGTCGTTACCCTGGCGTGTGCCGCGCTGACCTATCTGCTGCTGCCGAAACTTGAATATCTGCCGGAGGGCAATCGCGCCTGGATCGGCGGCTTCGTTCAATCGCCGCCGGGCTACAATCTCGATACGGTTCAGGAAATCGTCACCGAAGTCGAGGCCGCTGTACGTCCGTATTTTTCAACCGAGACCGGCTTTGAAGACGCGCCCGACGGGATGCCCAAAATCGCCGATTTCTTCGTCGTTGCGCTCACCACCGGCTCCTATATCGGCTTCGATACCGTCGATCCCGAGCGGGTGGGCGAATTGGCGCCGGTGGTCTCTGAAGCGGTTTTCCGCGAGCCCGGAACTTTCGGATTCTTCTCCCGTTCCTCGCTGTTCGGTCGCGGCGTCGGCGGGGCCCGCGCCATCGATATCGATATCTCCGGCCCCGACCTCGAGGTGCTGCTCCAGCTTGCCTTGCGCGGGACCGGCTTGATTTCGGACGTGCTGCCGCGCTCGGAGGGGACGCAGATCAATCCCCGTCCGGGGCTCGAACTCGGTGCGCCACAGGTCCGCGTGGTGCCGGACCGGGTACGACTGGCCGATGCCGGTGTAAGCGCGCGCGAACTGGCCACCGCAATCGATGCCTTTAATGACGGCATTCGCGTTGCCGAAATCACCGTTGAGGGCGAACGGATGGATCTGACGCTGACCGGACGCGTTCAAGAAGTCAGCGAAACCCAGGGCATCGGCGCCCTGCCGGTGGTGACGCCTTCGGGCGAGATTTTGCCGGTCTCCAGCCTGGCCACGGTCGAAGTTACCGCCGGACCGACGCAGATCCTGCGCAAGGAAAGGCTTCGGACGGTGACGCTTTCGGTCAGGCCGACTGAGGCGCTGGCGTTGGAAGAGGCGCTGGAGATCATCGAAGCCGATGTGATTGCCCCCCTGGCGGCTGAAGGGCTCGATGGCAGCGGCTTGCCCGAGGGGGTCACGATCGGCCTTAGCGGCACCGCGGACAAGCTGACCGAAACCTGGAATGCGATGCTGTTCGACCTTCTGCTGGCAATCGTCATCGTCTATCTCGTGATGGCCGTGTTGCTGGAGAATTTCGCCTATCCGCTGCTGATCATGATCGCGGTCCCGCTGGCGACCGCGGGCGGCGTTGTCGGGCTCGGCATCCTCAACCTGTTCGTCAATCAGCCGCTCGATATGCTGACCATGCTCGGCTTCGTCATTCTGATCGGCATCGTCGTCAACAACGCGATCCTGCTGATTCACCAGTCCCTGCACGGCATTCGCGACAACGGACTTGCGATCAGCGATGCGATCCGTGAGGCGACGAGAACACGGATCCGGCCGATTTTCATGTCGACCCTGACAAGCGTCTTCGGAATGATGCCGCTGGTCGTTTTCCCCGGCGCCGGCTCCGAGCTTTATCGGGGGCTGGGCTCTGTGGTGCTCGGCGGTCTTGCCTTGTCGGCGATCCTGACGCTGCTGATCATCCCGTCACTGCTGTCGCTGACGATGGCGACCATTGAGGGCCGCGGGGCGCGCAAACAGCCTGCGCAAGCGCCCGCTGCGGGCGTTCCGGACGCCGCCGAATAGCGCCCCTGGATGTCCGGCCCGCGGGGGGCGGACATAACCCCATACTTTTGTATGAGTTTTCCCGTATTTTTAGGTATCAGGTAAGACTTTATTAAGCACCATACTTCGATATCTTGGGTGGCAAACTGTTGTATGGGCTACCCTTGGAGTACAAATTATGTCTTTGATAAAGCTTACAGAATCGAGCAAAGCAGCGAGTTCCGCCCTAAAGGCCATGGCCAATGAGAAAAGGCTGACCATTCTCGCAATCCTGAGCGAGGGCGAACATTCGGTCGGACAGCTCGAAAGTATGGTCGATCTCAGCCAGTCCGCCCTGTCCCAGCATCTCGCAAGGCTGCGTCGCGATCGCCTGGTGCAGACCCGCCGCGATGCGCAGACGATCTATTACTCACTGAATGGCGAGGTTGCGGGCCGCATCATGCAGACGCTGTGTGATCTGTTCACGGACAGCCCCCCTGCCGGCCGAACCAGCTATTTCACGCCAAATGGCGTGAGCGCAGTTTCAGCCTGAGCGCCGTCAGCTTGATAAAGCCTTCGGCATCAGCCTGATCGTAGCTGCTGTCCTCCTCGAAGGTGGCTGCGTCGGCGTCATAAAGTGAGAAGGGCGATTTGCGCCCTTCCACGATCACATTGCCCTTGTGCAGCCTGAGGCGCACGGTGCCGGTCACGGTCTTCTGCGTCTCGTCGATCAGCGCCTGAAGCGCTTCGCGCTCCGGGCTGAACCACAGCCCGTTATAGATCAATTCCGCATAGCGAGGCATGATTTCATCCTTGAGATGCGCGGCGGCGCGATCGAGCGTGATGCTCTCCATCGCCCGATGCGCCGCCAAAAGCACGGTGCCCCCAGGGGTCTCGTACACGCCGCGGCTCTTCATCCCGACAAAGCGGTTCTCCACCATATCCAGCCGGCCGATGCCGTGGCGCCCGGCGCGGATATTGAGGTCTGTCAGCAGCGCGGCGGGCGTCAGTTTTTCATCATTGACCGCCACCGGATCGCCGTTCTCGAAATCGATGGTGATGATTTCCGGCTCATCGGGTGCGTTTGCGATGCTGACGCTGCGGGTGAACATGTCCTCGCTCGGGCCGATCCAGGGGTCTTCCAGGGCGCGGCCTTCATAGGAAATGTGCAGCAGATTGGCGTCGGTGCTGTAGGGCGGTTCATCCAGCTTGTCGCGCGGGATCGGAATCTGGTTCTTCTCGGCATAATCCAGCAGCTTGGTGCGGCTGTTCAGATCCCATTCGCGCCAGGGTGCAATGACCGTGATGCCGGGTTCCAGCGCGTAATAGCCGAGCTCGAAGCGCACCTGATCATTGCCCTTGCCGGTTGCGCCATGCGCCACCGCCTCGGCGCCGACCTGCCGCGCGATTTCGATCTGCCGCTTGGCGATCAGCGGCCGCGCGATCGAGGTGCCGAGCAGATAGACGCCCTCATAGAGCGCATTGGCGCGGAACATCGGGAAGACGTAATCGCGCACGAACTCTTCCCGCAGATCGTCGATGAAGATATTCTCTTCCCTGATCCCCATCTGGCGCGCCTTGGCGCGTGCGGGTTCAACCTCTTCGCCCTGGCCGAGATCGGCGGTAAAGGTAACCACCTCGCAGCCATAGGCATCTTGCAGCCATTTCAGGATGACGCTGGTATCGAGCCCGCCGGAATAGGCGAGGACGACTTTGTTGATGTCTTTCTTGCTCATGACGGCTCCACCTAAACGACCGGGTGAGTCACCGCAATGACCGATACGATCTTCGCCCTTGCCAGCGCTCCCGGCCGCGCCGGGGTCGCCGTTTTCCGGGTGTCGGGCTCCGAAGCCGGACGGGCGGTTGAAGGGCTGTCGGGAAAGCCGGTGCCCGAGGGGCGCAAAGCGGTTCTGCGGCAGCTATGGACTGCCGATGGCGCTGCCATCGATCAGGCGCTGGTGCTCTATTTCCCGGCGCCGCACAGCTTTACCGGCGAGGATGTCGCCGAATTCCACATCCATGGCGGCCCGGCGGTGATCGCGGCGCTCAGCGAGGCATTGGCGGTGCAGCCGGGTTGCCGCCCAGCCGAGCCGGGCGAGTTCAGCCGCCGCGCCTTTGAGAACGGCAAGCTCGATCTGACCCAGGCCGAAGCCATCGCCGATCTGGTTGATGCCGAAACCCAGGCGCAGCATCGGCAGGCACTGCGGCAAATGGAGGGTCAGCTTGGCGCGATTTATGAGGGCTGGCGCGCACGCCTGCTCAACGCGCTGGCGCATCTCGAGGCCGATATCGATTTTCCCGATGAAGATTTGCCCGATGAAATCGCGCCGGGCGTTCTCGACGATGTCCGCGGCTTGAGCCTGGAACTGGCCGGGCATCTTGCCGATGCCCGCCGCGGCGAACGGATTCGAGAAGGCATTGCGGTGGCCGTGATCGGCCCGCCCAATGCGGGCAAGTCGAGCCTGATCAACGCGCTGGCCAAGCGCGATGTAGCGATCGTCAGCCCGCAACCCGGTACCACCCGCGATGTCATAGAGGTCCACCTCAATCTCGGCGGCTATGCCGTGACGCTGGCCGATACGGCGGGGCTGCGTGAGGCTGCGGACAGCATTGAGGACGAAGGGGTGCGACGCGCTCTTCAGCGGGCCGAAACCGCTGATCTGCGCCTGATCGTCTTCGACGGCAGCATCGGCGACCCGGACGCGGCATTGCGCGCGCTGGCGAGTGAAAACGATCTGCTGATTGCCAATAAGGCCGATCTGTTTGCCGTCGCCCCGGCGGGGGCGCTTGCGATCTCGGCCGCTGACGGTCGGGGGTTACCCGATCTGCTGGATGCCTTGACCGCGCGCATCGCCGACAAATTCGCCGCGGCCGAAGCGCCGCCCCTGACGCGGTTGCGCCATCGTCTTGCGCTGCAGGATTGTGCCGAGGCGCTCGACCGCGCTTTGGTCGCGCCCGAGCTGGAACTCGCCGCCGAGGATGTCAGGCTTGCGGTCCGCGCTCTGGGCCGGATCACCGGCCGTGTCGATGTTGAAGACGTGCTCGACGCGATATTCCGGGATTTTTGTATCGGGAAATGACGATCAGGCAGCCGGCCCGATCAGCGCCAGCCATTCGGTCTCGCTCAGGATCGTCACCCCGGCGGCCTCGGCCTTCTTCACTTTCGAGCCCGGATCCGCGCCGGCAATCAGGTAATCGGTTTTGCCGGAGACCGAGCCGCTGACCTTGGCGCCGAGTGCCTGTGCCTGGGCCTTGGCTTCGTTCCGGCTCATTGTTTCCAGCGTGCCGGTAAAGACGACGGTCTTGCCGCTTACGGGGCTGTCACTGCTTTGCGGCTGCGCATAGGGGACGACGGTAAGCTGGGCTTCCAGGGCCTCTAGCAGCGCCCGGTTATGCGGCTCGGCGAAAAAGCCGAGAATGTCTTCCGCGATCTCGACGCCGATTTTGTCGATGGCGATGAGCTCGGCATAGGCCGCGCTTTCGGCATCCTGCGCGGTGTCCATTGCGGCCTCCCATGAGGCCAGATCGCCGTAATGCCGTGCCAGCAGCCGCGCGCGTTCCTGGCCGATCTGCCTGATGCCGAGCGCATAGATGAATTTGTCGAGGCCGATGCGGCGCCGCTGCTCGATCGCCGCAAACAGGTTTTTCGCCGACAGCTCACCCCAGCCCTCGCGCTCTTCCAAGGCTGGAAACTCTGCGCCGTTACGGGCTTCCAGCGTAAAGATGTCGGCCGGGCTGTCGATCAGACCGTCCTCATGAAATTGTTCGATGATTTTCGATCCCATGCCTTCGATATCGAGCGCATCGCGGCTGACGAAGTGCTTGAGCCTTTCGACCTTTTGATAGGGACAGGCGAGCCCGCCTGAGCAGCGTGCGATTGCCCCGCCTTCTTCGCGCATCACCGGACTCTGCACAGGGCAGGGGCAGATCGTCGGGAAGGCGAAGGCCGGGCCGCGATCGGCTCGATCCGGATCGACCACGCGCACCACCTGCGGGATGACGTCGCCCGCGCGCTGGATGACGACGCGGTCGCCCGCGCGGATGTCCTTGCGCTTCAGCTCATCCTCATTGTGCAGCGTCGCGCGCTGAACGACGACGCCGCCGACGGTGACGGGTTTGAGGTTCGCGACCGGTGTCAGCGCACCAGTACGGCCGATCTGAATGGTGATGTCTTCAAGCAGCGTTTCCGCCTGTTCGGCAGGGAATTTATGCGCCACCGCCCAGCGCGGCGCACGGCTGACCTGACCGAGTCGGGCCTGATAATCGAGCCGGTCGACTTTGTAGACCACCCCGTCGATGTCGTAATCCAGCTCGGCCCGCTGCTCGAGCAACAGCCGGTAATGCGCCAGGATGTCGTCCAGCGTTTCGCAGCGCGCCGTCGGCTGGTTCAGGATAAAGCCCAAAGCGGCAATCCTTTCGCGCGCAGCCGCCAGCGTTCCCTCGAAAAACGCAGGATCGCCGACCTCGCCCCAGGAATAGGCGGCAAAGCGGAGCGGCCGTTGCTCGGTGATTGACGGATCGAGCTGTCGGAGCGAGCCGGCGGCGGCATTTCGGGGATTGGCGAAGAGCGGCTTTTCGGACGCCGCCTGCCGCTCATTCAGGGCGGCGAAATCGGCGTGATCCATATAGACCTCGCCGCGGATCTCCAGCACCGGCGGCACATTCCTGAGCAGCTGCGGGATGTCGTCGATGGTGCGGGCATTGGCGGTGACGGCTTCGCCCTCGCTGCCGTCGCCGCGTGTCGCGGCCTGCACCAGCTTCCCGTCCTCATAGCGCAGCGAAAGCGACAGCCCGTCCAGCTTGGGTTCGGCAATCACCGCCAGCTCGGCATCTTCCGCAAGGTTGAGGAAACGCCGTGCGCGCGACAGAAATTCGGCGACATCATCCTCGGTAAAGGCATTGCCCAGAGACAGCATCGGCTGCGCATGGCGGACCTTGCCGAATTTTGACGCTGGGGCGGCACCGACTTTCTGCGATGGGCTGTCAGCGGTGATCAGTTCGGGAAATTCCGCTTCGAGCGCCAGCAGCCTTTGTCTGAGCTCATCATATTGGGCATCGCTGATGCTCGGCGCGTCATCCTGATAATAGCGCCGGTCATGGGCAGTGATCTCGGCGGCAAGGCGCGCATGTTCGGCCACGGCCTCGGGCAAGCTGAGGGATTTAGGCATCGAGCAGTTTTGCCGCGGCGGCGCGCGCCTCATCGGTGATCGTCGCGCCGGCCAGCATGCGGGCGATCTCTTCATGCCGGGCCGCGCTGTCCAGCGGGTCGACGCTGGTGGTGGTGACGCCATCGGTGCTGTGCTTGCTGACCCGCAAATGACCGCTGCCGCGTGCGGCCACCTGCGGGCTGTGCGTGACCACCAGGACCTGCGCTGTCTCGCCCAGCCGCGCCAGGCGCTCACCGACCGCATCGGCGGTGGCGCCGCCAATGCCGGCATCGACTTCATCGAACACGATCACCGGGGCGCCCTCGCCGCTATGCAGCACGACCTTGATCGCCAACATCAGGCGCGCAAGTTCGCCGCCCGAGGCGACGCGGTTCAAGGGGCCGGGCCGGGCGCCGGGATTGGTCGCGATCAGGAATTGGATGCGTTCCCGCCCATCCGGGCCGTAATTGGCCTCTTCAAGCGTCTCCAGGGCGGTTGTGAAGCGTGCCTTGTCGAGCTTGAGCGGCGGCAATTCGGCATTCACCGCAGCGTCCAGCCGCTCTGCCGCCTTTCGGCGTTCCTCGGACAGTTTTTGCGCGGCTTCGAGATAGCTGCGGCGCGCGAGATCGCATTGCCGGCCCAGCCCGGTGAGCCGATCGCCGGCATCCTCGATCAGGCTCAGCCGGTCGGCCAGCGCGGCCCTGATCTGCGGCAACTCGTCGACACCCACGCTGTGACGCCGTGCCAAATCGCGCAAATCAAATAGCCGCTCTTCGGTGTGCTCGAGCGCACCGGGATCGGCATCAAGATCGGTCGACAGGCCGGCAAGGGCGCTGCCGGCTTCGGAAATCTCAATGGCGGCACGTTCCAGCGCCTCAGCCAGCGCCCCGATGCGGTCTCCGGCCGTGGCGCGCGCTTTGTCGATCACGCGCCTTGCGCTTCCCAGCGCGCCGTCTGCGGCCTCAATCTCGGCGGCGACGGCATTGAGCGATTCCGAGAGTTGCTCGGCGCCCATGAGGAAGGTGCGACGCTCGGTCAGAGCGGCTTCCTCGCCCGGTTGCGGGTCGAGCGCGTCGATATCGGCGATGGCGCTGCGAAGCTCTTCCTGCATTGCCTGCGCCGCGCTCTGTTCTTCGTATAGACGATCGCGCTCAGCCAGCAGGCTGCGCCAGTTACGCCAGGCGGCCGCTGTGCGCTCGGTGTCGGAACGCAGCCTGCCGAAGCTGTCGAGCAAGCTGCGATGCGTCTTCGGCTCCATCAGGCCCTGCGTCTGGAACTGGCCGTGAATTTCCACAAGCACCTCGCCGACGCGCTTGAGGATACCGGCGCCGACCGGCTGGTCATTGATGAAGGCACGGCTGCGGCCCTCTGCCGTCAGGCTGCGCCGCAGGACCAGAATCTCCGATGCCTCAAGACCCTGCTCGTCGAAAATCTCCTCGAGGCGAGACGCGATCGCCTCGGTGCCGATGAACTCGGCGGCTACTGTCGCCTGTTTACAGCCCACCCTGACCAGCCCGGCATCCGCGCGCGCGCCCAAGGCCAGCCCGAGCGCATCCAGCAGGATCGACTTGCCGGCCCCGGTTTCGCCGGTCAGCACAGCCAGACCAGCCCCGAAATCGAGGTCGAGAGAGTCGATCAGAACGACATTGCGGATCGATAGCGCGGATAACATCGGACCGCGTATATAGGGTTGTCGGCTCCGCCCCTCACCCCCGCTTGCGGTCGGCATTATCCCGGTGGAGGTAGGGCAGGCGCGAGCCACGCAGCGGCGCTGCCGGGCTAGAACAAGGATTCCCAGGCGCGGCTGATGAAGCCGGGGCCGATATTGTCACCGCTGCCGGCGACCAGGCGGTAGCTGTCTCGATACCAGCGGCTTTCGGGGTAATTGTAACCGAGAACGGCGGCGGCCTTTTGCGCTTCCTCTTGCAAGCCCAGCGCAATGAAGCATTCGACCAGCCGATGCAGCGCCTCGGGCGTGTGGCTGGTCGTTTCATAGTCTTCGATGACCTTCTGAAAGCGATTGATGGCCGCATTGTATTGCCGGCGCGACATGTAAAACCGTCCGACTTCCATCGATTTCCCCGCCAGGTGATCGAGCGTCAGATCGATCTTGAGCTGCGCATCCCGCGCATAGGGCGTGTTGGGGAAGCGGCGGATGACGTCGCGCAGGCCGTTCAAGGCAAGCTGCGTCATCTCCTGATCGCGGCGGACATCGGAGATCTGTTCGTAATAGCTGATCGCTTTGAGGTAATAGGCGTAGGGAACGTCGCGATTGCCCGGGTGCAGTTCGACAAAGCGATCAAGGGCGCCGATCGCTTCGTCATATCGCAAGCCGCGATAATGGGCGTAAGCGGCCATCAGCTTGGCCTTGGTCGCCCATTGCGAATAGGGGTGCTGGCGCTCGACCTCATTGAACAGCGCCGAGGCGCGGCGATAGCGGCCGCGTTCCAGCTCCTCATAGGCCAGGTTGTAAATGACCCCAACGGGGCGCTCGACAAAATCGATGATCTCGTCGTCGCGTTCATCGCCGGCGCAGGCCGAAAGGCCGAGGCCGAGCAGGCACAGAAGAACAAGCCTGGAGAAGAATCCGAATTGCATGCTGTCGATATAGCGCCGGTGAAAAATCACCGCCAGAGCAGCGCGCCATCGCGGCAAAAATCAGGCGGCGTGTTTTGTCTGCGGTGCGGCAAGAGGCATGTCGCGCCAGCGATAGGCGCTTTTATCGGCGAACAGCGCGCGCAACAGCAGGTTATTCAGGCGGTGGCCGCTGCGGACGCCGTCAAACCGGCCGAGCAGGCGGCCGCCGCACAAGGCAATATCGCCGATCGCGTCGAGCAATTTGTGCCGTGCGGGCTCGTCGGCAAAGCGCAAGCCTCCGGCATTGACCACCCGGTCGCCGTCAAAGACCAGGGCGTTGTCGAGCGATCCGCCCCTGATCAGCCCGGCCGCGCGCATGGAGTCGATATCGCGTTTGAGGCAGAAAGTACGGGCAGGCCCGATGGTTTCGCCGAAGGCATCGCAATCAAGCACGAAAACGGCGCTTTGCCGACCGATGCTGGCGGCATCGAAGGCGATATCGGTGCTGAACACCGTTCGGGCCGACGGTGACAGGCTCGCCGTGCTGCCGTCCTCGGCGACGGTAACAGGCTTTCGTATTTCGAGGCAGCGGCGTTTGCCGTCTTGCCGAAGCGGCTGTGCCTGCCTGATCATCGTCAGGAAAGGTGCGGCGCTGCCGTCCATGATCGGCACTTCCGGACCGTCCAGCGTGATCCGCGCATTATCGATCCCGGCTGCGTAAAGAGCTGCCAACAGATGTTCGACGGTGCCGATCGTGGTCCCGTCCTCGGCGCCGAGGACGGTGCACAGCCTGGTATCGACAACGCGGTCCCAGCTTGCCGGAATGTCCACGGTGCGGTCACTGCGGTGAAAGACCAGCCCGCTACAAGGCGCAGCCGGCGTGAGCGTCAGCGTCACCCGTCGTCCGCTATGCAGCCCGATACCGGAGCAGCTGACCGGCGCCTTGAGGCTGTGCTGAAAGATCGAAACGTCGGGATCGGTCACGCGGTGTCCGTCTGTGAATCGGTTAGATGCCGAAAAAAGACGTATAACGAGGCCCTTAGCCGTTCAAATCACAGTTTGTTACGGATTGTTACAGGGCCGTTCGCAGCAGCGGAGAAGGGCGGAGAGAGAAGCGGCGGAGAGGAGCGGCCAATGGCGCTCCTCTCGCAGTGTCGCCTCAATTTGCCTGACGGCGCAGAAAGGCCGGGATATCGAGATCCGGATCTTCCGGACTCGCCGCGGTTTTCGGGGCCGCCGGTGGCGTGGCGGCGATGTCGAGCCTTTGCTGAACCGGTCCGGCCTCGACGGTGACGTCGCCGCGCGCTTCCGGCGGCAGCGGCGGCGGCATGCTCGGCGCTTTCGGCGCATCCGCTGCGGCCGCTGTTTCTTCGGGCTTGGTTGCCCGCAGGCCGCGCGTCACCCGGCCGAAGAAGCCGGCATCCGCCTTTTTCGCCGACGGCGATGCGCCATTGGCGTAATCGGCTGCCGCCATCGGATCGGGCTTCATCTCGCCGCGTGGTTCAGCGCGCAAATCGGTCCGAACCGGCGGCCGTGCCGGGCGCACCGGTTCCGGCGGCATGAAGGCGTCCTCCAGCGCCGGGTTGGGCGCCGGTTCTGCCGAGGCGCTGACATTTTCGACTTGCGGCTCGTTAAAGGCCAGATCGACCTGAGCCTTTGCAGGCTCGGCGGTTTGCGGCGCCTCCGCCGGCATTTCCTGCGCGACCGGGGCTGCGGCCTCTGCCTCCGCCTCTGCCGGAACCGGTTTCGCCGGAGTGCTTGCGGCGCGGCGCTCGGCCAGGCTGTGCACATTGGCCGGGCGCGGCAGGACGGCTTCGTCGCTTTCCATGCCGGTGGCGATGACCGAGATCCGCATGCGGCCTTCCATATCCGGGTTGAGGCAGGCGCCGACCTTGATATTGGCATCGCTGTCGACCTGCTCGCTGATCGCATTGACCGCTTCATCGACCTCGAACAGGCTCATATCCATCCCGCCGGTGATGTTGACCAGCATGGCGCGGGCGCCTTTCAGGCTGATTTCGTCGAGCAGCGGGTTGGAAATCGCGGTTTGGGCAGCTTCGACGGCGCGCTTGTCGCCGCTTGCCTCGCCGGTCCCCATCATCGCCTTGCCCATCTCGCTCATCACCGTGCGAATGTCGGCGAAGTCGAGATTGATGATGCCGGGGACGACGATCAGATCCGTCACGCCGCGGACGCCGGCATGCAGGACTTCATCGGCGCGCGTGAAGGCTTCGGCGAAGGTCGTGTTCTGATCAGCGACCAGAAACAGGTTCTGGTTCGGGATCACGATCATGGTGTCGACATATTGCTGCAGCTCGGAGAGGCCTTGTTCAGCCACACGCATGCGGTGCGGCCCCTCGAAATCGAACGGCTTGGTGACCACGCCCACGGTCAGGATGCCCTGTTCGCGTGCGGCGCGGGCGATGACGGGGGCCGCGCCGGTGCCGGTGCCGCCGCCCATGCCGGCCGTGATGAAGGCCATATCGGCGCCGTCAAGGCAGTTGGCGATATCCTCAAGCTCTTCCTCGGCGGCTTCGCGGCCGATTTCGGGACGCGAGCCGGCGCCCAGACCGCGTGTCAGGCTGCGGCCGAGCTGGATTTTCCGCGGGGCCAGAGCGCTTTCCAGCGATTGGGCGTCGGTGTTTGCGGTAACGAAATCGACGCCGTCAAGCTGACTGTCGATCATGTTGTTCACGGCATTGCCGCCGGCGCCGCCGACGCCGATGACGACGATGCGGGGTTCGAGACGCGGCGGGCCGCCTTCGGGAATTCGGACATTGATCATTTGCTCTCTCCTGGTCGGGTTTGTGCGGGTTTTCGGGATGGGGCGGGTTGGGGGTTACAGATTCAGCCGCAGCCATTGGCCGAAGCGGCCGAGCAGATGCGGCTGGGGTTGCGGGGAGACGGCGCTTTCGGCCGCCTGATCGAGATTGCGAAGCGCGTAAACCAGCAGCCCGGCGCCGGTCGCAAAGGCGGGGCCGCCATTGGCCTCGCTGAGGCCGAGCGATTTCAGCGGCCGGGCGATGCGGACTTGTCGGGACAGCGCGCCCTGCGCGAATTCACGAAGGCCGGTGAGCTGGCTGGCGCCGCCGGTCAGCACGGCGCGGCGCCCGGCAAGCTTGTCGACGCCGGCATCGATCAGCTTGGCGCGGACCAGCTCGAAAAGCTCTTCAACGCGTGGACGCAGAATGCCGACCAGCTCGGAGGCGGCGATCTGGTTGGCGCAGCCGGGCTCATCTTCGCCCACCTGCGGCACCTCGATCAGCTGGCCGGCGCCGAACGGACGCATGACACTGCCATGCATGGTCTTGAGCCGTTCCGCGGCGGCGACGGTGGTGGTAAGGCCGCGCGCCAGATCATTGGTCATGTGCTGGCCGCCGATCGGCACGCAGCCGGTGAAGATCGGCGCGCCGTCCCGGAAAACCGCGATATCGGTGGTGCCGCCGCCGATATCGACCAGCGCCAC
>CAZRBL010000009.1:0-4830 GCA_964598335.1 uncultured Rhodospirillales bacterium
ATTTGCGGGTTTCCAGCTGGCCTTCGATATAGACCTTGGAGCCCTTGCGCAGATAATTCTCGGCGACCTTGACCAGCGGTTCGCTGAAGATCACCACCCGGTGCCATTCGGTCTTTTCCCGCATTTCCTGAGTGTTGCGGTCACGCCAGCGTTCACTGGTGGCGACGCTGAGATTCACCACCTTGCCACCATTGGACATATTCCGGACATCCGGATCATTGCCCAGATTGCCGATCAAAATCACCTTGTTGACACTTCCTGCCATTCTGTTCCGCTCTCGTCGATTCTCAGATTGGCAGGACTCATAGCATTCTTGGGGCCGAGGGCCATCCGCTTATAATCTTCCGCCGTACTGCCCACATCTGAGCTCCACCCCGGCAAGGCAGGTATCGACGGCATGGCGAAGTCCCTGATCGTACGCGGCGCGCGTGAGCATAATCTCAAGAATATCTCGGTAGAGATGCCGCGCGATCAGCTGATCGTCATCACGGGGCTTTCCGGATCGGGCAAATCCTCGCTGGCCTTCGATACGATCTATGCCGAGGGCCAGCGCCGCTATGTCGAGAGCCTGTCGGCCTATGCCCGGCAATTCCTCGAACTGATGCAAAAGCCGGATGTCGACAGCATTGACGGGCTGTCGCCGGCAATCTCGATCGAGCAGAAGACCACCAGCCGCAATCCGCGCTCGACGGTCGGCACCGTCACGGAAATCTATGATTACATGCGGCTGCTCTGGGCGCGGATCGGCATTCCGCATTCACCGGCGACCGGCCTGCCGATCGAAAGCCAGACCATCAGCCAGATGGTCGACCGTATCATGGCAATGGATGAGGGCACACGGCTGTTGATTCTGGCGCCGATCGTGCGCGGCCGGAAGGGTGAGTACAAGAAAGAGCTGCAAATGCTGCGCAAGCGCGGCTTTCAGCGCGTCCGGATCGATGGCGAGACCTATGAGCTCGATGAAATCCCGGATATCGACAAGAAGAAAAAGCACGATATCGACGTCATCGTCGACCGGGTAGTGGTCAATGAGGAGCTGGGCAACCGCCTCCCCGACAGCCTGGAAACGGCGCTCAATCTCGCCGACGGCATCATCTATGCCGAAAATTACGATAACGGCGCTCAGACCGTGTTCAGCGCCAAATTTGCCTGCCCGGTCAGCGGCTTTACGATTCCGGAGATCGAGCCGCGGCTGTTCTCCTTCAACAATCCCTACGGCGCCTGCCCAAGCTGTGATGGGCTCGGCTATCTCGCGGCCTTCGATGCCGATCTGATCGTGCCCGATGAATCACTGTCGCTGCGCAAGGGCGCGATTGCGCCCTGGTCGGGGCAGGGCGGCATGGCCTCACCCTATTACATGCAGACGCTGCAAAGCATCGCGCATTTCTTCAAGGCCAGCATGCATGACCCCTGGCATGAGCTGCCGGTCAAGGTACGCGAGGTCATCCTGTTCGGCAGCGGCACGACCAAAATCCCGATCAGCTTCGAGGATGGCCTGCGGACCTATCGCACCGAAAAGCCCTTCGAGGGCGTGCTGCCCAATCTCGAACGCCGCATGCGCGAGACCGACAGCGCCAATATCCGTGAGGAGCTGGCCAAATATCAGACGGTGCAGCCCTGCGACACCTGCCACGGCCACCGGCTGAAGCCCGAGGCGCTGGCGGTGAAGATCGAGGGGCTGAATATCAGCGAGGTGACCGAATTCAGCATCGAACAGGCCGGCGAGTGGTTCGATACGCTGCCCGGCAAGCTGAGCGCCAAGCAGAACGAAATCGCCGAACGGATCCTCAAGGAGATCCGCGAGCGGCTGACCTTCTTGCGCGCGGTGGGCTTGGATTACCTGACCCTCAGCCGCGGCTCGGGCAGCCTGTCGGGTGGGGAGAGCCAGCGGATCCGGCTCGCCTCACAGATCGGGTCGGGGCTGACCGGGGTGCTCTATGTGCTGGACGAGCCGTCGATCGGCCTGCATCAGCGCGATAATGACCGGCTGCTGGAAACGCTGAAGCGGCTGCGCGATCTTGGCAATACCGTCATCGTCGTCGAACATGACGAAGACGCGATCCGCAGCGCCGATTATCTGATCGATATGGGCCCGGGCGCCGGCAGCCATGGCGGCGAGGTCGTTGCGCATGGCATCCCGCCAAAGGTGATGCAGAGCCCGCACAGCCTGACGGCGCAATATCTCACCGGCATCAAACAGATCCCGATACCGGCCGAACGCCGCAAGCCGAAAAAGAACCGCATGGTGCGGCTGCGCGGCGCCAGCGCCAATAATCTGCAAAAGGTCGATGTCGATTTTCCGCTCGGCGTGCTGACCTGCGTCACCGGCGTGTCGGGCAGCGGCAAGAGCACTCTGGTCATCGACACGCTGTATAAATCGGCGGCGCGCGCGCTGATGCGGGCCCGCACCCAGCCCGGCGCCTATGACGAGATCCGCGGGCTGGAGCTGATCGACAAGGTGATCGATATCGATCAATCGCCGATCGGCCGCACGCCGCGCTCGAACCCCGCCACCTATACCGGCGCCTTCACACCGATCCGCGAGTGGTTTGCGGGCCTGCCCGAGGCCAAGGCCCGCGGCTACAAGCCCGGTCGCTTCAGCTTCAACGTCAAGGGCGGGCGTTGCGAGGCCTGCCAGGGCGATGGGGTGATCAAGATCGAGATGCACTTCCTGCCCGATGTCTATGTCACCTGCGATGTCTGCAAGGGCCACCGCTATAACCGCGAGACGCTGGAGGTGACCTATAAGGGCAAGTCGATTGCCGATGTGCTGGAAATGACGGTCGAAGAGGCCGCTGAGTTCTTCAAGGCGGTGCCCTCGATTCGGGACAAGATGGTGCTGCTCGAGGAAGTGGGCCTGAGCTATATCAAGGTCGGCCAGGCCGCGACGACCCTGTCAGGCGGCGAGGCGCAGCGTATCAAGCTGGCCAAGGAGCTGGCCCGACGCAGTACCGGCCGGACGCTCTATATCCTCGACGAGCCGACCACCGGCCTGCATTTCGAGGATGTCCGCAAGCTGCTTGAGGTGCTGCACCGGCTGGTCGAGCAGGGCAATTCCATGCTGGTCATCGAGCATAATCTCGAAGTCATCAAAACCGCCGACTGGATCATCGATATCGGCCCCGAGGGCGGGACCAAGGGCGGCCAGATCGTCGCCGCCGGCCCGCCCGAAGTGGTCGCCGAAACGCCCGGCAGCTTTACCGGCGAATACTTGAAACCAATGCTGGATGGGAATACGCAGCGCAAGAGCGCCTGACCGGATACACTTCTTGTCTGGCTTGGGCGGCTCCTGGCCTCTGAAGCGGCCCGCACCCTTTACATTCGCGCGCCGGTCATGAATAAAATGCCCTCTGGAAACATGGGGGGATATGATGATCTCGTTCAGGCACTTAGCGGCTCTTGCCCTTTGCGGTTTTCTTGCTGCGCCGGGGGGCGGTCAGGCAACAACACTCAATCCAGATAGCGGCTTCGGTTATCTCGGCGTTGTCGTCGATAACCTTCCGATCGAACGCGGTGACGGCAGCGGCGGCAGTGATATGGCGGTGTTGCCCGGTGGTGACCTGTTGCTGGCGCTGAACGGCAACAACATCACTCGCGTCAACCCTCGCGATGGGATGTTTCAAAAATTCAACAATCTGATCGGCGGTTATATGGGGGCGATCACCCATGCCGATGGTCAAGTCCAGATTGCTAATGCGTTAGAGCAAATCCGCATCTTTGATGCCGATGACCTCGAGTTCGGCGATGATCCATCGCCGACGCCACTTTCGCTGGATACGGCGTGGCCATCGGAAGCGATCCTCGGTTTTGCCCGCATTGCGCCGAGTACACCGGTGACCGGCGCCTTTGGAGGCATGATGTTCATTGCCGGCGCCTGTTGCGGCAATGTCCTGATCCGCGATCCGTCAGATGGCAGCCGGGTCGATATGATCAGTTTCCCGACAGCGCCGTCATTTCCGACCAGTTTCGCCTTCGATGCCGACGGCACGATCCTGTTGACGAGTGTGAACGGCACCATCATCAGTCGCGCCGACCCGCTGACCGGGACACTGATCGACAGCATCGATACAAGCCTTCTGGCCGGCGACACCCCTATATCGAACAAGAATGCCACGCTGGTCCGGAATGCGGCGACCGGCGATTTTGCGCTGATGCAGATGGATGGACGGCTTTACCATCTGAATGCGGCCCTGACAGAGGCGACGCTGATCGCCAGCGATATCGTGCTGAACAATACGACCTCGGCCTTCGTCGCCATGGATTTCAGCGCCGACGGCGATACGCTGTACGTCTATGATCGCGGTGATGCGCAATTGCAGGCCTTTAACGGCTTTGGCACGGGCGAGGTGCCGACCCCGGCCACCTTGGCCTTGCTCGCTGTCGGCGCCTTGCTCATTCGGCTGCGCAACCATTAGCACCTAATTGATCTCGGTCATTGACCCGCTTCAGCTACTCGCAGAGCTTCCGGCGCCTGGTTCCAGAAACCCCGAACAAGAGGGTGCGGGCCGCGAACAGGAGGCATTGCGATGCAAGACGGCGGTGGCGCAGCGGCGCGCCCGGATGACCCGCACCATGTCGATAAAGGCGTTTATCACCATGACGGCGATAACATGCCGGTGCATGGGCATCATGACGATGAGGTTCTGACCGAGAACAAGGCGCAGGCTTATTGGCACGCCAATCTGAAACTGCTCGGCGGGCTTCTGGTGGTGTGGTTCACCGTCTCCTTCGGTTTCGGCATTCTGCTCGTCGAGCAGCTTAATCAGATTCAGTTCTTCGGCTTCAAGCTGGGGTTCTGGTGGGCGCAGCAGGGGTCGATCATCGTCTTCC
>CAZRBL010000009.1:4840-69523 GCA_964598335.1 uncultured Rhodospirillales bacterium
CGCTGATCATCGTTTATGTCATCGCGATGGGGCGCATCGAACGCCGCTTCGGCGTCGATGATGATGAGGAGTAGGCCGTCATGGACACTCAGCATCTGATTTATCTGTTCGTCGGCCTTTCCTTTGCCCTCTATATCGGTATCGCCATCTGGGCGCGCGCCGGTTCGACCAAGGAATTCTATGTCGCCGGCGGCGGCGTCCACCCGATTGCCAATGGCATGGCCACGGCGGCCGACTGGATGAGCGCGGCGTCGTTCATCTCGATGGCCGGGATCATCGCTTTCGCCGGCTATGACGGCTCGGTCTATCTGATGGGCTGGACCGGCGGCTATGTGCTGCTGGCCCTGTTGCTGGCGCCTTATCTGCGCAAGTTCGGCAAGTTCACCGTGCCCGATTTCATCGGCGAGCGGTATTATTCCAGCACGGCCCGCCTGGTCGCCGTGATCTGCCTGATCTTTGTTTCCTTTACCTATGTAGCGGGGCAGATGCGCGGCGTCGGGATCGTCTTCTCACGCTTTCTCGAGGTCGATATCGATACCGGGGTGCTGATCGGCATGGCCGTTGTCTTCACCTATTCGGTGCTCGGCGGCATGAAGGGCATCACCTATACCCAAGTTGCGCAATATTGCGTGCTGATCTTCGCCTATATGGTGCCGGCGATCTTCATCTCGATCCTGATTACCGGCAATCCGATCCCGATGCTGGGGCTCGGGTCTGACGTCGCTGACGGCTCCGGCCAGTCAGTGCTGGCCAAGCTCGATAGCACGCTCGTTGATCTCGGCTTCGGCGCCTATACCGAGGCGAAGAAATCGACCATCGACATATTCGCCATCACCATGGCGCTGATGGTCGGCACGGCCGGACTGCCGCATGTCATCGTCCGCTTCTTCACGGTGCCCAAGGTGTCGGATGCGCGGAAATCGGCCGGCTGGGCGCTGCTGTTCATCGCGCTGCTCTATCTGACGGCGCCGGCTGTGGCGTCCTTTGCCCGCATCAACTTCATCGATAGCGTTCATCAGACGCAGTACACCGAGACCCCCGGCTGGTTCCAGAACTGGGAGACGATGGGGCTGATCGGCTGGATGGACAAGGACGGCGACGGCCGGGTCAATTATGCGCCGGGTGCGCCGTTCGAGGGCAAGCCGAGCTTTAGCGGCGAGACCGGCCCCAATGGCGAACGTGTGCTGACCAACGCCCCGACGGCGTCGGCCAATGAGGTCTATGTCGACCGCGACATCATGGTGCTTGCCAATCCCGAGATTGCGCAGCTGCCGCCATGGGTCATCGCGCTGGTTGCGGCCGGCGGGCTGGCGGCGGCGCTGTCGACCGCGGCCGGGCTGCTGCTGGTCATCTCGACGGCGATCTCGCATGATCTTCTGAAGAAAACCATGATGCCCGACATCTCCGACAAGCAGGAGCTGATGTTCGCGCGTCTGGCAGCGGTGGCGGCGATCGCGATTGCCGGCTGGTTCGGCATCAACCCGCCGGGCTTCGTTGCCCAGGTCGTCGCTTTTGCCTTCGGGCTGGCCGCATCCTCGCTGTTCCCGGCCATTCTGCTCGGCATCTTCTTCAAATGGGTGACGAAGGAGGGGGCCGTCGCCGGGATGATCGGCGGCCTCATATTCACTTTCGCGTATATTATTTACTTCAAATTTATCAATCCTGAGCTGAACTCGGCCGAACACTGGCTGTTCGGTATCTCACCCGAAGGCATCGGTACGATCGGTATGCTGATCAATTTCGCTTTGGCGATCGGCATCAGCCGCATGACTGCCGCGCCGCCGGTCGAGGTGCAGGACATGGTTGAGGATATCCGTATCCCTGCCGGAGCCGGTATCGCCCATGATCACTGAATACCGCTCAGGAATTCGATATGACTGCACTTACTGCCGGGCGCCTCCTCGGCGTCGCCCTTCTGGCCGGAACCTGTCTGACCGCACCGATCGCCGCTTTTGCTGATTCCGATCTGGAGGCCCGCGTCAGTCGCCTTGAAGGCATGCTGCAACAAATCCTGGACCGTCTGGACGATCGGGAAGAGGCTCTGACGTCTTCCGAGGCCGAAACCCTCAGCGATGCGGCAGAAACGGTTCGAGAGGCGCAGGCCGCACCTGTCACGCAGCCGGCGCAGCCGGTGGAAAGCCCGGCGTCGCCGGCAATGGCGACCGCGAGCACTGTTCAGATGCCGCCGCAATCGCCCGCGCTGCGCGGCCCGGCGCGCGACGGTTTCATGATCGGCGATACGAATGTGACCTTCGACGGATTCATCAAGCTCGATGTCAGCCTGACCGATTTCTCCGGCGGCAGCCTGCCGAGCAGCAATATCGGCCGCGATTTCTATATCCCCGCGCTGGTGCCTGTCGGCGGTGCCGACAGCGATCCGGTATTCGACACGAATATCCGGGAATCCCGGTTTATTTTCGGCACGCGCGGTACCTATGGCGGGATCGACGTGACCTCCCGCCTCGAACTCGATTTCCAGGTAACCAGCGGCGGCGATGAACGGATTTCCAACAGCTTCACCCCGCGCACCCGGCAGATCTATCTGACGGTCGATGACTGGCTTTTCGGCGAGGCGTGGTCGACCTTCCAGGACGTCGCCGCATTGCCGGAAAATCTCGACTTTATCGGCCCGACCGAAGGCACGGTCTTCGTCCGCCAGCCGATGATCCGCTACACCCGTGGCGGCCTCGAGCTGGCGATCGAACAGCCCGAAACAACGGTGACCAGTCGCGCCGGCATTCGTGCCTTGCCCGGCGAAGATTTTCTGCCCGATTTCGTGGGTCGCTATCGCTGGGCCGGCGATTGGGGGCATCTCAAGATTGCCGGTATCGTCCGGGCCTTGACCGTCAATGGCGATCCGGCGCTCGGCGTCGTCGACGACACGGCGATCGGCTTCGGCGGCAGTCTGTCGGGCAAGGTCAGGATCGGCGGGTCGCGCGATGACCTGCGCTTCATGGTGACGGCAGGGCAGGGGCTGGGCCGCTATGTCGGGCTCAACCTGATCAATGACGTTGCGATCCGGGATGACGGGTCGCTCGATGCCATCCCGCTTTATTCCGGTTTCGTTTCCTACCGCCATTGGTGGAACGAAAAATGGCGCAGCAATATTACCGCCGGGGCGTTCTTCGCCGATAATCCGGTTCGCTTGACCGGCGGTGGCGTTACCGACAATCAGCAGAGCGGCCACCTCAATCTGATTTACTCACCGGTGCCGCAGGTCGATATTGGTATCGAAGCAATCTATGCCCGTCGCGAATTGGAAAACGGCCTCGACGGCGCCATGCGCAAGCTGCAGTTCTCCAGCAAATACAGTTTTTGATCGGTCTCGGCGGCGGGCCCGAGGCATTCACCCGTCATTGCGAGCGCCCGCAGCTCACGCGGCAATCCGGGACTTTATCCCGCCGGGGTCAACCTGGATTGCCCTGTCGCTGTCGCTCCGGGCAATGACGGCGCCGTTTACTCCGCCTGCTGCTCTGCCAGCTGCGTGCTTTGGCTGATCAGGCGCTGGCGCCGTTCGAACGCCAGCTCCCAGTCGGGGCGGAGGCTGATGACCTCGTCGATGTCGGCGAGGGCCAGGGCGAATTCGCCGAGCGCGGCATAGGCCAGTGCCCGGTTATACAGCACTTCGGGTCGCTGATTTATGTCGAGCGCCAGAGATTTATTGTACTCCGCGACGGCGTCGGCGAAGCGGGCACGCCTGAAAAACACATTGCCGCGGCCGACATGAACCTCGGGCAGCATCGACTGTATTTTCCCTGCCTGATCGAAATCCGCCAGCGCGCGGTCGAATTGCCGCATATTGGTCAGCAGGATGCCGCGATTGACCAATGTTGCGGCCCGATCGCGGCGCGAAAGATTGGCATCGGCCAGGGCCGCATCGCAGGAGCGGATTTCGCCGACACCAAGACGCGAAAACCGCGCCGCCTGGGCGCAATTGGCCGCCTCGCCGCGACCGAAAACGGTCATATAGGCTGCCGCTTGCGGCATCAGCGCAAGGCTTCCGACCAGCGAGGCCGATAGGGCGATCAGAACGGTGAGAGCGAAAGAGCGCATCGCGGTTCCTCGAACTCGGTAATCTCGTGTATTCTTGCGGGACCATAGCACGATGTTCTTGACGGCGGAACGTCGCCGCGCGTCTTTGATGCCGCATAAAGTGGGAGCAGCAGCATGAATGCGGTGGTCGCAGAAGACGGCGCGCCGATATGGGCGTCGGTCGTTACCAGCGCCGATTTTGACGGCAGCCTGGCCTTTTATCGCGACCGGATCGGTCTTCAGATCGACGGTCCCTATCGCGTTGGCGGACAGGCCCTGGCGGCCTTGTGGCCATGGCCGCGCGATCGCGATACGCGCATCGCGCTGGCGTCGCATCCGGGCTGCCCCGTCGCGCACCTTATGCTGGTCGATGTCGGCGCTATGGGCGGCGTTGCGATCCGTCAACGCGGCGATTTGCAGACCTTCGGCCTCGGTAATCTGAACTTTTACAGCCGTGATCTGGCCGCCGCAGCGCAGGAATTGGCGGCGCTCGGTTTCGAGCTCTGGTCGCAGCCGGTCAAGCATGATTTCGACGATGCCGTGGGCAGCCCGACGGAGATCATTCTTGAAGGTCCGGATCATCTGTCGATCAATCTGATTCAGCTGAATGAGGCCCCGCCGGATACGCGGATCGGACAAATGCGCCGCTATCTGGCCGAGATCGGCTACACGGAAACCGGCTATACCGGTGTGGTCACCAGCCTGATGATGTGCCGCGACCTGCCCGCCTGCATCGGTTTTTACAGCGAGGTGCTGGGCATGGCGGTATTGTTCGAGGCGACGCTGGATCAGCCCGAACAGAACACGTTCATGCGCCTTCCTGCCGATGCCGTCAGCCATAGCGCCTTCATGCAGGGTGGGCACATGTTCGGCAAAATGGCGCTGACGCAACTCGAGAACGTTGCCTGCGATGACGCGGATGATCGCTTCGTTTTTCCGAATATCGGCTACATCGCCCAGATCGCCGTCCGGCCGGATATCGAGCTTGCCTACGCGGCGGCACGGAATCTCGACGCAAGAATCATCCGGCCGCCAGGCGACATTGATTTGCCGCTGCTCGGCCGCTGTCGCGCCTTCACCTGCTGGCCGTCCGGCGGGGCAGGGCTGGTAACGGTGGTCGAACGGCCGGCTATTGCTGCGAACAGCAACTAGCCTGTCTCGTTTCTTGCGCCGAGACGCTCGACCCTTGCCCTTGAGCCTTGAGCCTTGAGCTGAGTGACAAGGGCGGGTTCGGCGGTTCCCGCCTGGACTTCGGCGCGGACCAGCCGGCGCTTCGTTTTGTCATCGATCAGGGCTAAAGCTTGCCGCCCCTTGCCTGGCGTGAGATATTGGCTAGTTCCGAGTCCGGCGTCGACTGCCGTTGACTCCCAGACTTCAAATCAGGAGAGCGCCTTATGCCTCGCGACGATGTTGCGCAGAACCCGCTATTGCAGCCTTCAACCGTGCCGAACGGCGCGCCGCCTTTCGACAGGGTGACGCTTGAGCATTTCAAACCGGCTTTTGAGGCAACGATCGAAGCGGCCCGCGAGAAAATCGCGGCGATCCGCGACAATGAAGCGGTTCCCGATTTCCAGAACACGATCGCGGCACTGGAAGCCGCCGATCACGAGCTCGGCCGTGTCAGCTCGATTTTCTTCAATCTGCTGAGCGCAGAAAGCAATGACGAGATGCAGGCGCTGGCGCAGGAAATCAGCCCGATCCTGTCCGATTTCTCCAATGACGTGATGCTGGATGAGGCGCTGTATGCGCGCGTCAAGAGCGTCTGGGACAATCGCGATAAGCTCGATCTGACCGTCGAACAGGCGACATTGCTGGAGAACAGCTATCTCGGCTTTGTCCGCAATGGCGCCGAGCTCGATGAAAAGGGTAAGGCACGCAAGCGCGAAATCGACGCCCGGCTTTCGCAGTTAAGCAATACCTTCAGCGATAACTCACGCAAGGCGACCAAGGCTTATTTGCTGGTCATTGATGACGAAGCCCGGCTTGCCGGTTTGCCCGAAAGCGCGAAAGCGGCGGCGTCAGAGACGGCCGCGGAGAAGGGTCATCACGGCAAATGGGCCTTCACCCTCGACATCCCCAGCTATCTGCCGCTCATGCAGTCGGCGGAAGATCGGGCCTTGCGCGAAGAAATCTGGCGCGCTCGCAGCCGCACCGCTCTCGGCGGCGAGTTCGATAATGCGCCGGTCATCCAGGAAATCGTCAAGCTGCGTGGCGAGCGGGCCGAGCTGCTGGGCTATGAGACCCACGCCGATTATGTCCTTGAACGCCGCATGGCGAAGACGCCCGGCACGGTGCATGACTTCCTTGAGAAAATCAAAACCGTGGCCAAGCCGGCCGCCAAGAAGGATTTCGAGGAATTGCAGGCTTTTGCCCGCGAGCAGGGCGGCCCCGACAAGCTGGAAGCCTGGGACACCGCCTTCTATGCCGAGAAGCTTCGGAAAGAGAAATTCGATTTCGACGATGAAGCACTGCGGCCCTATTTCCCGGTCGACCGCGTCATCGACGGCGCCTTCGGCGCGGCGGAAAAGCTGTTCGACATCCGCTTCGAGAAATCAGACGCCTATCCGGTCTATCACCAGGATGTCACCACCTATGATGTCTATGACAAGAACAGCAATGAGCTGATCGGCGTATTCTATACCGACTTCTTCCCGCGTGACGGCAAGCGGGGCGGCGCCTGGATGACGACCTATCGCGATGCCGGCATGTATGACGGCGAAAAGAAGGTGCCGCTGGTCAGCATCGTCTGCAATTTCACCAAGCCCGTCGGCGGCAAGCCGGCATTGCTGACGCATGACGAGGTCACCACGCTGTTCCATGAATTCGGTCATTCTCTGCACGGGCTGCTGGGCGAAGGCGAGCATCCGTCGCTGACCGGGACAAATGTGTTCTGGGACTTCGTCGAGCTGCCGAGCCAGTTGATGGAAAACTGGTGCTATGAAAAAGAGGCGCTGGACATGTTCGCGCAGCACCATGAAACCGGCGAGCCGATCCCCGAAGAGCTGATCCGCAAGCTCAATGACGGCCGCACCTTCATGGCCGGCAGTGCGGCGCTGCGCCAGGTCAGCCTCGGCACGCTCGATATGGCCTATCACGGCAAGGCCGGGAAGCAGGGTATCGACGATGTTGAAGCTTTCGAGGACAGTGTTACCGCCGATCTGCGCTTCACGGACCGTCAGGGCGCCGTGATGAGCACCGGCTTCGGCCATCTTTTCGCGGGCGGGTATTCTGCCGGCTATTACAGCTATAAATGGGCCGAAGTGCTGGATGCCGACGCCTTCGAGGCGTTCCAGGAAGCCGGCATTTTTGACAAGGAAACCGCCTCGCGCTTCCGCGACAACGTTCTGTCAAAAGGCGGAACCGAGCCGCCGGATGTTCTCTATCGCCGCTTCCGCGGTCGCGATGCCGATCCCGATGCGCTGCTGCGCCGGGATGGTTTGCTGCCGCCGAAAGATCCGAAGGGACCGCAAGGCCCGCGCGGCTATGCGGCGTCCTCCAGCTCGATGGCGGCTCAGCCGGTCTGGTGACCCGTCAGAGCCTGTTCAATGTCCCTGACCAGGGCGTCGATCCGTTTGCGGTTGACGCCCATGTCGCTATAGCCGAAATGCGCACGGCTATAGGCGGAAAGGGATGATTGCTCTTCGCCCGACGGCTCGATCCGCAGGCTGATAAAGTCGGGAAAGCCGATCAGGCGGCTGCGCTGCATTGCCTCCAGCCGCAGACCATCCTCGCTTTCGCTGAGGATACGGGTGCGCGGCATGTCGCGCAGCACCTTGCGCGAGGCTTGAGCCACGGCGGCTGCAGGCTGATCGAAGCGGATGGCCGGTCGGTCCGCCGCATCACCGTCCATCATCAGATAATCATTCGGTTTGCCGGTCCGCTCGAGCGCCTGCCAGTTGGTCAGCGCTTGATATCGTTGCGGAATTTTGGGCGATGCCACCATAAGCCGCAGCGAGAGAAACAGCGCCGCGGCGATCAGGATTGCGGTCAATGCGGCGCCAAGCGGGAAATCGGCCATCCAGGCAGCTATAGCGATGCGGTTTCAATAATGCCGAGGAGGCCGTCAATGCCCTGACGCTCGGCAATGGCGGCGAACTCATCGCGCTTGATCAGGATCGGCGATACGCCCTCAGCCCGGAAGTTCAGAATGCGGTAACGGCCCTGATCATCGCAGCGGATTTGCCAGCTTATCGTGATCGGGTCGCCGCCATTTGTCGGCACGATTTCCGAGATGACGCCGAACTGGTCCTCGCGGCGTAATGCCCGGGCGCTCTCCAGCTGCATCGCGCTTTTCACCATACGGATGATGTCATCGCCGAACAGGGCGGCGAAATATGCCGGGAACGCTTCATAATAGCGGCTGAGCTGGATGTCGTCGGCTTGCTGGCGATAACCGCCGAGCATGGCGCGGGCAACGTAATCAAGGTCGAAGGCATCCTCGAACAGCGTCAGCACGGCGGCTTGCCGTGCCTGCGGATCCCAATCGCTGCGCTCGGCAATAGGCACCGCGCGGTCGGCGAGCCTGGCGACAAAGCGCTGCGCACCTTCGGGCGTGCAGGCCGGGGCCGCGATGTCGGCATCCGGTGAGGCTGCAGCCGGCAGGCCGATCATCGTCAGGAACAGGAATATCGGGAAAAAGCGCATGGAATTGGGCCGTAAAGCCGAATCGGTTAAGGGCGTAACGATAACTTATGGCGATAAATGCGGCGATGCTGGGACCGGCACAAGGTCTGTTTAGGCCGTGCCGTTTCGCGTTCCTCCGCGCCGCAGCCGACGCCGGTTGAGCCAGTCAAGCGTTACCGGAAGCACGATCAGCACGCAAATCAGGGCAAAGCCGATCGCGATGGCGAGAAGCTGTCCCATGCTGGCGGTCCCCCTGTGATCGGAGAGCATGAGGCTGCCGAAAGCGGCGATGGTGGTGAGCGTGCTGAAAAAGATCGCCCGCGGCGTCACGGTTTCGAGCGCGGCGATGCCGCTTTTCTCAGCCTGTCCGCGCAGGGCGATATGGATGCCGCTGTCGATGCCGAGCCCGATCAGCAGCGGCAGAACGATGATATTGGCAAAGTTATAGGGCTGATCGATCAGCACCCCGGTCGCCGAGGTGAGTATCCCGGCCATGGCAAGCGGCAGCAGGATCAGCAAGACCAGAAACCCGTCGCGCAAGAGCAGCCAGAGCAATGCGGCGACGACGATGATCGCCGTCGCGGTCGCCTGCAGCATCGCAAAGGAAACCGTCTCGCTCGATCCTTCAATGGTTCGCGCATCGCCGCTGACATCGGGCACTAATGCTGCTACCGCATCGACGAACCGGGCTTGATCGACCGTCGAGCCGGCGTCGTCATGCGGCAGGATTTCGACGCGCGCTATTCCATCTTGATTGACGAAGCGCTGCCGGATCGTCGCCGGAATGTCGTCGGCAACGACTTCTTCGGGCGTGAGCTGGGCGATCAGGCGGTCGACCGTATCCGGCCAGAAACGGAAAATCTGTCGCTGCGCTTCGGCCGCCACTGATACGCCGCTGTCGAGGCTGTCGCGCAGTGTTTCAAGGGCCTGGCGGAGCCGGCGCGCCTCTTGATTGCCCTCGGCCGCTGCGAGGGTCTCGATCAACCGGTCGATGGCGGGGATCAGGGATTCCTCGGTCGGCGGTGCTGCTTGACCCGGTTCGGCGATATCGAACAGCAGGCCGTCGGCGGTAAAACCGATAAGTTCGATTTTCAGCGCCTGATCCGCAGGCACGAAATCGCTCAAGGTGACCGCGCTTGCCACTTCGGGGATGTCTTTCAGCCGTGCGGCCAAGGCATCGGCGGCTTCCTGATCGGCTGCCAGCGCGTCGAGCCGGAAGACCGGCTGTCCGCCCTCATCGCGCAGCCGGTTGAAGGTCAGCACCGACGGGCTGGCCGGGTCGCGCAGGCTCATCGGATCGGCATCGAAACGGACCTGAGGCATCAGCCAGAGCGCGGCGAATGTCAGGACAATGGCAAGCACCGTCAGGGCGCCGCCGAAGCGGCGGACCAGCAGCGCCAGCAGCCCGCCGGACTTCGTCGGCTTGCGCCGCGGCTTCGGCGGCGGTGCAAGCACGGCAGCAGCGGCAATCAGCGCCATCGAGACAATGAAGGTCAGCAACACGCCGGCACCGGCGATAATACCAAGCTGCGCCATGCCGATAAATTCCGTCGGCACGAAGGCGAGGAAGGCGAAGGCGGTGGTCGGCATGCACAGCGCCAGCGGCACGCCGACATCGCGGATCGCCCCGGGGACGGCATTGGCCGGACTCATGCCCTGCCGCAGCCTTTCCTGGACATGGAGCCCGAAATGGATCGCGAAATCGACGCCGAGCCCGAGCAGCAGCACCGTGAAGGCCACCGAAATCAGATTGAGCGCGCCGATGGTCAAGGCGGTGAAACCGGCGGTCAATGCCAGACCGCAGAGGATGACGGTAAAGGTGGTGATGGTGAACGCGGCAGACCGAAAAGCGAGGATCAAGAGCAGCGTCACGCAGATCAGCGAAAAGCCGAAGGACAGCCCGATGCCCTGGGTGACGGAGCGCAACTCCTCGGTACGCAGGGCCCATTTGCCGGTAATGCCGACTTCGACATCCCAGACGCCCTCTGTCTCCAATTCGGCCAGGGCCATCCGAATATCGCCAAGCGCGCGGCGCGCCGGCTGGATGTCGGAGAAATCGAGCTGCGGTCTGACATTGATCACGCGGATGACGGCGTCTTCTGTGCCGTTTGGATCGAGCAAGGCCTGCCAGGACAAGGGCCGCCTCTCTCCGGCCGCGGCGGCATCGATGCTCTCGGCCACGGCGCGATAGGCATTATCGAGCTCATCGCCGGTCATATCGATAGCGGGGCCGGCGTTGGCCGCCTGCGCGCTGACCTGGTTCAGTACGGTCAGCAGTCGCACCAGAGACGGATCCTGGCTCAACGCTGTCAGCAGCGATGCAGCGCGGTTGATCTGTGATAGACGGGCCTCGAGATCGGCAATGTTCAGAAACAGCAGACCGCGGCTGGCAAAAAACGGATCGCCGGCGGCAAAGAAGACATCCTCCATGCTCTCGAAATCGTTCAGCCGCTCGCTCAGGCGGGAGGAGAACGCATCGGCTTCGTCGGCGGAGTCGGCGGCGACAACGATGATGATGTTGTTGGCCGCTTCGGGAAAAGCGTCGTTGAAGGCCTGCTGCGCCTGGCGATAGGGAAGCTCCGGCGCCAGCATATTGCTGGTCTCGGCATCAATGCGCAGATTCTGCGCCGCATAGACCATGCTCAGCGCCGACAGGCCGAGCACCAGCGTCGCAATCAGCCGCGGATGTCGCGTCACAATGCCGACAAAGCCGAGAAGCGCCGCTTCGATCAGCCGCAAGGTCGCATTCTGTTTCATGAATTCCGGGTCGCGTCGTTCTTCAATGAGGGCGAGCGAAGGCAGGCGGCTTTATCGGAGCCGCCCGGCAAGGCGGATAACCCGCAGGTTCGAGATGCGAGCTCCTCTCCTTCGCCGAAGCTGAAGGCCGCAGTTCTGTTGATGGATCGGAACCGTGCGTATTCATGGCGGTGACGAAACGCTTTAGACTGCGAGATAGCCGCCGTCGATGACCAGGCTGGTGCCGGTTATGAAGGAAGCTTCATCAGAGGCGAGAAAAGCGACCCCGTCGGCAATATCGGATGGCCGGCCGAGCCGTCCGATGGGGTGGAAGGCGACAAAACTCTGCATCGCCTGATCGGCATCTTCGCCGGTCGATTTGGCGGCGAATTCGCGTGCCATGTCGGTTTCGATCAGGCCGGGATGGACGCTGTTGACGCGGATATTGAGCCCGTGATGACCGCAATAGACCGCCGCATTGCGGGACAGCGCGACCACGCCTGCCTTGCTCGCATTATAGGCGCACATCACCGGTGTGCCGGCAAAGGCGCCGACCGAGGAGATATTCACGATGCTGCCGCCGCCCGAGCGCCGCATCGCCTTGATCGCGCCCTGGGTGCCGAGAAACGCACCGTCGAGATTGACCGCCAACATGCGCCTCCATTCGGCGAAGCTGACATGCTCGATATCCTTGTCATCGCCCAGCGCGGCGTTATTGACGAGGATGTCAAGCCCGCCGAAACGATCCTCGGCGCGCGCAAAAACGGCATCCCATTGTTCCGGCTCGGCAACATCATGCGCCAGCGTGGCAGCCCTGTCGCCGTCACTCTTGAGCGCCTGTGCCGTTGCGGCGACGGTATCGGCATCGATATCGGTCAGCAGCACCGATGCGCCCTCGGCGATAAACTTTTCGACAATGGCGCGCCCGATTCCGCGGGCGGCACCGGTGACGATTGCCGTCTTGCCCTCCAGCCGCTTCATCATCTAGCCGGCGGCCTTGGTGATCGTATAGATCAGAGCGAGATTACCATCGAAATCGATAATCGCCTGCTCGCGACCTTCGCGCCCGTCCTGGGTCACCAGTTTGTATTCATCGAAGACCTTGAGCCCGGCATCGCGGGCGGCCTCAGCGGTGCCGTCGAAATCGTCGGTATGAACGACGATTGCGCTGCGGCGGGGCACGGCCATGTCCGGCAATTCACCGCCCTGGACTTCCGTTAGCGCCATGCAGCGCGGCTGCTCGGCGGTGCTCAGCACGGCAAAGCGGATCGCTTTCGACCGATCGATCTCGAAGACCGGATAGGAATAGGAATCCTCCTTGGACTGCTTGATGAATTCGACGCTGAAACCGAGAATGTCACGATAGAAGGTAAAGGCGCGTTCGAGATCGCTGACGAGGTAATTTGCCCGTTGAAACCGGATATTCTTGGCCATTCTTTGGCTCCTGTCGAAGGTATGGCGAAAACGCCGACGCCGTTTGGGTATAGCAGGCGGCAGCCGGCTGAAAAGATCGTCCCTCGCCGCTACAGCACTATCGAGGCGATGAGAGCGTTTTCGTTTGTTTTTGATCCGGTCCACCCCTGCACCCCCGCCCCGCCTCCCCGGACAGGATAATTGCGGGGGAGGCGGGGCGGGGGTGCAGGGGTGGACCGGAATGATCGGGAAATACTCTAGCAAAGGATCACAGAATGAAAAACATCGTCAAACGAACCACGGTGCTGGTCCGCGACATGGCCGTCGCCATGCGCTGGTATGAACAGGTGCTGGGGATGACGAAATGGTATGATCATCAGGTCACCCTGTCCGGCATGGGCATTCCGGCCGGCAATGAGGGCGACGTCACCCATCTGGTAATCATGAAATGCGAGGACCCGACCATCGGCATGATCGGGCTGTTGCAATTCATCGATCCGCCGCTTCCCGCACCGAACGAAACGCCGACCCGGGTCACCTATGGCCAACCGACCTTTGTCATCAGCACCGATGATGTTGAAGAACTCTACCGCCGTGCGGTGGCGTTCGGCGCGCATATTCACAGCGGTGTGCGCGACATGACCGTCACCGGCGCCGATGGAAAGCCCAAGGTGATGAAATCCATCAGTATCTTCGACCCTGACGGTCACTTTTTTGAGTGCAATCAGTTTGTCGGCTAATCGCCCGGCCGTCTCCGCACCTCGCGCCTCACGCGGACGCTTGACCGCTTACCTGTCGAGAAACTCCCGGGTCAGCTCGGCCAGGGTTTCGGGATGCAGATCGAAGATCGAACCCGTCATTTCCTCGCGATAAATATGCTCGGCATTGGGCAGATAATCCTGCGCCGCTTTGGTTTCGTCCTTGAGCGAGCCATTGATTGAAATCAGCCGCACCGGCTGCTCGACCAGTTTCAGCCGTTCCTCGGCGGGCCAGGTGAAGACCGCATTATAGGCCCACCAGGAGAACGGATAGGATTGCATGAGATCGGCGAAATGTTCCTGCGCGCGTTCCAGCGATACACCGTTCTTCAGGGCATATTCGACAAACTCCCATTTCGGGCCGAGATGGCTGCCGTCGGCCTTGATCTCGTCGGGGACGGTGGTGCGCTCGAGCGTCGCCTGTCGCGCGTCGCCGAGATAGAATGGCACGCCCGGCAACACCAGACGGCGTACCTTGTCCGGATAGGCGGCGGCCAACTCGGCGGCGATGAACGTGCCTGTATGATAGCCCATCGCATCGACCGGCCGGTCGATATAGCCGAGCGCATCCAAAGCCGCAGCGCCGGCAGCGGCGTAATCGGCGATGGTCGGCATTTCCGGCGGCCGCGCCGAAGCGCCGAAGCCCGGCGTGTCCATTGCGATCACCGTGCGGTCGGTCGCGATATGCGGGATAAACGGCAAATAGTAATCGCTCGAATACGGAGTCGAGTGGAACAGGATCAGCGGGGTTTTCAGATTGGTCTCGGCAACGCCGATCGGCTTGGCGATGCGGACATGAATCTGACCGAAGGGCCCGTCGACAAATTGCCGCCTGATCTCGATGCCGCTTTGCTCTGCGGCGGCGCTGCCTGTGATCGGCGCGGTAACGATGGCGGCCATCAGCGGCCAGGCGGGCAAAGCGAAGAAGCGGCGCATAGGAGATTTCCCTGAGTTTGAATTCAATCGACAAGCATAATCCCGGCGCAAGGCCCTTGTCGATGCACCGCCTTATCCGGCATGAGATGGCCGGTTATACCCCGTCATTGGAACATTTTTCGCCATTCCCTTGTTTTCCCAAGTTTCCGATGTTCCCGCATGGGCCCGGTCCAGGGCGCAGGGGACGGCGCTGGCTGTCGTCATCGCCATCGCTGCGGCCTTTATCAGCGAGCATCATGGCGGCCCGGCGATGCTCTATGCGCTGCTCGCCGGAGCGGCGTTCAACGCTCTGTCCAGGGATGCCGCTTTCGCACCGGGCATCGGCTTTTCCGCCTCAGCGGTGCTTCGTTTCGGCATCGCTCTGCTCGGCGCGCGGATTGTTCTGGGTGATTATGTTGCGCTCGGTCTGGCGCCGACACTGCTGGTGCTGGCCGGGCTGGTCGCGGCGCTGGTCGGCGGCTGGGCGCTGGCGCGGGCGGTCGGGCTGCGCTCGGACCATGCGGCGCTGACGGCCGGCGCGGTGTCGATCTGCGGCGCCTCGGCGGCGCTGGCGATTTCGGCCGTCTTGCCCAAGCGCGCCGACAGCGAGGGCAATACGCTGATGACGGTGATCGGCGTGACGACGCTCAGCACTGTGGCGATGATCCTCTATCCGTTGCTGGCCGGTGTGTTGGACATGACCGATATGGCCGCCGGGCTGTTCATGGGCGCCAGCATTCACGATGTGGCGCAGGTTGTCGGTGCCGGTTACAGCGTTTCCGATCCGGCGGGTGAGACGGCGACCATGGTCAAATTGTTGCGCGTTGCCTGTTTGCTGCCGGTCGTTCTGATCCTGGCGCTGATCTTCGCGGCGCCCGCTGCCGACGGCGAGGGCGGCAAGCGTCCCTTGCCGAGGCCGCCGCTTTTCCTTGTCGCCTTCGTGATCATCATGATCCTGAACAGCGTCGGTATCGTTCCGGCGGCGGTCAGCGAGGCGGCCGGCGATGTCTCGCGCTGGTGCCTGCTGGTCGCGGTCGCGGCGCTGGGGGTGAAAACCTCCTTGCCCGACATCATGCGGGTCGGCCCCAAGGCGCTGGCGGCAATGGGTCTGCAGACGATCTGGCTGGCCGGTTTCGTACTCGCCGGAATTATGGTGCTAGGGCTTTAGTGCACTCTGCTGCTGCATCTGGCAGGGCTGTGACCGGTGTCGCGATCGTGACGGCGCCGCTGGTGCGGGAGATCACCCCCAGCGCTTCCGGCCCGGTTCCGGTCATGCGAAACACCGGGCCGCCCGAGGCGCCGGGGCTTGCCGGGCAGCGCAGGCTGAAATCGCCGTCCGCGCGCATGGTGACGAGCACCTCGCAGGTCGTGCGGCGCAGCACGTGCACGCTGGGGCTGCCATAGCCCCAGATCTCGACGCTCTCACCCTGCTGCGGCGGCGTTTCCGCAAGCGGAAAGGCCTCGGCATCGACGGCCTGATCGTCGAGACAGAGCGCCATGATGTCGGCTCCGCCTTGCGGCAGGAGCACGTCTCCCACGGGCAGCGCCTGATCCCAGATGCCGCGATCATAACCGAGCACAAGGAAGAGCGGGCTGTTGAGCCCCGCATTAAGGCAATGCGCGGCGGTCAGGGCGGTATCCTGCGCGATCAGCCAGGCTGTGCAGTGTTGGCGGCGGTTGTAGCCGGCCTGGTTGAGCCTGCCGACGCTCTCATGCGCTTGCGATTGTACCTCTTGCGGGGTAACCGGCTGCGGAAGCAGCAGCACCAGCATGAGAAGGGCGGACAGAATTATGGGCATTTTGGCGGGAAAACGCGGTTTGGTGATCGGCATCGCCAATGATTTAAGCCTCGCCTATGGCTGTGCGAAGGCATTTCGGGCCGCCGGGGCGGAATTGGCTGTCACCTATCTGAATGAAAAGGCCGACCCTTATGTGCGGCCGCTCGCCGAAGCGGTCGATGCTGCGCTGATCCTGCCCTGCGATTACCGGATTGAGGGCCAGATCGAGGCGGTATTCGAGACCATCGCGCGAGAGTGGGGCAGGCTCGATTTCCTGTTGCATGCGGTCGCTTTTGCGCCGCGCGAGGATTTGCATGCGCGCGTCATCGATTGCAGCCGCGACGGCTTTCTGATGGCGATGGATATCTCTTGCCACAGTTTCATCCGTACGGCCCGGCTGGCCGAGCCGCTGATGAAAGAGGGCGGCTGTCTTCAGACCATCACCTTTTACGGCTCCGAGCGCGTTGTCGAAGATTACAATCTGATGGGGCCGGTAAAAGCGGCGCTTGAGAGCAGCGTACGCTATCTCGCCGCCGAGCTGGCGGAAAAGGGCATCCGCGTGCATGCGCTTTCTCCCGGCCCGGTGCTGACCCGCGCCGCATCGGGCATCGCCCGCTTCGACGCGATGCTCGACCGTGCCCGCGACCAGGCACCGGCGCATCAACTCGTCACCCCCGAGGATGTCGGCGCCCTGGCCACCTTCCTCGCCAGCGACGGTGCCGTCAAGATGACCGGCAATGTCGAATATATCGACGCCGGCCTGCACGCGATGGAATAGGAGCCCGAAATGCAGCGGTTGTTTCAGGCCTCGTCTTTCAGAGCATTTTGGAGCACCGCCAAGGCGGCCGTGTAGCGCTTGCTCAGGGACGCGGCCTTTTCCGGCGGCAATTGTTCGAGCCGCACCGGATTTGCATTGTCCGTCAGATCGGCAATCTTGACCCGCATGGCTGATTTCAGACCGGATTTGGCCAAAGCATCCATGCGCTGCGCATAGCTCTGGGTGCCATCGTCCCGCTTTGTCACCGCAAGGACCGTTTCGATGATCTTTGGCGAGTAACCTCGCGCTTTCAGCTCGGCGACGGTCACACCGCAATCCTCCACCACATCATGCAGCCAGGCCGCATGGATTTCCTCTTCGGTGGCGTCGGGGAAAAGCGTGACGAGGTTCTGCGCAACGCGGCTTACATGCCCGATATAGGGCCGGCCTGCCTTGTCTGTCTGGCCATTATGAAGGGCTGTTGCCCACTTAATGGTGTCCTTGATTGATGGCGGCACGCTCTGGTGAAACTTCCTTAGCGTCCCAGTGCCTCGCCCTCGCGGCGTTTGTCTGCGGCGCCGGTCAGGGTGCCGTCGGGGGCGATTGAGATGGCGTGCAGGCCGCTGGTCAGCCTTCGGCCCGGTTTGACCGCGTGCCCCATCGCTTCAAGCTCGTCGATCATGCCGTCGAGCGGCGCGCCGGCTTCGATCTCCGTCGGCCCGTCATTGGTGTTGATCGTATGCGGGTAATCAAGCGCATCGGGCAGGCTGAGACCCCAGCTGAGATGCGCCAGGATTGAGCGGGAGACAAAGCCGATAATGCTGGTGCCGCCGGGTGATCCCGTGATCAGCACCGGGCGGTCCTCGGCATCGAAGACGATGGTCGGTGACATCGAGGACAGCGGCCGCTTGCCCGCCGCCGGGGCATTGGCGACCGGCTTGCCGTCGCGCTCGGGGACAAAGGCGAAATCGGTGAGCTGATTGTTGAGCAAATAGCCGTTCGCCATCAGCCGTGAGCCGAAGGCGACCTCGATGGACGTGGTCAGGGAGACGATATTGCCCTCGGCATCGACAACAGAAAGATGTGTCGTGCCGGGCGATTTCGGCTCGCGATCCGGAGCGAAGCGGTCGGGGTCGGCGCCGGGCGGGGTTCCGGCATCGGCAATTTCCGGCCCGGCGACAGCAGGGTCGATGGTATCGGCGCGGGCGGCAATATAGCCCGGATCGATCAGCCCGGAGACAGGCGGATCGGCAAAGGCGGGATCGCCGAGATACAGCTCGCGGTCGGCAAAGGCCCGGCGCTGCGCCTCAATGAAAATGTGCAGCGCTTCGGCACTGTCGGCGCGCTGTTCGACGCCGTCATGCGCCTCGACCATGCCGAGGATCTGGTTGACCGCAATACCGCCCGAGCTCGGCGGACCCATGCCGCAGATGCGGTAAGCGCCGACCGTGCCGCAGACGGGATCGCGTTCGACCGCTTGATAAGCGCGGAAATCCTCCAGATCGGGACCGGCATAATCGGGGTAATCACTGTCGGCGATGGCCTTTCGGATGCGGTCGACCATCGGCCCGGTCAGCGGGCCGCGATAAAACGCGTCGATACCGTCCTCTGCAATCATTTGCAGCGCGTCCGCCAGGCCCGGATAGAGCAGGATATCGCCTTGCGCCAGCGGACTGCCGTCCTCCTTGTAAAACTGCGCGCCGGTGTCGGGATAGGGCTCCACAAACCGGCGCCAGCGCACGAGAATACCGGACAAGCGCTCGCCGACGGGCGCACCGTTGACAGCGAGACCGATGGCCGGCTCGAACAGCTCGGCCCAGGGCAATTTGCCGTGTTTGTCATGCGCCAGTTTCAACATCGCCAGAAGGCCCGGCACACCGACGCTGCGCCCCCCGGTGATCGCCTCGATGAAACCCATCGGCGTGCCGTCGGGCTTGAGGAACATTTCCGGCGTTGCCGTGCGGGGGGCGGTTTCTCGGCCGTCATAGCTGCTCAACGCGCCGTCCTCGGCCGCGTAATGCAGCATGAAGCCGCCGCCCCCGATGCCCGAGCTTTGCGGCTCGACGATATTGAGAACCAGCTGTGCCGCGATGGCGGCATCGACGGCCGAGCCGCCGCGCGACAGGATGGTATACCCGGCCTGGCTGGCCAAAGGATGGGCCGCGACGATCATGAATTCGCTGCCTTCGACCGCCGCCTTGCGCGCGATCTCGGTCGCCGGTTCGGGATTGGCGCGACCCTGTCTTGCCGTATCGGCGGGCTGGGCGAGCGCAGGCGCGCTGAGCGCGATGGCGAGAAAGACGGTAGCAAAAGCGTTCAGCATCGGCTCAGGCCTCGCGCGGATAGTCATAGCGCAACAGCCGCGCATTCATCATCGCCTGCTCAGCGATCCGCGAGAACCGCATGCCGTCGGTGCGCGCATTGACAAAGGCGCGTGCCGTTTCTGCCGTGATCGGGTCTTCATCCTCCATCAGCTCGTGGATCAGCTCGCCCGACGAGGTGCCGATGGCTTGCAAAACCGCACGGGGGAATTGGCGCAGCTGAACGCCGTGCTGTTCCACGAGGATGCGCAGGGCGCCCGCCGAGCGCTGCTGATATTCGGCCCACATGATGTCGTTTTCGGCTTCGGCGGAGACCCGGACGATTTCCTTCAAATCATCGGGCAAGGCGCTGTAGGCATCCAGATTGACCGTGCACTGCAGCCCGGCGCCGGGCTCGTGAAAGCCGGGATAGTAATAATATTTGGCGACCTGATGGAAACCGAGGGCGAGGTCGTTATAGGGACCGACCCATTCCGCGGCATCGATCGCACCGGTTTGCAACGCCTGAAAGATACGGTTGCCGCCGAGCAGCACCACGGTCGCGCCGAGCTTTTGCAGCACCTCGCCGCCCTGGCCCGGCATGCGGATATTGAGGCCTGCGAAATCGCCGGGGTCGTTGATTTCTTCCCGGAACCAGCCGCCCATCTGTGTGCCGGTATTGCCGGACAGGAACGCCTTGATGCCGAAGGGCTCATAGGCGCGGTCCCACAAGTCCTGGCCGCCGCCCCAATGGATCCAGCCGGCCAGCTCGGATGCCGTCATGCCGAAGGGGACAGAGGTGAAGAAGGCCGCTGCCTTGGTCTTCCCGGTATGATAATAGGCCGCGTCATGGCCGATCTGCGCGGTGCCGGCGGCAACGGCATCGAAGACGCCGAGTGACGGCACCAGATCGCCGCCGGAATAGACCGTGATCTTCATCCGACCACCGCTCAGCGTTTCGATGCGGCGCGCCACCCTTTCCGCACCGGCGCCGAGGCCCGGCAGGCCTTTCGGCCAGCTCGTCACCATTGTCCATTCGATGACGTTTTGGGCTATGGCCGGTTTGGGCAAGGCGGATGCGGCGGTCGCAACCGCTCCGGCGACGGCGCCGGCCACAAAGCCGCGGCGTTTGAAGGTCATGGAAAGCTTCCTGAATTATGGATAGGTGTACAGATCGCGCCAGCCATCGGGGCCTAGCGCCTCAATCGGGCGAAATCTGGTCTTGTAAGACATTTTATCGCTGTTGCGGATCCAGTAGCCGAGATAGACGTGCTTGCCGCCGCCCTTGGCGACCGCATCGATCAGCGCCAGGATCATGAAGCTGCCGAGGCTGCGCTTGGGCGATTCCGGATCGTAAAAGCTGTAAACTGCGGAAACGCCGTCCTTGAGCCGGTCCATCATCATCAGCCCGAGCAGATTGCGCTTCGGGTCGCGGACTTCGAGCACGGCGCCTGAGACGCCGCCTTCCTCGATCATCGCCTGATAATCGTCGAGACTCATCTGCGCCATGTCACCGCCGCCATGGCGGCTGTTCTGATAAGCCTGGAAAAGCGCGTACTGGTCGTCATCGGCGCGCGGTTCGCCGATTTCCAGGCTCAGATCTGAATTGCGCCTGATAATCCGTTTCTGGGTGCGGGACGGGGTGAAGCGCTCGACCGGCAGCCGCACCGGCACGCAGGCGGTGCAGCCCGAGCAAACCGGACGGTAGATAATGTCATGGCTACGCCGGAATCCGGCCTCGGTGAGGGTGCTGTTGAGCGTATTGGCGCTGCCCGCATCGAGCCGGGTGAACAGCTTTCGCTCGACGCGGCCCGGTATATAGGGGCAGGGCGTCGGCGAGGATCGGAAAAACTGGTGGATCCGGTGTTTTGGCGGGACAATGACGCTCATCGCGCACCGTAAACAGTTTAAGCGTGGCCGACACGCTATGGATTCAGCGCGCGCCTGTCCATAGAAACCGACAACGGCATCGAGAAAGTAATTTACGGATCGACCGGCCGGAAGGGGGCGACGGCCCGTACCGGGGCGCCGCTCCGCTGTTCCGGCGCGCCGAAAGCGTCTGCATCGCGGCGCCGACCGTCGGCGGTGATGCCGGCCTCGATCCGCTCGGGTGCAGCATCGCTTGGGCTGACCGCATCGCGCAGCAGGATGATGCTGATCCTGCGATTCTGCGGCGCGCGCGGATTGTCGGCATCGAACGGTTCGCGGTCCGATTTGCCCACGACATTGGCCACGCGTTCAAGCGGCAGGCCATAGCCGACCAGGGCCCGGCGGCTGGCATTGGCGCGGTCCGCAGACAGGTCCCAGTTGGTGTAATCATTGCGCCCGCGAAACGGCGTCGCGTCAGTATGGCCGCGTACCGAAACATTGTTCGGCAGCTTCGCAATCACCTCGGCGACCATGCGGTGCAGTTCCCGAGCCGGCTGTGTCAATTCGGCGCTGCCCGAGGCGAACATGCTGCGCCCGAATTGATCGACAAGCTGTATCCGCAGTCCTTCGGGGGTCATGTCGATGACCAGGTTTTCGGCAAGGCCCGCCAGCTCCGAGTCTTCTATGGCTTCGCGCAGCGCCTTTTCGGCCTCTTCAAACTCGCGTTGCTCCCGTTCGGCGATCGCCTGTTCGATCTGTTCCTCTTCGGTCAGCTCGAACTCACCTTCCCGCTCATTGGCAGGCGTGCTCTGCATGTCTTCACCATCATCGCGGTCAAGCTCCGGCGCGCCGGGATCGGGCAGCGAAACGCCCATCGGCTGAATGTCGGTGACCATGGCCCCATCGGTGATGATCGACTGGCCGCCCATCACGCCGTTGGAACCGCTTGAAGACATCGAAACGGCGGCGGGCGAAAAGTATTCGGCGATGCCTTCGCGCTGTTCTTCGGTCGCCGAGCTGAGCAGCCACAGCATCAGGAAAAACGCCATCATGGCAGTCACGAAGTCGGCATAGGCGACTTTCCAGGCGCCGCCATGGTGCCCGTGGCCGCCCTTCTTGATCTTCTTGATGATCAGCGGCTGCTGCAGATTGCTTTCCGACATGTATGCCGGTGTCGCGCATTATGCCTAAGACGCGGTTAATCGGCGGGAATTGCCCTGACCACATGCGCGCCGGGAGCGTCACCGGGCATGGCAAGATAGTCGCCGGCCGCCCAGCGCGGGGCCAGATCGCCGAAATGCGGGGAGAACGGGTTACCGGACTGTCCGGTTGCGATCATGAACAGCGATCGGTCCGGGTCGGCCAAGTCGATCACTGCCCGCAGGCCCGAGCCGTGCACGGCATCAAAACGGGTGCCGTCGCCGCCGAAGCTTGCGGCGCGCAGCACGGTGTAATCGCCGCCGTCGATCTCGACTCCGATATCGGCGATGAGGTCGAGCCCGGGAATCCGACCGAGCAGCGGATGGGCGAGCGGCGCGCGATGCGCGTCGCCCCAGCGCCAGGAGTCGATTTCCGGCCCGTAATGTGCGGCGAGGTCCGACAGGGCATCATCGAGGGTCCGTGTGAGGATGGTGGCGCAATTTTCGATGATTTCGGTGTCCTGCCGGTCGCACCATCGCCGATGGTCTTCAAGAATGCCGCGAATGACCTGCGGCCGGCCGCGATAGCCGTCAGCCAGCTCGCCGAGTTCATCGTCCCACAGCGCCGGCCCCAGACGATGCATCCAGGCCCGGAAGATCAGCGGTGCGGCGAGATCCTGCTGCATGCTGAAATTCCAGTCTTCAAGCAATTTGACGGCCTGCCGAAGCTCCGCTGTCTCAGGCTCTATCGCCGTCATCAACGGCACCATTGACCGCGCCGCCTCGGACACTGTGTCGAGTTGATAGGATTGATTATCGGCGAGGCTGTGCCGCTGCTTGCTATCGATCAAGGCGTCGAGGCGGGCGCCGCGATAGGGGTTGGCCCAGTCGGCCGTGATCAGATGCGGAAAGTCAGGCCCGACGACGGCGTTATTGGCGTTCATCACAACACCCGCGGCCGGATCGCGACGTTGCGGCATTTCCTCGAATGGGACGAGGCCGAGCCATTCATCCTCGCCGCTCCAGCCGGTCACCGGCAGCCGCCCGTCACCGCGGCTGCGCAGCGGCACCTTGCCGGGGACGATCATGCCGATGCTGCCGTCGACGGAGGCGAAATGGACATTCTGCAATGGCCCCGAAACCGAGCGCATGGCGTCGCGAAAGCTTGCCCAATCCGAGGCTGCTGCCATCGCGAACAGGGCATCGGCGGTGGAATTGCCCGGCCCGCCATCGGCCCAGCGCAGCGCCATGACATGATTCTCGCCCGCCGCCGCGGCCATGTCATCGTCGATATCGGACATTACCGGGCCGTTGCGCGTTTCACGGATCACGATCTCTTGTGGTGCGCCGAAACGTACCCTGACGATCTCGGTTCGCGTCTCGAAAGGCGCGCTGCCCCCCGGCACCAGATAGCGCTGCTCTGGCGCTTCCGGGTCGAGCCGCTCGATCACCAGATCCTGTACATCACCGCCTGTCGTGGTCAGGCCCCAGGCAGCCTTGCCGTTATGCCCGCCGAGCACAAAGGGACTCGGCGGGAAGCTGCCGCCGGCCAATGTCGCCTCCGGCGTTTCGATCCGGACGAGATACCATTGGATCGGCGCTGACAGTCCGAGATGCGGGTCGCTGGCAAGGATCGGTGTGCCGGTATCGGTGCGGCTGCCGGCAAGCGCCCAGGCATTCGATGCACGGTTCGGCCCGATCGGCGGCGGCGCGGCAGCCAGCATGCGGCGCCAGTCGACCCCGTCCTGCAGCGTGCCGGAAAGGCTGAACGGCGCGCTGTCCGGATAGGGCGGGTAAAGCACGTTCAGCCCGTCTTCGCCGAGGCGGTCCAGAACCGCGGCCCGCGCCAGCTCGCCGCGCCAGGAACTTCCCAATTGCAGCGCCATCAGCCGCAGCCAAACCAGGCTGTCGGCAGCGACCCAGGGCTCGGGCTCATGCAGCAGCAGGCGAAATTCGAGCGGCGCCTCATAATCCGGCCCGGACAGATAGGCGTTAACCCCGGCGACATAGGCGTCGAGAAAGGCCCGACTTTCCGGCTTCAGGGCGGCATAATCACGCTCGGCATGACGATAGAGCGATAGCGTGCGCATCAGCCGGTCGATGGTAACGCCGGGCGCGCCGATGATCTCGGCGGTGCGCCCGGCGCCCAGGCGCCGCGTCAATTCCATGCTGAAAAGGCGTTCTCTGGCATGCAGATAGCCTAGCGCCGCCAGCGCATCAGCCATCGTTTCGGCCCTGATCGTCGGCACCGCCTCGGTCGAGAAAGCGATTTCGACGGGCGCGGTAAGCCCGGCGATGGCGATCTCGTCCGGCGGCAGCGCGGCAATGCGCGCGGCGGGCAACAGCGCAGCGCCGAGCCATATAAGCGGCAGGATCAGCAATATGGCCAGCGCCCCGGCGAGAATACGGAAAACAATACGGATGGGGCGCGGCAGGCTCATGATCTCTGGTAATTGAAGGCGTTATGGACACTCAAGTCGGCAGCATAGACAGAGCGTGCAAGGTGGCAATCACCGTGCCGCCTTTCCGTCCGCGCCTCCCCTGGATCGGCGGTGATTTGCAGACACTCCGCAACACGCTGTTCGCCCGTCCGGCGGATCTGGGCGCCTATCACGGCGAGCGTCTGTTCTTCCCGATGAAGGATGACAGCGGCGACATCCTGTCGGGTGTGCTTCACCGGCCGCGCGCCGAAGCGCCAGGGCCGTTGATTGTTCTGGTGCATGGATTGGCGGGGTGTGAGACCAGCATCTATGTGCTCAGCCTCGCGCAGACCTTGCTCGGGGCCGGTTATCCGGTGCTGCGCCTCAATCAACGCGGCGCCGGGCCAAGCCGCGCCGATTGCCGGGAAGACTTCCATGGCGGCCGCAGCGGCGATCTGCTTGCGGTGGCGGCACAGCTCCGGACATCCGGCTGGCAGCGCATGATCTGGATCGGCTTTTCGCTCGGCGGCAACACCGTGCTGAAGCTGATGGGGGAGCTGGGAGAAGACGCGAATGACATGGGCTTCATCGCGGCGGGCGCGATCTCAACGCCGCTCGATCTGGCGGCCACCTCACGCCGTATGACCGAGCCGCGCAACTGGCTTTATCACCGCTATGTCATGCAGGCGATGCGCAGGGCCGTTGAGCGCGACAATGGCCTGACCGATGCCATGCGGGACGGTATCGCGAGGGCCCGCACGGTCTGGGAATTCGATGATTTCTACACCGCCCCGGCGCATGGTTTCGGCAACGCGGCCAATTTCTACCGCGTCAATGCCTGCGGCCAATTCCTGCCGGATATCCGCGTCCCCAGCCTGATCGTCCATGCCAAAGACGACCCCTGGATCCCGTTCGATGCCTATGAGGCGGTCAATTGGCATGCTCACCCATGCCTTGTCCCCGCCATCGCTGAAAGCGGCGGTCATCTCGGCTTCCACGACAGGGACGGGCTATGGCATCAGGCGCGGGTGCTGGATTTTCTCGCTAGATTACCGGCCTGACCACACGCGTCATTGCGGGCGGTCATCAGACCGCGCGGTAATCCAAGACTGTGTCGGAGGGGCAAAATCTCCGGTTCGCCGCGGCGCTACCGCCCCTTGCGATGACGCGCTTGATCAGGCGGTCAACATCTCCGCCACCATCGGCGCGGCGTAGGTCAGCACGCCGTCGGCGCCGGCGCGTTTGAAGCCGAGCAGGCTTTCCAAGGCGCAGGCTTTCCAATCGAGCCATCCCCGCTCACCGGCAGCGCGCAACATCGCGTACTCACCGCTGACATGATAGGCGAAGGTCGGCACCGCGAATTCACGCTTCACCCGGCTGACGATGTCGAGATAGGGCTGGCCGGGTTTCACCATCACCATATCGGCGCCCTCGGCGATATCCAGCGCAACCTCCCGCAGGGCCTCATCCGTATTCGCAGGGTCCATCTGATAGGTGCGTTTGTCGCCCTTCAGAAAGCCGCCGGAGTTCACCGCATCGCGAAACGGGCCGTAAAAGGCCGACGCATATTTCGCGCTATAGGCCATGATCGCGGCCCGCTGGAGGCCCGCATCGTCAAGCGCGGCGCGGATCACCCCGACGCGTCCATCCATCATGTCGGAAGGCGCCACGATATCGGCCCCGGCGCGCGCCTGATTGACCGCTTGACCGGCAAGGATCGGCAGCGTCGCGTCATTGTCGATCCCGTCGCCGCGCAACACGCCGTCATGGCCATGGCTGGTATAGGGATCAAGCGCGACATCGCAGATCAGGCCAAGATCGGGGACTGCCGCCTTGATCGCCGCCAAGGCGCGGCAGGCGAGGCTGTCGGGGTTCAGCGCCTCATCGCCGTCGGGCGTTTTGCGCTCTGCCGGTTCGACCGGAAAGATCGCCATGGCGGGGATGCCGAGATCGACGGCGCGCCTGGCCGTTTCGATCGCGAGATCGATGCTTTGACGCTCGACATCCGGCAGCGACGGAACCGCCTCACGCCGATTCTCGCCGTCCAGAACGAATATCGGCCAGATCAGATCGGCGACCGTCAAACGGTGCTCGGTGACCATCTCCCGCAGCCATCCGGCCTGCCTGTTGCGGCGCATCCGGCGGGCGGGAAAGCCTGAGTTCAGCGGCCTCTCCTCGAATTTAACGTCGTTTTTATCGGTATCACTCACGATTTCATCGTCTCTTAAGGACATTTGCGGAAACTTTCCGACAGTTACTAACCGAACTTACGCCACACCCCAACGCGGCCCCAACAAAGCGCGAAAACGCGTCCAGCCGGGGACAAAGACGGAGCTGATTGATGAACGCCTTGTATGATACGATCCACCTGATCGAAAAGCTGCACCGGCATTTTCTGCACGTGCTCAAGATCGAGCTCGACCGTGCCGGCCTGCGCGATATCACCAATGTCCAAAGCCTGATCCTGTACAATATCGGCGACAAGGAAATGAGCGTCGGCGAATTGACGACGCGCGGCTACTATCTCGGCTCCAACGTCTCCTACAATGTCAAGCGCATGGTGGAGAACGGCTATCTCGATCAGCGCCGCTCGCCCTATGACCGCCGCTCGACCAGCCTGGCGCTGTCCGAGAAAGGCATCGCAGTGCGCGATTTCGTCAGCGAGATGATGGATCGCCAGCTCGAAGTGCTGCCGCAAGCCGGTGTCAGCCGTGAAGAGCTCGATCAGTGCAATGAAACGCTGCTCAACCTGCAACGCTTCTGGGCCGATCGGACCGATGTCGTGGATTTCATTAAGGCTGCCTGAGCGGCAGCCTTAATCCCCGGCCAGTATGCTCAAGCCCACAATCAGACCATGTCAGCCAACCGTGAAATACTGATCGAATTCAAACAATTCGGTCACGCTGTCAAGGTGTCGGCCATGGATACCGAGACGCTTACCGAGGTCTCGATCCAGGGGCCGGCCTATGCCAGCGAAGACGTGCTGAAAAAAGCCGTTGTCGACAAGCTGGAATACCGCCTCAAGCGCGCCGCCGGCCTGCAGCACTAGCGAATTTCGGATCATTCCGGTCCACCCCTGCACCCCCGCCCCGCCTCACCTGCAAGTATCCTGTCTGGGGAGGCGGGGCGGGGGTGCAGGGGTGAAGTCAAAAACAAACGAAAACGCGCAAGCCTTTCAACCCGTCATCCCGGCCGAGCGCAGCGAGAGCCGGGATCTATGCGATCTTGCCGGTCGGCTCTGTGGACCCCGGATAGCGCTGGCGCGCTTCCGGGGTGACGGTGACGTTAAACCAACCAATCCCAATAAGCGGTGTTCTCGCCGGCGACGCCGCTGCTGCCGAAGCCGGCGGCGTCGCTGCTGCCGAAGCCGGCGGCGTCGCTGCTGTCCAGCGCCACGGCTGCCGGGTCGAAGTCGTCATTGATGATCGTGCCGCCCAGAGTGAGTTCGACGGCACTGTCGATGACGCCGATTTCCGCGGCCGCTGAACCGTCGGTAAAGGCCAGCGTGACCGGGTTATTCAGGGATACCGTCGTTCGCCCGCCCGATGCTGTTTCGACCACCAGACCGTTAATGCCTTCCCGGGTGATCGTCGCATCGGCCAGCGCGATGTCGAATTCGACGCGGTCGCCGGTATTGCCGGCTGTCGAGACAGTGGCACCGCTGCGTATCTGAAGCGTTTCAGCGGCGGCGGTCGAAACCACATCGGCGTTGAAATCGATCAGCAGGCTTTGCGCATCGCCCGATAACAGAATGCGGTTTCCGGCAGCGCTGCCGTCATTCGGGTTCGCGGTCATCGTATCGCGGACCCATACCGTGCCGAGGTCTACGGTATCGCGCAGGATCAGACCCGCACTGGACAGTAATATTTCGACCGCGTCCCCAACGGTTCCGATCCGTGCTGCGAGCTGGCGGTCTACGAAGGAAAGGTCGGCATCGGCGTTCAGGGTCAGCCGTGCTTCGGTCGAATCCGTCTGATGGGAGAGGACAAGCGTGTTGATGCCCTCACGCTCGGCGGTAAAATCGAACACGCTTTGCTCGAAGATGACGCGGTCGCCGACATTCAGTGCCATGCTGACTTGCGCGCCAGCAGGAATGGTAATCGTCTCTGCGGCCGCGCTGCCGACAATGTCAGCGGCGAAAGGCACCGCAACTGTCTGGGTTTCGCCGCCCAGAATGACCCGGTTGGGCGTGATCTCGGGGGCGGGGCCGGGCTCGGGTTCGGGGTCCGTTTCGGGCTCTGGCACCGGGGCCGGATCGGGGGCTGCGGTGAAGCTTGCCGTGCTTTCGCCGATGGCGAAGCTGCCGTCTGCGAACTGTATGGTTTCAATATTGCGCAGCTCGGCAAAGGTGTTGGTGCCGACCAATGAGCCGTAAAGGGTGACCACGCCCACCGCGCCGGCCGTATCGTCGGAGACGCCGAGGGTGAAGGCGCTGCTATTGGCAGCGATCGTCAGCGTGTCGTCACCGGCACCGAGATCGATCCTGAAATCGCTGGCGGTCAGGGCGCGGCTGTCGGCGCCCGCGGTCCCGGTGATCACCGGGGCGTCGCTGGCGATCAGCGCATCATTGATGACGTCAGGCTGGGCGCGGTTGCCTGCGGGATCCTCGTAAAAGCCGTTATTGGTATTCGGCTCGAGCCGGGTGAAGGCATCGGCAACTTCCATGCCGATAAGCACCTGACCGAACAGGCTATAATCATTGTCGAGAAAGCTCGCGTCATCATAGACGATGAAGAACTGGCTGTTGCCGCTGTCGCGATCATTACCGGCCCGCGCCATCGAAACGGCGCCGCGAACATGCGGGATCTCGCTGGGCTCAAGGACCAGATCGGGGAGGTCGGAGCCGCCGAAACCGGTGCCGAGCGGATCGCCGGCCTGCGCGACGAAGCCGTCGATTACCCGATGCCAGAGAATGCCGTCATAGAAATCATCGCGGGTCAGGTCACGCATGCGCTGGCTGTGATTGGGCGCGGTGACCGGATCGAGCTCGATGACGATATTGCCCTCGGTGGTGAACAATATCCAGATGTTGTCCGGGTCTTTCGCCTCTTCCATGGCGATCCTCCAAGTCTATGCCGCGTGCGCCTGTTTATGGCCGCTTCGGCGGGTACAGTAAATATGAGAGTCCGGGCAAAGATGGCAGCCATGCGGCAGGTTCGTATCAGCCGGAAATCGGTCTGAACCGGTTTTCCCGAGTTACCCCCCGCTGGCCTTACCGGTGGGGATTTGATAGCACCATAAAACTCACCGACAGCGATAGCGATGACCGTGTCCTCGAAGCCGATTGCCCTTGCCGCCGATCACGCCGGATTTCCCTTGAAGCAGGAGATCAAGGCGATGCTCGAAGAGCAGGGCCATGCGGTGCTCGATCTCGGCACCGACAGCCTCGATTCGGTCGACTATCCGGCCTTCGGCACGGCCATGGGAGAAGCGATCGGGGACCGGCAGGCCGAGATTGGCATCATCGTCTGCGGCAGCGGCATCGGTATCTCGATCGCCGCCAACCGCAACCCTACGGTTCGTGCGGCGCTGTGCCATGATGTCACCGGAGCGCGCCTTGCCCGGCAGCATAATGACGCCAATGTGCTGGCTCTGGGAGCCCGGCTCACCGGTGCGCAGACGGCACGCGATTGCGTGACCGCCTTTCTCGAGACCCCGTTTGAAGGCGGTCGGCACGAGCGCCGCGTAGCGATGCTCGGGCAGAAAATTAAGAATGAAGTATAAGACTTTGATAGTCGAGGAAATCTCTGATGTCTAATGCTGCGAAAATCATGGATGCGCCGGGTGCCTTCGGCGGTTTTTTCACCGACAGCCTGGAGCAGGCCGACCCCGAACTGTTCGGCGCGGTCAAGGATGAGCTGCATCGTCAGCAGACGCAGATCGAGCTGATCGCCTCGGAGAACATCGTTTCCCGCGCGGTTCTTGAAGCGCAGGGATCCGTTCTGACCAACAAATATGCCGAGGGCTATCCCGGTCGCCGCTATTACGGCGGCTGCGAATTCGTCGATGTGGCGGAAGAGCTGGCAATCGAGCGGGCCAAGAAGCTGTTCAATTGTGTTTACGCCAATGTCCAGCCGCATTCGGGCGCGCAGGCAAACGGCGCCGTGATGCTGGCCCTGACCCAGCCGGGCGATACGATTCTCGGCATGTCGCTGGCTTCCGGCGGGCATCTGACGCACGGCGCCAAGCCTGCGCAGTCCGGCAAATGGTTCAACCCGGTACAATATGGCGTGCGGCGCGAAGACGGCTTGCTAGATTACGATGAGATCGCCCTGCTGGCCGAACAGCATAAGCCGAAGCTGATCATTGCGGGCGCCTCGGCCTATTCACGGGAGATTGATTTTGCCCGCTTCCGTCAGATCGCCGACAGCGTCAATGCTTATCTGCTGGTCGATATGGCACATTATGCCGGGCTGGTCGCCGCCGGCATCTACCCCTCGCCGCTGCCGCATGCCGATGTCGTCACCACGACAACGCACAAAACCCTGCGCGGGCCGCGCGGCGGCATGATCCTCAGCAATGATGAGGAGCTCGGCAAGAAACTAAATTCGGCCGTCTTCCCGGGCTTGCAGGGCGGGCCGCTGATGCATGTCATCGCCGCGAAGGCGGTTGCCTTCGGCGAAGCGCTGCGCCCCGAATTCCGCAGCTATGCCCAGGACATTGTCGATAATGCGCGCGTGTTGAGCCAGACCATGGTCGCGGGCGGTTTCGATATCGTCTCGGGCGGCACGGATTGTCATCTCGTGCTGGTCGATCTGCGGCCCAAAGGTGTTACCGGGCGGGATGCCGAGCACACGCTCGAAAACGCCGGGATGACCTGCAACAAGAACGCCGTGCCCTATGATCCGGCGAAACCCGCGATCACCTCGGGCATTCGGCTCGGCACCCCGGCGGCCACCACCCGCGGCTTCGGTCAGGCCGAATTCCGCCAGGTCGGGGAGATGATCACCGAAGTGCTGGAAGCCTTTGCCGACTCACCGGATGACAACCGGGATACGGAGCAGGCGGTGAAGCAACGCGTCGAGCAACTATGCCGTCGCTTCCCGATCTATTCCTGAACCCGGCTGAGGCGCGCCGATGCGATGTCCGTTCTGCGGTAACGAAGACACGCAGGTCAAGGATTCGAGGCCGACCGAGGATTCCGCGGCCATTCGCAGACGTCGGCAGTGCACCAATTGCGGCGCGCGCTTTACCACCTTCGAGCGGGTCCAGCTTCGCGAGCTGACGGTGATCAAGACCGATGGCGGTCGCGAGCCCTTTGACCGCGAGAAATTGCTGCGCTCGATGCGGATCAGCCTGCGCAAGCGTCCGGTCGACAGTGAGCGGATAGACCGCGTCGTCAATGCAATGGTGCGGCAGCTTGAATCGTCGGGTGAGACAGACATTCAGACCAAGCAGATCGGCGAGATGGTGATGCGGGCCTTGGCGCAGCTCGATCAGGTGGCTTATATCCGCTATGCCTCGGTGTATAAGGATTTCCGTGAGGCCTCCGATTTCACGGAGTTTCTGACCGAGTTGCCGCCCGACGAGGACGCTTGACCGCGTCCTTGTTTCCTCGTTTTTCGTCCTGACTCGAAGCAACCGACCGCGCATTCCATGAACAGCCTCCGGCCCTCGGCGCCGCATATCATGATCCTTGAGGCGACCGATGAGAAACCGGTCACCGACGAGATGACCCGCGGTGCAATCGCCGAGCTCGCCGCCAGCGGTGCGAGTTTCGAGCGTTTCGCGGTTCCGGGCGTGTTCGAGCTGCCGGCGGCGCTCAAATACGCGATCCGGTCGATGGAGCTGGCGCCCTCACGGCGCCGTTTCGACGGCTATCTCGCGCTGGGCTGCGTCATCCGCGATCGATCTGCGGACTATGACCATATCGGCCGCGAGTGCAGCCGCGGTCTCCAGCAATTGGCGATCGATTATGCCCTGGCGCTGGGTTTCGGCGTGTTGATGGTCGACAAGGAAGAACAAGCGGCAAGGCTGGCCGCAGTCGATGAGGGCAATAAGGGCGCTGAAACCGCCCGCAATTGCCTCAGCATGGTCGAGCTGAAACGGCACTTCAAACTTTTCCCGCGCCTGATCTGATCACCATGGTCGATCCGCAGGATTCTGATGCGATGACGGCAGCCGGTCGCCGGCTGCGCAAACGCCGCCCCGGCACCGCCCCCTCCACCTCGGCGAAAAGGCGCGCGGCGCGCCTGGTCGCGATCCAGGCGCTCTATCAGCTTGTTCTCAATGGCGGCGGTCCGGTTCAGGCGCTGCGTGATCAGCTATCCTATAGCGGCGGCGAGAACCTTGACGGCGAGGCACTGGTCCCGCCCGATACCAAGCTTTCGGAGCGCATTGTCCTCGGCGTCCATGAAAGGCGCGACGATATCGACGGCATGATCGAAGGCGCGCTCAACCCGAAGCGCGATGTCGGCCGGCTCGATACAGTGCTGCGCGTCATTCTCCAGGCCGGTGTCTGGGAAATTCTGGCGGAGCCGCAAACGGATCTCGGCATCATCGTCAACGATTATCTCGAGATCACCCACGGCTTTTATGACGGTCAGGAAAGCCGCTTGGTCAATGCCGTTCTCGACCGGCTCGGCAAAGTGCTGCGCGACGATGGCGGATAAGCCGGGCCAGCTGGGCGAATTCGAGCGGATCGCCCGGTTCTTCCGGCCGCTGGCGGCGCATGAGCCCGGAGCCCTGGCGCTGACCGACGATGCCGGGCTGCTGAGTGTTCCGCCTGGCGATGAGTTGGTGCTGACCGTGGATGCGGTGGTCGAAAATGTGCATTTTCTGCCCGACGACCCGCCGGCCGCCATCGCCCGCAAGGCGCTCAGGGTGAACCTCTCCGATCTCGCGGCGATGGGGGCCGTCCCGCGCTCTTACCTGCTGACCCTTTGCCTGCCCAGTGCGCGCGATGATGCGTGGCTGGCGGCATTCTGCGAGGGGCTGGCGGCGGATCAGAAGCAATTCGCCGTTACCCTGCTGGGCGGAGACACCGTGCGAACCGACGGCCCGGCGACATTGTCGGTGACGGCTTTGGGGCTGGTACCGCAGGGCAGGGCGCTGAAACGCGGCGGCGCCCTTGCCGGCGATACTGTCTTCGTCACCGGCACAATCGGTGATGCCGGCCTCGGGCTGAGGTGCCTGCGCGGCGAGTTGCCGGAGATCGCGGCCCCGGATGCGGATTTCCTCATCGACCGCTATCGCATTCCGCAGCCGCGCACCGGCCTCGGCGACGCCCTTCGCGCGCACGCCCATGCGGGGCTCGATATCTCCGACGGCTTGCTCGCCGATATCGGCCATATCGCGCGCGCCTCGAATCGCGATATCGCGCTGCGCCGGGATGCGGTTCCGCTCTCGCCTGCTGCGCGCGCGGCTGTCGCGGCGGGCAGCGCCTCCGTCGCCGAGCTGTGCACGCTGGGCGACGATTACGAGCTCGCCTTTACGGCGTCGCCATCCGCGGCCGATGATCTTGCCGCCGCCGCCGCAAGGGCGGGGACGACAATCACGCCGATCGGCGAGGTCGGAGAAAAGTGCGGCACCGTCACTCTCCTCGATGGCAACGGCGTCGCAATTGCCGTCGACGGAGCTCAGGGCTACCAGCATTAAGCGGCCGTTAGGCGCCTCGCCGCTATGCTTTGTTCATGCACAAATCTTCCCTGTTCATCATCCTGTTGTTTCTGGTCGTCGGTCTGATTGCGCCTGCTGCTTTTGCCGCGGATAAAAAAGGCGTTGATCAAGACGACGTCGTCTTCATTCCGATGGATCCCCTGTTTCTGCCGATTTTCGATCCCGATACCGGCAACAAGACCTTCACGCTGATGTTCAGCCTCGAAATTCATGATGTCGATGATGCGACGGTGGTGCATTCCAATGTGCCGCGGCTGTCCGATGCCTATATCGGGCTGCTGTACGGGTCCTTGCAGGAACGGGGACTCGTGCGCACCGGCGGCTTTGTCGATATGCCGCGGGTGAAGGAGGAGCTTGCGCTGGTCAGCAATGAGGTGCTGGGCAGCGACATTGTAAAAGACGTTCTAATTCAAAAAGTTAGTATACATTCTCATTGAGCGTTGCGGCGTCCCTGACCGGTGACGCCGCCATTCTTGCCTTTTTGACCACCCTTGGGCATTGTCCGCGCGCTTTGCTGTCGAGGTCTTTCGGCGGCGACGTCGATAAGACAATCATCCTCACGACACTCAAAACACGCTGATTCGAGGAATCCCATGGGTCTCACGGAAGTGATCGTTATCGCCTGCGGTGTGCTGGCGGTTCTCTACGGCTTTGTCGTCTATGGCCGTATCGTCAAGCTGGACGCCGGCAATGAGCGGATGCAGGAAATCGCTGCCGCCATCCAGGAAGGCGCCGAGGCCTATCTCAACCGCCAATACAAGACCATCGCCATTGTCGGCGTTGTCATCGGCGTGTTGCTGGGCGTGGTTTTGGGCCTGCCCGTCGCCATAGGCTATTTCATCGGCGCGATCCTGTCCGGCGCGGCCGGCTATATCGGGATGAATATCTCGGTCCGCGCCAATGTCCGCACCACACAAGCCGCCCGCAGCGGCCTCCAGAAGGCGCTTGACGTTGCCTTCCAGGCGGGCGCCATAACCGGTTTTCTGGTCGTCGGTCTCGGATTGCTCGGCCTCGCCGGTTACTATTACGCGCTGCTGGCCCTGGGCACGGCGGACCGGGTGATCATCGAAGCGCTCGTCGCGCTCGGTTTCGGTGCCTCGCTGATCTCGATCTTCGCCCGTCTGGGCGGCGGCATTTTCACCAAAGGCGCTGATGTCGGCGCCGATCTGGTCGGCAAGATCGAAGCCGGTATCCCCGAAGATGATCCCCGGAATGCCGCCGTCATCGCCGATAATGTCGGTGACAATGTCGGCGATTGCGCCGGCATGGCGGCCGACCTCTTCGAGACCTATGCGGTGACCTTTGTCGCCACCATGCTGCTGGCCTTCACCCTGGTCGGTACGATGAGCGGCCCGCTGCTTGCGATCCCGTTGATCATCGGGGCCGTCTGTATCATCGGTTCGCTGATCGGCAGCTTTTTCGCCAAGCTCGGCGGCAGCAACAACATCATGGGCGCGCTTTACAAGGCGATGATCGTCTCGGCGGTTGTGTCGGGCATCGGTATCGTCGGTGCGCTCTTCGTGCTTCCGGGCTTCAACGGTTTCGGCCCGCTTGATCTCGGCGAGGATGTTGCGGTTACGGTCACCGGCATGCAGATTTTCATCTGTGTTCTGGTCGGTCTGGCAGTCACCGGCCTTTTGGTCTGGATCACCGAGTACTACACCTCGACCGAATTCCGGCCGGTCAAATCCGTGGCGAAATCCTCCGAAACCGGCCACGCCACAAACATCATCCAGGGTATTGCCGTCTCAATGGAAGCGACCGCCTTGCCGGTGCTGGTGATTTCGGTCGCGATCCTGGTGTCCTATTCGGCGCTCGGCATTCTCGGCATCGGCCTTGCCGCGACGACCATGCTGGCGCTGGCCGGGATGGTGGTGACGCTGGATGCCTATGGTCCGGTGACGGATAATGCCGGCGGCATTGCCGAAATGGCGGAGCTGGAAGAAGATGTTCGTAACACCACCGATGCTCTCGACGCCGTCGGCAACACGACCAAAGCGGTGACCAAGGGCTATGCCATCGGTTCGGCGGGCCTCGCCGCGCTTGTGCTGTTTGCCGCCTATATCGAGGACATTGCCTATTATTTCGAGGATCAGGATCTGATCTTCGAATTGCAGGATCCTTATGTCGTCGTCGGGCTGTTCATCGGCGGTCTGCTGCCCTTCCTGTTCGGCTCCATGGGCATGACGGCGGTCGGCCGTGCCGCAGGGTCGGTGGTCGAGGAAGTGCGCCGTCAGTTCCGCGAGAAGCCGGGCATCATGCAGGGTACCGAAAAGCCCGATTACAGCCGCGCCGTCGATCTGCTGACCAAAGCGGCGATCAAGGAAATGATCCTGCCCTCGATGCTGCCGGTTCTGGCGCCGATCGTGTTCTTCGCGATCATCGCCTTTGCCGCCGATCTTTCCGCGGCCTTTGTCGCGCTCGGGGCCATGCTGCTCGGCACCATCGTCACCGGCATCTTCGTCGCCCTGTCGATGACCTCGGGCGGCGGCGCTTGGGATAACGCCAAGAAATATATTGAAGAGGGCAATCACGGCGGTAAGGGCAGCGAAGCCCATATGGCGGCAGTGACCGGCGATACCGTCGGCGACCCTTACAAGGACACCGCGGGGCCGGCGATCAATCCGATGATCAAGATCGCCAATGTCGTGGCGCTGCTGTTGTTGGCCGTGCTGGCGAAATTCATGGGGTAACGCTGTCGTTTACCGGCTTAGTCGCCCGCCAGCAGCACGACAAAACCAACCCGGCGGTCATCTGCCGTCGGGTTGCAGGCGGTGATCAGGCCCTCACGCAGGGCCTGGACCAGGCGTTTTCCGACCGGTTGAAACAGCGTCTGGCTTTTGCCGGGAATCGCGGCGGCAAAGAAGATGAATAGTCGGCGCGGTGGCTCGTGCCGGCTATAATCGAAAACATGCTGCAGGACGTCGATGGCGGCGTCCGCTGAGAAGCCGGTCAGGTCGAGCTCTGCATCGGCCAGCTCGTTGCGGTCAAGAACAGCAAGCACCTCGCCATTGGGCTGCGCCAGCATGATGAAACTCCTTTCGGCCCTTTGACCGACATGTTTCCTGTGAAGCGGTTTTACCGCCGGTTTTGGCTGGACCGGGAAGCCCCGGAACCGAGCGCAAGCTACCGGCAAAGCCCTGATTATTCGTAAATTAGCCGGTCGGGGGCTGGTTTCGCTCCGCATGATTGCGATAAGGTTTTTGCATGGCTGAGTTTCTCTATTACGACCGCACGACGATTGAGAGCTGGATGCGCGACACGTTGGATCGGGCCCAACGTCGTGCTGATGTTTCCGTCTTCGATCGCGAGCTCGGCAATATGGCCTATGCGGCATACGCGCCGAAAACCCATCATGCGGCGGCGAACCTGGCGGCGCTGCATGTTCTCTATGCCGGGCCGATGCAGCGCCTGCAGCAACAGATGGCCGAGCAATTGGCCTATGCGGGCGGGCAGCCCGTCCGGTTCGCGCCGAGTCAGCTCGAAGCCGCCGCCAATGACGAAATCGACGCCGCCCAGGTCTCGCAGTACGAACCTTCGGTGATAGCCGAACTGGTCGACTCCTTCCGTCAGTGCAATCTCGGTCAGTTGAAGGCGTATCAGGCCAATGACGAGGCGGGACAAGACCTGCAGATCGCCGCCGCCTATTTCTTCAACGGCCGTGACCGGGTCGATCAGGAGCTGCGGATGAAGCCCGACCTCGCCATGTTCCCTGCCGGTCTCGCCAAGCGCCCCCCGCAAATGCCGGTGCAGACAGTGCAGCTTGGGATGGGCTGATCATCGCCATCGCGGGCCGACGATCCACGCCACCAGGCTGAGCCTGGTTCCCTTCGTCACCGGCGTGACGCGGTGCATGACAAAGCTGGGAAAGGCGACGAGGGCGCCATGCTCCTTCGAGGCGACATCCATCCGGTTGGTGTGAAAGAATTCCAGATCACCGCCCTCATAGCTCGCCGGATCGCTGATCTGGACCGAGATGCTGAGCTTGCGGTGCGGTGTCGCCTTGCCGGCATCCATATGCCAGTCGTAAAACCCGGAATCGCCGGCATCATAACGGGCCAATTGCATGGCGCCGCCGAAGCCGCTGATATCAAAGCCGAAAAACTCTTCATTCAGCGCCGTGATCCGCGGCCAGAGCTTGTGATAGAGCCAGCCCCAGCCTTGCTCGGGACGCAGCCAGGTGACCTTTGAGCGCCTGATGGTGTGATCGCTGCGCTTGCCGCTGATGACCCCCTCTTCGGTGATGGTGGCGGCATGTTTTTGGATATGGGCGATTTCATGCGGCTGTAACTGGCTCGGCGTGGCGTGCTTGCGGGTAAAGCCCAGGGCGACGTCCCGATCCGTCATCGGTGCCTGACCGCGATACAGGCGCGGCGGAGCATTGCCGCCTTCAGGTGCCGTTTGCATATCGGCGAGAACGGGTGCAGCAGCGTTCGGTTCGGTCATTGTTCAGCCTTGCATTTCCATGGCGGCGGACGGCTTGCGAATAATCAGCCTATCCTCTATATCGCAGATTGCTAGGGATTGCTGAACCGCTGTGCTGCTGCGCGGTCGAGGCGATCCCTCATTATTTTTGGACATGTCATGCTTCATTGGCGTTCGCTTGCGGACGTCCGGCTTCTGACCGCTGGGGCCATGACCGAATCTGGGATCGAACCATGTCAAAACGCTGTGCCGTTACCGGCAAGGGCGTCATGACCGGCAATAATGTCAGTCACGCCAATAACAAGACCCGTCGGCGTTTCGAGCCGAATCTGCAATCGACCTCGGTGTATAGCGAGGTGCTGAAGAAGCCGATCCGGCTCCGCATGTCGGCGCATGGTCTGCGGACGCTGGAGCATAAGGGCGGGCTCGATGCCTTCGTCCTGGGCAAGTCTCCGAGCAAGCTGTCGCCCGAGCTGCGTAAAATCCGCAAACAGATTGAAGCCGCGAAAGCGCAGAGCACGGCCGTCGCCGACTAGGCTCTTTATCGCTCAAGGCCCGGCTTCATGCTCGCGATATCGCCCGAGGCGCTGATCGCCTCGCTGAACTCGTGGCCGCCGGTGACCATGCTGGCGGTGATGCTGCTGCTTGCTTTTGGCGGGCTGATCGCGATGGCGCGCTGTTTTGGTGCCGCCGGCATCTATGTCTTCATCGCCGTCGCGGTGATCGGCGCCAATCTGCAGGTTTTGAAAGTCGTTCAATTCTCTTTCCTTGCCGATCCGGTCGCGCTCGGCACGATCCTGTTTGCCTCGACTTATCTGGCGACCGATCTGCTGAATGAATTCTACGGCCCGCAGGCGGCACGCCGCGGCGTGTGGATCGGCTTTGCCGCCTTCAGCCTGTGGACCGCGATCCTGATCGCCACGCTCGGCTTTCAGCCCTTGACCGACGCCCAGGCGGTTGCCGCCGACATGCCGGGTGCGGCTGCCGTTCAAGGCAAGCTGGCGGCACTCTTCACACCGATGCCGGCGCTGTTCGTCGCCGGCATGGCGGCCTATCTGATCAGCCAGCTTCTCGACGTCGCCCTGTTTGACGGCATTCGGCGGCGCTCTCAGGGCCGTATGCTGTGGCTGCGCAATACCGGGTCGACGGCAGTTGCGGCGCTGGTCGACAACGCCGTTTTCAGTATTCTGGCCTGGATCATCCTGGCGCCGGAACCTTTGCCCTGGGGTGTCGTCGTCAGCACCTATATCTTCGGCACCTATCTCTTCCGGCTCGCCGCCGCAGCTTTCGACACCCCGTTCATGTATCTGGCGCGACCGCTGCTGCACCGCATTCCTGAGGCGGATGAGGCGCGGCTTGCGCAGCGCTATGCCTGAGGGCGGCCAGACAGGCTTCGGTTTCGACGTCATCGGTCGCGACAGCGGCAGCGCGGCCCGCACCGGCATTCTCACCACCCCGCACGGGGCTGTTGAAACGCCGAATTTCATTTTCTGTGCGACCAAAGCGGCGATCAAGGGGCTGACACCGCTGCAGATGCGCGAGCTCGGCGCGCAGATCATCCTGTCCAATACCTATCACCTGATGATTCAGCCCGGCGCCGATGTGATCGAAGGGCAAAACGGCCTGCATCGCTTCACCGGCTGGGATGGGCCGATGCTGACCGATAGCGGCGGCTTCCAGATTTTTTCCATGGGCCACGGCTCGGTCGCCGACGAAATAAAGGGGCGGCGGAACCAGGCCTCGGGCGGTGCCGGGGAACGGCAGGCATCGCTGCTGAACATTGACGAGGAAGGGGCGACCTTCCGTTCCTATCTCGACGGCAGCAAGATTTTTCTCTCGCCCGAGAAATCGATCGAGATTCAGCGTAAGCTGGGTGCTGATCTGATCGTGCAGTTTGATGAATGCACACCCTTCCATGTCGACAAGACCTATACCGCCAATTCGATGCGGTTGAGCCATCGCTGGGGCGACCGCTCGCTGGCCGAGTTTCAGCGCGGCGATGACGGCAGCCAGCAGCTATACGGTATCGTTCAGGGCGGCGTGTACCCCGATCTCCGCCGGGAAAGCTCGGAATACACGCGCGACCGCGAATTTTTCGGCACCGCCATCGGCGGCTCGCTCGGCGCGCATCGTGACCAGATGATGGAAGTCGTGTCCTGGTGCATGCCTCATCTCGCAGCCGACCGACCCGTCCATCTCCTGGGCATCGGCGGGCTGATCGATATTCTGATGGCGGTGAAGCTCGGCATCGACAGTTTCGATTGCGTCGCGCCGACCCGGATCGCGCGCCATGGCTGGGCGCTGCATCAGGGGCCGTCCGAGCCCGGCAATCGGATCAATCTGCGCAATGCCCGGTTCCGTGACGATCATCGGCCGCTTGATGAAAACTCGGATTGTCCGATCAGTGGCGGCTATAGCCGTGCCTATCTGCATCATTTGATCCGTGCCGGTGAACCGCTGGGGCCGATCTTGCTCAGCGCCCATAATGTCCGCACCATGATGCGCCTGATGCAGGAGATCAGAAGGGCGATCCCGAATGGTGGTCTCGACGCGGTTGCCTCGGCCTGGCTTGCCGAACCGTCGGGAAAACAGGCGGACACTGATCAGACCGAAACCGTCGCCACGATCCAATAAGCAAATCGAACCGGAAGTGATTAGACGGGGGCCATGCAGTCACTCGAACAGGTCGACGCAATCCGCAAGGCGGTCGACAGCCTGCAGGGTTGGATGCAGCGCTGGCAGCGCGCCGTATTGTTCGGCGACAGCGATGTGTTGGCGGATGATGAGGCGAAGCCCCCGCCGGTAGCGGTCTTCGATCTCGACCGTGATGCGCCCTCGATCCCCGATCAGCCGGCGCTCGATCAGGTTACCCGGCTGGCGGCTGAGATGACGCGGGCGGCAGAGCGGATCCGCGCCGATATTCTCGCCGGGGCCGAGCTGACGCGCAGCGATTATGATTCGGTGATGGTGCCCTATTGGCGTCTGCGCGATCGTCTTTTGCGCCTCGAAAGGGCTTTTGCGCTCGCCGATTCAACGATTGATCTGTTGACGGGTTTGAAGACCCGGCGGGCGATGATGACCGATCTGGTCGGAGAGCTGGATCGCCGGCAGCGTTTGGGCCAGCCGCTTACTGTCGCGATGTGCGATATCGACCACTTCAAGCGGATCAACGACACCTACGGCCACCAGGCGGGCGACCAGGTCCTTGCGGCGATGGCTGCGGTGATCAGTGAAAACATCCGTTCGTTTGATGACGCCTATCGCATGGGCGGTGAAGAGTTTCTGATCGCGCTCAAAGGGACCGAGCTCGATACCGGCCTGAAAGTTGTCGAGCGATTGCGCGAGCGGCTTGCCAATCGGCCGATGACAATCACCGGCAAGGACGGCCACGATCACGAGATTGAGATTACCGCGTCCTTCGGCATCGCCGCCGCCGGAAGCCATGCAGCCGATGTCGACGGGCTTTTGCTCGCCGCAGATAAGGCGCTATACCAGGCCAAGGCGGCGGGACGGAATTGCACGGAAGTGGCCGAAGACGCCGCCTGAATCGAGTTCCTTACCAAGCATGGTGCTGGAGGCAGTCTTGCAGCAGAGCCCCGATTTTCCGAACCTCCACATCGTCGATCATCCGCTGGTTCAGCATAAGCTGTCGGCGATGCGTGACCGCAAATGTCCGGGCGCGGAATTCCGCCGTCTTCTGCGCGAGATCGCCATGTTGATGGGGTATGAGCTGACCCGGGATCTGCCGGTCAGCGAACGCAAGATCGACACCCCGCTGGAAGCAATGCAGGCGCCGCATATTGCGGGTAAGAAGCTGGCCGTTGTGCCGATTTTGCGGGCCGGAATCGGCATGGCCGACGGTCTGCTCGATCTCGTTCCCCTGGCCAAGGTCGGCCATCTCGGTCTTGCCCGTGATCCCGAAACCAAGCTGCCGACCGAATATCTGGTAAAACTGCCGACGCCCAAGGACAGGCTGTTCATCCTGGTCGATCCGATGCTTGCCACGGGCAATTCGGCGGTCCATGCGGTGCGCCGCGTGCGCGAGCACGGCGTTCCGGCGGATCGGATTCGTCTGATGGCCTTGGTCGGCGCGCCTGAAGGCATGGCCCGTTTCAATGAGGATTTTGCCGATATACGCGTCTATATCGCCGCCCTCGATGAGCGACTCGACGAAAAGGCATATATCCGCCCCGGGCTGGGCGATGCCGGGGACCGATTGTTCGGGACCTGATGATCGTGTTAAGGATATCGTGCATGGTCAGTTACCCGATGAGCGGAAAAGGATATGGACATGCCGGATAAGGCAAGCGGCAGCGAGCTGGAGCGCAAATGCGTCAAGGCCGGTTTGAAGATGACCGATCAGCGCCGGATAATTCTCGGTGTCCTGAGCGAGGCTGAGGATCATCCCTCGGTCGAAGACGTTTATGATCGGTCGCGGGCGCGTGATGCTTCGATCAGCATCGCCACCGTTTATCGCACCTTGAACCTGCTGGATCAGCTTGATCTGGTTCAGAAACACGACTTTAATGAGAGTTATTCGCGGTTTGAAGTTAACCTTGAACACCACCACCATCTGATCGATGTCGAGACCGGTGAGGTGTTCGAGTTTCAAAACGACGAGCTTGAAGTGCTCAAGGAACGTATCGCCGAGGAACTCGGCTATGAATTGGTAGATCACACGCTGGAACTTTATGGTCGCAAGAAATCTGACTAAGGTTCGTCGCGTCGACCCGCCTCTGCGCTGCGATTGCCGCATGGCGGTTCTGCGTGCTTATGACAGCATGACGCAATCCGGTGTTGCTCCGTCCAAGGCGCAGCAAGTTGCGACGCGCGTCTATCGCCACCATCATCCCGAGCATGATGTCGAGCATGCCTGTTCCGTCGTTCAGGGCTGGATCGGAAGCGGCCCCTGCGCCCTTAACTGACACGATATCTGAGGAATAGCCGGCGGACCGGCGAAGGCGATCATGGCGCGACGGTCCGATCTTGATATCGATCTTGAGCTTTACGAGGCTCGCGCCGAGCAACGTCGGCGTGACAGCGGACAGAAGGCGAGCGGACCGCGGTTTACGCGGCAAAGCTTCAGCTTCGGCGCTGTTCTCCGCAAGATCATCTCGGTGCCCGGCCTGCTGCTGCTGCCCGTTGTTGTGGTGGCGGCATATTATCTGATCGGTATGGCCCTGATCTATCAGATCAATGACGATCTGACCTTTCGCCCGAAACAGCCGATAAACGGCGGCAGCGCCGTCGCCGATATGGGCGCCGCCCTGATTGATCGGGCCGTCAACGATACCGCCTGGCCGGCCAATGATCCCTGGTTCGCCCCGGGCTATTTCCTTGATAATATGGCGAATTTCCAGCGAGGCACGCTGTATGCCGTGCGTATCATGACCGATCAGCTGCGCCAGGCGATCGGTCGCGAGCGGGGATCGTCCATCGAGGATACGTCACTGAACAATGCCTGGAGCCGGCTCAGCATTTCGCCTAATCGCTGGCTCTACAATTTTGGCGATGGCGGCTTCAATCTTATCCCGCAGCGCTCGACCGAGGCGGAATATCGCGAGGCAATCGACTTGTTGCGCGATTACAGCCGCCGGGTTGCCAATGGCGAAGCACTGAAACAGGCGCGGCCGGACAATCTCATCGAAGTGCTGCGCCAGGTGCGCAACGATCTCGGGGCGATGTCGGCGGCCTCGCAGGAATATATCGAGGATCGGCGCACCGACCCGGTGCTCGACGGGCGCCATGATCGTCCCGCCACCGATTACGAGCTGTATTACCGCGCCAAGGGCATCTGTTACGGCTATTACCTGCTGCTGACGGCCCTTGAGGCTGATTTCGGAGCGATTATCGAGCAGCGGGATGTCGGCACGCTGTGGCGGTCCATGCTGGATAATCTTGCCACCGTCGGCGCGATGCAGCATTTCATGACGATCAGCGGCGCGCCGGACGGACAATTCCTTCCCAACCATCTGGCCAATCAGGGTTTTTACATTTTGCGGGCGCGCATACAGGTGGCTGAGATCATGGATATTCTCAGCAAATAGCACCTGGACCGAGCCCTTGTTCGATGATGCCTGGATTTTGCTGCGCGGTGTCGCCGTCGGGGTGATGATCGCCGCCCCGGTCGGGCCGGTAGCGCTGGTCTGCATGCGCACGACCTATGACCGCGGTTTGCGCGCCGGTATGGCCGTCGGCTTCGGTGCCGCGCTGGCCGATGTCGTATATGCGGTGATGGCCGCCTTCGGCCTCGCCGCCGTGGCGCGCTTCTTCATCGCCCATGATCAGCTTTTCGGGATAGCCGGCGGCGTCGTCATGCTGATTCTGGCCGTCATCATCTGGTTCACGCCGGTGACCGACGATACGGCCATCGCGGTCAAGGAACGTCCGGGCGTCAAGGGATCGTTTGCGCTCGGCTTTACCATGGCCTTTACCAACCCTTTGACCGTGCTCGGTTTTGCCGCTGTCTTTGTTGCCCTTGGATTGGCCCCGGCGATGCAGGACCTCGGCGACCGCCTGTCCCTGATTCTGGGCGTTGCGCTGGGGTCGGCAGGATACTGGCTCGGTCTTGCCCAGTTGATCGCCCGGACCCGCCATCTGATCCCGCATCGCTGGCTGGTCCTCACCAATCACGGCATTGCCGTGCTGCTCCTGGGGTTCGGACTCTACACGCTGTATTCCGGCCTATTTGATGAAATGCCGGTCGACACTCAGATGCTTGAAGAAACTGATGGTTTCGCCCCGGCGGAGGATTGATTACATCACCGCTATGACCCGTCGCTGCTGGATTCTCATCGCTTTTCTGACCCTTTCGATCAATGTGGCTCCGGCTCAGGTGATTGAGGGTACGCCGCAACAGGATTGGGGCGTGGTGTCGATTGTCGATGAAGAGACCGGCGTTTTCTCCTATTGCTCGGTCGAGAACAGCTTCGATAACGGTCTGTCCTTTGCCATTGCGCGAGATCCGAGCGGGCGGACCAACCTTGCTGTCGGTTTCCCGCAGGCGCGGCTCGATACCGGTGCGCAATTTCCGCTCGAAGTTCGGCTTGATGACGGTCAGATGCGCGAGATTTCCGGATTTGCCGCCGAGCCGGGCGTGCTGGTGGTCCCGATCGGCAATGATCCCGCCTTCACGGCCGCGCTTGCCGGCGCGCGTCGGGTCTTTATCCGCGGGCCGAATGATTCCGTCGCCTTTCGGCTCCAGGGCGGAACGGCGGCAATGGCGGCGCTTGACGCCTGCCTCAGGGAAGGCGGCGGAGGAAATGATGCGCGCGCCTCCGTTCCCCAGACGCCGCGACCGGCGGTGCCTCCGGCGCAGGCCTCCCTGGCGCTGGAAGCGGTGCTGGAAGAGGCTGGTCTGGCGCCTGATACGTTGATCCGGATCCCCGATGACGATGGTGTTGATCCGTACCGAATGGATTTCGGCTGGCGCTTCGAGAGTTTCTACGGCGGCGCGGCCGAGCTCCCGCAGGCAGCGGATTTCGCGGAATTGCTCGGCGGCTTTATCGATCGCTTTCAGGATCGCTGCCCCAGCGGCTTCGTTCGCGCGCTGGCCCCATTACAGCGTGTCGGCGGTCTGCGCACAGGGCGCGCGCAGCTCGAATGTCGTGATCTGGTGCCGGCAAGCTTTGCCGCTCTGTTCGCCTATAGCGACGGACGGATGATGACGATCATCCTGCATGAGGGGGCCGACGCGCAGGCGCGCAATATCGAGGCCGCAACGGACGCCATCGCCTCGGTCATCGAAACCGTGGCGATGGACCGCGCCCGATAGGAGACGGTTTCGTTAAAGGCGGAGATCGATTCGGGGGCCTGCGACGGGACGTTCCATGGCGAAGGCATAGCTGAGAACGCCGTTGATCATCGCCCGGCGCTCATCCGCTGAAATCTCATCCGAGGCGTTCCCGTCGCCCGCCTCATGCCGCTGATCATTCTGGCCGAGGAGCTGGGCGTCGAACGGGGCCGAGCTTTGCCGCTGGCCGTAGCGCGCGCTCCAGCGTCCGACCAGCTCAGCGTCGATTGTCCGGGCATGCTGACCCTGCTGGTCGGCATGGCGCAGGCGGTCAGAAGCCGGGCCGACGGCATAAGCACCGCTGACCGGGGTCATCGCCCGGCTGCGGGAGAGGGCGTTGCCGCCTGCTATGATGCCGTTATTTTCAATCATCGAGTGTCAGCGATGGAAACGTCCGGTCCGGTTGAGCCTGATCGGCCCGAAAGTCAGCTCGGGCCGCGCAAATGCAAAACTTCTTCAGCAAGTTCTAATAAAAAGAAGTGTGAATTTGTTCACAGAAATAGACTTAACGTTTGCACGAGTCAATTTAGAATTTTATGGAAATCGTTGGTAAGTGCCGGATTAACCATACCTGTTTATATTCCGGTCGATAATTTTTTGTGTATACGTCTTGATAGTAACACTTTGTAAAGCGCGTCCGACGCACGATCCACCCGGATAAAGAGGGCGGCGCGGCCGAAAACGGCCGCCGTCGCAGAGCACAAACCGAGCTAGGCTGTTCAAAGGACAGATTGCGGCGCCGACATGTCTGCGGACCAATTCGACATAGAGTATCTGGCGCGCGCGCTGTCTGCGGCGAACGATCTGATCTATGATTGGGATTTGAAAAGCGGCGAACTTCGGTGGTTCGGCGCTGTCGCAGAGGTTCTCAATCTCGATCCCGACGCCGTCCCGGCGACCATCGAGGCGTTCAAGGGACGGATTAATCCGCAGGATCTTCCTACCCGAATGCTGGCGATTTCCGATCATCTGGTCGACGGCAAGGAATATGATAGCGAATATCGGGTGCGGCAGGGAGACGGCAGCTTTTGCTGGGTCCATGAACGCGGCAGCGCCGAGCTGAATGACGCGGGCCATCCTGTCCGCTTTACCGGCGTGTTGCGTGTCATCGACAAGCGCAAGCAGCATGAAGCGCATCTTGAACTGCTCGCGAATTACGATGAGCTCACCGGGTTCTACAATCGCAAGCGCCTGCGCGAGTCCTTTGAAGAATCCCTGGAACAGGCGCGTCGTTACGGGCAGGCCGGCGCCTTTATGGTCGTCAGCATCGATCAGTTCGGCGTTCTGAACGAGACCTATGGTTATGCAGCGATGGATTCGTTGCTGGTCGCCGCCGGCCAACGTGTCGAGAGCATGCTTCGCGCCGCCGATATCGTCGGCCGTATCGCCAGCGACAGTTTCGGCGTTATCGTCACGCGCTGCCCGGACGAAGCGGCATTGCGGCAGATCCAAGAAAAGATCCTGAGCGGCTTCCGGGCGATGCCGCTGGAAACAACCGGCGGCGCGATTGCCGTCTCGGTATCGGTGGGTGCGGTGATGTTCGGGTCCTTCGGCAGCACGGCGCATGACTGCATCGCAAAGGCCGAACTGGCCTTGCAGCGCGCCCGGTTACGCGGCTGCAACCGCGCCGAGACCTATATCTGGTCAGAACCGTCTATCCGGGCGCATCGTGCCAATGCGGAAATTTGCGAGCGGGTGATGGAAGCGCTGCGCGAAGACCGCATGCTTTTCGCTTTCCAGCCGGTGGTGAGCAGCGCCGATCACGCGGTCAGCTTTTATGAGGCATTGATCCGCATGCGCAGCCCCGAGGGCGACATTGTCCCCGCCAGCGAATTCATGCCGGCGGTCGAGGGGCTGGGGCTGCATCGAATGATCGATCTGCAGACTCTGTCTCTGGCGGTCAAGGAACTCAGCCGCGCGCCGGAGCTGACCCTGGCGATCAATGTATCGTCCCTGACCTTGTCCGACCGATCCTGGCTCAGGCGGCTGGTCAGCAAGTTGCGGCATCGTCGCGGTATCGCCGAAAGGCTGATCATCGAAATCACCGAGACGGCCGCCATGCTGGATATGGAAGAATCGGTCCGCTTCGTCAGCCAGGTTCGTGATCTCGGCTGCCGCGTTGCGATCGACGATTTCGGCGCCGGCTATACCTCCTTCCGTCAGCTCCGAAGCTTGACGGTCGATCTGCTCAAGATTGACGGCAGCTATATTCGCGACATCGCACGATCGGAGAGCAATCAGCTATTCGTTCGTACCCTGCTCGATCTTGCCCAGGGCTTCGATCTCGATACCGTGGCGGAGTTCATCGAAGGTCCGGAAGAGGCGGAAATTCTGTCAAAACTCGGGGTCACTTACATGCAGGGCTATCATTTCGGGCGGCCGGTGACCGAGCGTCCGTGGCAAAAGCCGGCAACCGGGAAAACGCCCCGGGGCGCCGGGCCCGTGGCACAGGTCGCCGGTTGATCAGCTCTTGTTTTTGCTCTGCATCGAGGCGAGTTGCTCCGAGACTTGCTGCATCTGTTCACGTAACGCTTTCAGCTCTGCCTCCGTCGCGTGATCGTCATCGCCGGTGCTGCTTTGTGCGGAAGTTTCATCGCCCGCTGCCGGAAAGGGCGAAAACATGCGCAGCGCCTGCTCGAAAAGCGCCATGTTCTGCTGACTCATCTCCTCCAGCGAGTGCAGGCCGAACATGCCGCCGAAGGCCTTCGACATATAATCGTGCATCCGCGCCTGATTGGCATGGAAGCTCTCCATTGAGCGTTCGAGATAGGCCGGCACGAGCCATTGCATCTTGCCGTCATACAGGCTGATCAGCTGCCTGAGGAAATTGATCGGCAGCAGATTGGCGCCCTTGGCTTCCTGTTCGACGATGATCTGCGTCAGTACCGAGCGGGTGATATCGGTCCCGCTGCGCGCGTCGATCACGGCAAAATCTTCATCGGCCTTGACCATGGCGCAAAGGTCGTCAAGCGTGACATAGCGGCTGGTCGCGGTATTGTAGAGCCGCCGATTGGCGTATTTCTTGATGACGGTTCGGTCGTCGCCCGCATCATTATTCGCCGTCGGTTTTCCCGCCGCTTCCTTTCCTGTCGCTTCTTTGCCTGCCGTTCGTTGTTTTGTCATGCTTTTCGCCTTTCGGCCCCCGTATCATCGCCGGCAAACTAGCGGCAAGCGGGCCCGTCCACAATGTATCTGCTGCCGGGCGGCGGATATCTTTTATGATGATAGCGGTTTAAGACGCGGCAATGGCCGACAGCGAAGACAAGCACAATCGGCAGAAAGAACGCGTCGACCCGCACGATCAGGCCGATGCCTTTATCGATGCTTGGGAAAAGGACGCCTTGAACGGGCTGGGCATCGGGGCGACCCCGGCGGATATGCTGCGTTGGTGGGCCGATCTGTGGGACGGTGCGACGCAGGATCCGGTACGTGACGCGAGCAGATACGGCGCCCCATCGCGCGGCAATACCCGACTTCCGGCGCCTGAGTCCGAGACCCTTGCCATTGCATTGGGCCAGTGCCTTGAACGCCTGGAGCGGATCGCAGATCGGCTCGACGCTGTTGAACGCCGGCTGGCCGACCTCGAGGACGACCGAAACTCTTGACGCTAGCCGGCGCAGTTTCGATGCCCTGATCGCCATAACCGGCGACGGTGACGCGGCGGCGGCGGCAGTGAAATCCGCAGCCCATTCTCGGCTGAAGGCGTTTGTCGACGGTGTCGTCCGCTATCAAACCGCGGAGTTTGCGCGGCCGGAACCGGATCGCGAGATCGTTTGGGCACGCGGTAGCGCCAGGTTGCTGACGCCGCCGGGTCTGTCGCCCGACGCGCCGCCCGTCCTGCTGGTACCGTCGCTGATCAATCGCGCGGCTATTCTCGATCTGTTGCCCGAGCACAGTTTTCTTGAAGCCCTGTCCGGTGCCGGATTGCGGCCTTTTCTGCTTGACTGGGGAGTTCCGCCCAGCGGCGGCGATTGGGGACTTGATGAGTGTATCAATGAGGTCCTTTGGCCGGCCTTCGCGGCGCTGCGTGAGGCGAGTTCGGGCCGTCCCGTCGCCGTTCTCGGTTACTGCATGGGCGGTCTTCTCGCGCTGGCGCTGATCGCCAAGGCGCGGCGGGAGCTGGCCGCGGACGCCTTGTCAGGATTTGTCAGCCTCGCCACACCTTGGGACTTCCATCGCCCCAACAGGCTGCCCGCCGACCGTCTCTGCCTGACAATGCGGGCCTGGCGGGGGGTGATCGAGGCGCAGGGCGGCCTGCCGGTTGACGGCATCCAGACATTGTTCGCCGCCGTCGACCCGTTCCTGGTGCCGCGCAAATTCGCCGCTTTCACCAGGCTCGATCCTGATAGCGAACTGGCGCGCCGCTTCATCGCTGTCGAAGACTGGGTCAATGACGGCGTCCCGCTGGCGGCGAAAATCTGCCGTCAGATCGGCGACGGCTGGTACGGTGCCAACGGCCCCGCACGCGGGCTGTGGCATTGTGCCGGACAGCCGGTCGATCCGGCGGCGATCGACCTTCCGAGCCTTGTCGTGGTGCCGGATCATGACCGGATCGTGCCGGCTGAAAGCGCCTTGCCCCTCGCCGCAGCGCTGCCCGAAGCAACAGTTCTGAGGCCGGCCATCGGTCATGTCGGCATGATCGTCGGGCGCCGCGCGCCGGCCCTGGTTTGGCAGCCCGTGATCGAATGGCTGGAAAATCGTGCTGCGCTGCAATAAATTGTTGTGACCGCAACGAATGATTTGGCCGCTGAACTAAGGCTGATCGAGCGAATTAAGCCGCATAAAAACACTCTAGGGACACCAGGACACATGGATATCGTAATCACCGGCGCCGCCCGCACACCGATCGGCGCCTTTAACGGCGCATTGAAATCTGTTTCTGCCAGCGATCTCGGCGCCGCCGCCATCCGCGCCGCGCTTGACCGCAGCAAGGTCGATGCGGGCGAGGTCGATGAGGTGATCATGGGCAGCGTTCTGACGGCCGGGCAGGGCATGAACCCGGCCCGGCAAGCCGGGATGGCAGCCGGTATTCCCGAAAGCAGCACCGCGATGATCGTCAATCAGGTCTGCGGCTCGGGCTTGCGCAGCGTTGCGCTGGGGGCTCAGGCGCTCAGTATCGGGGACAGTGACATCGTCGTTGCCGGCGGTCAGGAGAACATGAGCCAGGCGCCCCATGTCGCGCATCTGCGTGACGGACACAAAATGGGCGATGTCGGCTTTGTCGACAGCATGATCCGCGATGGTTTGTGGGATATTTTCAACGGCTATCACATGGGCGTGACCGCCGAAAACGTTGCCGAGAAATGGCAGGTGACGCGCGACGCTCAGGACAAGTTTGCCCTTACCTCGCAGCAGCGCGCCGCCGATGCGATCAAGAACGGCCGTTTTGCCGACGAAATCACCCCGGTTGCGGTCAAGCACCGCAAGGGCGATATTGTCGTCGACGCCGATGAATATCCGCGCGATACCAGTCTCGAGTCACTCGCAAAGCTGCGCCCGGCTTTTCAGAAGGACGGCACCGTCACCGCCGGTAACGCGTCCGGGATCAATGACGGCGCTGCCGCCGTCGTCCTCATGCGCGGCGAGGATGCGGAAAAACGCGGTACCCCGCCGCTGGCGCGGCTGGTTTCCTGGGCGACCGTGGGCGTCGACCCGGCGATTATGGGGACCGGTCCGATTCCTGCGTCACGGGCCGCGCTTGATAAGGCGGGCTGGAGCGTTGACGATCTCGATCTTGTCGAGGCCAATGAAGCTTTCGCCGCGCAATCCTGCGCTGTGCTCGGCGAACTCGGGCTCGACCCGGATAAGGTCAATGTCAATGGCGGCGCCATCGCGCTGGGCCACCCTATCGGTGCCAGCGGCTGCCGGGTGCTGGTGACATTGCTGCACGAGATGCAGCGGCGCGACGCCAAAAAGGGCCTTGCGACTCTGTGCATCGGCGGCGGTATGGGTATCGCGATGTGCGTCGCGCGCGAATAACCGTGCGTCGCGCGGGATTAACAGCAAGGCCTCTGCTCAGATCGGTCACCGCTGTTTTCTTCGCATCTGCACAAAAAACCTTTCTCGGTGATGGGGTTGGAGGCCTCTGCCCGGCGCGGTAAGATGCCGGGAAATCCTCTTGAGAAAGGTCGATCATGGACAGGGTTGCATTGGTGACCGGGGGCACGCGCGGAATCGGCGAGGCGATTTCGGTGACGCTGAAACAGGCGGGCTACAAGGTCGCGGCGAATTACGGCGGCGATGATGGCCGCGCGGCGGTATTTTCCGAGCGTAGCGGCATACCGGTGTTCAAATTTGATGTCGGTGACTTCGAGGCGGTCAAGGCCGGCATCGCCGAGATCGAAGCGCAGCTCGGCCCGGTCGAGATCGTGGTCAACAATGCCGGCATCACGCGCGACGGCACATTGCACAAGATGACGCCGGCGATGTGGGAGGAGGTCATCCGGGTCAATCTCGGTTCCTGCTTCAATACCTGCCGTGCGGTCATTGACGGCATGCGTCAACGCGGTTTCGGCCGTATCGTCAATGTCGGCTCGATCAACGGCCAGGCCGGGCAATACGGCCAGGTGAACTATGCCGCGGCCAAATCCGGCATCCACGGCTTTACCAAGGCGCTGGCGCAGGAAGGCGCGGGCAAGGGCGTCACCGTCAACGCCATCGCGCCGGGCTATGTCGATACCGATATGGTGCGTGCGGTGCCGGAAAACGTGCTGGAAAAGATCATTGCGCGCATTCCCGTCGGGCGCCTGGGCAAGGCCGAAGACATCGCCCGCGGCGTCATGTTCCTCGTCGCCGACGACGCCGATTTCATCACCGGCTCCACCCTCTCCATCAATGGCGGCCAGCATATGTACTGACGACTTTGTGCTCGGAATTTAAGCGCTACTTTGAGTTAATTGCTGTGAGGCTTAAAACGCTATGTTCGCTAAGGATTTGTCGGTGTTCGCTCGGTCTGTCGCTTGCGCCTTTATATCGGTTTTCTTCGGCGTCACAGCGGCTGCCTCCACACTGGATTATGTGATCGATTTCGACAGTCTGACCCAGGCTGAGAATACGGCCATCACCTCGGTGACAGTGGGTTCTGGCGCTGACATGGTTACTGTCAGCTTCGGTAACTTCTTTCTCGTCAAGCCAGGCGGCGGAGACACCGGCTTCGGCAACAATAACGGCACCAGTGCCGTAAACTTGCCGGGCTGTCCTGTTGGGATAGGGGATACGGTGTGCGTTACGCCTTCTACCTCCCTTGCCGGCGGGGCTGCGTCCGATACCGTGCTTCTGCAGGCCGCTGGTGGGAATACGGCAGCAATCGCACAGTTCCCGCGCGGCACCAGCGTCAATGGATCGATCAGTTTCAGCAGACCTGTTGACGCCGTCGAATTCGCGCTGATTGACGTCGACATCAATGATCGTGTTGCCGTTGATGCCTTCCAGGGCGGCGTGACAACGGATGATTTTACGGTTGTCGGCACTGTCAATAATGGAAATTACGCTTTTGGTTTGACAGGAACGGGCATAACAGAGCTCGATTTGAGGTTTTTCCGGCTCGATACACTTCCTGTGGCCGTCGGGTTCGATGTGTTGAGCTTCACCATAGATGCCGCGCAAGAACCGCCTTCGACCGCGGTAACCGGGCCTGCTTCCATCGGCCTGATTATCGCTGGGCTGCCCGGCCTTGCACTCATGCGAAGACTGTTGCGCCCGTAGGTTCACTTACGGCGCGTTTTCTAACGCCGCGCACTGTTCGCTGTTTCTCCCACATGTCATCAAGAGCGCATGACAGGAAGGCTGATCGGCATAGCGCGGCGGCATGAGCCCGGTGCGCCGATGGAGGAAATCGAGCGCGCTTCGGTAACCAGGGGCATCGGCATTGACGGGGACTATCGCGGTCGGTCCCGGCTGCGCCAGATCACCATTCTCAGCGCCGAACAATGGAATGAGGTTCAGGCCGAACTCGGGGCCGAGCTGCCCTGGACGATGCGGCGCGCCAATCTGCTGGTCGAGGGCATCAGGCTGCCGCAGCAAAAGGGCGTTACCATTCGCATTGGCGATATCGACCTTTCGATCGTCTGGAAGACGGCACCCTGCCATAAAATGGACCAGGCTCATCCCGGCCTGATGCGGGCGCTCGGCCCGGATTGGCGCGGCGGGGTGGTGTGTCGGGTGCTGAGCGAGCGCGGCACCCTGGCGCTAGGCGACGCCGTGACCTTACCCGAAAACCGGCACGACGCCTGTGAGGACTCCTGACCCTCGGCGATAATTTGGACAAGACGGGTGGGCTCTGATAACACTGCCTGTTGTAACCAATAGGAGGAAGTATCATGAGCTATCGAATATACACTTTGCTAGTGGCGCTTGTTATTTTCGGTGTTCCGGCAATCGCAAAGGCAGGGCTGTTCCAAGTAGATTATAGCAACATTATAGTGTCTACTTTGGAGGATTTTGAAACCTCGGTTGGGACTTTGGGATCAAACGAGTCGTTCAACGGTTTCTCGGCATCGGTTGATGTCGGCAGTTTTGTCGTTGATGCGAGCAGCCCCCCGATTTGCGGCGGCGCCGGATCCACGGCATGCCTGTATACTCCGTCATCGACCTTCAATGTTCCGACCTTCACGGGCTTTGGTGTCGGCACAACGTCATTCGGTTTCGAGCTCAGCGCGCTGACAGACACAAATGTTTTTGAGGTGACAATTGTCGGGGCATCGGGCACGGCTGTGACGACTGTGACTGGTGACGGCGTCTATGGTTTCGGCGATGGCAACGGACTGACATCGATAACGCTGCGCAATCTGGGCGACAGCAGCGGTACGGGCAATTTCGGGATCGACAATGTCATTACCGGGGTAGCCCTGCAAGAAAACGCGATAACGGATCGCTTGCCAGCGCTGCCCGAGGCCGTGCCATTGCCAACAGCGGCGCTGCTGCTGCTCACCATGCTGGTGCCGGTGAGCTGCCTTCGCCGGCGGTGAGACCGCACTCGAACCCTCAGCCGCGGCCAGCCATTCTCGCCGCTATTGCCGGAATGCTGGATCGCGGATAGGCGATGCCGTCTGCCCTGTGTTAAGCGGGGTCGTCGCAACCGTTCCTGACGACTCCGTGAAGGCTGATCCAATCATGGCCGATGCAGAACTCAGCGCACGGCCGCCGCTGGCGCGGCTGATGCGCAGCCCGCTGGGCCGTCTGATCGCCCGGCCCTGGCTCGACGAGATGAGTCTGAGCCTGCTCAAAGACTGGTATCTGCCGATGTCGCGCGCCTGGGCCGCGGCATCGATCAGCAAGGGTGATTTTTCGACCTTCTGCCGGCTGGTGGAAGTCTCGGAGAACCGCGTCTTCGACCGCTTGATCCGGGAATTTCAGCTCGGGCGCGTCGCCGATCAGGCGATGGAAGCCGACCGCGCGAATGCGGCTTGGGAGAAGGCCTGGTTCAATTCCACTCTTGCCGTGACAGAGCTGATCGCCGCCGAGAAGTCGCGGCTCGATGCCGAACAGACGCAAATGCTGGCGCGGCTGGGATTTGCCATCTTCGCGCGGGCGCATCGCTTGCCGGCCGCGAAATTTGAGGTTCCCGATCCTGATCAAACGCTGGCCGCCTATGGATCCGCTGCAAGCGATCCGGTCGCGGCGTTCATGCCGCCGGCGGATGCCCGGATCGAGCACAGCCGAACGGTGCCGAGCCGGTTGACTGAGAGTGTTGAGGGCGAGGAGAGCTTTATCCGCTTCGCCCATGCCAATCGCCCGGATGACAAGCCTGCCTGGGGCCATATCTTCGACCCCGCGCCGAGTGAAAACGCGCCCACGGTGCTGCTGCTGCACGGCCTGATGATGGAGATGGACCAAAGCCGCATGCCGCGCGACGAGGTCGCACGCCTTAATCAGCGCGGTATTCGGGTCATTGCGCTTGAGGGGCCGTGGCATGGCAGGCGACGGCCTGACGGTTATTATGGCGGCGAGATGTTGGTCAGCTCTTCGCCGATCGGTGCCTATCACTATTTTCGTGCGCATATGGCCGAGTTGGCGCTCGTTACCGAATGGCTGCGCCGTAACGGCACCGAACGGGTCGGCTGGATGGGCACCAGCATGGGCGCGTTTACGGCCATGCTTGCGGCCGGCTATGCGGTGGATTGGCCCAATTCGAGAAGGCCTGATGCGCTGTTCCTTGTCACGCCGAGCCAGGGCTTTCGCGATATTGCGGTGAGCGGCGCCTTCGCCCGGGCCTTCGGCATTGACAATGCGTTGAACGCGGCCGGTTGGGAACCCGGGCAGGTCGACCGGCTATCGCCGCTCTTCGACCCGCCGCGGGGTGATCCGGGCCTGCCCCGTGACGCGATCACCATGCTGATCGGCGAACATGATACCGTGGCGCCGGCGAAGGGCGCCCTGGCGATGGCCAAGCAATGGGGGCTGGCCGAGGATCAAGTGATCATGCGCCCGCAAGGGCATTTCTCGACGCCCGCCGGGTTGATGATCGATGAGGGACCGTTATTGTCCTTCGCCGAGCAGCTTTCGGCTTAGAACACTTTAGGTCGGGTCCACACCTGCACCCCCGCCTCGCCTCGCCTGCACGCATCCGCTGCAAAGCGCGATCAAGCCGGCGATGATCAGCAGCGTTGTCGGAGGAACAGGAACCGCCGCCGCGATCTGACGGCCGCTGCTTTGCTGGCCGGCGGTCCCGCCGCCTGTGCTCCCAGAACCGCTGCCGGCGCCGAACAGGCCGCCGGTTGGGCCGTCCGCAACCCGGCCGCCGCCGGTATCCATCGTAACGCCGGTGATCACGCCGCTGACCCGGCTGCCCCCCGGCCCGGTGGCGAACCAGTTGATAAAGTCGAACTCGCTTAATGCCTCAAGCGCATCGAGATAATCGGGCGACAGCAGCAGGGATCGATCAATGTCACTTGCGATCACGGTCAGGCGATATTGGGCAGTAGTATCAACAAAGTCACCGCGCACGGCGATGAAATCATTGGCAAAGCTCGCCGGGTCTTCATTATTGAAAATGTAGAAGAGGTTGTCGCCGCGCGGATCAAGCGTGGTTTCGACGGTGCCGAAGCTGAATTGTCCCGCGATCAGGGCGTCATTCAGCGATGTAATGCCGGGATTGTCGACGCTGTCCTGCCCGGGATCCGCGGCGAAGGTGATTTCCAGCGCAAACGCGCCATCCTCCTCGGTCCCCGGCCAGTTGATGGCGCTGGTGACAAGACCGTCAAAACTGATCGTCGCGGCCGCGGCGGGCAGCGCCGTCAAGGCCGCGATCACGAGTACCGCGATGAATGGCATACGCATTTGCACTCTCCAACAGAGGGGAGGGTGCCGATGTCGCGGTTAACAGTCTGTGAACAGAATCACTTAATGCCCTGTTGTGACGTTAAAAATGCTGAATTTTCGTTAAGGTTTTCGGTTAACGGAGGCGCACCCGATCGCGCCCCTGGGAATGTCGTCTTTCAAGCGCAATGGCCGGGATGGGGGTCATATTTCGGCGCAGGGGAAATGGGGGCTTCGGCCCTTTCGATATGCTCCGGCCATGTCGTTTCCGGCATCCAATAGGTTTATGCCTGCCGGATTTCCTGGCCCAACCCGGATCAAACGCGGGCAAGCGTGAGCTTTATCGACTCACCGCCGAGTTTTTCGTCGGCGCTGAACTCTGCCCCGGATGCGTCGCCGAAGGAGAGGTCGGTGGTCAGGGTTTCCGCCTTGATCAGATCGAGATGCGCGGTCAGTTGCCCTATAACCGTATCGGGGGCTGTCAGGTTCAGGGAAATCCGGTCGGTGACCGCGAAATCGGCGTCCTTGCGGGCGTTCTGGATCAGCCGGATCAGGTCGCGGGCAAGGCCCTCGGCTTCCAGTTCGGGCGTGGTGGTAATGTCGACAACGACGGCCATGCCGGCGCGGAACAGCGGCTCAGCCTCAAGGCCGTCGGCGGTGTCCAGCCGCAGGCTGTATTCCTCGAGGCTTAGCGTTTCTTCGGCGACGCTGACAGTGCCGTCCGGGTTGCGCTGCCAGCCGCCCGTCTTGGCGGCGGCCATCACCTCTTTCATCTTCTTGCCCAGGCGCTTGCCGATCTTCGGGTTCACCTTGAGCTGCAGGCTGCCCCATTTCTCGGCATCGGCGTCGAAGGCGATCTGTTTGATATTCACCTCATCGGCGATGATGTCGGCATAGGGCTCGAAGCGGCCCAGATCCTGGCCGATGATTACCGCCTTGGCGAGCGGCAGGCGGACGCGGCGCTGGTTCTTCTCGCGCACTGCCAGGATCGCAGAACAGATTTCCCGCACGCTGTCCATCGCCTCGACCAGCGCCGGCTCGGCGGGCAGGGCGGCGGCATCGGGCCAGTCGGTCAGATGCACGCTGTCCTCGCCGGTCAGGGCGCGATAGATCCGCTCGCTGAGCATCGGCAGCAGTGGCGCGGCGACCCGGCACAGCATGGTGAGCGCGGTGTAGAGCGTATCGAAGGCTGCCTGCTTGTCGGCATCCTCACCGGCGCGCCAGAAGCGGGCGCGGTTGCGCCGGATATACCAGTTATTCATCGCGCCGACGAAAGCGGTGATCGCATCGCAGGCCTTGGCCAGCTCATAGGCGTCAAGATGGGCCTGTGCGGTCTCGATCAGCTCGCGCGTCTTGGCCAGCAGATAGCGGTCGAGCAGGCCATCCGCTTTATCAATGATTTTAGCCCTGTAGCCGTCGATATTCGCGTAAAGCGTGAAGAAGTAATAGGCGTTCCAGATCGGCCGCAGCACCTCGCGCTGAACCTCGGCGATCTCGCTGCCATCCTGTTTGATGGCGAGATCGCCGCCGGCCAGCACCGGGCTGTCGACCAGATACCAGCGCATCGCATCGGCGCCCTGGCTGTCAAAGACATGCACGGGGTCGGGATAGTTCTGCAGCCGCTTGGACAGCTTCTGCTTGTTCTCGTCCAGCACCACGCCGTGGCACATGCAATTGCGGAAGGGCGCCTTGTCGAACAGCAATACGCCCAGAACCATCAGCGTGTAGAACCAGCCGCGCGTCTGGGCGATATATTCGACGATGAAATCGCCGGGGAAGTGACTGTCGAACCAGTCCTTGTTCTCGAACGGGTAATGCACTTGGGCAAAGGGCATGGAGCCGCTTTCGAACCAGCCATCGAGCACATCATCGATCCGCCGCATGGTGCTTTTGCCGGTCGGGTCGTCCGGGTTCGGGCGAGTCAGATTATCGATGAAAGGTCGGTGCAGATCGTCGGGGCGAACGCCGAAATCGCGCTCGATCTCATCCAGGCTGCCATAGACATCCACGCGCGGATAATCGGGATCGTCGCTTTTCCAGATCGGCAGCGGCGTGCCCCAGAACCGTTTGCGGCTGATATTCCAGTCGCGGGCATTGGCCAGCCAATTGCCGAAAATGCCGTCCTTCACATGGCCGGGGATCCAATTGATCTCCTGGTTCAGCGCGACCATGCGTTCGCGGAATTCGGACACCTTCAGATACCAGGAATTGACCGCCTTGTAGATCAGCGGCTGATCGGTGCGCCAGCAATGCGGATAATTGTGCAGATAGGTCTCATGCCGGATCAGCAGGCCGCGATCGCGCAATGAACGGGTGATCGGCTTGTTGGCATCGAACACCAACTCGCCCGCATAATCACTGACCTCGTCGGTGAAACGGCCCTTTTCATCGACCGGCACCACCATCGGGATGCCGGCGTCGCGGCAGGTCGTCAGATCGTCCTCGCCGAAACCCGGCGCCAGATGCACCAGCCCGGTGCCTTCGCCCAGCTCGACAAAATCGGCGGTCAGCACCTGAAAGGCGTTCTCGGCGCCGGCGAAATAGTCGAAGGGCGGCTGATAATGCAGCCCCTTCAAATCTCGCCCCTTGACGACCGCGATGGTCTCGGCCTCGGCGAATTCCTTCTCATAGCGGGGCAGGTTGCCCTCGGCGATGACATAGCGCGCGTCCCCGATATCGATGACGGAATAATCGATCTCGGGCCCGACGCCGACCGCCAGGTTCGACGGCAGGGTCCAGGGCGTCGTCGTCCAGATGAGGAGGGCGGCGCCCTCAAGCGGTCCCTTTGCATCAATCAGCGGGAAGGCGACGGTGACAGCGGGGTCCTGGCGCTCGCGATAGGCGTTATCCAGCCGGGTCTCGAAATTCGACAGCGGCGATTCAACAGCCCAGCTATAGGGCACCACGCGGTAATCCTCATAGATCAGCCCGCGATCCCACAGGGTTTTGAACGCCCACAGCACGCTTTCCATGAACGTGATGTCCATGGTCTTGTAATCATTCTCGAAATCGACCCAGCGCGCGGCGCGATTGACGTAGAATTCCCACTCATCGGTGTATTTCATCACCAGATCGCGGGCCGCAGCGTTGAATTTGTCGATGCCGTAATCGGTGATCGCCTTGCGGCCCGAGACGCCCAGCTCCTTTTCAGCCGCCATCTCGGCCGGCAGGCCATGGCAATCCCAGCCGAAGCGGCGATGCACCTGATGCCCGCGCATGGTCTGATAGCGCGGCACGATATCCTTTACATAGCCGGTGACGAGGTGCCCGTAATGCGGCAGCCCGTTGGCAAAGGGCGGGCCGTCATAAAAGACGAATTCGGCAGCGCCGGCGCGCTGGTCGACCGATTTTTCAAAGATCCCGTGTTCGGCCCAATAGGCCTGAACCGCCTCCTCGATCCGCGGGAAATCCGGATCGTTTTCAGCCTGGGGGTAGGGCGCCGCGGCGACGTTTTTGGGCGGGGTGCTATCGGGCATGGGAGGGAGATAAGACGGGGGTAAGGCTTACACAATGAAGGTTTTTTTGACGTGAGGCCGGGGTCAGGGGCGGACCGGCCCCGAGCGCGGCTAGGCAAACAGGCGCGCTTCCTGCTGGTCGATATAGCTGCCGAGGAGTTGAAGTTTTTCCTGACGGATAGCGGCGCGGATCGGGTCGCCGGGATTGCCCGCTTCGGTGACGCAGAAACGGATGAAGGGCGCAAACGACCGCAGGGTCTGATGCAGCACCGCGACGAGCCCGTCGGCCAGCAGCGGCGCGGCGCGGTCACCGATGGCGCCATGGGCGAGCTGCATCAGCGAGGTCAGCGATTCCTCAATCGAGCCGCCATGCATGGTGGTGATCACAAGATGCCCGGAATTGGCGGCGCGCAGCACCTGATTGGCCGCGTCGGGGGAGCGGATTTCGCCGACCATCAGATAGCGCGGATGCCAGCGCAAGGCGGTGCGCAGGCCCAGCGCCCAATCCTCGTCATGCTGAGCTTCGATCTGGAAGCAATAGCCGCCATCGCCATGCTCGCCCGCCAGCTCATATTCGGCCGGGTCCTCAATCGTGTAGGCGAGATCGCCCTGGCGCCGCAGATAATCGGCCAGCAGCCCGATCGCCGTCGTCGTCTTGCCGTGACCGGTGGCGCCGGAAATCAGGATCAAGCCGCTGCGCCGCCCCAGCTGGCGCAAGAGCGGCAACAGCTTGGGATCGAAATTCAGCTCCTCGAGGCTCGGCACATGATTGGCGACCCGGCGCAAGGCCACCCAGTGTTCGCCATTGGCCATCACCTGGCGCGAGGCGCGCAGCCGCACGCCGTCATGCTCGATGCTGAAATCATCCTTGCGGATATCGATCAGCTTTTGCCGCAGCGCTTCGATATTCGCGCTCAGCGCCTCGGGCACCGGCTGATTGGCGGGGATGCCGCGACCGGTCTTGACCGGCCGAAAGCGGGATTCATCGGGCTTATCGATCCGGACATAAAGGTCCATGAAGGACAGGCCGGCCAGCTTGCCGGGTTCCGAGCCCTCCAGCCGCGCCGGCGCCTCAAAGCCCTCATCGCCGTTCTCGGGCGACGCGTCCTGAGGGGCCGCCTTCACGGTGACGCCGTCAAAGGGATCGAGTTCACCGATCATTCCGAGCCGCGATCAACTGCGATCCTGTTCCATCACCTCGCGCGTCGCGCGCTCGAGAAACTCGTCGATCGTCCGGCGCAGCTTGTGCTCACTGATCTCGACATTGCCCGCTTCGAGATCGGCAGCTACCTTGCGCAGGATGTCCTCGCTCCCCGGCTCCTCGAGATCGGCATCGACAACGCTGCGGGCGTAGGTTTCCGCCTCATCGGCCGGCATGTCCAGCTGCTCGGCCACCCACAGCCCGAACAGCTTGGCGCGGCGCGCCTCGATCCTGAACTTGATTTCCTGGTCGTGCTTGAACTGGTTCTCAAATGCCTGTTCGCGTTCGCTGAGCGCCATTGCGTCGGTCTCCATGCCGGATGAAATGCGTTGCGGCTGTCATATCGGCGCGGCGGCAAGGGATCAATGCATGGCAAGGCGTGGGCGCCATACATTGTCCTGACCACGCTGTCGGGCTATGATCAGGTAACCGCGGTGGCCGAGTCCGCCGCGTCTTTGTTTTCACGCTATCGGTGCCCGGGCCGTGCCCCGGGCACAGCCGTTCAGGAATCCCCCGCGATGACGCGCAGGCGACGCATTTATGAGGGCAAGGCCAAGATCCTCTATGAGGGTCCGGAGCCCGGCACCATCGTCCAGTATTTCAAGGACGATACCACCGCCTTCAACAAGCAGAAGGAAGCGGTGCTGTCCGGCAAGGGCGTGCTGAACAACCGCATTTCCGCCTATCTGTTCGAGCGGCTGAACGGCATGGCGGTGCCGACGCACTTCATCCGGCGCCTGAACATGCGCGAACAGCTGGTGCGTCAGGTCGAGATCATCCCGATCGAGGTCGTGGTGCGCAATGTCGCCGCCGGCTCGCTGTCGAAACGGCTGGGCATTCCCGAAGGCGAGACGCTGCCGCGTGCCATCGTCGAATATTATTACAAGGATGACGCGCTCGGCGATCCGATGGTCAGCGAAGAGCACATCACCGCCTTCGGCTGGGCTATCCTGCCGGAAATCGACGAGATGGTGTCGCTGTCGTTGCGGGTGAACGACTATCTGTCCGGCCTGTTTCAGGGCATCGGCCTGCGCCTGATCGACTTCAAGCTCGAATTCGGCCGCGCCTGGGAGAATGAGGAGATGCGCCTTGTCCTCGCCGATGAAATCAGCCCCGATAGCTGCCGGCTGTGGGATCTGAACACCAATGAAAAGCTCGACAAGGACCGCTTCCGCCTCGATCTCGGCGGTGTCGTCGACGCCTATCAGGAAGTCGCCCGCCGCCTCGGCATTCTCAACGAGGACAATAGCGACGTCGTCACCCCCCTCCGCCCGCCCGCCGATGGCCGCGAGCGGCGGCGCTGAAGGGCATGCGACCCTGGGCGTTCCCTTTACCGCGTCACCCCGGACGCGCCCCGCGCGATCCGGGGTCAATGGCGTCAATTGCGGGCACTGCATGGATCCCCCCGGCTCGCGGGCCGGGGCAGGCTCATCAAGCCCGGGATGTCGCGGAAGGAGAGAACAATCCTAAAACCCCGTCATTGCGAGCCTGCGCCAGCAGGCGCGGCAATCCAGGAATGTCGCGGTTTGGTGGTATCTCTGGATTGCCGCGTCGCCTGCGGCTCCTCGCAATGACGGTTTTGGAGAACCATCCATGAAAGTCCGCGTCACCATCATGCCCAAATCCGCCGTCCTCGACCCCCAAGGCCAGGCGATAGAGCATGCGCTGGCAGGTCTCGGTTTCGAGGGCATAGAGCAGGTCCGCCAGGGCAAGATCATCGACCTGACCCTCGCCGACGGCCTCAGCGCCGAGGAAGCCGAGAGGCAGGTTACGGCGATGTGTGAGCGGCTGCTGGCCAATCCGGTGATTGAGAGTTATCGGATTGAGATGCCCGACGCTTAGCGCGTCATTGCGAGGCGGGCCGACAGGCCCAACGCGGCAATCCAGAAATCGTGCCACCTGCCACCCAATTTGCCTCTAAGGCAAAAACATCTCCCGGATGACCCGTTCCTCGAAGCTGTGCTCGGGGTCGAACAACAGGCGCATGGATCGGTTGCGGTCCTCCCAGACTTCCATTTTCAGGACGTCGCGGACTTCGGTGTAGTCGGCGACGGCGCTGACGGGGCGTTTTTGCGGCTCCAGCACCTCGATGGCGATCTTGCTGCCGGCGGGCAGCAGGGCGCCGCGCCAGCGGCGGGGGCGGAAGGCGCTGATCGGGGTCAGGGCCAGAATATTGGCGCGCAGCGGAATGATCGG
>CAZRBL010000010.1:0-23531 GCA_964598335.1 uncultured Rhodospirillales bacterium
GGCTTCGGGGCGGGCGGCGCGGGCGAGGCCGTAGAGATATTGCATGGTCAGAAAAGGTAGCACGGTATCCCCGGCGCGCCCCGCCAGATAATCAGCGACATCGGACCAGCGATCGCCCACATCGATCCCGGCGGCCTCCATCCGGGCGAGCAGGGAGACCGCGCCGATCTGGTCCTGCGAATACTCCTTGACGATGCCCCAGACATGGTTGTCATAGATATCGAGGACCGCCGCTTCATCGCCCTGGGACAGCGCAAACAGCGCCAGATGCCACCAGTTATGGGTGCTCATGAAAGAGTTCAGACCGGTCCAGTGGCGGCTCATCTCGGTCATGAAGGCGCGGCCCTCGGCGATCGTGCCGCGCCCAAGCGCGACATGCGCCAGTGCGTGATGCGCCCAGGGTTCGCTTTCGCGCAATAAAAGGGCATGGCGGGCATCGGTCTCCGCCTCGTCGAGGAGATGGCATTGCTCATAGGCAAAGGCGCGCATGCCGTGCATTTCGGCAAGGTCGGCATTGGTGTCATGGACCGCATGGGCGATCCGCAGCATGGCGGGCGCGTCGCCGCGGTTAAAGCTGTGATACTGGCTAAGCTTGACCATTGCGAGGTCGCGTGGCGCGGCGGCCGCAATCTCATCGCCGATCGCCAGCAACTGAGGTATATCGCCATCGACCCAGGCCCGCGCCATGGCGACGGTCATCCGCTCGCGCTCGGTGGCCGACGGCGCCGCGGCTTCGGCCTTGGTGAGAAATCCGGCCGCGCTTGCCGCCGCATCCGGCGCCTCAGCGAACATCCAGACCAGCGCCGCATAGGCATTGGCAAGGCAGCAACCGGGATCCGCCTCGGCCGCCGCCAGCACATTCACCGCGCGTTCCTGATAGCGCAAAAAACCCATGACGAAATCGTCAATCGCCGCCGCCGTAGCCGGGTTATCGGCGGTAATCGGGTTGCCCAGGCTGTCAGTCTGCATGCATGTTTTGCCTTGTCGATTAGCAGAGATAGCGAGATTTCATGCCCGAGCTCAACGTCAACGACATCAGGATCAATGTCGAACTCGACGGCCCCGAGGCGGCGCCGCCCCTGATGCTGATTGCGGGCCTCGCCAGTGACAGCCTGAGCTGGGAGCCGGTGCGGGCGGCACTGGCTGAGCGCTTTCGCCTGATCATGCCGGATAATCGCGGCGCCGGGCGCTCGCAGGCAGGCTTGGACCGGCTGTCGATTCCGCAGATCGCAGAGGATAGCCTGGCGATCCTGTCGGCCCTGAATATCGAGCGCGCCGATGTTCTGGGGCATTCGATGGGCGGCATCGTGGCGCTGGAAATGGCCGCCCGGGCACCTGAGCGGGTCGACAGGCTGGTCATCTGCGCCTCGGCCGTGATTGACGATGCGCGCAATGCCGCGATGCTGGATACGGTGGTGCGGCTGCGCAGCAAGGCGAGCGCGCTGGACCAGTGGCTCCCGGTCTTTTTCCTGTGGATTTTCGGGCGCGATTTCTTCGCCCGCGACGGCGCCATGGACGACGCGCTGGCCATGGCCGAGGCCCATCCATACCCGCAAGGGGAAGCAGCCTTCGCCGCCCAGGTTGCCGCCGTCAAATCTTACGGCCCGCCGCCGGATTTCGCCGCCATAAGCCACTCAACGCTATTGCTGCTCGGCGGCGATGATCTGCTGTTCCCGCCTCATATCGCGCAGCAATCCCTGTCTGCCCTGCCCGCCTTGAGCAGCGCGGTTATTGCGGGCGCCGGCCATGCCCTGCATTGGGATGCGCCTGATGCCTTCGTTAACAAGGTGATCGATTTCCTCGCCTGACCTCGCTAAAGCATGGGCGGAACGGCCCACAGTCAACAAGAAGCCAATGCCTGACACAGCCAGCAACACCCTCGATCTCGACGCCTACTGGATGGCGTTTACCTCGAACCGGAACTTCAAGCAGAACCCCCGCCTGATCGAATCTGCAGCCGGCCATTACTATCGCGATATTGACGGCAATGAGATACTCGACGCGTTTTCAGGGCTGTGGACATGCGGGCTGGGCCACAGCCATCCGAAAGTGGTCAGCGCGATCCAGCAGCAGGCGGCGACGCTGGACTATGCGCCGGCCTTTCAGATGGGCCATCCCAAAGCCTTTCAACTGGCGGATAAGCTGGCAAAGCTGGCGCCGGAGGGAATCGAGCATGTTTTCTTCACCAATTCCGGCAGCGAGGCGGTCGACACCGCGCTGAAGATTGCGCTGGCCTATCAACGCCAGCGCGGTCAGGCGCAGCGGACCCACCTGGTCGGCCGGGTCCGCGCCTATCACGGCGTCAATTTCGGCGGCATGTCGGTCGGCGGCATCCCGCCCAACCGTATGCTCTATGGCGGGTCGATGATCCCCAATGTCTCGCATCTGCCGACCACGCATAACCTTGAGCACAACGCCTTCAGCAGGGGTCAGCCGGAATGGGGCGCGCATCTGGCCGAGGATCTGAACAACAAGATCATGATGGTCGGCGGCGAAAACATCGCTGCGGTCATCGTTGAGCCGGTCGCCGGCTCGACCGGCGTTCTGATCCCGCCGATCGGCTATTTGGAGAAACTGCGCGAGATCTGCGATCAGCACGATATCCTGCTGATCTTCGACGAGGTGATCACCGGCTTCGGCCGTGTCGGCGCGCCCTTCGCGGCGCAGCGCTTCGACGTCATCCCCGACATGATCACCACCGCCAAGGGCGTCACGAACGGTGCGGTGCCGCTCGGCGTCGTCCTGGTCAAGGACGAGATCCACGAAGCCTTCATGCACGGCCCGCCGCATGCCGTGGAGTTCTTTCACGGCTATACCTATTCCGGTCACCCTCTTGCCATGGCCGCCGGGCTGGGCGCGCTGGCGGCCTATGAGGAACAGGACAGCTTCAACCAGTCACGACAGCTGGAAACCGTTTTCGAGGACGCAATCCACGCCATGGCCGATGCCAGGCATGTCATCGATATCCGCAATTTCGGCCTGATGGGCGCGGTTGAACTCGCGCCGCGGCCCGGTGCCCCCGGTGCCCGCGGGCTGGAGGTTCTGGACAAGTGCTTCCGCGCCGGGGTGCAGATCCGCAATGCGATGGACATCCTGCAATTCTGCCCCTTCCTCGACAGCACCGCGGACGAATTCGACCGGACGTTTTCAACGGTGCGCAAGGTGCTGGAGAGCGTGGAGTAATCGACATAATCGTGTCCTGTTGCAGATTTGCCGCAGACGGGCCGAAAGACTGTCTATGACTAGGGTGTTTCCTTGACGGTTATCCACCCTCGGCTTATCGGGCGTAACGACGTCTTCAGCCGGGATGAATACCGATGGTCAGGAACCGCTTCGCCACCCTTCTCGTCGCAGCCACGGCGCTGAGCATCGTCGGCAGCCCCGAAGCGCTTGCACAGGACGCGCCCCGGACAGAACTTCGCGCGCTTGAAGAGATCACCGTCACGGCGCAGCGGCGGGCGCAGTCGATTCAGGATGTCGGCATCTCGATCACCGCCTTTTCCGGCGATTTCCTTCTCGCCTCGGGCATCGACGACATCCCCGCGCTGGAAGATTTCGCGCCGAATTTCGAGGTCGAGGAGCAATTCGGCAACGGCGTACCGTCATTCAGCATTCGCGGCGTCGGCTTTGTCGATTTCTTCACCAATAACGCGCCGACGGTCGGCATCTATGTTGATGATGTGCCCTATCCTCTGCCGATCATGACCCAGGGCGTCATGTTCGATGTCGAGCGTGTCGAAATCCTGCGCGGACCGCAGGGCACGCTCTATGGCCGCAATACTACCGGCGGCGCCGTCAAGGTCATCAGCGCGCGCCCGACTGAGGAGTTTGCAGCCGGGCTGAGCCTGGAATACGGTCGTTTCAACCTGTTCGAGGCCGAGGGTTATCTCTCCGGCGGCACCGACCGCATCCGCGCCCGCGGCGCAGTCCGCACCAGCCAGGGCGGCGGCTGGCAGTTCAGCCGCGAAACCGGCGGGGAGCTGGGCGATCAGGACAGGCTGGCGGGCCGGCTGACGGTCGAATTCGATGTCACCGAGGATCTGATGGTGACGCTGCGCGGCAATGCCTTTCGCGATAAATCGGACAATCTGGGCCTGCAGCTGTTCAACCCCTCGCCCTTCGGCAATGCAGCGGTGCATCAGGGCCGCCGCTCGACGAGCTGGGGGTCGAGCCAGGAATTCGCCGATCTGGTCGGCATCGACACCGATACGGCGCCCTTCCGCGACAATGACGGCTGGGGCATTTCCGGCACCGTCGATTGGGATCTCGGCTTCGGCCAGCTTGTCTATATCGGCGCCTATAACGAGATCGACCGGCGCGAATTCGGCGACTGGGACGCGAATGAGCTGGGCGCGGCAGCGGTGTTCTTCACCACCCAGGCCGACGTGATGTCGCATGAGCTGCGCCTGACAGGCAGCGCCGACCGGCTGAATTATGTCCTGGGTGCGCTTTACGGCCAAGAAGATCTCGACGAGCTGTATCAATCCGATTTCGTGGTCAGCTTCGGCCCCGGATTTGCCGTCTCGACGCCTAGCACGCAGGAAGTCGAAACCATCGGCATTTACACCCATGCCGATTATGCCGTGACCGATACGATCACGCTGGTCGGCGGCATCCGCTGGGAGCATGAGGAGCGCGATTTGATCGGGCTCGGCACCTTCGCCACCGGCTTCGGCCCCTTCAACTTCGCCAATGGTACGGTCGACGGCACGCTGGAAAACCGTGACACCGATTTCAGCGAAGTGACCGGCAAGGCCGCCATCGAATATCGCCCGACGGAAGATTATCTTCTCTATGCCTCGTTCAGCCGCGGCATCAAATCCGGCGGCTTCACCACAGCCAACACGCTGAACCCGGCGGCGGTCGACCCGTTCACCTTCGAAGATCTGCTGGCTTATGAGATCGGCGTCAAATCCGATCCGCTGCCGGGCGTTTTACGGGTCAATGCCGCCGCCTTTTACTACGACTATAACGACCAACAGGTGCAGTCCGCGATCTTCGATACCGCGCTGAACACACCGGTCAGCCGCATCGTCAACGCGCCTGAGGCCGAAATTTACGGCTTTGAGCTGGATGTCATCCTCACCGTCAGCGACGAGATCACGATCACCCAGGCGCTGGGCTACAAGAACGGCAGCTATACCGAGTTCAACGATCTCGATCTGGCGGCCAGCACCGCCGCCGCCGCGCCGATTTTCATCGACCGGTCGGGTCAGGATATCGGCATCGCCGATGTCACCTATAATGGTGCGCTGATCTATCAGCGTCCGGTTTTCGGCCGCTATCTCTTCACCGGGCAACTGGACTACCAGTTTCGCGACAACATCACCCGGCCGCTGCTGGGCCCGGTCTATGAGGTCGAGGATTACTGGGTCGCCAATGCGCAGATCGGCATCGCCGACGCCGACGGACGCTGGGAGCTGGTCTTCTGGGGCCGCAATATCCTGAACGCCGATTACGACGAAACCCGCAATTTCTTCACCCCCGGCGCCGACGTCGCCGCCCCCAAACAACCCGCCACCTTCGGCATTCGGGTCGGGCTGACGTACTGAGCGGTTAAGAGAAGCGGCCGGGTGACCGACTCTCGCGCTTTGTATGCGACTGCGATAGTCTAGCGCATCTTCCGACCATTCCGGTCCACCCCTGCACCCCCGCCCCGCCTCCCCAGACAGGATACTTGCAGGGGAGGCGGGGCGGGGGTGCAGGGGTGGACCGGATCAACAACAAACGAAAACGCTCTGGCTTGCATGCCTGACGGCCCCATCGACAGGATCAGCGAACAGCTGTTCAGCACCATTGCCGCGCGCCGCGATGAGCTGGTGGCGCTGACGCAAGACCTGATCCGATTCCCGACCGTAAACCCGCCGGGCGAAGGCTATCGCGAGATCTGCGATTATCTGGGCGCCCGCCTTGCACGACGCGGCTTTCAGCTGGACTATGTTCACGCGACCGGCACGCCCGGGGACAGTGCCGCCTATCCGCGCTGGAACGTCATCGCCCGCTGGGAAGGATCCCGACCGGGACCGTGCGTCCATTTCAACGGGCATATCGATGTCGTCGAGGTGGGACATGGGTGGAGCCGAGACCCCTTCGCCGGAACTGTAGAGGACGGAAGGATTTACGGTCGCGGCGCCTGCGATATGAAGGGCGGCCTCGCCAGCGCGATCATCGCGGTCGAGGCCCTGATTGACAGCGGCATCGACCTGCCCGGCGCCATTGAGATATCGGGAACCGGCGATGAAGAATCCGGCGGCTATGGCGGTGTCGCCTATCTCGCCGAGCGCGGCTTTTTCTCAAAGCCCCGGGTCGATAACGTCATCATCCCCGAACCGCTGAACAAGGACCGCGTCTGCATCGGCCATCGCGGTGTCTGGTGGGGCGAGATCGAAACCCGCGGACGGATCGCCCACGGCTCGATGCCCTTTCTCGGCGATTGTGCCGTGCGCCATATGGGAGCGGTGATCGAGCGGTTTGAAAGCGAGTTGTTCCCGGCGCTGGCGGCACGGCAGACTGAAATGCCGGTGGTCCCCGAAGGAGCCAAGCAATCGACCCTGAACATCAACTCGATCCATGGCGGCCAGAATGAGGGCCATGACGGGCTGCCCAGCCCCTGCGTACCGGATTCCTGCCGCATGGTGGTCGATCGGCGTTTCCTGATCGAGGAAAGCGTCGAGCAGGTGCGCGGCGAGGTCGCCGATCTGCTCGACAAATTGGCTGTCGAACGCCCCGATTTTTCCTATGAGCTGAGGGATCTGTTCCAGGTCATCCCCAGCATGACCGATCCCGCCGCGCCGGTGGTCACCGAGACCGCCGCTGCTGTTGAAGCCGTACTCGGCAAACCGGCCGAGCTGGTCTGCTCGCCCGGCAGCTATGATCAGAAGCATATCGACCGCATCGGCAAGCTGAAGGATTGCATTGCTTATGGGCCGGGGGTGCTCGACCTGGCGCATCAGCCCGATGAATGGGTCGGTATCGAGGACATGGTTCAAGCGGCCCAGGTCATGGCGATGACAACGCGAGCCCTTCTGACAGGCGGACATTGACGCGTCTTTCGGGCGTGCTCAGGATCCGTCGCACCGATATGGAGACACACCCAGATCATGGCAGCGCATCTGATCGCCATCGCCGGATTGTCCGGTACCGGGAAAAGCAGCCTCGCCCGCGCCCTTACCGATGGCTTGACCGGCGGGATGACTGGCCGGTTGACCGGCGGGGCAGCGGTTCATTTGAACAGCGATATATTTCGCAAGGCACTGTATTTTGCCGAGGCCGGCATCACTGAATGGAAGCCGACGGACCGATTGCCGCCCGATGCCTATCGGGGCGATTGGGGAGACCGCACCTATCGGGAGATGCAGCGGCTTGCGGCCCAGGCTCTGTCTGAGGGAAAAACGGTGATCTGCGATGCCACCTTCACCAGGGCAGTCGACCGGCTTGAGATTGAAGCGGTTGCGAGCCGGGAGAAGGCGCGCTTTTCGGGGTTGTGGCTCGATCTCGACCCCGAGGTCCAGCTCGACCGCGTTGCCGCCCGGACCGAGCAGGACAATGATGTTTCAGACGCCACCGTCGCGGTCGCCAGAGTGCAGATCGACCGCGGCATGGAAAGACCGATTGACTGGCAAAGGCTGGACAGCGACCAGCCGCTTTTGCCGCTCGCCGCACAAGCGCGGTCATATCTCGGCCTGGATCACCCGGCTCGGCCTGAAGGACCCTTGTCGACGACTGGCGCGACCGGTCCGACAAATCCCCGGCTGTAGCTTTCAAAGCGCAATGCAGATTTCTGCCATTGTCCTTTTGCTGCTGTTCCTGAGCGGCATTGCCGCGGCTCGGGACGATCTCATCCTCGGCATGGTGCTGGAACCGCCGCATCTCGACCCGACCGCGGGGGCGGCCGAAGCGATTGATGAAGTCGTCTATGCGAACATTTTTGAGGGCCTCACCCGCATCGCCGAGGATGGCGGCGTAAAGCCGGCTTTGGCGCGCGATTGGCAGATTTCGGAAGACGGGCTGTTATATACCTTTCGTCTCCAGCCGGATGTCGCCTTCCATGATGGTACGGTTTTCGACGCGTCGGACGTCAAATTCAGCCTTGATCGCATCCGCGCTGCTGATTCCGTCAACGCACAAAAGGCGCTGTTCGAGGCTATTGAGACCGTAGAGATCGTCGATCCTCTGACTGTCCGGCTGAGGCTCAGCCGCCCCCACGGCGATCTGCTGTTTGTTCTCGGCCTCGGCGATGCGGTGATGGTCGCACCGGAGAGCGCGGCGGGCAATCGCGTCTCCCCGGTCGGCACCGGCCCCTTTCGCTTTCAACGCTGGCGCCGGGGCGACCGCATCCGGCTGCAGCGCTGGGATGATTATTGGGGACCGCAGCCGGCGCTGTCGGCGGTCCGTTTTCAATTCATCTCCGAACCCAGCGCGGCCTTTGCCTCCGTCAAGGCCGGCATCGTCGACGGTTTCGCCAATTTCCCGGCGCCAGAGACGATTGCCCTGCTGGAACAGGATCCGGAGCTGACCGTGGCGCGCGGGGCGACGGAGGGTGAGATGATCCTGGCGTTGAACCACCGACATCCGGCGTTAAGCGACATCCGCGTTCGGCGCGCGCTCAGCCATGCGATTGACAAGCAGGCGGTGATCGAGGGGGCGCTGTTCGGCCACGGCATAGCTATCGGCACGCATTTTCCGCCATATCATCCGGCTGCGCTCGATCTGGCGGATCGCTACGCGCATGATCCGAAGCGCTCGCGCGCCCTGCTGCTTGACGCGACCGGTGCCGAAACTCTGAGTCTCAGACTGGCCTTGCCGCCGCCCAGCTATGCGCGGCGCAGCGGTGAACTGATCGCCGCCCAGCTCCGCGATGTCGGCGTCGAGGTCCGTATCGAGGCGCTGGAATGGGCGCAATGGCTCGACCGCGTTTTCATTCAGCATGATTTCGACATGACCATTATCGCCCATACCGAGCCGCGCGATATCGGCATCTATGCACGGCCGGATTATTATTTCGGCTATGATAATGCGCGATTCCGGGAGCTGATTGCGCGTCTTGATGCCACCGCGGACGGGCCGGAGCGCGATGCCCTGCTGCAAGAGGCGCAGCGGATACTGAGCGATGACGCCGTCAATGTTTTCCTGGCGCAGCTACCGAAGCTGAGCGTGTGGGACCGGCGACTTTCCGGCCTGTGGCGCCACGCACCGGTTCAGGCCAATGATCTGCGCAGCGTGCGCTGGCAGGCCGATACAACGCCCGGCGGCTGATGGGCAGCTATCTGCTCGGTCGCGCCGTTTCGCTGGGACTGACCCTTCTGGTGGCCAGTATTGTTGTCTTTGTCATGCTTGCGCTGGTCCCCGGAGACACGGCGCAGTTCATGCTGGGGCTCAACGCCACGCCCGAGGCCGTCGCTGCGCTAAGGCAGGAGCTCGGGCTGGGCGGCGATCCGGTGAGCCGTTATTTCGCCTGGCTCGGCGGCATGCTGACGGGAGATTTCGGTACCAGCTTCACCTATCGCGTCCCTGTCGCACAGCTGATTCTGGAAAGGATGGCCGTCACCCTGCCGCTGACGGTTTATGCGCTGACGCTGTCTGTGATCATCGGTTTGCCGCTTGGCGCGGTCGCCGCGTTGCGACAGGGCGCGCCGCTGGATATCGGCATTATGGGCATCAGCCAACTCGGCATCGCGGTGCCCAATTTCTGGATCGCCATCCTGCTGGTGCTGCTTTTCTCGACCACGCTCGATTGGCTGCCGCCCGGTGGTTTTCCAGGCTGGCAGGCGGGGCCTGCCGCCATTGTGTTGTCCCTGACGCTGCCGGCCTTCGCCCTCGCCCTGCCGCAGGCCGCGATCCTCGCACGGATCATGCGATCAGCCCTGCAAGAGGCGCTGACCGAAGATTACATCCGCACTGCACGCGCCAAGGGACTCTCGTCGATCGCGGTTGTCTGGGCCCATGGCCTGCGCAATGCGCTGATTCCGGTGCTGACGATCATCGGCCTGCAATTCGCCTTTCTGCTTGCGGGCGGCATCATCATTGAGAACATCTTCTTCCTGCCCGGGCTGGGACGGCTTGCCTTTCAGGCGATCGTGCAGCGGGATCTGATCACCGTGCAGGGCGTCATCATGGTCCTGGTATTCGCCGTCATCGCGGTGACCTTCCTGACCGACATGGCCTATGCCGTCACCGACCCGAGGTTGCGGGAGCGTGATCGCGATGGCTAGGCCCGGGATGCTTCAGCTGGGGATCGGCGCGAGCCTTGCCGGTGTCTTTGTTCTGGCGGCGCTGCTGTCGCTGGTCTGGACACCGTATGACGTCGCCCTGCTGGACATCGGGGACCGGCTTCTGCCGCCCTCACCGGCGCATCCGCTGGGTACCGATCATTTCGGCCGGGATGTCCTGTCGATGATCATGATCGGCGCCCAAACGTCGATCGCCGTCGCGCTGATTGCGGTCGTGATCGGCGCCGGGATCGGCATTCCGCTCGGCCTCGCCGCCGCGGCGCTGCGCGGTTCATGGCTCGACGATGCCGTCTCGCGTCTGAATGATGTGATTTTCGCCTTTCCGGCGCTGATCCTGGCGATCATGATCACCGCCGTTTTCGGTGCCGGCGCGGTCAATGCGATCATCGCCATCGGCATTTTCAACATTCCGGTCTTCGCCCGTGTGGCGCGCGGCGCGGCCCTGTCTCTCTGGCAGCGGGATTTCATCCGGGCGGCCCGGATGATCGGCAAGGACAAGGCATTGATTTCCGTCCAGCACATCCTGCCGAATATCGCCAATTTGCTGATTGTTCAGGCGACCATCCAATTTTCGCTCGGCATTATCGCCGAAGCCGGACTTTCCTTTGTCGGGCTCGGTGCCCAGCCGCCCGCGGTAAGCTGGGGGCGGATGCTGTTCGACGGTCAAACGCTGATCTGGTTCGCCCCCTGGGCGGTGATCTTCCCCGGCCTTGCGATCGCCTGCACGGTGCTCGGCCTCAACCTGCTGGGCGATGGACTCAGCGACCGGCTTGATCCGCGCCGGGGACTGGACCGGCGGCGGGCTAAGATGCTCTAACCCTGCCAGCGCTGACATGGAGGATGGCGGATCATGCGCCTGTTATTTCTACACCCCAACATGCCCGGGCAGTACAAGCACCTGGCGGTAGAGCTGGCGCGGCGGCCGGGTCATCAGGTCGTTTTCCTGACCGAGGCGCGGGTCGACAGAACCCTGCCCGGCGTCAAAAAGATCACCTATCAGCCGCCGGCAAAAGACGAGAGCGGCGTGCATCGTTATGTCCGCCCGCTGCAGCGTTCCGCTTATCTCAGCCAGGAGCTGTTCCGCCTGTGTCGTCGCCTCAAGCAAGGCGGGTTTACCCCCGATGTCATCATCGGTCATCTCGGCTGGGGTCAGGGGCTGTATCTCAAGGATGTCTATCCTGATACGCCGATCCTGAGCTTCTTCGAGTATTTCTACGGTGTTGACCACACCGGCAGCAATTTCTTGCCGGGCGAAGAACTCGATATGGATGCGCAGGCGCGGACCCGAACGCTGAACGCCCAGCATCTGCTCAATCTGACCTATTCCGATTGGGGCATCACCCCGACCTATTTCCAATATCTGCGACACCCGCCGGAATGGCGCAGCAAGATGAGTCTGCTGCATGACGGCGTCGACACCGAGGCGGTGCGGCCGGCGACAACCCGGCGCGGCGTGCAATTCGGAGAAAACGGGCCGAGCTTCAAACCGGGCGACGAGGTCGTCACCTATGTGTCGCGCAATTTTGAACCTTTTCGCGGCTTTCCGACCTTCATGCGGGCAGCCGAAATCCTGCTGAAAAAACGGCCTAATTGCCGGATCGTCTGTATCGGCTCGGATGAGGTCAGCTATGGGCGCAAGCTGCCGCCGGGGGTCCATTACCGGCAATTGATGCGACAGGAAGTCGATCTCGATCCCGAGCGCATCCATTTCGTCGGGCGCTTGCCGCATGCGCAGATGGTCCGCATGATGCAGCTTTCGGCGGCGCACATTTATTTGACCGTGCCCTTCGTCCTGTCCTGGTCGATGCTTGAGGCGATGGCGGCCGGGTGTCTGATCATCGGCTCCGATACACCGCCGGTGCGCGAGGTGATCGAGGATGGGGTCAACGGCCTGCTGACCGATTTCTTCGATGCCGAAGCACTGGCCGACAAGGTAGCGGATGCCATCGAGAAACCCGGCAATTATGTCGAATTGCGGCGCGCGGCGCGGCGCACGGTGCTGGAGCGCTATGCGCTCGACCGGCTGTTGCCCTTTCATATCGGCCTTGTCGAAGATCTCGCCAATGGCGGCCCTCGGCCCGACCCCTCAGGCAATCCGGCGAACAGCACGGAGCCGCCGCCGACGCATCACCGCATCACCGCCTATAACGCCCTGTACGATATCGGTACCGCACAAGCCTATCGCCGCATGTATGACGGCTGGTCCTGGAAAAAGCCGGACGGTGAGTACATCCCCGGTATTGTCGAGCGTATTCAAAAGGTTATGAAGGAGCGCGAACAGCAGAAACCGGACAAGCCGGATGAAGGAATGGACAGCAAGGCTGATCTAGGGGAGGACGTTGCCGCCGGTGATGAGGATCTGGCCGTAGCCGGCGAAGCGCCTCAGACTGCCGCGCGTGAGGATGGTATCGATACCGCCGAGGCGACGTAGGTAACGGTGACGTTTTCGACCATGAAAAAAAGCGGGCCAATAAAACCCGCTTTTTTAATTCGCTATGGCGTCACGCTTTGCGTCGGCGCCACAACAAAGCGCCCAAAGCCGGCCCGAGCAAGGCAAACGCCCCCGGTCCCGGAATGGCTGTGAAGTCCAACCCGATCGACAAGGTGTTTCCCTCGAGGCCGACGGCGGAAGCGCCGAAATCTGTCACCAGATCCAGCCGCAGGTCCAGCCCCCCGGCAACAACCGAGGCGAAATCACCGCTGGACAGATTGAAGGCGAAGTCGAAGACCACGCTCCATTCCGGCAATAGAGCAATCTCTCCACCCTCGAGAATGTCCTCTTCGCGCGGCGTATCGAACAAGACGGAGCTGATTTCCTCGCCCAGTTCATCCAGGATACGGTAGCCGCTGACACCGAGCACATCAGCATTATCGGCATCGTCGCCGGCAATATTCGCCGATAATAGTGTGAGCGTCAGCGGATCGGGGTCAGTCTGGCTGCCGTCCATGCCTTGCACGAAGAGATCGCGCAGGCTGTCTTCCGAACCACCACCGTTGAAGTCCGGGGGTGCTGAACCGAGGGGCTCGTTGGTAACTTCTAGGGAGAAATTCTGCTCATCATCGAGCGTAAAGCCCTCAACCTGGGTGTTTACGTTGATAACACCGTCCTTAGGGCCCCGATTCGGTGCCGGCGGTGCCTCCAGCCCAAAGCCGGTCAGCCCAAAGAACCCCGTGATAAAATTCGCCTGGATGTCGAACAGAGCATAGGCGTTATCATTGGTTCCGTCCGGGCTCCCATTCGCAAAGAACAGATCGACCTCGGTCGATTGGAAGTCTGACAAAGTAAACGGGTTGAGTGTTGAATTAATACCGAATGTCAAAGTGATGGATTGATCCTGGGCCCCACCAGCGTCGGTTGCATCACGAAGCTGAAAAGACGAGCCCAAAGACGTCAGACGAAAGACATCATTGCTCCCGGCACCGGTCAAATTACCGAACAGGTCGCCCAAATCCAAATCAGCCAGGTTTCCATCGCCGATATTGCTGATGATGAAATCCAGGTCGATCTCTTGGCCAACCCTAAGAAAGCCGAGATTAATAATTTGTCTTGTGGCGTCTTCACCACGACTTTCAGCATATTGATCTTCGCTCAGCTTCAACTCGAGCGTCGGCGGAGGAGGAAGAAGGGGATTTTGAAAAAACGGTTGGGTTACATATTCGACGCTCACCTCCGCGACCGGCGCGACAGCGGTGCCCGTAACATCGAAATACTGGATCGGATTGCCGTCCTGGTCCTCAATCGCCAGAACACCATTCGCCGGGGTTATTTCCGTTCTGATTTCGGGGGAAAACTCCACCTCGAATTCATGCGGCCCGCCGGCCGTATCGAACACGCCTTTACCGCTACCGACGTCGAACTGGCCATCGCCGTCATCTTCAAAAGCGTTTGGCACCCGGCCGCTACCCGAACTGATCTGCTCTGTCTCGGTACCTGTTCTGCCGACGAGAACAGGGCCGACATTCAGCTCGCTGCGCGGCACGTCCTGGAAATTCGACACCACGATATTGTCGAGCGCGACAAAATCGGCACCTTCACTGCTCTGATCGATACCGGTGCCTGTCGGCGTCAACAGGATGGCAACAGCATCATCGGCAAGATCACGCAGACCGGTGATCGTCGCGAAATTGTCGAACCCCGAACCGCCAGGCAGATCATCGGGAAAAAACGACTGATCGACGGACGCGCCGCCGAGCGTCAGAGAGTTCAAAACGGTTCCGGCGCTGTTGACCACTTCAACATTCAGGCCACCGTCCACACGGGTGTCGAAATCCGTCGCCCAGGAGAATCCGATCGCCTCAACATCCGCCGCGAGGTCAATCCGCACCGGACGGTTCGAGGGGACGTTGCCGGGATTGTTGATCGGGTCATCATACAGGAACGGCGTCGCACCGCCGAAAGTGTCGATTCGCGGGTTGAAACCGGAATCGGCCGAACTGAAGGTGAGGTTCGGGATCTCGGAAGGACTGAAGGCGCGGTCCGATACCTCGCCATCGAAATCGAATGTCTGGACCAGATTGGCGCCCTGACCGCTCTGGAAAGCGGCTCTGTCCGCCGCTGCATTAATGATCGGCGCCGACAATGCCGATGATGACAGCAACGCTGTCAGTACCGCTCCGAACCCAACTGGCCTGATCATTTTCACTCTCCCGACTCCTATGCCCGCGTGCACCGAGTGTGATCTGTTTAACATAACTCTAACAAAACCGACAACAGCTAACCAGCCCCGATCACCAGAAAAATATCCGTTTTCCCTCAGACATCAGGCGAAGGGATCGAGCTGCAGGACACCGTCGACCGACACCTGCAGGGCCTCGACATTGTCGACCCCGAGATTGAGCGTTGCGGTATCGAACAGCGTCCGCTCGAAACCGCTGTCGACAAAAGCCTCCAGCGCCTGCGCGATATCACTGGCACCGTTACCCCATTGCGCTGCGGTCAGCTCGATCAGCAGGGTGTCGCTTCCGGCGCCGCCGTCGATGACGTCGAAATCGCTGAGCTCGGCCGGATCACGCGCGTCATAGATCAGCAAATCGTCGCCGTTCTCGCCGCGGACATTATCCTCGCCCAGCCCGCCGATCAGGGTGTCGTTGCCGCCGCCGCCGCGGATCAGATCGTCCCCGGCGAGCCCGTCAATGATCTCATCGCTGCCATCGCCGCGAATCCGGTCATCACCGTCGGTTGCCGGCGGCAGGGTCGCCGCCTCAACGGTAATCGTCACAAGGGCCGTATCCTGGGCGCCCAGCGGGTCGGTCAGCGTGTAGCTGAAGCTGTCGGTGCCTCCGCCGGTCAGCAGGATCGGCGGCGTATAGGTGATTTCCTGAGTGAGAGGATCGACGACGACGCTGCCGCCCAGCGCCGTGGACCCGTCGACACCGACGTCAAGCGACGCAAGGTCATCACCGGCATCAGGATCGAAATCATTGATCCGGACATTGATCACGGCCGGGGTGTTGAACGGCGTCGTACCGCCGTCGTCATCGACCGCAACGGGCGCGTCATTCACGCCGGTCATCGGGATGGTGACGGTCGCGCTGTCCTCGTCGGTGCCGTCGGTCACGGTGTACGTAAAGGTGACGGGCGCCCCGATTTCATCCTGGTCAAGGGCATCGAAATCGCCCGCCGGATCAAAGAAAATCACGGTCCGGCCAAGGTCAAAATCCAATTTCCCTTTGCCGCCGCCCGCAAGCTCGCGCCATTCGCCCTCGCCGATCGCCGTGCCGTCGATCCGACTGATCGTCAGGCCGCTATCGGGCAGATCATTGGCCAGGACATCAACAATCGTGGCGGTGTCCTCATCCGTTCCCGCCGGGTTATCGTCCACCGCGTCGAGCAACGGCGCATCGGTCACCCCGTTAATCGTGATGGTGACGGTCGCGCTGCCGGTCAGGCCGAATTTGTCAACAATGTCATAGGTGAAGCTGTCGGTATCGGTCTCGCCGTCATTCAGAAGCTCGAAAGTGCCGTTCTGGTCATAGTCGAAGGTGCCGTCCGAATTGACCGTCAGGATCGCGCCGGAAGGCAGGTTGACGACGGATTCGCCGGCCGGAATATCGACGCCATTGATCTTGGTCACCGTTACCGGCTCGAAGACGCCGACGACGGTGCTGTCATTCTCCGCCATATCGGCGTCTTCGAGCAGCACATCCTCATCGACCTCAAAGCTATCGTTGAGGCCGATGCCTTCCTCAAGACCGGCAACAATGATTGTCACCGACCCCACACTTTCCGGAGCCGACAGACCGTTTGCCGCATCCTTGATCCGGTAATTGAAGGTGACCTCCTCGGATTGCCCATCGGCAAGGAAATCGAAATCACCGTTCGGGTCGAAAGTCAGATTGCCGTCGGCATCGATCGTGACCATGCCGCCCTGCGGCAAGGCGACCGGCGTGCCTGCCGGGGTCGCGTCCTTGCCGTAGACATCGACAACGAACGGATCGTTCTCAAGATCGAAATCCGAACCGCCGCCATTGTCGGCGAACAGGCTGGTGCTGAGAAGGGTTCGTTCATCGGTGGTCAGCGCATCATCCAGCGCCACCGGCGCACTATCATCCGAGGGCTCGAGAACAACGATAAGGTCGGACAGATCATCTGCGGCGATATGCAGCCGATCCTCGACCGTCGGCCGCACCCGCAGATTGCTGAAGGTCCGGTCAGTCGTCCAATACTGGCCTTCGAGCAGCGACGACCCGTCCGAGGCGCGCTGAATATCGGCGATCTCGAAACCGAAAGGCATGTTGAACAGGACGTTGATATAGCCCCATTCCAGCGGCGTCAGGATCGGCGAGCCGTCATCATCCTTGGGGATGAACAGATCATAGCGCAGCGGCTCACCCTGACGCGGTACAATACCGACATCATTGACGCCGTTGCCGTCCTCATCGCGCGGCACCGAGATCACGGCCGGACCGCGATAGAATTCGTTACCCGTGGTTTCAATCAGAGCCAGCTCGACATTCAGCCCGGCATCCGCATTGGTCACAACCTCGCCCGAAAAATACAATGTATCGGGCGTATCGAAATTCAGCAGCGGACCGCCCAGCGGCGTGCCGTCGATCGGGCTGGCGAGGTCATTGGCGAAGAAATCGACAATGCCGTCGCCATTGAAATCGCTGGCCCTGATCAACTCGTGGATGACCACGTCGGTGACCAGCGACAGCGCCTCAAGCTCCGGCTGAACAATCTCGCCCTGGCCTTCCTCCTGATCGGCGGGCAGCGCGGCCTCACCGGCATTGATCGATGAAATCGAGGCCAGCCCCAGCGGATTGAGGTGCGTAAACCGCGCCTCGTATTCGATGAACTTGCCCTGCAGGCTCGATTCGAGGAACCAGACGCCGGTGCGTGAACTGTTGGCCTCCAGCGTACCGAAATCGATCACCAGACGGTCGGATTGAACCTGCTGGTCGTCGACCTGGGATTCGACGATTTCAAAATCGACGAACAGGCCCTTCTCATTATCGATGATTTCCGGCTGTTTGGATTCGATGCGGAAGTCATCGGCATTGCCGGCGCCGACATTGACCACCTGAACGCCCAGCGCGAAGGGCACCGATTCCTCGATATCGTCGGTCGTTGTCAGATCAAGGTCATTGGTGAACGGATCGTCACCGATCGCATCACGTTCCCAGAAATAGCGGAGCTGGATTTCCGGCTGCGGCAACACGTCGACGCTGACCGGATCGAGCGTGATATTGATCCGTTCGCCGCTGCTTTCGTCGATATAGCTGAGCGACCCGCCGATGCTGTAAGTCTCCGGGCCGTCCTGAGCAGCCAGCAATGTCGGCACGAAGGTGAATTCTGCGGTCAGCTCGTCATTGGTGCTGAGATCGACCTCGCCGTCGAGCAAGGCCGCATTATTGGTCGGCGACAGGGAGCTGACATTATTGGTCGACAGGAAGGTCGGCGACGCGCCGAACACCCCGGCATCATTCACCTCGACCCCTTCGGAATCATAGATCACAATGTCGAGATCGACATCGGAGATGCCGTGATTGTCGAAGGTCTCGATGATCAGGCTGCCGAGGAAGGCATCCCGGCTCATCACCACATCCTGCTCGACCCGCAACCGGATCGTGGCACAGACACCATCGATCTGTTTCTGCTGCTCGATCAGCAATTCGCTCTGGAATTCCAGAACATTGTTGAAGACGCTCTGATCATAGGCGGCGATGTCTTCGGCAATGCCCGGATCGGCCAGGACCGGATTGTCGAAGCTGCTGCCCTCGGCCAGCAGCGGACCGGTGATCCGCTCCTGCAATTCGATCAGCACATCCATGGCGAGGAAATCGGTGCTTTCCCCGGCGGACAGGTCATCCAGCGTCGTCTTGCCCTGATCCCAGTAATCCATGGTCCGGTTGAAGCGCGCGACAAAATCCTCCAGCACGCCCTGGGACCAGTCATCAGGCACCCGCAACGGGACCTGCTGCCCGGCGCTGTTGGTGAAGGTATAGGTCTGCGGATCGGCCGGGTCGGTCGGCGGCGGATCGGCGACGATGCGCGGCGCGAACTGCCCGGCTTCTATCGCGATATTGGCGGCGCCATAGGCATCGGCGACATCATTGAAGAAGTCTTCGAGAGCCTCGCCGTCCAATGTGTCGAAGACGGCAAGATCGCCGATATAATATTCGAGATAATCCAGATAGTTCAGCATCCGGATCGAATATTCCTGGACGTCGAGCAGACCGTCGAAACGGGTGCCCAGGATCGATTCGACATGATCAAGGTCGACACCGTCCTCATTCAGGACGCCGGCGTTGAAACCGAGCGTTTCGGGCGCGGGCAAGGAGGTGTCGTAAATCGTGCCGTCTTCCTGCGCCGCCGCCACGGCCGCGGCGGCCGCTGCCGCACAGCCGCAATCATCATCCTCGGCCATCTCCTCCTTGCCGGCCGCATTGCTCTCGCTCAGCACCTGGCCGATGACGTCTTCGGAACCGCTGCCGAGCAGCGAGTCACTGAAACCGCCGGCCGGTATGGTACCGCCGGAGGAGACACAATCGGCGATATCGCCGATCAGGTCACCCACGATCAGACCGGTGGCAAAGGCGCCGAAAAGGCCCTTGGCGAGGGTGCCGAGCGTCGCCCCGCCGAGGCTGGGACTATCGGCGAAATCGGACAGGATACCGGAAGCGATACTGGTGCCTACGCCTTGCGCCATGGTACTGGCCGCTGCCGACGCACCGCCGCTCGGATTACCGCTGAGCCCGCCGCTGAGAACAAAATCGCCTGCCGCCGCCAGGGCCGAGCCGGCAAGCACGCCGGTAACCGCGAAAGGCAGGCTGGAGCCGAGCGCCGCCGCCGCCAGCAGACCGCCGCCCGCCTTCACCGCAATCGGCAACCAGCAGGGTAACGGATCTTCGCCGGGACCGACGGGCACACCTTCCCCTCCCGGGCCGTCAGGGTCACCGGGGTTTGCCGGGCCGCAGGGATCAGGCTGAAATTTCTCTTCCGGCTTCGGTCGGTAATTGACGCCCGGCTCGGGATCGGGCCGTTCACGCGGCGTCGAGCGACCCGGCAAGATGTTCCAGCCGGTCGGCTGGATGATCCCGCCGCCACCGCCGCCGACGCCACCGCCGCCACCGCCGCCGGTGGTGCCGACACCGCCGCCGCCGACGGGGCCGCAGGGCACATCATAGGCGACCGCATCCCAGCGGTAATTGGTGTGCGGGCCGCATTCATAGCGATAGGAGATGCTGGGCTGACAGCCGGTTCCGCCGCCGGGACTGCCGGGGTCGTCGCTGAACGGCGTATTCGGGAACGGCAGATCCGGACGATCCGGGAAATGCGTGTTGACGTCGAAAACGTCGCCCGGCTCTTCGTCCGGCTCAAGCTTTCGCACGAAAACCGGGATCGTTTCGACAGTCTGAGCGCCGAGCTCGGGCAGCAAATTCGTCGCCGGCACCACGACATAGCCGGGCGGGCTCGGGTAATCGAGCACCACATCCTGAACGGAGATGAAGCCGTGATTGGTCACCGTCACGTCGATGATCTGCTCTTCGCCCGGCTCCATATCGGCGATTTCAAGCACCGGCGGTTCCATCACCACGACCGGCAGCGGCACATCGGTCTCGAATTCCGTTTCGACCGTGATGCGCAGGCGGTCTTCGACCTGGGTCGGCGTGACCGTCCAGTTATAGGTGACGATCTCGAGCGGCATGAAGGCTTCAAAGCTCGTGGTCGAACTGCCGCCGATCGAGAAATTGTTGTTGTAGGTGGTGTGATCTTCTGAGGTGATGGTGATCGAGTAATTGCCCTCGGGCAGGTTCTCGACAAGGATTTCGCCCTGCTGACCTTCATTATCAGGGTCGATGGTCACATTGATGGCGTCGGCGCCGTCCATCTCCTCATTCGGCATCACATTGGCAAGCTGACCTTCCTGGTCGGTATCAATGCGCGCAATTTGCTGGCCGGTTGCGTTGTCGATAATGCGGATCACCGCGTCGGATACCGTCGGCTCCGCGCCTTCGGTGAAATAGGTCAGCTCATCGGTGATCCGCAGATCGAGATTACCGGTGGCGTTGGAATCGACATCGAAATTGAAGGGCAGCCGGGTGAAATCGAATTCATCGGCACTGACGCCGTCGGAATTCGGCACCGTCTCCCATTCGACGACAAAGCCGCCGCCGGGCGGGCTGAAATAGACGCCGAGTTCGACATCACGGACACCGTCATCATTGGTGTCGCCGCCATTGGCGTCGGGATCGGCGGCATCGCGGTGCAGATCGGCCGCGAGGCGCAGGGTGACCGCTTCGCCGCCCTCGATCGTGCCGAGATCGAGCTCCTTTTGTCCCTCGATAAAGGTCAGCCACTCGAAGTCCTCGCCGCCGGGCAGCTCGATCGTGACGTTATAGGCGGGGCTCTGGCCGGTGTTGACGATGTCGAATTCGATAATCTCATCCCGCTCGATCCCGCTGACCAGACCGACGGTCAGCTGGCCGGGAAGGCCCTCGATTTCAGGCTGGGAATTACCGACCTCGACAAAGAAATTGGCGCTGTCGGCCACACCCTCATCGCCCAGGATCGTCAGGCCGAAATCCTGAGAGGCGACCTGATTCGGCGAGGTGATCTGATAAGGGACCGAAATCGTCTGACCGCCGGCAATCGCATCCGGCAGGCCGGGCAGGTCGAACGCCCAGCCGCCCTGCGGTGCCTGGCCGGTAAATTTGCCGTCCTCATCCAGCTCCACGACGCTGAAGCTGAGTCCGGTGATCGGCGATGAACCTTCATTGGTCAGCGTCAGCGTGCCGGTGCTGAGCAGGCTGCCGAGTGTGTTGACCTCGATATTGCGCTGCTGAAGGTTCAGCGCGAGGACGGAGAAATCCTCCTCCGGGGCGGGCGGCTCATCGGCGAAATCCGGATGCGTGGCGGTAATCTCGTAATCGCCGCCGCTGCCGAGGAAGGCTTTGTAGTCGAAGGTGAAATCGCCGCTGCTGTCGGTCGTGACCTGGAATGTCTGCTCTATCGTCCCGTCGCGCAGCACTGAGATGCGCACCGGCACAAGCGGCACGGCCGTGCCGTCTGCGGTGCTGATCGCGCTGCCGGTAAAGGAGACCGTCTCCCCTACCGCGAACAGGCGGTCATCCGGGGTGGTGATCTCGATATCCGCCTCATAGCCGGGCTGGCGCAGAGCCGTTCCCGTTGCCGCGCCGATATCGGCCAGATCCGTGCCGCCATCCGTCGCCGTGATGTCGGCGAGCACGAACAGCGTATAGGCACCGAAATCGAGCGAGCGGCTGAGCGAGGCCGGGATGCTGAAGGTTCCGTTCACCGCCTCGCCGGGCGCGAAGGTGCTTTCACCGGCAGGGCTTTTGCCGTCGAAGTCGACCGCACGGGTCGTGATCAGCTGATCGTCGCCATTGCCGAAAACCGTGTCGTCGGAGACATAGAGCCCGACAGTGCCGGTGCCGGTCACCGGCTTGTCGCCCGGATTGGTCAGCGTATAGGTCAGGCTGCTGCCGACCAGATCATCGAGCAGCGCCGGCCCCTTGACATTGATGACGTCGATCGCGGCATCGGTAATGCCGGAAATCGAGATGAAGGCCGATGCGGTGCTTTCCGCATCGCCGTCGCTGACCGTATAGCTGAAGGATTGGCTGCTCGAGCTGCCGGTATTCAGGAAATCGAAGGCGTCATTCGGGTCGTAAGCGAAGCTGCCATCCTCACCCACGGTCAGCAAATCGCCGCCCGGCAAGGTGATCTCGGCGCCGTCGACAAGCGGCACGCCGTTGATGGCGGTCACCGTCAGCGGGCTGTCTTCGACATCGAAATCGATCCCATTGCCGTTGTCGGCAAGCAGATTACCGCTCACCGTGTCGTCTTCGGTGATCGAGAAGCTGTCGGTCCGAGCGACCGGCGGATCGTTGACCGGGGTCACGTCGACAGTGACAGGCACCTCGACTTCGGCAAAACCGATAAACCCCTCGGGCTGATCGCTCAGCGTATAGAAGAAACGCGCGCTGCCGTTGAAATTGCTTTCCGGCTGGAAGCGGACCGTCTCGCCGCCATTGATCAGGGACACGGTGCCGCCGACATCGGTCGTGACGCCGATAATCGACAGCGGATCGCCGTCATCATCGCTATCGCCTGCCAGCAGATCGGCGACCGGGATATCGATGACCGTGTCTTCTTCCGTCGTCGCGCTGAACGCATCGCCGACCGGCAGGGCATTGGGGAAAGCGATGGATTTATCGGCGAATTCGAGAACCCTGATATTGGTCAGAATATCGGTGCCGTCATCCGCATCATTGGGATTGGCATCGACCACCGTGACGGTGCCGTCCACCGCGTCTTCAGTGATCACATAATCGTCGAAGAAACCGCGAAAGCGGGCGATATCGATGCCCTCGCCGCCATCCAGCGTATCGTCGCCGGCGCCGCCGACGAGGATGTCATTGCCCGCGCCGCCGGAAATCTCGTCATTGCCGTTGATGCCTTCGAGCGTATCGTCGCCCTCGCCGCCCTCGATCGTATCGACGGCGACTGTGCCGGTGATGCTGTCATCGCCGGGCGTACCGGGGAAGAATTCGCCCTGGATTTCGGCGCCGATATCGACCTTGACGTCGCTGAACTGGATGAACTCGATGCCGAACAGCTCATCAACGCCCTGATTGCCGTCGCTGGTGACATTATCGAACAGGCGCACGCCCGACTGGTTGGCGGTGACCGAGAAGGTGCCACGATTGCCGGAGACGACGAAGATATCGCCATCAATGTCATCCCCGCCGATGGCCGTATCGTCGCCGGCGCCGCCGGTCAGCGTATCGTCACCGGCGCCGCCATCGAGGCTGTCATTGTTGTTGCGCCCGTCG
>CAZRBL010000010.1:23631-42952 GCA_964598335.1 uncultured Rhodospirillales bacterium
CGGCATCGACCGGGCCACGGTTATAGATCGTATCATTGCCCGCGCCGCCAGAGACGGTGTTCAGACCCTCGGAATCCTGAAAATAGTCATTGCCGGCGCCGCCATCGATGCTGTCATCGCCGGCATTGCCGTAAAGGCTGTCATTATCAGCGCCGCCATCGAGCGTGTCATCGCCGCCATTGCCGAACAGGCTGTCATTATCCGCGCCGCCGGCCAGCGAATCATCGCCTTCGCCGCCGCGCACCGTGTCCCGGTCGGTCTCGCCATCAGCCACCGTTTCCGGGCCCGCAATGATGGTGTCCTTGAAATCGCCCGCGCCGCCGAGAATGCTGTCGCCCCCGGTGCCGCCGAGGATCGAATCCGCGCCCTCGCCGCCATCGATGACATCGCGCGCCGCCTTGGCGTCGATCGTGTCGTCACCACCGAGGCCATTGAGCAGATCGGCGGCGTCGGTGCCTTCGATAAGTTGGGCCGTTTCATCGCCTGGGACCTCAACCCCCAGCGTGGCGGTCGTGACCTCGATCAGCGTGTCGGAAAACTGCAGGAACTCGACGTCGGAAAGCACATCGGAACCGTCATTATTCCCGCTCGCCGTCACAAGGTCGATAACCCGCAACTCGCCGGGATTCTGACCGGCGATCAGTGCATACTCGGCGGAATTGTCTCGGAAAACGGCCGTATCGTCGCCCGCCCCGCCGATCAGCGTATCGTTACCGTTCTCGCCCTCCAGCGTATCGTCACCGGCGCCGCCTTCGAGGCTGTCATTGTTGTTGCGCCCGTCGAGGAAGTCATTGCCATCGCCGCCAAGCAGCGTGTCATCGCCATTGTCCCCTTCAAGGATGTCATCGCCGCCTTCGCCGACCAGGCTGTCATCGCCGCTGGACCCGTCGAGGCTGTCATCGTCGGCGCCGCCGATCAGCGTGTCGTCATAGCTCGACCCGTCCAGGCTGTCCTTGCCGTCCTCGCCAAGGAAATAGGCCGGGAAGGAAGAGCCATTGATATCGTCATCGCCGGCCCCGCCATGGATCTCATAGCGATTGCTGAAATTGCCGGTCGTCCCGCCCCACCGGCTGAAGCTGTCATTGCCCGCACCGCCGCTGATCGTGATGCTGTCATCGACCGTCCAGTACCAGATGCCATCATTGCCATCGCCGGCATCGACCGGGCCACGGTTATAGATCGTATCATTGCCCGCGCCGCCAGAGACCGTGTTCAGGCCCTCGGAATCCTCAAAATAGTCATTGCCGGCGCCGCCATCGAGGCTGTCATCGCCGGCATTGCCATAAAGGCTGTCATTGCCATCGCCGCCATCAAGCGTGTCGTCGCCGCCATTGCCGACCAGGCTGTCGCGCCCCGCACCAGCGGTAATGCTATCGCTGCCGCCCCCGCCGCTAACGGTGTCATTGTCCGTCTGGCCGGCAACCAGCGCATCCACGCCCGCGATAATGGTGTCGTCGCCGTCCTGCCCCTCGATGACATCATTACCCAGACCGCCATCGATAAAATCATCGCTGTCATTGGCGAAGACGCGGTCATTGCCGTCCTTGCCGACAATGCTGTCCTCGCCCGGCGTGCCGTCGAGCTGGTCGTCGATATCGGTGCCCTCGATCAGCTTGATCGAAAGGGTAAGCGGCGCATCGCCATCGGCAAAGCGCAGCACTTCGATATCGTAAAGCGTGTCGGTGCCGCCCGCGCCGACGGTATCCTCGACCGTGGCAGAATTGCCGTTGACGGTGACAAGGTAATCCGCCTGCGCACCGGTAAAGACCGCGATATCGCCGCCGGCACCCTCACCGCCGCCCGAGAGCAGGTCATCGCCCTCGCCGCCGTCAAGGGTATCATCTCCGCCGCCGCTGCTCAGCGTGTCATTGCCCGCACCGCCATTGAGCCGGTCGTCCTGCTCGCCGCCGGCAAGATCGTCGTTTCCGCCGCCGCCATTCACGAATTGTCCGGCCGCGCTGTAATCCAGCCCCCCATTTTGCACCGTCAGATCGATTTCGCTGCCATCCGACAGGCGCACGACCTCATACTGACCGCCGCCGCTGATCGATCCGTTGGTTTGCAGGTGGTTGGGGATCCGCAGGAAATCCGAGCCGGAGCCGATAATCAGATCGACCAGCCCGGTATTCGAATTGAATTCGGTGAACAGGTCCAGGCCGGTCGCATCGGCGACATCCGTGAAGGACAGTGTATCGACGCCGCCATCCGACTGGTAGTCCGGCCAATAGGAGTTGGCGACCGTGTCATCGCCAAAACCGGCGGAGAATTCGAAAAGATCGTTACCGCTGCCGCCAAGCAGAAGATCATTGCCGCCGCCCCCGATCAGCGTATCGTCGCCACCGCGCCCGTCCACCGTGTCATTGCCTGCCTCGCCGCGCAAGGTATCGCCCTGCTCGGTGCCGCGCACGCTGTCATCGCCCGTTGTACCGCCAAAGGGCAGCCCGGCCGCCAGGTCGAAAACCGTGTCGTTCTCAAGCGCGAGGAATTCGTAATTGCCGATCGAACTGCCGCTATACTGGCTGGGCAGCCGGACGCTGCTGCTGCCGGCATGGATGACGAGATCATACCAGCCGGACTGGCTGTTAAATTGCTGCTCGAAACGGACCGATCCGGGGGCAATGCTGGTGTCGAAGAACAGCGTGTCAGAGCCGCTGTCGGACTGATAAGCCGGCCATTGCGCATTGGCCATGGTGTCATCGCCGAAACCGGCGGAGAATTCGAAAAGATCGTTACCGCTGCCGCCAAGCAGAAGGTCATCGCCGGCGCCGCCGATCAGCGTATCAACGCCGCCGCGCCCATCGAGCGTGTCATTGCCTGCCTCGCCGCGCAATGTGTCGTTCTGCTCGGTGCCGCGCACGCTGTCATCGCCCGTTGTGCCGTCAAAGGGCAGGCCGGCGGCGAGATTGTACACCGTCCCATTGTCCAGCGCGACGAACTCATAATTGCCGATCGAACCGCCGCTATACTGGCTGGGCAGCCGGACACTGCTGCTGCCGGCATGGATGACGAGATCGTACCAGCCGGACTGGCTGTTAAATTGTTGCTCGAACCGGATCAGGGCGGGGTCGATGCTGACATCGAAGAACAGCGTGTCAGAGCCGCTGTCGGACTGATAATCCGGCCATTGCGCATTGGCCAGCGTATCGGTGCCGAAGCCCAGGGCGAATTCGAAACGGTCGGCGCCTGGCCCGCCCAGCATCAGGTCATTGCCGCTGCCGCCGATCAGCGTGTCATTGCCGCCGAGGCCGTTGATCGTGTCGTTGCCGGCCTGACCGTCGATCAGATCGTCGCCGCTCGTGCCTTGAAGCAGCGTGTCGTTGCCTGCAGTACCCGGTATCGTCGACATACCCCACTCCTCAAATTCGGCGTCCCACGCTGTCGCCTAATTAACGCATTGTTAATAGGCGCAAGCATTAGCACAACGGCGTTTCCGCGGCAAATACTGAATCGGGAACCGGCCGATAACCACCCAGGGTTAAGGGGTTTTCGCGATCCACTACCGGACAGGCTCAGACTTGCGGGCCGGCTTGGACCAAATCGTCGCGATGGATCAGCGCATCACCGCGACGATAGCCGAGCACCGCCTCGATTTCCGACGAGCGCAAACCGGCAATGCGCGCTGCTTCGTTATGATCATAGGCCGACAGCCCGCGCGCCAATTCTTCCCCATCTTGCGTACAGACCAGAACCAGATCACCACGGCCGAAATCGCCCTCGATCGCCTGAACCCCCGCGGGCAGCAGGCTTTTACCATTGTCCAGCGCCCGCGCGGCGCCCGCATCGACAATGATCCTGCCGCGCGGGTTGACATGGCCGGCAATCCATTGTTTCCGCGCCCGTGCGCGCGTCTCAACGGGGTGGAACAGTGTCCGCTGGGCAGTCTCGTCATTGAGCCGCGCCAGCGCATGCGGTTCGGTGCCGCGCGCGATGATCATGGCACAGCCCGCAGCGGTGGCAATTTTCGCTGCTGCCAGCTTGGTGACCATGCCGCCGCTGCTGTAGCCCGGCGGCGGCTCGCCTGCCATCGCCTCGATTTCGGGCGTCAGCAGCGGCACCTCGGCCAGTAAACGCGCGGTCGCATCCTGTCGCGGGTCGGCGCTGTAAAGCCCGTCTATATCCGACAGCAGAACCAGCAGATCGGCGCTGACCATCTGCGCGATCCGCGCCGCCAGGCGGTCATTGTCGCCGAAGCGGATCTCATCGGTTGCCACCGTATCGTTTTCATTGATCACCGGAACCGCACCGAGACCGAGCAATTCGTGGATCGTGCCGCGTGCATTCAGATGACGCCGCCGCGCCTCGGTGTCGCCGGTTGTCAGCAATATCTGCGCCGCCTTCAGCTCATGCGGGGCAAAGGCACGGTCATAGGCGGCGATCAACAAGGGCTGGCCGCAGGCGGCGGCGGCCTGCTTCTGCGCCAGCGGCAACGGCCCGGCGGGCAGATGCAGGTATTCGCGACCGAGCGCCCCGGCCCCGGAGGACACAATGATGCATTCGGTCCCGCTTTTGCGCAGCGCCGCTATGTCTGCGGCCAGCGCGGCGAGCCAGCCCTCGCGCAAAGTGCGCGTGGCCATATCGACCAACAGGGCCGAGCCGATCTTGACCACAAGCCGCTTGGCATCACGCGGGCAGGATAGAACAGCGGTCACCGGTCCTGCTCCAAAGGCGACCAGCCGGGTTCGCTCTCCTCGACATGTGCCTGTTCGCTGTCGTCGATCACCTTCAAGAGCGCGCTCAAGGCCTCGACGGTACCTTGGCCGCTGACTCCGGAGACCAGCATCACCGGAGCGCCGCAGCAATCAGCGAGCCGGTCACATTGCAGCTTGAGCCTCTCATCATCGACCGCATCGATCTTGTTGAGCGCGACAATCTCGGTCTTTTCGGCGAGGCCGTGCCCATAGGCGTCGAGCTCGGCGCGCACGGTGCGATAGGCGGCGACCGGATCCTCCTGGGTTGCATCGACAAGGTGGAGTAACGCGCCGCAGCGCTCGATATGGCCGAGAAAACGATCGCCGATGCCCTGGCCCTGATGCGCGCCTTCGATCAGCCCGGGAATATCGGCGAGCACAAAGCTGCGTTCACCCACGCGCACGACCCCCAGATTGGGGCTTAAAGTCGTGAACGGATAATCGGCGATTTTCGGTTTGGCAGCGCTGACCGCAGCAAGAAAGGTGGACTTGCCGGCATTGGGCAGGCCGACCAGCCCGGCATCGGCAATCAGCTTGAGGCGTAACCAGACCCAGCGCTCTTGCCCCGGCCAGCCCGGCGTTGCCTTGCGCGGCGCGCGGTTGGTCGACGATTTGAAGCGGGTATTGCCTTGCCCGCCGTCACCGCCGCGCAGAAACACCACCTGCTGCCCCGGCTCGATGAGGTCGAGCAGGACGCTTTCCTGATCCTCATCCAGCACCTGGGTGCCGGGCGGTACGGCGATCACCGCATGCTCGCCCGACGCGCCGGTGCGATCGCGGCCCATGCCGGGCAGGCCGTTTTGCGCCTTGAAATGCTGCTTGTACCGAAAATCGATCAGCGTGTTGAGGTCAGGCTCGACGGTGAAAATGACATCGCCGCCGCGACCGCCGTCACCGCCATTGGGCCCGCCGAATTCGACATATTTCTCGCGCCGGAAACTGACACAGCCGGCGCCGCCATCGCCACTTTTCAGATAAATCTTCGCCTGATCGAGAAATTTCATGATGCGGCTTTCAGGGCCGGAGGAAGGGGGTGAGCCGGCAACCCAAAAAAAACGGAGGCGCGCAGCCTCCGTCCGGCAGAAAGGCGTTTCGGAAAGCGCCCTATTCGGCAGCATCGGCCAAGGGATCGACCGACACAAAAGCCCGGCCGCCGGACTTGCGGTGGAAGCGCACCTTGCCGTCGATCTTGGCGAACAGGGTGTGATCCTTGCCCATGCCGACATTTTCACCCGGATAGTGGCGCGTGCCGCGCTGGCGAATAATGATGTTGCCGCCGCGCACCTGCTCGCCGCCGAATTTCTTGACGCCGAGGCGCTTGGATTCTGAATCGCGACCGTTTCTGGAACTGCCGCCCGCCTTTTTATGTGCCATGGTCTGTTTCCTGCTTCGCTGGGCCGGTCCGCCCCGCGCCCCAAATTAAAACATCAAGCTGCTTTTATGTCGGTGATTTTGAGCTGCGTCAGATCCTGACGATGCCCTTTTTTGCGACGGTAATTCTGGCGCCGCTTCTTTTTGAAAACGATGATTTTCGGCCCGCGCGTTTGCTCAACGATCTCGGCCTTTACCATAGCGCCCTCGATCAGCGGCGTGCCGACGACCGGCTTGCCGGAATCATTGACCATCAGCACCCGGTCGATCTCAACCGTATCGCCGGCGGCGCCGGCAAGCTTTTCCACTTCAATAATGTCGCCGGACGTCACGCGATATTGCTTGCCGCCGGTTTCGATAACCGCATACATCTCAGTCGCTTCTCACTAAGGGCGGCGGACGGCGGAACATAGTAAGGGCGGCAAAACCAAACCGGCGCCGCCCGCTTTTCGTTGTGTTCCGCGACTCATGCCGCGTCAAACCAAGTGGCTAGATATATCGAGGCGGCCGGGATTGTCAATTGATCATCCACCAGCCTCGACAGATGCAGCGGCGAGGTCGCATTCGAACCCCTGGCGCGTGCAGCTCTATTCAGCCGAATCCAGCCAACCATGATCAACAGCGCGGCGGTCTTTTCCCGCGCGCTGCTCTTCCGCCTCGCGCCCGCTGGGACTGCGGCCCCGGCGCGCGCGATCAGCCCGGTCTCGGGCCTCCTCTTCGCGGCGCTGTTTCGTCTTTCGATAGCAATTGAGATTGATGATTTCGGCCATGGCGCTCTTGCTGGTATCCGGTCGGGCAGAATTGTAAATGCGACTTATTCTCAATTATAGCCCGTTGTCAAGCGCTGCGATCGGATCACCTCGAGCGCAGCCATCGCATCATCGGATCGAGACTGTTCAGCCCGGCCGGATCCATCACTCTCTTGAAAGCATACCGACTGGTTGGTATGCTTTGCCCATGTCGCGCAAGCCCGCTGCCAAAGACAGGCTGCTTCATGCCGCCATGGTCCTCATTCGGCGAAAGGGTTTTGCTGCCACGTCGATTGACGAGCTGTGCGCGGCCGCCGGGGTCACCAAGGGCGCGTTTTTTCACCATTTTGAAAACAAGGAGGCTCTCGGTGTCGCTGCGGCACGGCATTGGGCGGCAACCACCGGCGCGTTTTTTGCCGCCGCGCCCTATCATGCACCGCGCGATCCTCTGCAAAGGCTGCTGGCCTATATCCGGTTTCGCAAAGCGATCATCGCGGGCGCGCCGGAGGATTTCAGCTGCCTTGCCGGCACGATGGCGCAGGAGACCTTCACAAGCGCGCCGCCGATCGCCGATGCCTGCGGCGAGACGATCAGCAGCCATGCCGAGACGCTGGTGAGCGATATCGACGCCGCGATGGAGATGAAGGGCGGGGATTGGCCGTTTACCGCGACGTCACTGGCGCTTTACACGCAAAGCGTTCTGCAAGGCGCGTTCGTGATCGCCAAGGCCACCGGCGATGTCGCGACGGCGAGGGAATCTGTCGATCACCTGCACCGCTATGTCGAGCTTCTTTTCACGCTATCCGAAAAAGAGAATCGATGAGCAAACCGCTCCCCTCCATCGACGGTTTCGTCGCGGCTGCGCTCACGCAGGGCAAGGACGCCTAGCGCGTTTTCCTTTGTTTTTCATCCGGCCCGCCCCTGCACCCCCGCCCCGCCTCGCCAGACAGGATACTTGCACGGGAGGCGGGGCGGGGGTGGGGTCAATCGACCCAGGGGTGGACCGGAACGATCGGAAGATGCGCTAGCCGGCGCGCAACTCTGTCAGAGCAAAGACCCGCAGGGCGCTGGCCAGCGGCCGGTCTTCGGGCCCCTCGGCGACCCGCGCATCGTCGATATCGGCGATCAGGCGCGGCAGGGTCGCGCCGCGCGCCGCGGCGATCCGCTCCAGCGCTGCCCAGAACTCGGGTTCAAGCCGCACGCTGGTGCGATGCCCGGCGAGGGTCATGGAGCGTTTTTCCAGATGCGCCGTCACGGCGAACCGCCAAAGGTGGCGCGGTATCCCCGTGCCGGAGAGGCGGCCGCCGCTTCGTCATTGCGAGCCGACCGTGTCGGCGCGTCAATCCAGACATCAATCGGCCTGGCAGCATTTCCGGCTTGCCGCCTCGCTAGTGCTCCTCGCAATGACGTGCGGAAAACCGGCAATGTCAGCGCGGCCCGATCATTTCTTCCGGCCGCACCCATTCATCGAATTGCTCGGCCGTCAGCAGGCCCAGCGCAACGCCGGCCTCTTTCAGGGTGCTGCCGTCCTGATGCGCCTTTTTGGCGATCTTGGCGGCGTTGTCATAGCCGATATGCGGGTTCAGCGCGGTAACCAGCATCAGGCTGTTCTGCATCAGGCTGTTGATGCGGTCGGTATTGGCCTCGATGCCGGCCACGCAATTCTCGGCAAAGCTGCGGCAGCCATCGGCCAGCAACCGGATCGAGGACAGCAGATTGGCGATCATCACCGGCTTGAACACATTCAGCTCGAAATGCCCGTTCGAGCCGCCGATGGTGATGGCGACATGATTGCCCATCACCTGGGCGCAGACCTGTGTCAGCGCCTCGCATTGCGTCGGGTTGACCTTGCCCGGCATGATCGAGGATCCCGGCTCATTGGCCGGCAGCGACAGCTCGCCAAGCCCCGAACGCGGCCCCGATCCCAGAAAACGAACATCATTGGCGATCTTCATCAGCGAGGCGGCCAGCGTATTCAGCGCGCCCGAGGCCTGCACCACCGCGTCATGCGCCGCCAGCGCCTCGAATTTGTTCGGCGCGGTTTCAAAGGGCAGGCCGGTGATCGCCGCCACCTTTTCGGCGAACAGCACGTCAAAGCCGCGCTTTGAATTGATGCCGGTGCCGACCGCCGTGCCGCCCTGGGCAAGCTGCAACAGCCGCGGCAGGCTCTGCCTGACCCGCTCGATGCCGTATTCGATCTGCGCCGCATAGCCCGAGAATTCCTGCCCCAGCGTCAGCGGCGTCGCATCCTGGGTATGGGTGCGGCCGATCTTTATAATATCGGCAAAGGCTTTGGCCTTGTCGTCCAGCGCGGCGTGCAGCTCCTCAAGGCAGGGGATCAGCTCATGGGTGATCTGTTCGACCGCCGCGATATGCATCGCCGCCGGAAAGGTGTCATTCGAGGACTGGCCCAGATTGACGTGATCATTGGGGTGGACCGGCGATTTGCTGCCGATTTCGCCGCCCAGCATCTCGATGGCGCGATTGGCGATCACCTCATTGGCGTTCATGTTCGATTGCGTGCCCGAGCCGGTCTGGAAAATGACCAGCGGGAAGTGATCGATCAGCGTCAGGTCCAGCACCTCCTCAGCCGCCGCGACGATGGCATTGCCGATTTCCCTATCCAGCGTGCCGAGGTCCATATTGGCCTGCGCTGCGGCCTTTTTCTGGATGCCCAGCGCCCGCACCATGGGCACCGGCATTTTCTCCGTTCCGATCCGGAAATTCTCGCGGGAACGCTGGGTTTGCGCCCCCCAATATTTATCGGCAGGAACCTCGATCTCGCCGATTGAATCGCTCTCACTGCGCGTGGCTTGCTCGCCCATCGCCTGTTGTGGTGCCTCTCAGCCTGTTGCGGACGCGCCTGTCCTAAGAGCGCTTGGCGATAATGGCAACCGAAACACGGTCTCATTGAGCCGACGACGCAAGTCGGCGCGACCTCCCTTACGGGGTGGCGTTTCCACTTTCGTCATTGCGAGGAGGCGAAGCCGACGCGGCAATCCAGAGATGGCGCCGCGTGGCGAGATTCCTGGATTGCCGCGCCGACTTGCGTCGGCTCGCAATGACAAGACCTACTAGGAGGTCCGCCGGCCGTGCACATAGCCGCGGCAATGCGGCAGCTGTTGCGGGGTGTCGGTCAGCTTCCAGCCCTTGGCTTCGTCGAAGCCGGCGGCGCGGACCATGCCGGCCATGCAGGCCACGGTCGGGGCCCACCAATTGGTGTCGTTCTTGCCGTATTCGGTACCGGGATAGAATTCCATCACCATCCGCCCGGCATGGCCCGAGCCGAAACCGCCCGGACCATTGGCCCCCTTATAGGGGCTGAAATCATCGCTGACCGCACTTTCAACGAAAATTTCCCGGTCACAGACCGAAGCCAGCTTATCCAGCGCCAATAGCGGGTAGCGCAAATGATAGAGCGTGCCGAAAAAGAACACGACATCGAAGCGGCCCAGCTTTTCCTCGCTGACATCATAGACGGACATTTCGACCCGCTTGCAGACATCCTCACCATGACCGAGCGCCTGCCGGCAGAGGTCGAAATTCTCCCACGCATTGCGGTCGCGTTCTTCGAGAATGCCGAGATAATCGGAGAAGTCATCGATCGCGACAACTTCACGGGCTCCGCGCTTGAGCGCCTCAAAGCTCCAATACCCGTCCCAGGCGCCGACATCGAGCACGCGCTTGCCGGTCAGATCGGCCGGGATGCCATAGGCGTCGGCCTTGATCGGCGCCCAGCCCGGTGTCGTCACGCCATGCGGCAGCGCGATCTTGTGGTACCAGAACGGCTTGGCCTGAACCATGCGCTGCAACGCGGCCTTTTCCGGCGCGACATCTGATTGGCTGTCACACCATTTTCGCCAGATGCCGCGCAGGGAGGTTTGGAAATCAGCGGCAAAACGCTCGGCATCACACAGGGCCGAGTCATAAAGGTGGCTGCGTAATCCACTGCGGACTTCGGCGAGCGTTTCAAAATCGTCAGCCAACCGGCTGGAAATCGACACGAAGGTGTCCGCGTCGGGCGCGGCCCATTCGGGGTAGCCGGCGGCGGTCAGCAGGCTGGTGCCGACACGGGCGGCATGACGGTCGCCATTCAGCGCGATCACCGGCACACCCATGGACAGCGCCTCGCAAGTGGTGGTGGTGCCGTTATAGGGCGTGGTGTCGAGCGCGATATCGATGCGGTTATACATCGCCAGATGGCCCAGCGGGTCTTCGACAAAGCCGACCAGCTCCAGCCGGTCGCGGTCGATGCCCTGCGCCTCGAAGCGTTCGATCAGCAATTCCTGGGTCGCCGGATCGTCGAGATTCCAGTTCTTGATCAGCAGCCGCGAATCCGGGGTTTCCTTCAGCACCCGGCTCCACAGCGCCACGGTCTGCTCGCTGACCTTGGCCAGCTTGTTGAAGCTGCCAAAGGTGATGTAGCCGTTTTCCAGCGCCGGCAGCGGGCCGATTTCCGGCGTTTCACGGTCGGTCGGATAACAGAGAAAGCTCTCCGGCAGGCGCAGGAAGTCCTCGCTGGCGAGGCTGCCCTCGGGATCGGCGAGATCATCGCTGATCCGGTAATCCATCGCCGCAATGCCGGTGGTGTCCGGATAGCCCAGCCAGGTCACCTGCAACGGCGCCATGCGCCGGGCGAAACCGACCAGCCGCGCGCCGGCGGTATGGCCCCCGAGATCGATCAGAACATCGATGCCCGCCTTGCGCACGGCGTCCGGCAACCATGTTTCGGCAGCCTTTTTGCGCGCCTCGCCGGCGGCGCCGGGCGGCTCATGCCAGTGATCGAACTGCTCTTTCAGCTGCTCGGTAACGGCGTCGTCCTTGCGGCCGATATGGAAGGCGTGAAAGCTGAACGCCTCGCGGTCACGCTCGGCCAATAGCGGCCCAAGAAAGGTCGCCACCGGATGGCGGCAGTAATCCGGCGAGACGAAGCCGACACGCAAGGTGCGCTCGGCGACCGGGGCATTATCGAAATCCGATGCCGGCTTGGCGGCGGCAAAGCGCTCTGCCCAAGCGACATGCGCATCATAAAGCTGCTGCGGCGTGGTTTTTTCGCTGTATTGCAGGGCCATCAGATAGGTCGTGGCCATATCCTGCCAATCAGGCTCTTTTTCCAGCACGGCCTCGAGATGCTCGATCGCCGCATCGGCAAGCCCCTGATTGATGCGAACGGACACCAGGCTGGCACGCGCCTTGTGGGCCGAGCCCTTGGGATCGCAGGCAATCACCTGCTCAAAGGCTTCGGCCGCTTCCTGCAGCCGGCGCTGGCCGCGCAGTGCATTGCCCAGCGTCCCCCATAGCGCCGGATCACGCGGCGCCTTTGCCAGCGCCGCGCGCAATATCTGTTCGGCTTGTTCATTGCGGCCGCGGCGCATCATCGCCGCGGCGGTATCGTGCTGGATCAGGATATCAGCCGGCGCCAGGCTGGCGGCTTGCTGATACAGCGCCATCGCCTTGTCTTCCGCACCCGTGCGCTGCGCCAGCTCCGCCATCAGCGTCACCGCGCCGGCGTGGTCGGGCTGGACGTTGAGGATTTTCCTGCAGATTTCCGCGACCTGCTGCGGCTGCCCCGCCTGCAGCATCTGCCGTGCCAGCGCCAGCGACTGTTCGAGCGTATCGGCGATGCCGGCCGCGGATTGCCGTTGCCTTGCCGGCGGAGAGCGACGGGCCTTTTTCCTGCGAGCTGCGGACATGCGAGATACCCCTGATAGATGTGCTTTAGCTAAACTTCGCCGCATCTAGCCCGAGGCAGGGTTAACGAATGGTGTCGATCCAGGCAGCAATTCGTGGATCATGGGAAAAGACGCCAAATTCGAATTCTCTGGCAGCGAAAGGCGGCTCAAGGGGTTCAGCCAGCACGCGGTCGCGCCGCAGGGCAAAGCGGAAATGCCTTTGTTCGAGGATATGCCTGTCGCGCGCCGGGCCGGCTTTCACATCGAACGCGGCGCAGCACAAAGCGGTGACGTTGCACAGGCCCTCGGGATCCCGCACCGAGCGAGACCGGATCAGCGCCACGCCTGCCTCGCGCGCCCGGTCGGCGAAATCCTGACAGGCGGCATAGTCGATGGGGTCGGTCCAGGCGCGCTCATCGGCGACCAAAGGAGGCCGCGTCAGATCGAGCGCCGCATCGGTTTTGACAGCGCAGGCAAAAGCAGTCCGCTGCAACGGCGCTTGCGGCAGGGTCGACGATGCCGTTTCGCTATAGAACAGGAGAAAATAGAAGGCCTGTTCAGCGATGGCGGTATCGATCTCCTCGGCAGCGTAAAACGCGCCCTCGTTCTGACCGGCGCGGCGGAACCGCGATCCATGTGGACAGGGCGCATAGCGAAAGGGCGTTGACAGAAGGTAGTGCAGCGCCTCGCAATCTTTTGGACGCGGCGGTTTCAACGCTTCCAACAGCTCTTCCAGCCGCGCCTGATCGTAAGCATTGTCAGTCAGTTGAACGGTCGCCGCCCGATATTGGTATTCGACCAGCCGCCAGACCTTGCCCGCGTAAAATTGCGCCTCAGAGCGGAGCGCGGCGGCTGTCCACATAAGCGAGCGTCCGCAACAGCCCGTCAACCGTTTGGATCAGATCGCGCGGCCGGCCGCGCAGCGCGTGATTCTCACTATCGAGCCATGCCGCCGTGACAGCGTTTTCGCCGCCGGTCAGCGCAACGAGTGAGCGGTACAGCCGCACCAGATGCCCGGCCAGTTCAAAGCTCTTGCTGTGGCGCGGCAACACCGCCTGGCCCCGGCGCAAGCGCGAGGCGGTCGGCGCAGAACCGCCGATCACGGCTGCCAGTTCGGCATTGGTCAGCGACAAGGCATCGGCGACACGCCCGACCGCGGTTGTCATGATGCGGGCATCGTCGTGCCGCTGGTCAGAAGCCGGCTTTGCCATTTTTGTTCGCACGAACATTTTTACCATGCAATGTTCATGAGAATGCTCGATGGGTGCGTATTGTCAAGCCGGGTGCATAAAAGGCGCCTTGCTGCAGAGCCGGCGCCTGCGTTAGTCATTGCCTGAATTGAGGACAGCAAATAGGCCGACGATGCCCTGGACCCGTGAACAGATTGCGCAGCGTGCCGCGCAGGAACTCAGAGACGGCTATTACGTCAATCTCGGCATCGGCATGCCGACGCTGGTGGCGAATTACATCCCCGACGGCATGACCGTGACGCTGCAATCGGAGAACGGCATGCTGGGCATGGGGCCCTATCCGACCGAGGACGAGATCGACGCCGATTTGATCAATGCAGGCAAGGAAACCATCACCGAGCTGCCGATCTCGAGCTATTTCGACAGCGCCGCCAGCTTTGCCATGATCCGCGGCGGCCATATCAATATGGCGGTGCTGGGCGCCATGCAGGTGGCCGAAAACGGCGATCTGGCCAATTGGATGATCCCGGGCAAGATGGTCAAGGGCATGGGCGGGGCGATGGATCTGGTCGCCGGCGTCAAGAAGGTCGTCGTCATCATGGACCACAACGCCAAGGATGGCAGCGCCAAATTCCTGCGCGACTGCACCTTGCCGCTGACCGGCACCGGCGTCGTCGACATGCTGATCACCGATCTGGGCGTGTTCACCATCGACAAACACGCCGCCCGCCACGGCCACGGCCATTGCGCCGAGCTGATCGAGCTGGCCCCCGGCGTCAGCCTCGACGAGGTCAAGGCGCGCACCGAGGCTGAGTTCATCGCGTCGGAACAGCTCAAGGCGGCCTAGCCGGTAAAAGCCCTGCCATGGCGAGCCGATGCCGTCGGTGCTGCAATCCCGCCATAAGCACGATACATTCTGCGCGAATCAGGGCCTTTGCCCCCTATTGCAGGAGTTTCGCCATGCGCTTTTTGACTGCCCTTGTTCTGAGCCTTTCCTTTCTCGCGGCCCCGGCCCTCGCCGAGATGACCGAGCGGGAACAAATCGACACCCGCGTCGCCAATGCCGTCAGCGATCTGCGCACCCGTACCGATATCGGCGGCCAGCTGATCGATCAGGCCGCAGGCGTGCTGGTCTTTCCCCGCGTTGTCAAAGCCGCCATCGGCATCGGCGGCTCTTACGGCAAGGGCGCGCTGCTGGTGAATGGCCGGCCCGATTCCTATTACGAGATTGCGGCGGGCAGCTTCGGCTTTCAGCTCGGCGCGCAATCGACCAGCCAGTTCATCCTGTTCATGACCCGGGACGCCATGCAGGCCTTCAAGAACAGCGATGGCTGGGAGGCCGGCGTCGACGGCAATATCACGCTGATCGACACCGGCGCCTCGGGCCGCATCGATACCGAGGTCGCGCAGAACCCCGTGCTGGGCTTTGTCATCGGCAATAAGGGCCTGCTCGCCGGCGTCAGCCTCGAAGGCTCCAAAATCAGCCCCATCGCGCCGCAATAGGCGGCACGCGCCGCCGAGCGTTGGTTTTGTCGCCTCCTCGCAATGACCAGTGAGTGGCTAGGACAGTCCTGGTGAGGGGATATTTCGCCATCGGCGTTGAACGCCTGAGCAAGGCGGGCAATGCCGGGAATCTGATCCGCAGCGCGCATGCCTTCGGCGCCAGTTTCTTTTTCCTTGTCGACCCGGTCGCGAAGCTGAAGGACACCCGGAAGACCGATACCAGCGATGCCGGCGGCCATCTGCCGATCTATGAATGGGCCTCGCCTGCAGCGATGGATTTGCCAAAGGGATGCGCGCTGGTCGGGGTTGAACTGGTCGATGAGGCGATTGCCCTGCCGAGTTTCCGCCATCCGGCACGGGCGGCCTATGTCCTGGGGCCCGAGCGCGGGTCATTGACGCCCGAGATGCAGGCGGCCTGCGCCCATATCGTACAGATCCCGATGCGCTTTTGCATCAATGTCGGCGTTGCCGGCGCCATTGTCATGTATGATCGCATGATCAGCCTCGGCCGCTTTGCCGAGCGCCCCGTGCGAGCAGGCGGGCCGACCGAACAGCCGGCGCCGCATGTTCACGGCGCACCGCGACTTAGAACCGGCGATTCCTGATGCCGCGCTGCGTTCTGTCGGGGGGAAAGACACAGGACATCGCCCCACGAATGATGTGCCGGTTGTCGATGGTGAAGTCGACGCCGTCAAAGAATTGATCAGCACCGGCATTGAAGCGCTGGCACCGGCTGTCCTCGAAGCGGCACAGTTGAACCCGGTCGCCTTCCTCGCGGAAATTCGCCCAGATGCGGGTCGTCCGGCGCTCGCCATCATGACGCACGGTAATCCAGCGCCCCTCGCCGCGGACCAGATCGACAACGAAGGGCACCACAGGGCGCCAGCCGGGGTAGAAATCAACAACCGCATCCTCGATCAGACAAACCACGCGATCGCCGATCTGCGGATTGCTCCTGCGCTCGGCAAGCAATGCCTGCTGCCGCGCCGCTTCGGCTCCGGCTTCAAGCCGCTGCGCCTCGGCCAGCGCAAGCCGCTCTTCGGCACGGATGCGGTCGATTTCGGCCTGGCGCATTTGCAACTCGGCCCGCTCGGCGGGGGTCAGCGCAAGCCATTGCTCCTCACTCAGCCCGCCCGGATAAAAGGCACATCCGGCAAGCCAGAGCACAGCGACAACCATACTTGTCAAACGTGTGACGGGCATCAGTTAAGCGGCTAAGTGAGAACCGTAAATCGGAAATCCTAATGCGATATCTGCATACTATGGTCCGCGTCAGCGATGTCGAGGCGTCATTACGCTTTTATTGCGATGGATTGGGATTAAAGGAGGTCCGTCGCACCGATAATGAAAAGGGCCGTTTCACCCTGATCTTTCTGGCCCCGCCGGGTCAGGAGGAAGCACAGGTCGAGCTGACCTATAATTGGGATCCCGAGGCGTATGACGGGGGCCGCAATTTCGGCCATCTCGCCTTTGCCGTCGACAATATCTACGATAAATGCCGGCATCTGATGGAAATGGGCGTGACGATCAACAGGCCGCCGCGGGATGGTCGCATGGCGTTTGTCCGTAGCCCCGACGGCATATCCATTGAGCTTCTGCAGACCGGAAAGGCGCTCCAACCGCGCGATCCCTGGGCGTCGATGGAAAACACAGGAATCTGGTAAAGTTTTAGGTAAATCAGCGCCTTAACTTTACCCCGTGACAAAATCCTAAAGCTTGTGCGCTACAGGTTACGGCAACTTGAAAATGTTGCCGGAGTTACTCATGCACATCTTTCTCATCGGTCTCGCCGCACTGGGCATCAGCCTGTCCTATGCCGCCTATGGCGGAACCATCACACTCGATTTTGAAGAGTTCTCGAACGGCGACATCGTCACGGCCAGCCAGGGCGTCGACATCACCATTCAAGAGCGTCAAGGCGGCAGCCTGGTCCCCGGCCATGCGGTCATCTTCGACACATCTTTCGTCAATGAGGATCACGATCTGCACGAAAGTGTCGGCAACGCCCCGCTCAGCGCCGGCATGGGTTTCGTCCCGCCAGGCATTTCAACGACACCGATCGGCGGCTCACCCAATCTGGTGATCATCCAGAATACGCGCCGAACGCCAATCGGCAGCGACGGCCGGGCGGTGCCTAATGATAATCACCAAGGCGGCATCATCAGCTTCGACTTCACCGACAGCTTCGGCGATCAAGGGGTCACGCTGGAGAGCGTCGCCCTGGCGGAGTTTTCACGCCAGAACGGTCGAGCCGACCGCATCGTGATGAGCCATGTCGGCGGCGGCGTCACCAGCTTTACGATCGGAGATTATATCGGCGACGACCGCTCCGGCGTGGTCGATTTCGGTGAACTGCTCGGCTTCTTCAATGTCAGCCCCAGCGGTGTTGCACGGATCGATTTCGAGCTTGGACAATCCGGCGGTGTCGGCAATTTGACGTTTTCCACCGCAACATTTTCGGCCGGCGGCAATGAAACCGCCGCGATCATTGAAGCGCCGGACGCCGCCGGTATCGCGTTGCTGACGGCCGTCCTCGCCATGCTCAGGCGGCCACCATCGGCCCGCTCGGCATAGGCTCGCGCCCTAAGAGCATTTTCATTTGCTTTTGGTCCGCTCCGCCCCTGCACCCCCGCCCCGCCTCGCCTGACAGGACACTAACGGGGAAGCGGAGCCGGCGGTGCAGGGGTGGGCCGGAATGATCTGAAAATGCTCTGACGGCGCCTGCCGAACGACAATTCCGCTTTCACCCTCTCTGTGCGTTGCATCACAGACCGGCAGGGCATTTTGCCGGTATTTTAGCGATGTTGAGTACGGAGAGATCTTCATGCGTGTCCTGCACATCACCGCCCTAATCAGCTTTCTTGCCGCTCTGGCCGCCGGCCAGGCTGTGATGGCGAGCACCATCATGCTCGACTTCGAGGAGTTCACCAATGGTGACATCATCACCGAGAGCAAGGGCGTGCAAATCTCTGTGCAGGAGCGCATCCGCCGCAATCTGGTCGACGGCACGGCGGTTGTCTTTGACACCGCCTTCCGCAATCGGGACCGCGATTTGCAAAGGTCAGTCACTAGGACACCGGCTCGCCGCAACGATCCGAACCGGCCGACCGGTTTGTCAAGCACGCCTATCGGCGGCACGCCGAAACTGCTGATCATCCAGAACACGCGTCAATCGCCGATCGCGCCCGATGGGAGCGTGACACCGAACGACAATCATGAAGGCGGCATCATCACCTTCGACTTCGCGCAAGGCTATGGCGATGACGGCGTGACCTTGGAAAGCGTCGCTCTGGCCGAGGTCTATCGCAGCCGCGATAGCGATGATTATCTGCGATTGGGCTATGCAGACGGCAGTTCGAAGACCTTCTTTTTTCATCGCTATATCGGCGATAACCGGTCAGCCGTCTTCAATGTCGCCGATTACTTTGCGGACCCGGCCAATCCGGGCAGCAATAGCGGAGTTGTGACGCTGGAACTCGGCACCCCGAATTCGGGCGGCATCGGCAATATCGCCTTTACCGATTTCAGCTTCTCCGGCGGCGGCCTTGATGACAGCAGCGCTGTCCCGGTGCCGGCGAGCGCAATGCTGGCACTCGCCGGTCTCCTGATGCTGGCGCGGCGTCGGATCGCCGCTTAAAGCGCTTCGACGTCGTCGCGAAGAGCACCGATCAACAGCTGCTCGAAATAGCCCGGCGATTGTTCACTCGCCATATCGAGAAAGCCGAGCATTTCGTCCTTGTCGACCGGCAGGTCCTCGCAATCGGCAAAGCGGCCCTGGGTTGCCCAGCGCGGGAAAGTCACCTGCCCCGCCATGACACCCGCCATCGCCGATTTGCGCCACAGCTCGCCCGCCTTGCAGACATCCTGACGATCGATACTGTTACCGGTGCTGTACAGGAAGCCGTAAACGAACATGGCTTGCGGATACTCTGCCTCCAGCGCCTTCATGCGATGGGGCATCGCCTGTTCCCAGCGACCGCTATAGCCGTAAACGCGGCCCATCTGATAATTCAGACGGGGATTATCCGGATCTTCTTCCAAGGCCGCCTTGCACGCCGCCTCGGCGGATTCGACAACGGCGAGGATCTGCGCCTGACTGCGGCCCTCGGTAACGCCGTGGATGTCGAGCGGATGACCGGTCAGCTCAT
>CAZRBL010000010.1:42962-66472 GCA_964598335.1 uncultured Rhodospirillales bacterium
TCGCAGCGGGTGACATCGGTCGACCATTCGACGTCGGTCTTCGCCTCCTGAGCCGCCAGGGGCAGCGCGAAAACGGTCATCAGGACGGTTAAAACGCGGATCATTGGTTCAGCTCCCTTGGGATTTGTCCTTTATCTGCCGTCGATCATGGACTGCCGGCCCGGCGCCGACAAGCCTGCTCTGCGCTGATTGGTCCTAAGGGCGACGCTTGCTCCGCCGCGAAAGATGCCAAACTTGATGGCGGACAGGAGCTGATCCGGCGCGCTTGCCAACCCCGGTGACACCCCGGTAATCAGTTCTTTAACCAAAAGTGCCACATTCCCGGCGCTACATTAGAAGATTCGATAAGACGCTGAAACAGAGGATCATGTCAGGTGCCCGAGGCGGCGCCCAGATCCGGAGTTGCCGCATGGATTACGAAGCCCAGTTCCGGGCCCATATTCAGGACATCAAGGACGAAGGCCGCTATCGCATCTTCGCCAATCTCGAACGCCAGACCGGCCGCTACCCCAAGGCGCTATGGCGCGATGGCAAGGGCGGCATCCAAGACGTCACCGTCTGGTGCAGCAATGACTATCTCGGCATGGGCCGGCACCCGAAGGTCATCACGGCCATGCAGGATACGCTGGAGACCTGCGGCGCCGGCGCCGGAGGCACGCGCAATATCTCGGGCACCAATGTGCATCATGTCGCGCTGGAAGAGCGGCTGGCGACATGGCATGGAAAGGAAGCCGCGCTGCTGTTTACCTCGGGCTATGTCTCCAATGAGGCGACGCTGAGCACGCTGGGCAGGCTGCTTCCGGGCTGTGTGATTTTCTCCGACGAGCTGAACCACGCCTCGATGATCAAGGGGATCAAAGCGAGCGGCGCTGAAAAGCACATCTTCCGTCATAATGACACCGCCCATCTCGAAGAATTGCTGCGCGCTGTCGATCCCGACCGGCCGAAGATCATTGCCTTTGAAAGCGTGTATTCGATGGACGGCGATATTGCCCCCATCGCGGAGTTCTGCGCACTTGCGGACCGGTTCGGCGCCCTGACCTATCTCGATGAGGTGCACGCCGTCGGCATGTATGGCGCGACCGGCGCCGGCATCGCCGAATCCGAGAATTGCGCCGATCGCATCGACATCATCGAAGGCACATTGGGAAAGGCCATCGGCGTCATGGGCGGTTATATCGCCGCCAGCCGGGCGCTGATCGACTGCGTCCGTTCCTATGCCAGCGGCTTTATCTTCACCACCTCGCTGACACCCTCCATCGCCGCGGGCGCCAAGGCCAGCATCGACATTCTGGCAAGTCTGGAAGGCGCCCGCCTGCGGCAACAGCATCAGGAGCGCGCGGCGCATCTGAAACGACTTTTCGGCGCCGCCGATTTGCCGGTGATGGACAGCGACAGCCATATCGTCCCGGTCCTGGTCGGCAGCGCACAGCATTGCAAGCTGGTCTCGGACATGCTGCTTGAAGAGCACGGAATCTATGTCCAGCCGATCAATTATCCGACCGTCCCCCGGGGCACCGAGCGGCTGCGCTTTACCCCCTCACCCTTCCACAATGACGCCGAAATGGCGCATTTGATCACGGCAATGAGCAAGATCTGGAGCCAGTGCGCGATCAACCATGTCAGCGCCGTGGCCTAGGGGGCGGGCAGCTCCCGAAAATGCACCAGCAGCGTGCGCTGTGCTGCATTGAAGTTATCGTCGCTGAGGACGAACAGGCCGCGCCCGCTCAGCGCCATCGCCTCGAAATTGTCGAGCGGCAGGCCGATTTCCGAGAAACGGATCAATTCCACAGGGCGATCACCGCTGCCGGGACGATAGCGGGTTATCCGTGCATCCGGGCCGAGCAAAGGCGTAAAAAACCGCTCGACGACAAGAATATCCTCTGCGTCGGCAACGGCGTCCGTCGGCGCGAAGCCGTCTTCGGCGCGATATGCGCCGGACTGCCAGATGCCGTCGCGTCTGATCCAGTAGGGGTGCCGGCCGTCAAGGCGATCTTCTGCCAGGATCATCAACCGCCCATCGGCAAGCACCGCCATTGCCTCGATGCCGCGATTACTGCCGAGGCTGAGCACCTCCGGCGGCAGGGCGGCATGGGTGGTATCGGCTGCGCCACACCCCGTTAACCCCTCGGCCTGGTAACGCCATATCCGGTGACGCCGCTCGAAGGCGACAGCCCAGGACCCGTCAGGCAGCCTCAGCAGCGCTTCGGCATCTGCATCGGCGATGCCCTCGCCCAGCGCCTCGCCGTCAGGCCCGCACAGGCGCGACGACTGAAACCCGGTAACAGCCACGAGCCGGCCCCGGGCATCGAAGACAAGTTCGGCGGTGACGACAAATCCGCGATCGCTCAGCATCCACAGCCGGTTGTCCTCGACATGCATGCCTGAAAACCCGCCGAGACCTTCCCCGGTGATTTCGAGCACGGCGATTGCGGGGTCGGGGGAAGCCAGCTCCCGGCTGCCGCTGCCCGGCTGCCCGACTGACGCACCGCCGCAGCCGGTCAGGACCAGCAGCGTTGCAACGAGGGTAACCGCAAGGACCGGCAAAATAATCTCGGCTTAAATTGACAGGGTTAAGAGCAGGGTCATGACCGCAATCGCCGCCCCGTCACGACAGAAACGGCAATCCGTCACGGATTATTACATCATAATCCGGCTCGACGGGAAGCCGGCCATGGCGGACGCCGAGGCGTGGATCGAGTCTCATATCCGCGGCCCGTGGCGCTGTCGTTTTCTGGGCTATGGCGAGGAAAAGGATGAATTATCCTTTGAAAAACGCAGCTATATCGAGGTCGGCTTTTACTTTCGCAGGATTGAAGACCTCGAGCGCTTTCGGGTTCACTTTCTGCGCCTCAAGCCGAAACTGAAGCTGCGACAAAAAAGCAATCCAAGACACCGCAAATCCGGTTTCTGGGCCTGGTTGGCCCGATAATTCTTCCCAAACGGCCCGCAAGCGCTTGCCAGTCGGTCGATGCGGCGATAGGGGATCGTCTCAACCCGTCCAACGCAAATCTCCGGAATACCATGCCGAAAATCCATGCGATTGATCGCGCAGGCGTCGAACATGTCATTGATGCCGACCCAGACCTGACATTAATGGAAAATCTCATCGATTTCGATGGCGGTCGGCTTGAAGTTGCAGCCGTTTGCGGCGGCTGTCTGTCCTGCGCCACCTGCCACGTCTTCGTCGATGAGGCTTGGGCCGACAAACTCGACGAGCGCTCGGAAGACGAGACCTTCCTGCTCGAAGATTCCGGCCATTTCGACGACAGGCGATCACGGCTGTCCTGTCAGATCGAGCTCAGCGATGCGCTCGACGGCCTGAAGGTCACCGTGGCGCCGGAAGACTGAACCACTTCCGCCCCGCTAGATGGCGCATTGCCTGCTGGCCTGGGAACTCGGCGCCGGGCTGGGGCATGTCGTCCCGTTATCTCTGCTGACGCGGGTTCTTCAGGCGCGCGGACATCGGGTCACCCTGGCGCTGAGCCGCCCCGGGCAGATCGCCGCGCTGCCCTGGGAAACGAAAGCCGCCATTCTCGAGGCGCCCTTTCATCGCCGCGCAACACCGGTAACGCCGGCGATCAGCTATGCGGATGTGCTGCGCCAATGCGGCTATGGCAACGCCGGACAGGCACTGGCCCTGCACCATGCCTGGCGGACAATTCTGGCGGCTCAGGCGCCGGATATCGTCATTGCCGATCATGCACCCTCGGCGCTGCTGACGGCCTATGTCACGGGTATTCCGGGCATCGCCGTCGGTTCCGGCTTCACCGTGCCGCCCCCCGTCGATGCCGCACCCGGCTTTCAGCGCTGGATGCCGCCCCGGCCTGATCGCCTCGCGGCATATGAGGAACAGGCGCTGGCCGCCATCAATGCGGTGTGCATCAGTGGCGGCGCCGCCCCCCTGGCGCATAGCGGCGCACTGATCGGCAACATTCCGCCGCTGCTCAAGACGTTCATCGAATGCGATATCTATCGGCGGCCGGCCGATGCGCTGTATTGCGGTCCGGTCTATGGTGAGATCGGCAGGCGCCCGGCGCATTGGCTAAGCAGCAAGCGGCCGCGCATCGCCCTTTATTTATCGCCGCGCTTTGCCGGTCACCGCGCCCTTATCAACGCCTTGCAGGATTCGGGCGCGAGCGTGCTGAGCCATGTCGGCGGCGAGGGCGAGCCCCTCGATCTGGCGTGGGCGGCACGCCATGCCGACGCGGTTTTATGCCATGGCGGTATCGGCACGTCGGGCCTCGCGCTGGCGATCGGCTGTCCCCTGATCATCCTGCCGATGCAAATGGAGCAATTGGTGCTCAGCGACAGGCTGGCTCAGCAGGACCTTGCCACGATCATCCGACCGGATCAGCCGCCCGATGCCGTCGCAAAGGCCGTTCTCCGCATTATTCGCGAAGGGTCAGCCACCCGGCGCGCGGCAGCTTTCGCGGCACGTTACCCGGAGGCGAGCGTCGACGGCGCCCTGAATCGAGCAGCCGATGTCATTGAGGGCGCTCTTTCACAGGACAAAAAAGACGCGGCAAAAACCCGTAATGGCGAAGACACCGCCGGCTGAATGGCGCCCCGGACGGCATGCACAACCGATAATCTTGAACCGTTTCTCCGGGTGCATTATGACTGGTTTTTACACGGAAAAGGCGATGAAGGAGAACGCGGCGATGTGTTAGAGAAGTGCGTTTTTCAATCTTAAAAGAATGACCGGTTTTGGCCTTCTGGTCAGCCTATTTGCGGCGATGCCGTCAATGGCTGCCCCGGTGCCGATCACAGGCGTCGATCAAGGCGATGGAACGGTTCGCATCACACTGGATTTCGCCAGCTTTACCGCCTCTGACGACGATCCGGATGCGCCCCGCAGCGCCGAATTTGACATCTTCGATCCGGTGAATGGTGAGCTGCTCTTGACGGCAGGTGTAGAAAACAATGCCTGGCATGCTTTGCGCAACCAGCAGCTGGAAGTGGATTCAAGACAGACCGAAAACAGGACCTATTTCACCTTCAGCGATGGTGTCGCGCCAATCTCGTTCGATTACGCGTCCGAACAAGACACCAACATTTTGGGACGAGGCCGTATTGTTTTCTTTGATGAGAATAATGATGACATCCAGGGCATCAGCCCAGGTTTCAGCACCACCCCCCCTAGCGGTACTTACGAACTTGAGCGACGCAGCGGCTTTGTAGACGGGGTGTACCGGTTCTACATCCGGACGCCGCCACAGCGCTATCTCGGTGACTTTTTCATCGACAATGTCGTCTTCGACATCGCTGCCGCTCCCAGAGAAACCACGGCGGTTGAAGCCTATGAGCCGCCGGGCTGGGCCATGGCAATTCTCGCTGCGCTTACAGGGCTCGGCCTCTCCCATGGCTCACAACGCCGCGCACCACCCTTAAGTGATGCATCAAGAGTCAGATAGGAGAGTCCTGACTCATATAGCAAAATACGGCTTCAACATTGCATATCCCAACGCCGTCGACTACTCTGTTGATTCGTCATTATCCTATTTTGCTGAATAAGAGCCATGCCGCCAGCTGCCGCTCTCCGTCGCTCGGGCGTTCGCGCCTCTCGCCGCTCCGGAAAACGCACCCCCCTGCTGCCGGAAGGGCTGGCCGCCGCGCTGCAGGGGCTGGGTCGGCGCGGCATCGGTTTATGCCTGATCGGGCTTGCTCTGCTCATCGCTGCGGCACTGCTCAGCTATCACCCCGGCGATCCAAGCCTGAATACCGCGACGGGCAATGCCGATTTCAAAAACCTGCTCGGGCGCCCGGGGGCCTATCTAGCCGATCTGGCCTGGCAGAGTGTCGGGCTTACCGCGCTGCTGCCCGCGCTGCTGCTGGCGCTGTGGGGATGGCGGGTTTATCGCGGCCTCTCAGTCGGTCGCTGGGGATCGCGTCTTGCGGCGAGCGCCATGGCGGCCCTTTTTGCGGCGATACCGCTCGCGGCCGTCAACCCGGAGGCCGCTGCGGCGCTGACGGCAAGCGCCGATATGGGCGGCGCATTCGGCGCCCTTGGGCTTGCCCATCTCGCCGGCGCCCTGACCGATCTGCTGCCGAAAGACGCCGGCGGCCTTGCCGCGCCGATCACCGCTTCTCTGGCATTGATGCTGTTCGTCCTCGCGACCGCCTATGCCAGCGGTCTGCGCTGGGCCGAGTGGCGCCGGGCATCGGCGTTAGTGTCATCCGGTCTCGGCGGCATGATGCGCCTGACCGGCTCGACCGCGGGCACAGGCGCCCGGCTGACGGCAAGAGGTGGCCGTGGGCTGTTCGCCGCCCTTCGCACCGCGCTGGCCCGGCGCGGCGCCGGTGAGGCCGGGGTCGAAACCGGTATCCAGGCCGCCCCGCTCGGCGAACAGACGACAGTCGTCACGCCGCCGCAGAAAGCGGCGCCGCCGACCAGAAAAAAGCCCGCAAAATCGACCCGCAAAAAAGCGACGGACCAGCCGCAATTGCCGATCGGCGAGGGCTATACCCTGCCGCCGACCGATCTGCTTCAGGACACGCCGCAAAGCGAAAAACTGCCCGAACATGACAAGGCGGCGCTGGAACAGAATGCCGAGATCCTGTTGTCGGTGCTGGATGATTTCGGCGTCAAGGGCGACATCGGCACCGTCAGCCCGGGACCGGTGGTCACGCTCTATGAATTGGAGCCGGCGCCGGGCACGAAATCGAGCCGGGTCATCGGCCTGTCGGACGATATCGCCCGCTCGATGAGCGCGATCTCGGTGCGTGTGGCGGTGATTCCGGGCAAGAACGCGATCGGCATCGAGCTTCCCAACAGCCGCCGCGAAACCGTGTTCATGCGGGAAATGCTGGAGACCAAGGAGTACGGCAAATCCGGCGCCCGCCTGCCGCTGATCCTGGGCAAGAATATCGGCGGTGATCCGGTCATCGCCGATCTGGCGCGCATGCCGCATCTGCTGGTCGCCGGGACCACCGGTTCGGGCAAATCTGTCTCGATCAACACCATGCTGCTCTCGCTGCTCTATCGCCTGTCTCCGGAGCAGGTGCGGCTGATCATGGTCGATCCTAAGATGCTCGAACTGTCGGTCTATGACGGCATCCCGCATCTGCTGGCGCCGGTCGTCACCGAGCCGAAAAAGGCGGTGGTGGCGCTGCGCTGGGCGGTGCGCGAAATGGAGGACCGCTATCGCGCCATGAGCCTGCTCGGGGTGCGCAATATCGACGGCTATAATCAGCGCATCCGCGAGGCCAAGAAGACCGGCGAAACCATGGTCCGCAAGGTCCAGACCGGCTATGACGCCGAAACCGGCAAGCCGGTATTCGAGGATCAGCCGATCGATCTGGTCGAGCTGCCCTATATCGTCATCGTCGTCGACGAATTCGCCGATCTGATGGTGGTCGCCGGCAAGGAAATCGAGGCCGCCGTGCAGCGCCTGGCGCAGATGGCGCGGGCCGCCGGCATTCATCTGATCATGGCCACCCAGCGCCCCAGCGTCGATGTCATCACCGGCACCATCAAGGCGAATTTCCCGACCCGGATCAGCTTTGCCGTCACCAGCAAGATCGACAGTCGCACCATTCTGGGCGAAGGCGGCGCCGAAGACCTGCTGGGCATGGGCGACATGCTCTATATGGGCCATGGCGGCCGCCTGACCCGCGTGCACGGCCCCTTCGTCGCCGATGAGGAGGTCGAGGACGTCGTCGCCTTCCTGCGCGGCCAGGGCGATCCAGATTATGTCGAGGCCGTCACCGAAGACGAGGAAGGCGCCGAGGGTGGATTTACCGAAGCGGATCTTCTGGGCGGCGCGGTAGGCGGCTCAGGCGGGAATCGGACCGGCGATGACGGCCTGTTCGACCAGGCCGTCGCCATCGTCGCCCGCGATCAGCGCGTCTCCACCAGCTATATCCAGCGCCAGCTCGGCATCGGCTACAACAAGGCCGCCAATATCGTCGAACGCATGGAAGCCGAAGGCATGATCAGCGCCCCGACCCGCACCGGAAAGCGGGAGGTGCTGTTGCCGAAGGGTGGGGGGAGCTAAAGCGTCCCTCACAAACGGCGAACACGAAACGCTGCCCAGCCCGCTAGCAGCAGCACAATGCCAGCAGGTGCCGGAACGGTGCGGCTCTGGCCTTCAAGCTCATCAGAAAAGACAAGCGATATATTCCACTCGCGTAATGTGTTGCCGTTGAATTCGAAGGGTCCCAGAGAATCAAGCCGGACACCGATCGACTGCACGGGCGTGTTATTCAGCGCGCTTGAAGCGTACAGATTATTCTCAACCGTACTCGCGCTGGTCAGACGCGCGCTTTGATCTGGAAACCAATTGCCGAAATAGATGCGGTCGTTATCACCGTCGGTCACGGCCGAGATCGCGGCCGCATCGTCAAACCAGAAAATGTTGCCGACGGCGCTAGGCTCTAAAGTCACGGGCCCAAGTGTCGCAACAATCGGCGCCGTTCCGCCGCTACCATCACCGAAGCTGACAGCGAAATTGAATGGGTCAGAGGCTGCATCAGGGCTCGCTAGCGGACTGAACACAAGACGCTGGCTAGCAGATTCGAGTATGATCGCGGCCCGAGCATCTGACCTTACAAAGCACACCAACACAAGAAGCATGGTTGCAATCGGGTATAGGTAACCGCGACGGCAAATTTGACGGACATGCATTTGAGTACCCTCTCTGGTTACAACCACGAGAAAGATTGAACACGCCTGCAAAGCTTGGTCAATACGCGCAGCGCACCTCTAGCGCCCCCGCAGCAGCGTCCGGTTGATGGCCTGCTTTATCCCGCCATCGGTGAGCGCCAGGACGGCGAAGCTGATCATGGCGAGGTGGAAGAGGATGGAGCCGGCGGGGACGGCGCTGAGGCTGAAAACCAGGGCAAGCGCCGTAAAGGCCATGCTGACGACGCCCAGATAGCTGCCGGTCTGGACCGGGCTGAGCGGCTCGATGCCGAGTCGCCACCAGGCGAGGGCGGCCATCGGACCGGCGAAGGCGAGTTTGATCAGCGCCATTGATTTCAGCAGCGTCGCGAGCTCGGGATCGGCGCGATAGGCCGCACCGGGTTCCGTCAAAGCCAACGCCGCCCCCACCGGAAGGGCAATCAGCGCCAGCAGAATGGCGCGTCGCCCCCAGGGGCGGTCGCGGCGGGATAGCGATCCGGCCTCGGCGGCTATGGTTCGGATGACAGCCATGCTCTTACCGTGCCATCAGCCGGCCTGTGCTGCAAGCTGCTGTGCCAGCGGGGTGAATTCCTCGACGATCTGGCGATAGAGCGGCCGTTTGAAGCGGACGATCAGGCGCGGCAGCTCCTCGATCGGGACCCATTTCCATTCCTCGAATTCGGGGCTGTGATGGGCGTTGAGGTCGATCTCGCTTTCCTGGCCCAGAAAACGCGCCGCGAACCATTTCTGGCGCTGGCCGCGATAGCGGCCGCGCCAGGTGCGGCGCAGGACATGCGGCGGCAGATCATAGGTCAGCCAGTCGCGGCTCTCGCCGATGATCTCGGCATTGGCCGTGCCGACCTCCTCTTCCAGCTCACGCAGCGCGGCGTGGCGCGGGCTGTCATCATCCTCGATACCGCCCTGCGGCATTTGCCAGGCACTCTTGCTGTCGATCCGGCGGCCGACCCAGACCAGCCCGGCATCGTTGAAAAGGGTGATGCCGACGCCCATCCGATAGGGCAGTTTTTCAAATCTGGAAGCGTCCACGACCCGCTCTCACTCCGACTCAGCTTTCGTGATCCCTTCATAAAGAGCCGAAACCGGCGCCAAAACCAAGCCGCGATTGCCGAGTCCTGCGGCCCAGGCCAATACCCGCTCATAGCTGATCGGCAGCGGCCCGAAGACACCGAGCGCACTGCCGCGCTCAATGGCCAGCGCCTCCAATTCCTGCAATGCGGCATCAATGGCCGCACGGTTGGGCGCGGCATCAATGCGCAGTGCCGAGACGACAAGCGGCGTATTGCTTAACAACGCCGTCGCGGCCGCCTCGCTGATCAGCCCCGGCCGGGTATCGACGAAGAGCAGACCGCGTTCCGCCAATTCGCGCATCACCGGCTGCAATTGATCGGCATCGGCCATATAGGCTTCGCCCATAAACGGCGCAATTCCGATATAGCCGGCGGTCTGCGCAAGAGAATAACGCAGGGCGATCATCGTCTCCTGCTCCGATTGCTCGAGCAGCAGCGCGTTCGGCCCGGGATCGTTGCGCGGAAAATCCAGCGGCTCCATCGGCACGTTCAGCACCGCCTCATGCCCGGCGGCGCGGGCGGCGTTGATCCGCTCCTGCAAATCATCGGCAAAGGCGACAAAGCCGAGCGACACCGGCCCCGGCAGATCGGCGATGGCCTGTTGCGTCGCGGCCTCATTGAGCCCAAGCCCGGTCAGCAGCAACGCGATCCGCGGTCTGGGATCATCATGATTGAACGGCCGTGCATAGACCGACAGCGGCAATTCATCATTGTCGCCGATCCGGGGCAAGAGTCCGATCCGGGCTTCGTCCGTGACGCGCGGGTCAGGCGCCGGCGGCAGCGCGATGCCGCCGGGCTGGGCAAAGCGTTCGGCCGGATCCTCGATCGCGATTTCCGGATCGCCGGCAACGGGCGCCACAGCATTTTCAGAGACAGCCGCATCGGTCGGCGCCACATTTGTCGGCGGCCGCGTCAGCCAGAGCCAGACACACAGCGCGACAATGCCCGCGAAGAGAACCCCGAACGCGCTGGCGAGAAGCCAGGGGAAGCGCGGCTTCGCGTCTTCGCTATCCCCCTTTGCGGGCCTGTGGTCGCCCGTCGCAGCAGGGTCAGCCACCGCCGAGACCGGGCGGGCGAGCGATCAATTGACGACGCGGGCGCCGAACAGGGACACCCCGCGGATCAGGTCCTTGGCTCGGGCCAGCTGATAATCGACCGGCGGCGCCTCAGCGGCGGCTTCGGCATCAGCGGCTTCCGGTACCGTCTCACCATCTTCGGATTCCTCGCCGGAAACATCCAGCGCGCCGCGCAAATCGGCCTCGCGCGGACGACCGCCGGCACCGAGCGTTTCGATCCGGGCAAGCGGGACTTCGATATCGGGATCGATGCCCTTGGCCTGGATCGAGCGGCCCGAGGGCGTGTAATAGCGCGCGGTGGTAAGGCGGATGGCGACATCGTCGATCGGCACGATTGTTTGCACCGAGCCCTTACCGAAAGACGGGGTGCCGAGGATGATGGCGCGGCGATGATCCTGCAGCGCACCGGCGACAATTTCAGAGGCCGAGGCCGAACCGCCATTGATCAGCACAACGATAGGCTTACCGTCGGCCCGGTCGCCCGGCCGCGCATTATAGCGGGCATTGCTCTCTTCATGCCGGCTTCGGGTCGATACGATTTCGCCCTGTTCGAGAAAGGTGTCGGCCACCGAGATGGCCTGTTCGAGCAGGCCGCCGGGATTGTTCCGCAAATCGAGCACAAAACCGAGAAGGTCCTCGCCGCCCTCTTCGCTGAGATCGTTCAGCGCATCATTCAGGCCCGGCTGGGTCTGCTCGGTGAACGAGGTGATGCGGATATAGCCGATATCGTCCTCGATACGCGACCGCACCGACTGCACCTGAATGCGGTCGCGCGTGATCGTGACATCGAACGGGGTGCCGCTGCCGCCCTCGTCTTCACGACGCAGAACCGTCAGCTTGATATCGGTGCCGATCCTGCCGCGCATGCGTTCAACTGCCTCGGAAAGGGTCAGTCCCATCACCTGATCGCCGTCAAGATGGGTAATCAGGTCACCGGCCTGCAGATTGGCGCGGGCGGCGGGGGTGTCGTCGATCGGGGCCACGACCTTGACCAGGCCGTTCTCCATGGTGACCTCGATGCCGAGGCCGCCGAATTCGCCTTTCGTCTGCTCGCGCATGTCCTGGAAAGAATCCAGATCGAGGAAGCCCGAATGCGGGTCGAGCGAGCTGAGCATGCCGTTGATGGCGGCTTCCAACAGCTCCTGATCGGAAACCTCCTCGACGTAATCGGCGCGCACCTTCTCGAAAACGTCGCCGAACAGCTTGAGCTGGCGGTAGGTGTCCGCCGTACTTTCGGCATGCGCCCCGGGCGCAGCGACAAGGACGGTCAACACCGCAAACCCGGCCGCCAGGACCAATCGCCGCATATCCATAAAATCTTTCAGCATCCGCATGTCTCGCCTGTCCGGTTCTAATCCAATTCGCTGTCATGTACCGCATTGCCGCTTGCCACAGCATTTGTGGCCGCAGAAACCGGCAAATAAGCGGCAACGTCTACCGGGTGGCCGCCGCGCCGCAACTCAAAATATATCTCCGAACCGCCGACGGCGCCCAGGACATCACCAGTCGTAACACGATCACCGGTTTCCACCGCCATTCTCGCCAAGCCGGTCATGACCGAATGATATCCGTCGTTATGTTCGAGGATCAAGACGCCGGCATAGCGCCTGAACGGCGCAGCATAACGTATCACGGCCTCGGCGGGGGCATAGACCAGGCGATCCGACGGTCCGCTGATGACAATCCCGGGACGGTCTTCGGCCCGCCGACGATCGCCCGCTGCGGGAGAGAGCGCAACCTCGAAAGCCTGGTCTTTCTCTGCATCGAGCGCAGGCATCTGCGGCATGATCGCCGCCAGAAGGGTGCTCAGGCTCTGCAGCCGGCTGACATCCTCCTCGCCGTCGCGCATCGGCAGCTGCGCCAGCAACCGGCGCCGCCGCAATTCCAGCGCGGCCGCCAGCTCCTGCAAAGCCTCGCGCCTTTGACCGAGCTTCGCCGTTTCCTGCCGCAATTCCCGCAGCGCTGCTTCTCTCGCCTGCTTCTCGGCGACAACCCTGTTGCTGAGCCAGTCGATATAGGCCGCGCGCCGTGCTCGTTCGATCGCGCCTTGAGGGTCGAACAGGGCCAGGAAAGCGGGGCGGCGCCGTATCGCCGTCAGCGCCGCATCGAGATTGCGCACAGATTCCGTGCTTGTCGCCAGCGCCGCGTCGATCCCGGCAAGCCGCTGTTCTCCGGCCTCAATGGCATAGATCACGGCCGCATGCTCGATTTCCAGCGCCCGCACATCTGCGGTCAGCGCCGCGATATCGTCCGCCTGTGCACCGGCAGACAATGCCAACAGCAACAGACAAGCCGCGAGATTAAGCCGCATCGCCATGATGATAGGGGTGGCCGCTGCGAATACATTCGGCGCGATAGATCTGCTCGGCCAGCATCGCCCGCGCCAACCGGTGGGGCCAGGTCATCGGCCCCAGCGACAAAGTCAGGTCTGCGGCGTCCAGCACCGCCGGCCCGTGCCCATAGGCGCCGCCGATCATGAAAGCGATATCCCGGATCCCCGCATTCTGCTGACGCTCAAGATAGTCAGCCAGGGCCTCCGAGGAGAAGGCCCGACCGCCGCCATCGAGGGCGACGCCGACAGCGCCGTCGGGTCGCCGCTCAAGCAGCAATTCCGCCTCTGCGGCGCGTTGCCTGTCCGGCGGCAGGCTTTGCTTGGTCACGCATTCGACCACCAGAAGACGTCCCTGCAGCCGGCCGGCATAATCCGCGATCACATCGATAAGCGGGTCGCGCCGCATACGGCCGACGGCAAGGATGTGAAAGCGCATGGCTCAAACGGCCGCTCAGGCGAGCGCGCCGTCCATCGCTTCCGGACGCCAGGCGGCATCGGGCGCCGATTTGTCCTTGCGCGCTCCGCTCGGCGCGTCGAGCTGCCACATCTCGTCGAGCCGATAGAAATCGCGGACTTCGGGGCGAAAGAGATGCACGACGATATCTCCGGCATCGATCAGCACCCAATCGGCCTGGGTCTTGCCTTCGACACGAAGATTGCGCGCGCCGGCAGCCTTGAGTTTTTCCGTGAGATGATCGGCCATCGCACCGACCTGTCTCGCAGAACGGCCGCTGGCGATGATCATGTAATCGGCGATGGCGGTTTTGCCCGCCAGATCGATTGAGACGACGTTTTCTGCCTTGTCGTCATCAAGCTGTCCTTCGATCAGGACTTTGAGCGCCTCGGGGTCGGGCCCGCCGATTTCGGGCTCCCCGGTCTGGCTGACAGAATTCACTTAGGTAATTGCCTTTCGGTTGTTTCGCGCTTGCGGCGGATTTCAGTAGCGGAAATTGTCCTTAATGGCATCCAAAAAAAGCCCCAGCGCGGCAGATCGCGTCCCGCAGACAACGGCAAACGGCGGCGGCGATAGCGAAAAGCCGGGAGATTCCGCAGCGCCGAGAGCGAATAAGGATGGCGTGCAAAAACCGCGATGGGCATGGATCGGAAGATATCGGTCCAGCGTTCCCAATAGCGAATCTGCGCCAGATTGTCGGCGCCCATCAGCCAGCAGAACCGGACACGCGGAAAGCGGCGGCGCAGGGACCGCAGGGTATCGGCGGTAAATTGCGTTGCCAGCGCCGCTTCGATGGAGGTGACAATCAGACGGGGATGCTGGGCCATGGCGCGGGCACCGGCGATACGCTCGGACAGCGTTGCCATATCGTCGCCGGCCTTGAGCGGATTCTGCGGGCTGACCAGCCACCAGATCTGATCGAGCTCGAGTCGCTTCATCGCTTCAAGCGCAAGGTGGCGGTGCCCTTCATGGGCCGGGTTGAACGACCCGCCGAGCAGGCCGATCCGCAAACCGGCGAAGCGCGGACCGCTGAGCGGGTGCGGCGGCGTGATCCAGCTGCGCCGGGGTGACCGATGCGCCCGCCGACGCTGCGTCCAATTCAAGGCCGCAGCTGTCCGTTGCCGCGCACGCGGTATTTATAGGTGGTGAGCTGTTCCGCCCCGACCGGACCGCGGGCATGCAGCCGTCCGGTCGCTATGCCGATCTCCGCCCCCATGCCGAACTCGCCGCCATCGGCGAATTGCGTTGACGCATTGTGAAGCACGATGGCGCTGTCCACCTCGTTGAGAAAACGCTCGGCAGCGAGAGCATCCCCGGTGACGATGCTGTCCGTATGGTGGGAACCGTGGCGGTTGATGTGCTCAATGGCAGCCTCCAGCCCATCCACGACCGCCACGGAAATGATGGCGTCGAGATATTCGGTATCCCAATCATTGGCGGCAGCCGGCTTAACCCGCTGATCGAACGCCTGCACCGTATTGTCGCCGCGGATTTCGCAGCCCGCCCCGGCCAGCTTTTCGATCATCGCGGGGAGAACCTTTTCCGCGATGGCGCGGTCGACCAGGACGGTTTCGGCAGCGCCGCAAATGCCGGTGCGACGCATCTTCGCATTCTGTACAATGGCAACCGCCATGCCAGGGTCGGCGGCGCCGTCGACATAGACATGGCACAGCCCGGCGAGATGGGCGAAAACGGGGACCCGGCTTTCCTCCAAGACGCGCGCGATCAGCGACTTGCCGCCGCGCGGCACGATGACATCGATGAAATCATGTGCACGGAGCAGCGCGCCGACCGCGGCGCGGTCGGTGGTCGGGACGATCTGCACCGCATCGGCAGGCAGGCCGGCTTGTTCCAGACCTGCCCTGAGCGCGGCGGCAATGGCGCCGCTGGTGCGGCTGCTTTCCGACCCTCCGCGCAGGATAACGGCATTGCCCGCCTTGACGCAGAGCCCGCCGGCATCGGCGGTCACATTCGGGCGCGATTCATAGATCACACCGATCACGCCGATCGGCACCCGCACCCGCTCAATATTCAGCCCGTTGGGGCGATCCCAGGCGGCCATGACCTGCCCGACCGGATCAGGCAATTCGGCAATCGCCTCAAGCCCGGCCGCGATCGCCGCAAGCCGCTCCGGCGTCAGCGCAAGCCGGTCACGCATGGCGCCGGCGATGCCCGCCGCGTCAGCGGCTGCGAGATCCTCGGCATTGGCCGCCAGAATGATTGGTTCGGCGGCCCGCACCGCCGCCGCCATGGCGCGCAGCGCGTCGTTCTTGCGATCGGCGTCGGCCGATGCCTGGATTCGAGCGGCCGCACGCGCCGCTTTGCCGAGACCGGCAACAAGCTGCTCGGGATCCTGCTCGGCCGCCGGTGAAATTGCCGTAACGCTTGTCATGGATGGGTATATAGCGGGGCCGGGCGATCTCGCCAATCATGGCCGGAGACCGGCAAAGCGCCCCTAATTGAGTTTCTGCGGCAGCTCGTCCAGGGCCTGCTGCACCAGCTTTTCGCGGCCCGGCTCGTCCAGCTTTTCGGCAAGGGCGTTACGGCTCGCGCTCATCGCAACATCAATCGCCGCATTGCGGATGTCGCGCAGCGCCTGGGCTTCGGCCTGGGCGATTCGATCACGTGCCTGCGCCTCCCGACGGGCGATGCTGGCCGCCAGATCCTTTTCCGCCTTTTCACGAAACCGGGCGGTTTCGGCATTCGCCTGGGCGACGATGTCTTCCGCTTCCTTGAGCGCATCGCGGTGATCACGCTGATATTTCGCGAGCAGGGCCTGCGCTTCCTCCTTCAGCTTTTCGGCCTCGTCAAGCTGGCCGCGCACCTGCTCGATCCGCTTGTCCAGGGCGCCGAGGCCGGAGCGAAAACCGCCCATTCTCCAGATCGCCGCGATGAACAGGATCAGACCGACGGTCAGCCAGAGATATTCATTGGCAAAGAAACCGGCGCTTTCCTCATAGCCGACCTCTTCCGCCGCGCGCGCGGTGCCGACCAGCCAGTTCATGCGCCGTCTCCGGCGCTATGTTTGCCGAGCGCGTCATCGACCTTCGATTCCAGCCCCGAGGTCTCACCGCCGAAACGGGTGACGATGTCTTCGCTCAGCTCCATGGCGATCTTGCGGATATCAGCCTTTGCCGCATCCCGTGCCGCGGCGATGCGGTCAAGCGCAGCGGTGATTTCCTTCTCGCTCTTCTCGCGGGCTTCGGCGAGGGCAGCAGCAGCCTCATCGGCTGCTTCCTGCGACGCCACGGCCATTTCGTCGCGGGCCTTGGCGCGGGCGTCGGCAAGCGATTCTTCCATCGACGCCCGCACCCGCTCAGCCTCATTCCGCAATCGTTCGGCCTTGGCGAGATCACCTTCGATCTTTTCCGCCCGTTCCTGCAGAACGCCGCCGATCTTCGGCAGCACCATGCGCGACAGCACGAGGTACAGTACCGTAAAGATGATCACCAACCAGAAGATCTGGGCGGCGAAATAGGTTGGATCGAATTGCGGCATCTTAGACGACGGCGAGCCCGGCAGGCGCGCTTAGGTGAACAGGATCAGAATGCCCAGGATCAGAGCGAACAGCGCGATGGCTTCGGTGACGGCAAAGCCGACGAAGACATTGGCGCCGATCTGATCTTTCGAGGCCGGGTTGCGCGCGATCGCCTGGAAATAATTGGCCCAGACATTACCCACGCCGACACCGGCGCCGATCATGCCGATAGCAGCCAGTCCGGCGCCCAGATAACGTGCAGCATCAGCTTCCATTGTGAAAAACCTTTCTTTTCAAGCCCAGTTCAGAGTGGGGGTTAGACGTTGAGTGCGGCGAGGCCGCGGTTAGTGATGGGGATGCAGTGCATCGGCGAGGTAGATGCAGGTGAGGATGGCGAAGACATAGGCCTGCACCACCGCCACCAACAATTCGAGGGCATAGATAGCGACGAGGAAGACCAACGGAAAGATGCCGCCCAAAATCCCCAGCGTGATGACGAAACCGGTCACGATCTTGAGGATCACATGGCCGACGGTCATGTTGGCAAAAAGCCTTACGCCCAGGCTTATGGGCCGCGAGAGATAGGAGACGATCTCAATCGGCAGAACGATCGGCACAATGTAAAACGGCAGGCCGGACGGCAGAAAAATGCTGAGATATCCGGCGCCGTTCTTGACGAAACCGATAATCGTCACCGCCACAAAGATGAAGGCGGCCAGGGCGAATGTAACGATGATGTGGCTGGTGAAGGTAAAGCTGCCCGGGATCAGCCCCATTACATTGCCGAACAGGATGAAGACGAACAGCGTGAAGATGAACGGAAAATAGGGCCGTCCGTCAGCCCCCGCATTGTCGCGCACCATGCCCGCGACGGCGGTGTAAAGCATCTCCCCGAAGGCCTGGATGCGGTTCGGCACCATCGAGCGGCGTCGCGTGCCGGCGAGCAGCAACAGCGTGATCGTTGTTGCCGCAAAAACCATCCACAAAGCGGAGTTGGTGAAGGAGAGATCGAGCTCGCCGATACTGATCGCGACGATCGGCTTGATCTCAAATTGTTCCAGCGGACCCGCCACCTGTCCTTCACTCCTTATGCTCTTGGCTCGCTTCGGCCGCCTTGCGCCGCTCCAGCTCGCCGATCGTCCGAAACACGGTCAGGAAACCGGCACAAATGCCGATAATGAGAAATGCAATCAACAGCCAGGGCGCCGTGCCGAGCCAACGGTCCAGCGCCAGGCCGATAATGACGCCGACTCCTACCCCCGCCACCAGCTCGACACCGATCCTGAGTCCGACGCTCAACCCGTGCGCATCAAGCGCGCCGCCGGAGGGATCGCCGCGCCCGGTAGGGTCCGCAGTATCCGCGCGAGCCTTACGTAAGCGCTCGCCCAAATCTTCCAAGACATCGCGGTCATCGGACCGCTCGGATTTGTTTTTTTGTTGCATGAAGCCCTGTTTGCCGGTCGCTGCAGCACGGACAGCGTCCGTTCACGGATCAAGCGGCATCGCGGTTCTTGCGTACCGGCTCACCCGAGAGATCGACCGAGACCAGCTGCGAGATGCCCTTTTCCGCCATTGTCACGCCAAATAGAGCATTCATCCGCGCCATCGTCATGCGGTGGTGGGTGATGACGATAAACCGGGTCGGCTGTTCGGCCACCATATCCTCGAGCAGCGCGCAGAAGCGGTCGACATTGGCGTCATCGAGCGGCGCATCAACCTCATCGAGCACGCAGATCGGGCTGGGATTGGTCAGGAACATGGCAAAGAGCAACGCAATGGCGGTCAGCGCCTGCTCACCGCCAGACAGCAGCGACAGATGCTGCAATTTCTTGCCCGGCGGGCTGGCATAGATTTCCAGCCCTGATTTCAGCGGATCGTCGGCTTCGGTCAGCTCGAGATGCGCCGAACCGCCATGAAACAGGCGGGCAAACAGCCGTTGAAAATGTGCGTCGACCTGCTCGAAGGCGGCCTGAACCCGTTGCCGTGCCTCGCGATTGAGTTTGGCGATGGCCTGGCGCAGCTTCTCAATGGCGGCGATCAGCTCATCGCGCTCCTGTTTCAGCCCCTCGATCTCCGCAGCAAGGCTTTCCGCCTCGGTTTCGGCGCGCAGATTGACCGGGCCGATGGCATCGCGCTGGGCGGTCAGCCTCGCCTGTTTTGTCTCCAGCGCCTCGACAGGGGGTAATTCTCCATTCTGCCGCACCGCGCCCGCCGCCTGCTCGAGGCCGGCTGGATCCATGCCCAGCTCGGACTCGATCCGGTCGGCCAGATCGCGGCGGCGCTGAAGCGCCACGGCAACCGCGCTTTCCGCCTGCGCCCGAGCTTCCTTGTGCGCGGCAAGTTCGGCTTCAGCACCGCGCAGCGCCCGGTCCGCTTCGGCAAGAACCTTTTCGGCATGGTACAATTGATCGGCGCGAGCGCGATGCGCCGTCTCGGCCTCGGTCAGCTGCGACAGTATGTCCTGCAAGGCGTTGTCCAACGCCGTCGGCTTCTGCTGCAGCAGCTCATGTTCGGAATCCAGCGCCTCGGCGCGCTGAGCCAGCTCTGTCAGCCGCCCCTCAATCGCGCTGACGCGGCGGCGCCAGTCTTCGCGGTCGCGTTCGAGCGCCGCCTTTCTCTGTGCGCGGAATTCAGCGGCAGCGGTCAGCCTGGCGGCCTCCGCGCGCTTCTCCTCAAGCGCTTGCCGACGCGTCTGCTGCTGATGCTGCAGCGCATCGAGCCGGGCGCGCGTTTCAGCCTGATCCGGCAGGGCGTCAAGCGTGCGCTGCGCCGTTTCGGCTTCGCTCCGCACCGCTTTCAGCGTCTCGGTCAACGCGCCGATCTGTTGATCGAGATCGGCGGCACGCCGCTTCAGGGAAACTGAATCGGCTTCAAACGCTGACAACGCCATCTCAGCGTCCCGCCGCTGCCGCACGGCATCGGCATGCAGCTTCTCAGCCTCCTCGAGCGCCTGTTTCGCCTCTGCTTCCGTCCGCCGTGCCGCATCACGCGCGGCGTGAGCCTGAGCGCGGCTTGTCTCTGCCTCGGCAATACGCGGCGTCAGCGCGGCGAGCTTGTTGCGCTGGGTCAATCGGATCGCGGCGGCCGAGGGTGCGCCCGCTTTCACCACCATGCCGTCCCATCGCCACAGATCGCCGTCCTTGCTGACCAATGCCTGGCCCGGTTTGAGGCCGGCCGACATCCCTGCGCCCTCCGCCGCGTCGACCACGCCGATCTGCGACAGCCGGCGTGCAAGTATCGGCGGTGCCTTGACGGCATCAGCCAGCGGTCTTGCCGCCACGGGCAAATCATGCGGGCCGGTCAGAGGTCCGAGATCGCGCCAATAGCGGTCAGCGGCAGGATCGACACCGATCAGCAGATCGTCATCGAGCGCAACCGCCAATGCCGCTTCAAAACCGGGATCGGCGGCGACGTCATCGACGATTCCACCCTCGCCGTCGCTGCCGCTGGCGAGCACGGCCTGCAACGCCGTTGCTTCCGCCTGCAGCCGGTCCAGCGCGATGTCGGCCTGCTGCGCCGCGGTGCCGGCATTGAAAGCCGCCTCGCGCGCTGCGCTGTGCTCGAGACCCCGTTGGTCGCGTTTTGCACCTTGCGTAGCGAGGGCGTCGTCGGCCTCGGTCAACGCTGCCTGCAAGGCGTCGCCGTCGCCGAGCCGGTCGATCTCGTCCTGCACCATCCGTCGATCGTCGCGCAGAGCCGCCAAATCGTTTTCGACTTGTCGGGCTTTCGCCGACAGGGCATCGATTTGTTCGCGTCGCTGCCTGCGCTCCCCCTCCGCCTGAGCCAGGGCGGCGGTGATCGCCGAAATGTCTTCCTCCGCGGCGCTCAGCGCGGCCTGTGCCCGATCGATCTCCGGACCCAACGCGTCAAGCGCCGCGACATCGGCGCTATCGTTACCGAGCTGATCAAAATCGGCATCGATCCGTTCCAGCGCCGCCCTGGCCTCGACCAGCCTGTCGCTTTCCAGTTCGCGGTCCGCTTCGGTCTGGCGTAATCGGCCGATAACGGTGTTGATGTCTTGCGACAGGCGCTCCCGGTCCAGCGCGATGCGCTCGCGGCGCGCCTGCAAATGCTGCATCGCCGTTGCCGCCTGCCGCTCGGCATCGCGGCAGTCAGGCAGGGCGGCGGCGGCTTCGGTCTGGCGGGTTTGCGCCGCCGCCGCTGAGGCCATCGCCTCGCGCACCACGGCCTCAGCAGCGTCATATCGGTCACGGGCTTCCCGCACGGCGCTTTCGAGATTCTGCCAGGCATGCCAGGCGAGGGCCGCATCAATGGCCCGCAGATCCTCCTGAATGACCTTGTATTTGGCCGCCTGCCGCGCCTGCTTTGACAACCGCTTGAGCTGATCGTCCATGGCGATGAGGTTGTCTTCGAGCCGCGTGAGATTGGTCTCGGCCGCGCGCAGACGCAACTCGGCCTCATGGCGCCGGGCATGCAGCCCTGCAACGCCGGCCGCATCCTCAAGAATGACCCGGCGCTCACTCGGCTTGGCATTGAGCAGGGCCGATATCCGTCCCTGGCTGACCAGCGAGGCGGAATGCGCGCCCGAGGCGACATCGGCGAAAAGGATCTGAACGTCCTTGGCGCGTACGGATTTGCCGTTGATACGATAATCCGAGCCGCCGCCGCGTTCGATCCTGCGCGTCACCTCAAGTGTTTCATCTTCGGTGAAGGGCGGCGGGGCAAGACGTTGACGATTGTCGATTACCAACGTCACCTCGGCGATATTTCGCGGCGGGCGGCTGCCGGTACCGGCGAAGATGACATCGTCCATCTCGCTGCCGCGGACACGCTTGGCCGATGTTTCGCCCATCACCCAGCGAAGCGCTTCGACGACATTTGATTTGCCGCAGCCATTCGGCCCGACAATGCCCGTCAGGCCGCCGCCGAGGGTCAACTCGGTCGGGTCAACAAAAGATTTGAAACCGGTGAGCCTGAGGGTTTCGAAACGCAAATCCGGATCTGCCTGACGCGCAATAGCAATTCAACTGATTGCGACGCGTGGAGCTGAGGCCTCGGTCGAAGCCCTATTCCAGTGATTCGATCACCCGGCGAAAGGCCTCGATGCTCTCGGCGCCCACGAGTCGCGCTTCACCGTCATTGAACACGAAAGTGGGGGTATTGCGCACGTCATATTTTCGGCTGCCCTCGAAACCCATCTCCATAACGCCCTCGGCGATGGCCTGATTGGCCCAGCATGCCTCGGCGGTTGCGCCGTCGACACCGGCCAGAAGGGCCAGCGATTTCAGGTTTTCGCGATAGTTCTCATTGAGCCATGCGGCCTGTTGCTGAAACAGCAGGTCCAGAAAGGGGTAATAGCGTTCCTCGGGAACGCAGCGGGCCAAGGCGTGCGCGTCGATGCCGGCCTCATTGACCGCCATGTCCCGGAAAACCAGCTTGACGCGACCGGTATCGATGAATTCGGATTTCAGCGCCGGCAGCGTATTGAGATGAAAATCGGCACAGAACCGGCAGGTGAGAGCCGAATAATCCTTGATCTCGATCGGCGCGTCCGGATCGCCCAACACACGATCGGCTAGGACGAGCTCGGCATCGAATACCGGCGCAGATCCGGTTTCCTCTGTCTGCGCGGCCGCAACGGTGCCGAGAAACAGGATCATGACGGTAAGAATGGAGGCGAGGTTACGCATGGTTCGCTCAAAGCTGCTTTTGGTCAACAGGGCAGAACAGCCAGAATATCGGCTTCCGCGCAACCGCGCTATGGCGAAAACCGGGCCATTCCGAGGCAGCCTTTATCGGCCTGGATGCCGTTCGGCCTTCACCGCGCTGCCCAGCCGTTCCAGAGCGTTGCGCAGCCCGCAATCGGCAATACCATCAAGTTGCGTGGACAGCGATGACTGTTCGGCCGGCGTCAGCTCCCGCGGCGGCGCGCGGCTTTTGCGGCGCGGGCGGAAGGGCAACATGTCGCGCGGGTCTTCCTGAATCAGCTTGATGCGTCCTATCGCACGAAAGCCGAGATGCGCGTTAACTCTCTCCAGCAGTTGATCCGTCTGGTGCTGCAATTCCACCGCCAGTGAGGGCACCACCTGCAGATGCAGCACCGCAGTTTGACCCCCGGCATCGCGGCTGTGGCGGCTCCGCATCTTCGGCCGCGCCTGGGCGATGCGCACGGGCGCGGTCACATCAGCCAGCTCAGGCCCGACGATATCCGCCCAATGCGAGAGCAGCGCGCCCAGCGCCAAGCCGCGCCGCGGCGTGATCTGGCGTGTCACGACCGGCAACAAACGGCCGAGCGGCCGCGATCCGCGGCTCATCCTTTCCTGATCGGCCGTCGCCTGGGCGTCGATTGTCGGCATATGGCTCATCGTCCTCGTTTCCCTTATGAAGTGTTGGAAGGCACCCGGTCCACCCCTCGCCCCCACCCCGCCTCCCCTGCAAGTATCCTGACGGCGGAGGCGGGGTGGGGGCGAGGGGTGGACCGGGCGCATAAAGCAC
>CAZRBL010000011.1:0-65998 GCA_964598335.1 uncultured Rhodospirillales bacterium
GGATATGTGTCGGGGAGGCGCGGGCGGGTGAGGGGGCAAAGACCGGGCGCGCGGGCGCCAAACTCAAAAACCAATCAGACAGGCATCCGCATGATGTCCATATACGCGCTGACCATTTTGTCCCGGACGGCAACCGCGGTCTGCAACGTCAACTCGGCGCTCATTACCGCCTGGACGACGGCCTGAGTATCGGCATTGCCCTTCATGCCCTCGATTGCTGCAGCTTCACCGGCGCGAAGAGTATCGATGGCGGCGGCGCCGCTTGCCGCGAGATGGCTGGCGAAGGACGGGCCCGATGCGGGGGAAGACGTTTTTTCGGTCGTCGATACGGCTTGCGTGCCAAGGGCACCGATTTCCCCGGCATAGGCGGCTTTCATCTGGGCGGGAGAGACGGTCAGCATGATGCGGCGTTCCTTACGGTTTCAGCAGGTCGATTGTGCGGGAGGTTAGCGTGCGCGCCTGTTGCAGCACCGCCATATTGGCTTCGTAGGAGCGCGAGGCTTCGCGCATATCCATCATTTCCATCAGGCTGTTGACATTGGGCAGTTTGACGTAACCCTCGGCATTCGCCGCCGGATGGCCGGGATTGTGAACGAGACGGAAATCCGCCTTGTCGCGTCCTATCCGGTCGACCGCGACGGTTTCCAGATCACGGCTGCGGTCGAGTTCGGCCTTGAACGAGATCGTCTTGCGGCGATAGGGATCGCCGCCCGGCACTTCGGCCGTCGATTGCGCATTGGCCAGATTCTCGGTGACGATACGAAGGCGCGCACCCTGGGCCTTCATACCGCTTGCCGCGATGCTCATTGCTGCGGTGAGGGGATCAGACATGTCTTTATCTCCGTTCCTGGCCGGTCCTAACGCGCAACCACACTCCGCAACATCGCGACGTGTCGTTTCACCAGCGTCGAAGCGAGGTTGTGTTCGCGTTGAATATCGGCAGCTTTCAGCATTTCCTGTTCCAGCGTCACCGCATTGCCGCCGGGCGCCAGCTCATAGGTATCGGCGCGGCGGTCGGTACGGTGACCTTGCGGATGATTGCTGCCGGCCAGATGCATGGCATTGGTCTGGCGCGGCATGCCGGCCTGTTGCAGCGCCGCCATTTCACGATCAAAGCGCAGCGGCTTGAGGTCCATGGCGCGATGGCCCGGCGTGTCGGCATGGGCGACGTTCTGCGCAACGATCTGTTGCCGCGTGGTCAGCCACGACATTTTGCGCTCGGCCGTCGAAAACAGGGTCAGGGCGGTGATGTCCATGCCGGGCAATTTGGCGGCGCCATATTAAACCGGGTTTTATGCCGCTGAGGCATCAGTGAGTGCATGCGCTCATTCGATCTTCTTTCCGATGCCGTTCAGTCGCTCCGCCCACGCCGGGTCTGGGGAACCGTCACCGCGATAAAGGGCAGCGCGCTGGCCGTTGACGGGCTGGCCTCATTGTTGACGGTCGGCGATTGGCTGCGGGTGCGGCGTCGCGACGGCGAGGATGTGCTGTGTGAGGCTGTCGGTTTTGACGGCGATAGCTGCATCGCCATGCCCTTCGCCAGAGCCGAGGGTATCGGCCCCGGCTGTCCGGCGTACGTTGAGCCGGAGGGGGCCGCGCTGGCGCCTTCGGAAGCGTGGCGTGGACGGGTGATCGACGCGCTGGCCCGCCCGATCGATCGGCGCGGCTCGCTGCCGCGCGGCAGCACCGAAAGGCCCTTCCGCGCGCCGCCGCTCAATGCATATGCACGCAACCGCATCGGCGACCGCATCCGCACCGGCGTCAGAGCCATTGACGGTTTCACGCCGGTCTGCAGCGGTCAGCGGCTCGGCATATTCGCCGGGTCGGGCGTCGGTAAATCGACGCTGCTGTCGATGCTGGCGCGCCATGTCGAGGCCGATGTCGTGGTCATCGGCCTGATCGGCGAGCGCGGTCGCGAAGTGCAGGATTTCATCCAGGATACGCTCGGCGAGGACGGTCTTGCACGTTCGGTGCTGGTCGTGAGTACTGCCGATGAGCCGCCCGCCATGCGCCGTCAGGCCGCCTATACCACAATGGCCGTGTCCGAGCATTTCCGTGATCAAGGTCTGCATGTGCTGTGTCTGATGGACAGCGTCACCCGCTTTGCCATGGCCCAGCGGGAAATCGGTCTGGCTGCCGGTGAGCCGCCGACCAGCAAGGGCTACCCGCCGACCGTGTTCTCGGAGCTGGCGCAGCTGCTCGAACGGGCCGGGCCCGGCGATCCGGTCGGTGCCGTCACCGGGCTGTTCTCGGTGCTGGTCGAGGGCGGCGATCATGACGAGCCGGTGGCGGACGCCGTGCGCGGTATCCTCGACGGTCATATCGTGCTTGACCGCAAGATCGCCGAGCGCGGTCGCTATCCCGCCATCGACGTGCTGGCCAGCGTTTCAAGGACCGCGCCGGGCTGCCTGACCGCAGCCGAGGCGGATATCCTTGGCCACGCCCGGCGCCTGCTCGCCGATTATGAGGACATGCGCGAACTGATCCGGATCGGTGCCTACAAGCAGGGCGGCAACCCGGTAACCGACCGCGCCATCCAGGCGCATGATCCGATCGCCACACTGCTGACCCAGCAGCCGAATGAGGATGACGACGCCGACATCTTCGAAGCCCTGAACGACATTGTTCGGGCGCTGGAGGTCTGAGTCATTTTCGGATCATTCCGGCCCCCCTGCACCCCAGCCTCTGCCCCAATTGGGATAGGGCCAACTGGGATAGGCCAAATGGGATAGGGGTGAGAGCGGTCCGCTGCGTCAGCCGACTGCCTGATCGATCCGATGAGGGCTGTGGTGCCTGCATCGCCGAAAAAACCGCCTTCCCCGGGCCGGTATTCCGCGCTAAGGTTACAGCTTGATGACAGGGAAGAGTGAGTCGACCACTTATGAGCCGTAACAAACAGACCCCGGAAAGGGAGCAGGGCGGCGCGGATGCAGTGGCCTGCCAGGGCGGCGGCGGGCACGGCCCCTTTGCCTGGGGCTGGCTCGATCGGGCCCTCGAAGAGATGGAAATCAACCCCGATTTCCAATTCAACCCGCAAACCTGGAGCGGCAGCAGCGCAGGCGCGATGAATGTCATTATCGCCGCGCATGGCATGATGGCCGGCGGACCGGCGCGCGCGCGTGCGGACCTGGCCGAGTTCTGGCCGGAAGTTGCCTCCTTTTCGCGCGGCCTGCCGAGCAATCCGATGCTGAACGGGACCTTCGCAGGCAACCCGATGGCCGACTGGCTGATCTACATGAATACCGAAGTGCTGATGCACTGGCTGCCATGGTACAGGCCGGTCGATATCGCGCCCTTGCGAGAACTGATCGAAAAGCGTGTCGATTTCGATCTTCTCAAACAACCGGACGCGCCGCGCATCTTCATAAATGCGAGCAATGCGCGCCGCATCGGCCAGTCGCGGATTTTCACCAATGCTGATCTCAGCCCCGATGCGGTGGTGGCCTCGGCGGCCTTGCCACAGCTTTTCCAGCCGGTCGACATTGATGGCGAGCTGTATTTCGACGGCGGGCTGACGCGAAACCCGCCTTTGCCGACGGATCGGGAGGATTTGTTCGCGATTGCCATCAACCCGACCGAACGGCACTCGGTTCCGAAAACGGCGATGGAGCTGACCGCACGGACGCAGGAGATACAGCTTAATGCCGCCTTTCGGCGCGAGCTTGAGCAGATCGAACTGCACAATGATCGTCTGGATGCGGGTTTGACGAGCGGCCTGCCGGTGGATCACAAGGTAAGGCTGCATCTGATCGAAGCCGATGGCTATATCGATCATTTCAGCTTTTACAGCCGCCGCATGGCTGATTGGTCAATGTTTCAGGCGCTATTCGAAGCGGGCCGCAAGGCCGGCCAGGACTGGCTTGATGCCCATGGCGCCGATTTCCGGCAGGACTCGACCTTCCGCCTTACCGATAAAGAGACCGCGGCAGAGCATTTGAACGATATCCGGCCGCTTGTGCCGATCAATGAAATGATCCAGCGCGGTCCGAGCGGCAAGAACGGCCCCGCACCCGTAACGCCCTAGTTTGTATCGCCATGGCGGCTTCGCGGCACAATGTGACGCTTTCCCTTGTGCTGCCGGGAATGGGGCCGCCCGCCGATATTCATCAAAGCCTGAAAGCGCTTCTGGCGGCACCGGATCTGCGGCTGCACAGCCTCTATGCCACCGGTATCGATACGCTGCCTGCCGCCCTCCTCGCGCATGGATTGACCCAAGGCCAGCCCGCCGGCCGGATCAGCTCTGCACTTGACCGGTTTTACGATGGGCTCGGCAGGCATGCCTTTTACGGCCCGTTTGACCGGACCTATGCCGCACAAATGCTGGGCGCGGAAGAAAGCCGGATCGACAGCCTTTTCGACCATGACACGCCGCCTTTGTCGCAAACGGCGTGGCGCGATGTGGTTACCGAAGCGTTCGGCTGGCAAGCCGGTCAGCCGCTTGCGATCAATGGTCTGGGATTAGGCGTGACCGATCTCAGGCGCGGCATTGCCGAGGTTTTGACGCCGCCTCATGATATCGACCGGCTGATGGCGGCGACGATCAACCCGCTTCAATTTCCGCCCTTGGCCTGCGCCGGCCTGCTCGCCGGCCACAGCGCCTCGGCCACGCCGCATATTCTGGTCGATCAGGCCGTGCGGCACATGGAGTGCGATGCCGTCCTGGTCCTGCGCGGCGATTGGCGCGGCACCCCGGAGCACGTCGACGAGACCATCGGGCTGCAGGAAGAGGCAGGCCTGATCCAGTCGATCGAGCAGGCCAATCTGCGGGTTGAGATCATCGGCCTCGGCCCGGTCTGCATTGATGCGGCCCTCCTGGCCGAGGGGGTGACGCCGCCCGCCATCAGCGCGGCGCTCGATGAGGTATCGGTCAGGGATTGACCGGCGGTCTCTTTTCCGGCTGCGGTGCCAGTGCCGTCTTCGGCTTGGCGCCCAGCGCGGCCCGCATTTCCTTCGGCTTGTCGCTGAATACCCCGTCGATGCCCAGCTCAGTGAGCGCGCGGCCGACGGAGGGGTCGTTGACGGTATAGGCACGCAGCTCATAGCCGGCTGTCTTGACGGCTGCGACCGCGGCCGGCGTCAGCGCCTCGGCGTCGGCGTGGATCGCGATCACGTCCAGCTTGCGCGCTTGCTTCTGCCAGTCGTCGTCCAGCGATCGCAGCAGCAAGGCGCGGTCATATTCGACCGGTGCGAGTGAGGTGATGGTCGCCAAGGCCTTCGGCTCGAAACTTGAAATCAGCGGCCGGGGCAGGGTGGCATCCCACTGATCCTGCAGCGTACGAACGACGGCGAAGGCGGTGTCGCGAGCCAGCCTTTTCGTCGTCTTGATCTCGATTTGCGGCCGCAGCCCCAGCCCGGCACATAGGTCCAGCGCCTCGGCAAGGCTGGGGATCGATTCCGGACGCTGTTCGCTGCCGGCATTGATCCCTGCAAGCTGCGCGAATGACTTTTTGCGCAGATAGCCGGTAGCATCGGTCGTGCGGTCCAGGGTGGCGTCGTGAAACAGCACCGGCTGATCATCGGCAGTCAGACGGACGTCGAATTCGACGGTGTCGCAGCCATCACGCTTGGCTTGGCGGATGCCCGCCAGCGTGTTTTCCGGCGCGTTGCCCATATTGGTACGATGGGAGATAACCTCGATACCGCCCTTTTGCCGCGGCCTGCCGGTTCTGTCTTTTCTGCTCATTGCGGGACCCCTCCCGTGCCCATGCTGTCACCGCGAGCCGGACCCTCCGACTCGCGGTATCAGTGTGCGATCAGCCGGCCTCTTTTTCCAGCGTCAGATCTTCGCCGGTTTCCTGATCGACGGCCTTCATCGACAGCTTGACCTTGCCGCGGTCGTCGAAGGACAGGACCTTGACCTTGACCATGTCGCCTTCAGAAATAACGTCCGTCACTTTCTCGACCCGGCGCGGAGCCAGCTCGGAGATGTGAACCAACCCGTCCTTGGCGCCTAGGAAGTTCACGAAAGCGCCGAAATCGACGATCTTCACGACCTTGCCGTCATAGATCACGCCGACTTCCGGTTCGGCGACGATGCCGTTGATCCAGTCGATCGCGGCCTTTGACGCTTCATCGGTCGTTGCCGCAATCTTGATCGTGCCGTCATCCTCGATGTCGATCTTGGCGCCGGTGGTTTCGGTGATCTCGCGGATCACCTTGCCGCCGGTGCCGATCACGTCACGGATCTTGTCGGCCTTGATCTTGATCGTCGTGATTCGCGGCGCGTTATTGCTGACCTCGGTGCGGGCGCTGGTCATTGCCTTGGCCATTTCGCCGAGGATGTGAATACGGCCGTCCCTGGCTTGGTCGAGCGCGATCTTCATGATCTCCTCGGTAATGGACGTGATCTTGATGTCCATCTGCAGCGAGGTGATGCCGGCTTCGGTGCCCGCGACCTTGAAGTCCATATCGCCGAGATGATCCTCATCACCGAGAATGTCCGACAGGACGGCGAAGCGGTCGCCTTCCTTGATCAGGCCCATGGCGATACCGGCGACCGGGCGCGGCAGCGGCACCCCGGCATCCATCAGCGCCAGCGAGGTGCCGCAGACGGTGGCCATTGAGGACGAGCCGTTGGATTCGGTGATTTCGGAGACCACGCGGAGCGTGTAGGGGAAGCCTTCCTTTTCCGGCAGTAACGGGTTGATTGCCCGCCAGGCCAGCTTGCCATGGCCGATTTCACGGCGTCCCGGGGAGCCGACGCGGCCGGTTTCGCCGACCGAATAGGGTGGGAAGTTGTAGTGCAGCATGAAGTGCTGGCGGTATTCGCCTTCCAGCGCGTCGATGATCTGCTCATCCTGGCCGGTGCCCAGCGTGGCGACGACCAGCGCCTGGGTCTCGCCGCGGGTGAACAGCGCCGAACCATGCGCCAGCGGCAGGGTGCCGACTTCCGCAACGATCGGGCGCACCGTACTGGTATCGCGACCGTCGATCCGTTCGCCAGTATCGAGAATCTGGCCGCGAACGATGTCGCTTTCCGCGGATTTGAAGGCGCCGCCGACATGCTTCTCGGTGACTTCCTCGGTGACCAGTTCTTCCTTGGCCTTGTCCTTGACCGCGGAGATTGCCGCTTGACGGTCCTGCTTGACCTGGATCGTGTAGGCCTTTTTCAGCTCGTCGCCGAATTGACTGCGCAGCTTGTCGATCAGCGCGGTTTCGTCGACATCCGGCGCCGGCATGTCCCAAGGTTCTTTTGCCGCCATTTCGGCGAGGTCGATGACGGTGCCGATCACCGGCTGGAAACTGTTCCAGCCGAACATGACGGCGCCGAGCATGACGTCCTCGGACAGTTCATGCGCTTCCGATTCGACCATCAAAACGCCCTCATTCGTCCCGGCGACGACGAGGTCCAGCTTGCTGTCGGCGAGTTCATCGCGGGTCGGGTTCAGCACGTAATTGCCGTCGATATAGCCGACGCGGGCGCCGCCTATGGGGCCCATGAACGGCACGCCTGAAATCGTCAGCGCGGCCGAGGTGCCGATCATCGCAACGATGTCCGGATCGTTTTCCAGATCATGCGACAGCACCGTGCAGATGATTTGTGTTTCGTTCTTGAAGCCGGGCGCGAAGAGCGGCCGGATCGGTCGGTCGATCAGCCGCGCCGTCAGCGTTTCCTTTTCGCTCGGGCGACCTTCGCGTTTGAAGAAGCCGCCGGGGATTTTGCCGGCGGCATAGGTGCGTTCCTGATACTGCACTTGCAGCGGGAAGAAATCGACGTCGGGCCGCGGGCTTTTCTCCGCGACAACGGTGACCAGCACGCTGGTGTCACCCAGGCCGGCAATGACGGCTCCGTCCGCCTGACGGGCGACCTTGCCGGTTTCGAGCGTAAGCTCCTTGCCCGACCAGTCGAGCTCTTTGCGATATAGATTGAACATTGTCTTTTTATCTCTTTCCACACGGCCGGATTGCCGTGTTTGGTTTGGGGCCGGTCCGCTCCTCACCCCCGCCACTGCGTTCTGGTGCCGGGCCTCCCGCGCCCCCGCTTTGGCCACCCCGTCAGGATACTCTCGTAAGGTGGTCAGGGCGGGGGCGCGGGAGGCTTGGATCAGTCAGACATCACAATGCGGGGGTGAGGGGCGGGCCGGCGCAACTAAAAACTACCGACGCAAGCCGAGAGGCTCAACGATCGTCCGATAGCGGCCTTCGTCTTTCTTGCGCAGATAGTCGAGCAGGCGGCGGCGTTGGCCGACCATGCCGAGCAGACCGCGACGGCTGTGCAGGTCGCCTTTGTGGCTTTGCATGTGTTCGGTGAGGTTCCCGATCCGCTCGCTCAGGATCGCGATCTGGACTTCGGGAGATCCGGTGTCGCCCGGATTGCGGGCATATTCTTCGATAAGCGACTCTTTGCGCTCTTGCGTAATCGACATCGTATTTTCCTTTTCTTCGGGCCCGTCTCTGCGGGCGGTTTCACACGTGCAGAATGCGCACAGGCCGGACCGAGGCGCCGTCGACGGCGACAATCGCCACCGGACGACCTTGGCAGGTCGCGAGCGCGGCGTCGCCGCCCCCGTCCTCGCCGTCCTGCCTGAGCCGATCGAGCCGTTCCCGGTCCTGCCGCCTTAGCAGCGTCACCGGTTGCCCATTCCGCAGATGGCATGCCTCCTGATCGGTCAGGGCCAGTGCCGGGATGTCGTCCAGCGCGGTCTCGACCGGTAGAAGGTGATTGGAAATGGCGCCGTCATGCCCCAGCGCCATCAGCTCGTCCAAGGTTACCGCGTCCTGGGCATGAAAACCGCCGACCGCAACGCGCCGCAGCGCGCTGATATGGCCGTGGCAGCCAAAATGCCTTCCGAGATCGCGGGCCAGAGACCGAACATAGAAACCGCGACCGCTGCTGATTTCAAAGGTCGCGTGATCGGTGTCGGAAATCTCCACCAGATCGAGCTTATACACATCCACAGGGCGGCTGGCCAGCGTCACCGTCTCGCCCGCGCGCGCGAGGTCATAAGCGCGCTCGCCCTGCACCTTGATGGCGGAGAATTGCGGCGGCACCTGATCGATGCACCCGACAAAGCCGGGCAGCACAGCTTCGATTTCATCCCGCCCCGGTCGGTCATCGCTGGTCGCGATGATAGTGCCCTCACTGTCATCAGTATCGCGGGCTTCTCCCCAACGCACGGTGAATCGGTAAAGCTTTTCAGCGTCTTGAACGTAAGGCACGGTTTTCGTCGCCTCGCCCAGGGCGAGCGGCAATACCCCCGTCGCCAGCGGGTCGAGCGTGCCGGCATGACCGACTTTCTGCGGGTTCAACAGGCGCTTGATGCGGCTGACGACTTCTGTCGACGTCAATCCGCGCGCCTTGTCGATATTGAGCCAGCCATTGATCGGGCGGCCTTTGCGTCGTCGCGCCATTCTCAGCCGTTTTCCGAATCGGTGCGCAGATCGCGGGCGACCGGATCGCTGTGCAGCAGTTTTTCGATCTTTTCCGCCTCGTCGAAGGTGGTGTCGACGGCGAAGGTCATTGTCGGGGTGAACCGCAAATCGAGCTCCCGGCTGATCTCGCGCCGGATATAGGCCGCGGCGCGATTGAGTCCGGCGACCACGGCTTCAGTATCCTGGCCGCCCAGGGGCATGACAAAGGCGGTGGCGTTTTTCAGATCGGGGCTGATCCGCACCTCGGACACGGTGATATCGGCATCGATCAATGCCGGATCGCGGAAGTGCCCGCGCCGCAGCAGATCGGCCAAGATATGCCGTATATGTTCCCCGACCCGAAGCTGGCGCTGGCTCGGCGGCTTGTGAAAATGTTTCATGATATTCTTACACTGCTTCCGTCTTGAAACCTCTCTTCCCAGGGAAAGAGAGGATGCAGGATCATGGGGTTGGCATTGCCAAGCCCTTGATCCTGACGGTGAAGGGGATTGCCGCCTTGCCCCTCACCGCGGCCCTTTCCCCTGCGGGAAAGAGGGCATTTATTACAATTCTCTTTTCGTCTCGGTGACCTCGAAGCATTCGATAACGTCGCCCTGCTTGATATCGTCATAGTTTTCAAAGGCCATGCCGCATTCAAAGCCTTCGGTGACTTCCTTCACCTCGTCCTTGAAGCGCTTGAGGGTTTTCAGCTTGCCCTCATGGATGACGACATCATCGCGCAGCAGGCGCACGCCGGAGCCGCGCCGGACGACGCCTTCGGTGACGAAACAGCCCGCGACCTTGCCGACCTTGGTGATGTTGAAGACTTCGCGGATTTCGGCATAGCCGATGAAGTCTTCGCGCACCTCAGGCGACAGCATGCCCGAAACCGCCGCTTTCACATCGTCGATGATATCGTAGATGACGTTGTAATAGCGGATTTCCTGGCCTTCGCGCCGTGCCAGCTCGCGCGCCTGGGCATTGGCCCGCACATTGAACGCAACGATCATCGCATCCGAGGCCTGAGCCAGCGTGATATCGGATTCGTTGATCGCGCCGACGCTGGTATGCAGCACCTTGAGATCGATTTCGTCGATATCCTCGCCGATTTTCTCAAGCGCGCCGGAAATTGCCTCGGCCGAGCCGTGGACGTCGGTTTTGACCAGCACCGCCAGTGTTTGCTTTTCGCCTTCCTTGGCCTGGATGAGAAGCTGATCGAGCGAGCCGCGCTTGCCGGCGACAGCCGCTGCTTCGCGCTTTTTGCGGTCGCGATATTCGGCGATCTCGCGGGCGCGCGCTTCATTTTCGACAACGACGAAATCGTCACCGGCTGCCGGGGTTCCGTTCAGGCCGAGCACTTCGACCGGCATGCCGGGATCGGCTGTCTTGACCTGCTCACCGCGATCATTGAGCAGCGCGCGTACGCGGCCGAACTCAGTGCCGGTGACGAAGATATCGCCGACATTCAGCGTACCCTTCTGGACCAGCACCGTGGCCACCGAACCGCGACCCTTTTCAACCTTGGCCTCGACCACCGTGCCATGGGCCGCGCGGTCGGGATTGGCCTTGAGCTCCAGCAATTCGGCCTGAAGCAGGATCGCTTCCTCGAGTTTATCGAGATTTGTTTTCTTGGTCGCGGAGACGTCGACGGCCTGGATGTCGCCGCCCATCTCCTCCACGACCAGCTCATATTGCAGCAATTCCTGCTTGACCCGGTTCGGATCGGCATCGGGCTTGTCGACCTTGTTTACCGCAACGATGATCGGCACGTCGGCCGCCTTGGCATGGCTGATCGCCTCTTGTGTTTGCGGCATGACGCCGTCATCGGCGGCGACCACGATGACGACGATATCGGTGACATTGGCACCGCGCGCCCGCATTTCGGTGAAGGCGGCATGGCCCGGCGTGTCGACAAAGGTGATCTTGTCACCGCCTTCGAGCTGTACCTGATAGGCGCCGATGTGCTGGGTGATGCCGCCCGCCTCGCCGGCGACGACATCGGCCTGTCGCAGTGCGTCAAGCAGCGAGGTCTTGCCGTGATCGACATGGCCCATGATGGTGACGACCGGCGGTCGGGGCTTCAGGGTGCCTTCCTCATCGGTCTCGCCTTCGAGGCCGAGCTCGACATCGGATTCCGAGACCCGTTTGGATTTGTGGCCGAATTCTTCAACGATCAGCTCAGCGGTGTCGGCATCGATGATCTCGTTGATGGTGACCATCATGCCCATCTTCATCAGCGATTTGATCACCTCACCGCTGCGCTCGGCCATTCGGTTGGACAGCTCCTGAACGGTAATCATGTCGGGAATGGTCACCTCGCGGGTAACTTTGACCTGTTCACCGCTGGTTTCCTGCCGACGTTCCTTCTCCCGTGCCCGCTTCATCGCGGCCAGACTCCGCACGCGCTCGGCACCGACATCGTCATTCAGGGCCTGGGTCACGGTCAGCTTGCCCGCGCGACGGCGTTCACCGCCGGGGCGGGTGCGCGGGGTTGCCGGCCGCGCCGTCTTGGTCTTGCCGCGGCTTCTGCGATCATCGTCCTCGACAGGTGCGCCTTCGGACAGGCGGTCCATCTTGGCGGCAGCCTGGCGCCCTGCGCGATCGGCCATTTCCCGGCGCTCCTGTTCGGCGCGCTCTTTGGCCTCGCGTTCGGCGCGGCGGGATTCCTCCAACGCCTTGCGCGCTTCCTCGGCTTTCTCTTGGGCCGCCTTGTCGGATTCGCGGATGCGGCGCAGTTCCTCTTCCTCGCGGGCGCGGACGGCATCGGCATCAGCCGGCGCTTCGGCCGCTTTGCGCTCTGCTTCTTCCTTTGCCCTGGCTGAGGCTTCGGCAGCGGCGCGCGCGGCAGCTTCGGCGGCTTCGGCCGCCTGACGCGCGGCTTCGGCGCGGGCGCGGGCAGGCGATGGCGGCAAATCGGTGCCTGACTGATCCGTCGACGCGCCGCGAAGGGCGGCGAGCCGCGCCTGACGTTCGGCTTCGGTCAGTTGACGGCCGCCGCGCTTTGGCGTTGCCTCTCCACTCTGCGGCGGTGCCGTCTCGGGACCTTTCTGCGGGGTTTTCTTGAGGTTCAGCTTGCCGCGCGCCGCGGTCTTGGTCTCGACCGGCTTGGCGCTCGGGTTCTGTGCCGGGGCGGGGCCGGTTTTCTTGCGCTTGACCTCAACCTGCACTGCCTTGCTGCGGCCATGCGAGAAGCTTTGGCGTACCTGGGTGCCGCCATCGGCACCCGGCTTGAGACCGAGCTTGCCCCGATTGCCGAGGCTCAGCTTCTTTTTCGAACCTTCAGTCGTTTCACTCATAATCTGACCGCTGCGTTTGCGTTTTCGCATGATGTGAAAGCGGCGGGACCTGCGGTGCGAATGCCGCAAGGCGCCGGTGATCGCGGGCCAGCCTGTCGGCCAGTTTCCCGGGGGCGATCATGACGGTGGCAAGGCTGCCGGTCTTGCCCAGCGCGCTTGCCATTTCGGCGCCGTTCAGCGCCGTCAGGAAACGGGTATCCGGCGGCGCCAGGCGGCGCAGCCTGTTGAAATTTCTCTCGCCGCTATCGGCCGCGCGCAGGATCAAGGCCTTGTCCGTCTTGGGCAGGGCGGCGGCGATGCGCTCGAAACCGAGGGTGACGGTGCCGGCGCGCATGGCAAGGCCGAGCGCATCGCAGCAACGCCGTCGCAGGTTCTGTTCGATCAGCTCGGCGAGATTCTCCGGCACCGTTACGCTGCGCCGCGCGGCACGATCGAAAACGCGCTTTTTCAACGCATCGGCGATCGCCGAGGGCGACGCGGTCAGCCAATAGCCTCGACCGGGCAGCTTTTCCGCGAGATCGAGATGCAGAACGCCGTCGGGATCGACGACAAAGCGGATCAGCGCGTCGCGATCCGCCGGTTGCCCGCGCACAAGGCAACGCCGCTCGCCCTGCGCGCCGCGGCGACGCCGATCGCGGCGTTCTGCGGAACGCTGCTCGGCAGCAAGCGGGGCTTGCCCGTTATGTGAGGTGACGCTGTGCACTGTGCCTGTCTCACCGCCCTTGACCTAAGCATTGGCCGGTTCGGCCGTATCGGCCTGCTCAGCGCCTTCGCCGGTCGCCCCATCTTCACCCTGGTCTTTGCCCTCGTCTTCGTCGTCGAACCAGGTCGCGCGGATCGCCATGATCATTGCTTCAGCCTGTTCGGCGCTGAGAGCGCCCTCGGCGATTTCCATCAGCTCATCGGTCGCGAGATCGCCGAGATCGTCCGGCGTCTTAACGTCATTCTCACCCAGCTTGACCGCCAGCGACAGCGTCAGCCCGTCGATCGCGACCAGCTCATCGGTAACGCCCAGCTCCTGCCGTCTTTCTTCGAGCGCGGCATCGCGGACCTCGATAAAGCCGAGCGCACGGTTGCGCAGCTCTGTTGCGATATCCTCGTCGAAACCTTCGATTTCGGTCAGCTCTTCGGTTTCGGTATAGGCGACTTCTTCGACCATCGAGAACCCTTCTGCCACAAGCAGATGCGCAATGACATCGTCGACATCGAGCGCTCCCATAAAAAGTTCGGAGCGCAGGCGGGTCTCCTCGGCGCGTTTTGCCGATTCCTCCTCCTCGGTCATGATGCCGATATCCCAGCCCGTCAGCATCGAGGCGAGGCGGACATTCTGGCCTCGGCGACCGATGGCGAGGCTGAGCTGGTCGTCGGGCACGACAATCTCGATGCGGCCGTTCTCCTCATCGAGAACCACCTTGCTGACTTCAGCCGGCGCCAGCGAGTTGACGACGAAAGTGGCCGGGTTTTCCGACCATGGAATAATGTCGATCTTTTCGCCCTGCAGTTCGCCGACAACGGCCTGCACACGGCTGCCGCGCATGCCGACGCACGCGCCGACCGGATCGATGCTGCTGTCATTGCTGAGCACGGCGATCTTGGCGCGGCTGCCGGGATCGCGGGCCACGGCCTTGATCTCGATGATGCCGTCATAGATCTCCGGCACTTCCTGCTGGAACAGCATGGCCATGAAATTCGGGTGTGCGCGAGACAGGAAGATCTGTGGGCCACGCACCTCCTGCCGGACGTCATAGATGAATGCGCGAACCCGGTCGCCGATATTCAGGCGCTCGCGCGGCAGGCCGTCTTCACGGCGGATGATGCCTTCGGCGCGGCTGAGGTCGACGGTGACGCCGCCATGGTCGAATCGCTTGACGGTGCCGTTGACGATTTCGCCGACCCGGTCCTTGTATTCCTCGAACTGCCGCTCACGCTCGGCATCGCGAACCTTCTGCACGATGACCTGCTTGGCAGTCTGCGCGGCAATGCGGCCGAGATCGATCGGCGGCAGCGGTTCGATGATGAATTCGCCCGCTTCGATACCGGGTTGGCGATCTTGCGCCGCAGCGAGCGGCATCTGAGTGTTCTCGTCTTCCACCTCCTCGACCGCCTGAATATAGCGGAACAGCGAAATCTCACCGGATTTGCGGTCGATGGTGGCGCGGATATCGTGCTCGAGTCCGTATTTGGCGCGGCCGGCTTTTTGGATCGCCTGTTCCATCGCCTCGATGACGATTTCCTTGTCGATGCTCTTTTCGCGGGCAACCGCGTCGGCGACATGAAGCAGCTCAATCATCCTGTGCTCTCCTAACTCCGTCCTCAAACCGCGCCTTGCTGCGTTGCGTCGATCAGCGCGTCGGTCAGCAACAGCTTGGCTTTCTGTATCTCGCTAAAGGGCAGAGTGAAGGCCCCTTTATCGGTGGTGATCTCAATTGTCGTGCCGTCGGGCGTCTGGCTCGCGCCGCCGAGCACACCGGTGAAGCGGCGGCGCCCGTCGATCGGCGCAATCAACTCGACCTTGGCTTCGAAACCGGCAAAACGCTCGAAATCCTTGGCCCGAGTCAGCGGCCGGTCAATGCCGGGAGAACTGACTTCCAGCCGGTAGGCATTCTTGATCGGATCATGAACATCGAGAATCGCCGAGACGGTCTCGCTGATCTCCGCGCAGTGATCGACGGTCATTTCCCGCCCGTCGACAGGTTCGGCCATGATCTGCAATGTCTGCCGCTGATCGCCGCTGAGCTGCACACGCACCAACTCGAAACCCATCCCGTTAAGGCTGGGTTCGATCATTTCGGCAATCTTGCGGCTGCGCGGGTCTTGCACGGGTCGGTGTTGCTCTTGGCTTCGGCGGTAAATTGCGCTTTTCTCAACCGGCAGGTTCACCGGGCAGCGCGCCAACAAAAAAGCGGGACGCCAACAAAAAAGCGGGCGCGCGGCCCACTCTTCAAAAACAGCGAAACTGTCAGTCGAGAACAATGCTCAACATACCCCATTTGCCGAATTTCGCAAGGGGCGGCAGCGCATCCGGTCTTTGCCTTGTTCTGATCATCGCGCTGGCCGCTCCCGCGGCCGGCCAGCATGCGCAACATGATCATGATCACGGTCATCATCACGATCATCATCACGGATCCGCCGACGCCGGCGATATCGAGGCGTTTTTCGCCGATGTTGCCGCTCGCCTTCCCGGAAATTTCACCAACCAGGCGCAGATCGATGCAGCTGTCGCGGACGGCAATGCCGATGCCGAGAAAGATCGTCGCTTCATGCGTATGACCAAGGTAACGGCGCCGGCGCTCGGAGAGCATGTCTATTATCTCGAATGGCGCCGCCCGGATGCCGATGGCGCCATCAGCCGCCAGCGGATCTGGAGTTTTCATGCGGATCAGTCAGGCGCGCCGCGGATGAAATTCTTCACCATTCGCAATCCCGAGCCGCTGGCGGGGCAGCCTGCCGACTCGGCCGTCTTCGCCGGTCTCCGCACGGACGATCTGATCGGTTATCCGGAAGCCTGTGATGTGAATTGGTATCGGACCGATGACGGCGTCTGGCATGGCCGTATTCCTGCCGGTGCCTGCACCATCGTGACCCAGCGAACCGGCAGAACGATGACCATCGATGCGCATGTCGAATTGCTGCCGGACCGCTTTCACTATGATGAGGCCGGTACGCTGGACGGCGGCATCGTCGCCTTTGATGTGCCCCAGACGCTGACACGATTCGAGGCGATGCGCACGGAGTAACCGCCCATTCGGGTGCAAGCAGACCGATCTTGCCGCCCGGCGCGTCGAAAGTGCCGTTGTGGCCCTCGCGACGGGCTCAAAACGCCAATCGAACAAGCCGGAAGAAAAGGCGGTTGTGGCGGCACCGTCACCGGTGCGCCTCTCAACGATGCTGACCCAGCCGTTCTGCGCCGGTATCCTGATCAGACCCCTTTGCGCTTGCGCGCCTTGCGGCGCTGTTTGCGCTTGGTGTCGCCGCCGAGGGTGAGGGCGCGGGCGTCGACCTTGGCGCCGTCCATCGAGACCAGATCCTGGTTTTCGATGCGTTTGAGTTCGTCGCGATAGCGGGCGGCGTCTTCGAAATCGAGATTGGCGGCGGCCTCGCGCATCTTGGTCTCAAGCTGCTTTTTGTAATCGTCGAGATCGCTGCCGGCCAGATGCACGACATCGCCGGTATCGGTCTTCACCGCGATGTGGTCGCCGCGTTCGTAAACGCTTTCAAGAATGTCGGCGATGTTCTTCTTGATGCTTTGCGGCGTGATGCCGTGTTCGGCGTTGTATGTGGCCTGCTTCTCGTGGCGGCGGGCGGTTTCGTCCATCGCCGCCTTCATGCTGTCGGTGATCTTGTCGGCATAGAGGATGGCGCGGCCCTCGACATTCCGGGCCGCACGGCCGATGGTCTGGATCAGCGAGGTGCGGGAGCGGAGATAGCCTTCCTTGTCGGCATCGAGGATCGCGACCAGCGCGCATTCGGGGATATCCAGCCCCTCGCGCAGCAGGTTGATACCGATAAGGACGTCAAACGTCCCGAGGCGCAGATCGCGGATGATTTCGATCCGCTCCAAGGTATCAACATCCGAATGGATGTAGCGGACCTTGATCCCGGCCTCATGCATGTATTCGGTCAGCGCCTCGGCCATTTTCTTGGTCAGCGTGGTGACCAGCGCCCGGTAGCCTTGCTCGATCACCGAACGGCATTCGGCCATCACATCATCGACCTGGTTCTCGACCGGGCGGACGATGCAAACCGGGTCGATCAGCCCGGTCGGGCGCACAACCTGCTCGGTAAAGACGCCGCCGGTGCGTTCCAGCTCCCAGTCACCGGGGGTGGCTGAAACAAAGACGGTTTGCGGCCGCATCGCCTCCCATTCCTCGAATTTCAGCGGCCTGTTGTCCTTGCAGGACGGCAGGCGGAAGCCGTAATCGGACAGGGTCGATTTGCGCCGGAAATCGCCGTGATACATGGCGTGTAGCTGCGGCACCATGACATGGCTTTCATCAAGGATCAGCAGCGCGTTTTTCGGCAGATATTCGAACAGGGTCGGCGGCGGGTCGCCGGGATTGCGGCCCGACAGATAGCGCGAGTAATTCTCGATCCCCTGGCAGACGCCGGTCGCTTCCAGCATTTCGAGGTCGAACTGGGTGCGCTGTTCCAGCCTTTGCGCCTCCAGCAGCTTGCCCTCGGCGTTGAATTCTTCCAGCCGGATCTTGAGGTCGCGCTTGATTCCCTCAATGGCCTGAATCATCGTCGGGCGCGGCGTGACATAGTGGGAATTGGCATAGAGTTTGACGCTGTCCAGCCTCTGGATTTTCTTGCCGGTCAGCGGGTCGATCTCGGTGATCGCCTCGATTTCATCGCCGAACAGTGACAGCCGCCAGGCGCTGTCATCCATATGGCTTGGGAAGATTTCGATAGTGTCGCCGCGGGCCCGAAAGGTGCCGCGCACGAAGCTCTGATCATTGCGCTTGTATTGCAGCTCGGTCAGCCGTTTGAGCAGGTCCTGGCGGTTGATCCGTTGCCCTTTGGAAAAGGCCAGCGTCATGGCCGAATAGGTTTCGACAGCGCCGATACCGTATATGCAGGAGACCGAGGCGACGATGATGACGTCATTGCGCTCGAGCAGGCCGCGCGTCGCGGCATGGCGCATGCGGTCGATCTGCTCGTTGATCGTGCTCTCTTTCTCGATATAGGTGTCGGTCCGGGGCACATAGGCCTCCGGCTGGTAATAATCGTAATAGGAGACGAAATACTCCACCGCATTGTCGGGGAAGAAGGATTTCATCTCGCCATAAAGCTGCGCGGCAAGCGTCTTGTTCGGCGCCAGAATCAGCGTCGGGCGCTGAATCTCCTGGATGACATGCGCCATGGTAAAGGTCTTGCCCGAGCCGGTGACTCCCAGCAGCACCTGATCGCGTTCCCCCTGATCAAGGCCGGCTACAAGCTCGGCAATCGCCTGGGGCTGATCGCCGGCCGGTTTGAACTCGGACTCGACGCGCAAGGGCTTGCCGCCCTCGATCGATGGCGGGGTATCGAGCACGCCGATGAAGTCGGCATCGCTATGCGGTTTGCGGGCGGAGGGCTGAGCCGTATCGGGCATGTTTCATACATAGCGCCGTGCCCCGGCGGTTGAAGCTGCGCCGGTCGTTTCGTAGGCTGAGCGGAAAGTTCCTCACGAGTCTGCGGATGCCCCAGCCCTTATCCTTTTCCGACGCCGATCAAACACGGTTTCGCGATTTTCTCGTCGACAGTTTCCCCGGCTTTACTGCTGAAAAAGCCATGCAGGTTGTTGATGACGTGCAACAGACGGGGCTGGCGCGAGCTTATGGCTACGGCTCGCTGGTCGATAGCCCGCACACCGAGATCGATAACAAGGTGCCGGCCTCGCTGCCCGGGTGGAAAAAGGGCTTTGTCTGTCAGGATACGCATTACCGCGGCACCACCGACAAGCCGGGTATGACGCTGGGCCTCAATGATAGCGAGGATCCTGCGGCGCGGACCGAGGGTGCGGTCCTCGAAAGCCGGGTGCGCGATGTCGATCAGGCGATCGATTTCTTCGACAGGCTGGCTCAGCGCGAAATACCGCCGGGCATGGATATCTACACCTTTGATTTTCTCGAGGTGGAAACGGCCAAGGGGCCGATCCGCGGCATGGTCTGTGTCGCCAACAAACTCAGCGAACTCTATGTCGGCGACCGTCTCGATCCACGTGAAAAGGGCACGCTGGTCGCTGAGCGACTTGGCGATGAGCGATTCGATGAGAATGGCGAACCGCTCAACGCCGAGAAGGGACGGCGGACGAATTTCCAATACGTCCAGAACGCCATCACCAATGATATCGAACTCGGCCGCGAGCCGGATCGCGATATGCTGGAAGTGTTTCTCGAGGCCGGACGGGCGCGGCAAGCGATGGATGCCGACCGCCGGCGCCGCTATGAGGCGCTCGAATTGCCGCTCACCGATGCCCAGCGCGGCGATGTCGCGGCGGCCGCCCGCCGTGCCGATGTCATGTCCGAGGCCAGGCTGTCGGAAGCGCTGGACGGGATGTCGCCGCTGCCGCCCCCGGGCGGCCCGCGCATCGGTATCGTCGCCAAACCGGCCCTGCCGCATCAGGGCGCAAAAAACGCCGCTGCCGAATGGCCGAGGGCCAAGGCGCCGAGCTTTCCGAAAAAGCCTTAGGCTCCGATGATCGGCTTGATCATTGTCGGGGACGAGGCCCTCGTCGCCGGCCTGGCGGCTGAGGAGCAGCGCCTGCTCAGACTGGCGGTGACACGAGAAAAACCGGTGGACAGCCAACGTCAGACATTACTCGAACTGATCGGCCGCGCGGATCACGGCGAGGGCGTTCTGGTGCTCGCCGACGGCGAAGATCAGCTCGCCGCAAGGCTGGCGCAATCGCTGATGGATCAGGCGCCGATCGCCCTGGTGTCCGGTTTCAATTTGCCGATGCTGCGGACCGCGGTCGAGCATTGCCATCGCCTTCCCCTCGGCGATCTTGCCGTCATGGTGCGCGATGCAGGGCGCCGCGGCATTGTGATGACGGTGATTGAATGAGTGATGCCGTCCCGCTTGCCGTGACCCGCTATGACGGTCCGAGTGATGCGTTGCCCTTGATCATTTTGCACGGGCTGTTCGGCAACAGGCGCAACTGGGCGAGGCTTGCAAAAGAGTGGGCGGCTGAGCGCCGGGTGATTTGCGCCGATCTGCGCAATCACGGTCAATCGCCATGGACTCCCGACATGGACTATCCGGCGATGGCCGGGGATATAGCCGCGCTGATCGAGGCTGAGACGAGTGGAAGGGCTCTGTTGCTGGGACACAGCCTGGGCGGCAAGGCGGCCATGATGACGGCGCTGACGTGGCCGGACAGCGTCGCCGGCCTGATCGTCGTCGATATCGCGCCGGTCGCCTATGACCGGCCTGGTCTGGACGGTGTCGACGCGATGCTGTCGGTCGATCCATCGGCGGTTGACGGTCGGGCTGCGGCGGATCGTGCCCTGGCGCCGATCGTGCCCGATCCGGCCATGCGTGCGTTTTTGCTGAGTAATCTGGAGCGAAATGATGCCGGCGGCTTTCGCTGGCGGGTCAATCTTGACGTGATTGCCAAGAGCCAGACGGCACTGCTGGGTTTTCCCGATAGTCCCCGACGCTATTCAGGGCCGGCTCTGGCAATCGCCGGTCAGCGCTCCGATTACGTGACCGGGCCGGGTATCGATGCGTTCCGAGACCTCTTTCCAGCATTCCGCCTGGAGTGCGTCTCGGAGGCCGGTCATTGGGTTCATGCCGACCGGCCGGAAGAGGTTGTGCGGCTTGTTGCGGATTTCGTTGAAACGCTCTGATGCCTTAGGCGACGATGGCGCCGGCAGTCATGATGGCGACGGTGAAGAACATGAAAATCGCGGGCATTGTCTCTCTCCTGAACATTGGCCCCTGTCATGCTGATCGGGGCCGGTTGGTTGCTGTTGAGAGTGTTATGACGGATGCCTTCCGAACGGTCTGTGAAGGGCGTAACACGCCGAAACTTTCCTCGAAATTTCTATAAAAGCCCAAGTTTTTGAAGCTCTTGCAGCATCTCGGGCGGCATGTCGGCCAGTGCCCCGCCGCCCAGATCCTCCGGCGTGTCCTTGGCCTCGAAATAACGCCAGCCCTGAAAGGCTCGGCGCGGCGTCGGGCGCACCGTGATCAGGTCCGGGTCCAGCCGCAGCAGGGCGTAGCGACGGCCGTTTTCATCATGCTCGATATCGATTGCCAGCAACCGGTTACGCGCCTGAATGGTATGTTTGATGATCCAGTAGACCGATCCGCCGTCGAGCAGCTCTTCGGCGCGCTTCGGAATCGAGCGTGTGAAGGCAACCGGGCAGGTGCGTCCCTGAAACGGCATGGCATACTGTTTCTGCCGCTGCCGCAATCGCGGAAGATCAGGGCAGCCTGCTGCCGGACGGAGCAGGTGAAGCGTCATCTTCGCGCGAATGACGCTAGGGCTGCGGGGCGTCTTTGGCTAAGTCTTGCGCCCTGCGTGACGGGCCGGCCGGCGGCGGCTTGCTGCCGGGTTTCGGCTGATTGGCCGGGAAGATGAGGAAGTCGCGGGCCGTCACCGGTGCGCCGTCTTCACCCACCGGGCACGAATCGGGATCGCCGCCGGCATTGATCATGCCGTTCGCATGATCGAGCCGTCGTGCCAGATCGTCCCGCATGCCGGACCGATACCAGTCATTGACCAGGGCCAACCGGCCGGTGCCCTCAATGAAATTGCGACCGTCGGGCAAAACACCGATATCGGACAGCCAGGCGCTGTCGGGCTCGACTCGCGGGCAGCCGGCGGCGGCAACATAGGCGTATTGATAACGCTCCATCATCCGCACGATCTTGCTGTCATAGGCGGCGCGGCGTTCGGGCAGGGCAAACCATTGGTCGAAAGCGGCCCTGATCGCCTTCAGCGGACGCATTTCCTCCGCGCCGCGGCTGCGGCGCCGACGCATCTCATAAGCCTCGGCCAGATCGGCATAGGGCGCGTCGCGGCGTGCCTGCTTGCTGCGATAGCTTTTCCACGGGCCGTCATGACTCGCTTCCTTCAGCTCGAAGCAGACATGAACGGCCATCGCCTCGGCGGCGGCTTCGAGCATGCGCTGCACCAGAACCTCGTTTTCCGGCGCAAGGTTGACCCGCAGCCATTCGCCGCTGTGGTCCTGCCAGACATGAAACAGCTCATGCGCCAGGCTCGCGACCTGTTCCTCCAGCGTGCCGGTGTCGCTGATCCCGACCAGCTTCGGCTCGCTGTCGGCGGCATAATATCCGAGCACCTCTTCACTGAGGTCGGAGATCACCATCACGCCCGCTGTCTCCGCCGCCTTGAGCAAAGCGCGGCCGTCGGGAATTTTATCGAGGAGATCGATGGCGGCGCGCAGGCGACGGCTCTGCTCGGGATGTTGCAGCGCCTGGCGCGCATGAGCGGCGACATCAGCAATCTCGGGCTCTTTCGAACCGCTGTCCCGGTCGCGTGCGAGCAGCCGCCGCGGCCGGGATGAGGCTGCGTGCGCCTGCCGCGGCGGCGGCAGGTCCGATAAAGCAGGAGGTTCGGTCGGGAACATCAAGGGATAACGCACGCTGATTCCATAACGCTCCCATTGTGCGGTGAATCGGGTCTGCAAGGCAAGGACTTGGAGCAGGCGGGCGCTACAGCTTCGGGTTGCTGCTTGTCACTTTCGCTTGACATGGGTCCCGTTATCGTTCCTTTGAAATCCGATAACGGCAAAAATCCTACTCCGCTAAGGGTTGGAAGCGGGTTGAGATGTCAGAGCACAGCACCCCAATGCGCAGCGGCTCGGCGGCTTCGGTTTTCCTGAGCGGCCTGCAGGAGCGTTTTGCGCTCGAAGCCGACGCCTTACTGACCCCTGAAATCGAAGCCGGTGAACCGCTCGCGGCGGACCGGCTGCGCGCCTTGCTCAGCAAGGTATTGCCGAATCGGCTGGCGGTTTCGAGCGGCCGGATCGTATCCTCCAATACCAAGCTCAAGGCGACCGCGCCCTTCGACGTCGTGCTCTATGACAGCACCGTCAATGCCAGCGTCTACAGCCAGCTGATCGCCGGCGGCTTTCCGATAGAGCTGGTTTACGCCTCGGTGCTCTTCGTTGACGTGCTGACGCCAGACAATGCGCGCGAGGCGCTGAAGCAGATCGCCGATTTGCGCCTGATGGCGCGGCGCGGCAAATACTATTCGGCCTATGTGCCGATCGAAAAACCCAATGGCAAAAAGATCGTGAGTTTGCGCGAGCTGCGACTCGATTCCGAGCCGCGCACTTATCTTGTCTGCGGCGATGTCAGCGGCGGCGAGGGCAAGGCGGCCGCAGCGAAATGGGAGAAGCTCGACGGCATGGCCAAGCAGCTCAAGGACATTGTCGGCGAGGAAGAATCGGCACGATTGCACGGCCTGCTGGTGCTTTCCCGCAATTGGTTCCTGTACCAGCCGACGTATAAGAAGCGGGTCGAATACAGCAATGACAATGCGCTATTGCGCTTTTGTCACAAGATCACGATCGATCTGCACAATTACGAAATGCACCCGATCTCCCTCGACCGGTACTTCAAGACCGTCAGCTGACGGCTGCCGGTCAAGGTAAGGCCCGGAGCTGCAAGCGCCGAAGCCGAGGGTCATAGCTTAAGCCCGAGACCGCTCGCGGCATGTTAGCGCGTTTTCGTTTGTTTTTGATCCGGTCCGCCCCTGCACCCCCGCCCCGCCTCCCCAGACAGGATACTTGCAGGGGAGGCGGGGCGGGGGTGCCGGGGTGGACCGGAATGATCGGAAAATGCTCTAGCTCAAGGTGAATGCGTGCGCGTAAAGCGCTGCAAACATCACGGCAAAGGCGATGCCTGAGGCAATCGCCAGACGTTGAAATGTCATATGGCGGGCTCCCTACGACCTAGCTCCTAACTTGACTCGCAGCTTATCAGTTGCGGCGTTTGGCGTCCAGATTAGAGCAGGAAAACGGTGGCGAGGCCGAGAAAGGCGAGAAATCCGACGACATCGGTGACCGTGGTCAGGAAAACACTGCTCGCAATTGCCGGATCGACCTTCATGCGGTCGAGTGCGATCGGAATGATGGCGCCGAAAAAGCCGGCAACCAGCATATTGACGATCATGGCCGCAGCGATGATGGCGCCGAGCTGAGTCGAGCCGAACCAGCCGAAGGCTATGGCGCCGATCAGGATCGCAAACAGCACACCGTTGAAAAAGCCGACAGCGGTTTCCTTGCCGATCACGCGCCAGGCATTGGCTGCTGTCAGCTCCTTGGTGCTTAGCGCGCGGACGGCAACCGTGAGCGTCTGCGTCCCGGCATTGCCGCCCATGGAGGCAACGATCGGCATCAGGATTGCCAGCGCGACGAGTTGGTCGAGCGTGGCATCGAACATGCCGATGACCACCGAGGCGAGGACCGCCGTCAACAGATTGACGAACAGCCAGGAGAAACGTGACCGCGTGGTCTGCAGCACGGCTTTGTAGAGGTCACCGCTTTCGGCGCCGGCGAGGGCAAGGATGTCCTCCTCGGCCTCGAGATTGATGACCTCGACGATGTCGTCGATGGTGATGACGCCCAGCAATCGTCCGTCATCATTCACGACCGGGGCGGCGACGAGCCCGTATTGGCGGAATTTGAAGGCGACCTCTTCCTGATCGGTCTCGGGGCTGATCGCCTCGAACTCGGTTTCGCAGATATCGATCAGTCGCTGGCTGCGCCTTGACCGCAGCAACCGTGACAGGTCGACGGTGCCGGTGACCCGGTGCATCGGATCGACAATGAACACGTCGTAAAACGTGTCCGGCAGGCCGTCAGGATCGGCCCGCATGTAATCGATGGTCTTGCCGACGGTCCAGAATTGCGGCAGCGCGATGACCTCGCGCTGAATCAGGCGCCCGGCGCTGTCCTCGGGGAAAGTCAGGCCCTGTTCGACCAGGGCGCGGACACGCCCGGACAGCAGCGTCATGATCGTGCGCTGCAAATCCTCGTCGAGGTCCTCGATCAGCTCCAGCGCATCATCGCTTTGCAGTTCATCGACGATGGCCGCGACATCGCGCGGTTCGAGCTGGCGGATCAGCTCTTCTTGTACCGAGGAATGGAGATAGGAAAAGACCTCGGCATCCAGCCGGTTCTTGAAGGTCTCGCACAGCTTGAGCCGGTGCTGCGGATCGGTCTTTTCCAGCAGATCGGCGATATCGGCGGCGTGCAACTCATCGATCAGCGGTTCGAGATGGCTGACATCGTTTTCGTCGAGCCAGCGTTCGACCTGCCGCAGATGTTCGGGCGAGATATCGTAACCGGTTGGGGCCTCGCCCTCTTCCGGCCCCGGTTCGATCTCTTTCTCTTTCGCGTTTTCCAGCGCCACGATCGACCTATTGCGCGGCTGCTACGGCCTGCCCCGCCTCTGCGGCGGCGTTCCGCATGGCGGCGGCGGCCTGCGCATCGACGGCGGCAATGGCTGAAACATTGACGATGCCGCGCACCGTCACCGACGGGGTCAGAATGTGCGCCGGTTTGGCGATGCCCAGAAGGAGCGGTCCGATGCTGATACCGTCGCCGAGCACCTTGAGCAGGTTGAAGGCGATATTCGCCGCCCCAAGCGAGGGCATCATCAGCAGATTTGCTTCACCGCTGAGCATGGAATCAGGCAGGATCTGCTCTCGGATTTCCGGCGAAATCGCGGCATCGGCATGCATTTCGCCGTCGATTTCCAGCTCAGGCGCGCGGCGCTGGATTTCCGCCAGGGCTTCCCGCATGCGCCGGGCATCGGCATCGTCATGGGTACCGAAATTCGAATGCGAAAGCATTGCCACCTTCGGGACGATACCGAGGCGCCGGATTTGATCGGCGGCCATGAGCGTGTTTTCGGCGATGTCGAGGGCGTCGGGCTTCGGTGTGACATATGTGTCGGCGACGAAATAGGTGCCCTTGGACAGGATCAGTACCGACAGCGCGGCCGGTTTCCTGATGCCTTCGCGCAGGCCGAGGACATCGGTGACGGCCTTGAGATGTTTGGCATAGGCGCCGAAAGCGCCGCAGATCAGGGCATCGGCCTCGCCCTTATGCACCATCAGTGCGCCGATCACCGAGAAATTGCTGCGTAATTCGGTCCGGGCGATCTGGGCAGTGACACCACGTCGTTTCATCAGATCGTGATAGGCGGTCCAGTATTCCCGATAGCGCGGATCATTCTCCGGATTGACGAAATCGAAATGCTCATAGGGGCGCAGTCGCAGCCCCAGCTTTTCGATCCGGCGGGCGATGACGTCAGGCCGGCCGATCAGGATCGGACGACCGAAGCCTTCATCGACCACGACCTGTACCGCGCGCAAAACCTTTTCCTCTTCGCCTTCGGCATAGACCAAGCGTTGCGGATTTGCCGCCGCCTGGCTCATCACCGGCTTCATCAGAAGGCCCGAGCGGAAGACAAATTGTTCCAGGCGCCGGCGATAGGCGTTGAAATCCTCGATCGGTCGCGCGGCGATACCGCTGTCCATCGCCGCCTTGGCCACGGCGGGCGCCAGTTTCAGGATCAGCCGCGGATCGAACGGTTTGGGGATCAGATGCTCGCGGCCGAACTGCATCGGCGTGTCATCGGCTTGATAGGCGCTGGCGACGATGTCGCTCGACTCGGCCATCGCCAGATCGGCCAGCGCACGGACGCAGGCCAGTTTCATCGCCTCATTGATTTCGCTGGCGCCGACATCGAGGGCGCCGCGAAAGATGAACGGAAAGCACAGAACATTATTGACCTGATTGGGATAATCCGACCGCCCGGTCGCGATAATCGCATCAGGTCTAACCTCTTTCGCCGCGACCGGGTCGATCTCGGGGTTCGGATTCGCCAGCGCCATGATCAGCGGGTCTTCGGCCATGCCGGAGACCATCTCGGGGCTCAGCACACCGCCCACCGACAGGCCGAGAAACAGATCGGCCCCCGAGATCGCCTCGCTCAGCTGACGCGCTTCGGTATCGGCTGCGAATCCGGCCTTGCGCGAGTCCATATATTCGCTGCGGCCCCGATAAACGACGCCGACCCGGTCGGTGACAATTATATTTTCCTTGCGGATGCCGATGCCGCAGAGCAATTCGAGACATGCCATGGCGGCAGCGCCGGCGCCCGAGGTGACCATCCTGACCTCTTCCGGCCTGCGCCCGGTCAGCCTCAGCCAGTTCGTGACCGCCGCGCCGACGATGATTGCCGTGCCGTGCTGATCGTCGTGGAAGACCGGAATATTCATGCGCTGATGGCAGGCCGCCTCGACCGCGAAACATTCCGGCGCCTTGATGTCCTCAAGATTGATGCCGCCGAAACTCGGCTCGAGCGAGGCGATGATCTCGACCAGCTTGTCGGGATCGGTCTCATCGATCTCGATATCGATCGCATCGATGCCGGCGAATTTCTTGAACAATACCGCCTTGCCTTCCATCACCGGCTTGGCCGCCAGCGGACCGATGGCGCCGAGGCCGAGCACGGCTGTGCCGTTCGTGATGACCGCGACCATATTGCCGCGCGCCGTGTATTCGCTGGCAAGCGACGGATCGGCGGCGATTTCCTCACAGGCGGCCGCAACGCCGGGGGAATAGGCGAGCGATAGATCGCGCTGGGTGGTCAGCGGCTTGGTCGCCCGGATCGCGATCTTCCCCGGTCTCGGGCTCTGGTGATAGGTCAGCGCGGCTTCGCGCAGCGTGTCGGGCATGGACAGGGTTCCGGCTCGGATGATCCCCAAGCGATGTTGGATATCTGCCGGAATGTAAAGGGCTGTAAGCGCGGCGGGTCAGACTGTGCCTGCGCTTACCCCACCCCCATACCGCCGTCGATCGGCACCACCAAACCGGTCAGATAGGCGGCCGCGTCGCTTAGCAGAAAGGCGACGGTCTCGGCGACATCACTGCCCGTGCCCAGCCGCTTTAGCGGCACCGTCGCCGCCAGCGCCTCGGCCTGATCGCCGAGTTTCGCCATCCAGGCGTCGGTCGCGATATAGCCGGGCGCGATGACATTGACGCGGATGCCGTGCGGACCATTCTCGGCCGCTGCGGTCTGCGCCAGGATGATGGCGGCGGCCTTGGCCGCGGAATAAATGCCGATGGTCGGGATGCCCTTGATGCCGCTGCGGGCGCTGTTGATGACGACAGACCCGCCGCCGCTTTCACGCAACAGCGGGATCTGGCTGCGCAAGGTATGAAACACCCCGGCGGCATTTACCGCCATGGTGTCGGCAAAGGCGGCCGGATCGGCTTCGTGCAGCGCCCCGAAGCCAAGGATCTTGCCGGCGTTATTGAAGGCGCAATCGAGCCGGCCGAAATCGCGTTCGATGAACTGCGCCAGCGCGGCGCATTGCGCATAATCGGTGACATCGGCGGCAAAGCCCTGCGCCCTGCCGCCCGCGTCGCGGATTTCCGCCGCGAGCTCATCGCAGGCATCCTGCCGCCGCGACGCGACGATGACGGTGCCGCCGCGTGCTGCAAGCAGCCTTGCGGTGTCACGCCCCATGCCGGTGCTGGCGCCGGTTACGACACAGATTTTGCCGTCAAAGCTCACGCCTGGACAAACTCAAAGAGTTCTTCATTGGGGCCGCAAGCGAGCATCACCGTCTCGGTCTTGCCGTCGCGCTCGATCTCCGTCGGTTTGGTCATGATCGGGTATCCGGCGGCCTCTATGCGCCCGGCCAGGGCATCGATGTCCGGCGTGCTGTGCGACAGCAGGCTGAAGCCGAGATGGCCTGGCTTCATGCGGCCCTTCAGACGTTTTCTCTCCATGCCGGCGAATTCGATCGTCAGGTATTTGCCGCTGGGTTCGCCCTCACCGGCCCAGACCAGCCAATCGATGCCGGTTCCGGCGGTGCCCGTCAGCTTGTTCGCCAAATCGACATTTTCGGGATCGCTGACCTCGTCGACCAGCAATTGCAGACCCAGCACATCGCCGTAGAACGCCCTGGTTCTGTTGAGGTCTTCAGCGATGATGGAGATCGTGGCGATTTCGCTGTAATCGACCCCGTCAAGGCAGCCGGGCCGGAGATGGTCATCGCGATGCTTGTGACCGACCATCAACAGGATCGGGACGCCGTCCGGACCCCAGAAGACAAACTCCTCACTGATCATGTCGCCGACCTGATGGGTGACCGGTTCGGCGCGGGTCGGCCAGCCTTCGGCGACAAGCGCGTCATAGATCGGACGGATCGGGTCATCGACATAGAAATCAATGGCCTTGGGGCCGATATCGGCAGGGCCGTCATGCGTTCCCGGCCCATCGTGGATACGGACCTTCTGCGTTGCGGCGGGGGTGTACTGCGCCAGCCGCAGCTTACCGGCGGGGTGGCCCTTATTGGACAACTCAACCAGCCGGATGGCTGTTTCCGGCGGCAGGCCCCAGGCGGCGATCAGCGACGGCGAGGCGGCATAGTCCCGCTCAATGCTCAGCGCCATCTTGCCGTGAAAAAGGGCCAGGGCTGCAGCCATATCGCTGACGCCGACGGTGCAATACTCAATCGCCGATACAGCCACCGCTTATCTCCTGAAAATGTTGCATCACCAGCGTGGCAAGGAATGCGTCACTGATGCTGGTGCGGCCGAGAAGACTCGAACTTCCACGGGATTTAACTCCCACAGCGACCTCAACGCTGCGCGTCTACCAATTCCGCCACGGCCGCAATCCATGTCGGGGAAGCGATGCAGGTAGCAAAGCGCCGGGCTGTTATCAAGCAGTGGCACCTGCAGATAGCCGGTCCATATTCTGCTTCGTCACTTGAACGGAGGCACCGCCTGTCATGTCAAAGCTTCGCACCGGCCTGCTTTTCTGCGCCGCGCTTGCTGTCCCCACGCTCTCGACCCTGGCTGCGGCGAGCGAGACGCTCGTCTCCCGCGGCGGCCGCATCCCGGTAGTGAGCGGCGTTGAGATCGTTACCCAGGCGACGGGGCTTGAGCGTCCCTGGGCGATTGCCTGGCTGCCCGATGGGCGCGCCGTCATCACCCAGAAGAAGGGCAGTCTGCGCCTGCTCAATCAGGACGGAACCCTTGATCCGGCTGAAATCGCGTTTCCTGTCGCGGTCACCGGGGGCGGTGAATCCTGGGGGCAGGGCGGTTTGCTGGATGTCGCGCTGCATCCGGACTACGCGGAAAACGGCTGGCTGTATTTCACCTATTCGACGGGTGATCCATCCGCCAATCGCACGGCGGTCGGTCGGGCTCGGCTCGAGGATGGTGCGCTGACCGGATTTGAGGAAATCTGGGAAAATCCGGATGACAAGCGCAGCGGCGCCCATTTCGGCTCGCGGCTGCTGTTTCTGGACGACGGCAGCCTGTTGGTCAGCATCGGTGATGGCGGTAATCCGCCGATTATGTTCGACGGCGACGAGATCCGGAAACAGGCGCAGAATCCTGCTACCGCATTCGGCAGCGTTATCCGGCTGAACGATGACGGCAGCGTGCCCGAAGACAATCCCTTCGCCGGCGATGAGGAGGTTCTGGCCGAGATGTGGAGCTTTGGTCACCGAAACATTCAGGGCATGGCGATCGACCCGGAGACCGGGGCGATCTGGGCCAATGAGCATGGCGCTGGCGGCGGCGACGAGTTGAACCGGCTCGAGGCCGGCAAGAATTATGGCTGGCCCGCCGTCACCTTTGCCCGCAATTATCGCGACGGGTCGCTGATCGCAGATGCCATCGACGGTCCCGAATTCACGGCGCCGACCGTCGTCTGGCTCGACACCAACGCACCCTCGGGCCTGCTGGTCTATCGCGGCGAGGCCTTTGCCGATTGGGACGGCATGATCCTGTCCGGCGGTCTGGTGACACAGGATTTGCGCCTGATATCGCTGGCCGAAGACGGCGGTCGCCCGAGCGAGCAGCGGCTGCCGATCGGCCACCGCGTGCGCGATGTCCGCCTCGGCCCGGACGGTCAGCTTTATGTGCTCACCGATGGTGAGGAGGCGCGGCTGCTCCGCCTGACACCGGCTCCCTAATGCGATAACGAGGGAGAACGGGCGCGCAGCTTCGCGAGAAGGCTAGCGAGCGCCGGGATCAGCAATAACGGTAAAGTCGCCGGTGCGGGGATTGCCGGGATGACATATTCCAGCGTGACAGAGGCTGATGCCCCGGCGCGGTCGGTGACGGTGATGTCGATCAGATAGCTCTGATTGCCGCGGCCGCCGAAGATCGCGAGAATCGTCTCGTCGTCCAGCGTGCCGCCGACATTCTGGAAAACATCGGTCGAAGCCGGGTCGGTGACTCCCTCGAGAAGGGTGTGCACAACCTCCCCGTCATCATAGGTCACCGCCCAGCTCAGCTGCTCGAATCCCTCGAGCTCGGCATTGGCCAGCATGTCATATTCGGTGAAGGTGGCGCCGATTGAGCGCGTGCGCGGTGGTTGCAGAGGCGGCGCGAAGAGAGGCGGGAATGGCGCCGAGTTCTGATAGAAGGCGGTCGTCCGTGCCTGTGCGGTGTCGGCGCTGCTCAGCCCCTCGGCATCCGTTGCGGTCAGCCGCCACTCGACCTCGGCATCGGTATCGCTTGCATCAAGCCGCGGTCGCGTGATGCCGGAGGAGGCGAGGGTGATCAGACCGTCCGGACCCGGCTGCGCGGTGAAATCGATCGGCGGGTAGCCGGGCGATTGCAGCGCGGCGCCGTCGCTGACCCGCGTCCAGCTATAGCCGGTTATGTCGCCATTGGGGTCGCTCGCACTGCCGTCTACTGAAGCGGTGAGGTTGAAGGCATCGAATGGCTGATTGATGCTGGCGGTCGAAACAGTGGGCGGCGTTTGAGAAATGACGCCGGTCAGCGTCAGGCTCACACTGTTCAGGCGCGCATCGTCCGAATAAGACATCCGCATATCCCCGATGCCGGTCGTGCCATAGGACAGATCATTAAAGCTGCCGAAGAATTCAGCCAGAATTTCAGCGCTGGTGAAACCGGCATCGCCGCTGCCGAGGATTGATTCATTGTTCCAATCCGCCGCCTGCCGGACTTGACCGGTGCGCAGTTGGGGAGCGCTTGAATTCACATCGCTATGCGTGATCCTGACGGCATCGCCGGTCAGATAGTTCTGGCTGCCTGCGAATCTGTCCATCGAGAAACTGGCGCCGGTAATGACGTCCACGGCAAGAAATTGCGCATAATTCGGATCATTCTTGAAATCGAAGATCCACCGCGTGCAGTCATTGACGCCGTCTACCGAGCCGCCCTGGCTCCCTCCGCAAATGTTTGAGCCGGATTCGTTCAGACGGTCTCGCTGCGCGATGCCCGTATTCGTGACGCGCTGGGTTAGGCTTGCCGTCACCGAGACTGTCGTCGCCTGCGCTGCAATGGTCGCACCGACCGACATCCAGATTACCGCAAAAAGCGCGATGGCTGCTCGTGCCATGGAAACTCCCCGATCCTCAGGCTTAACGTCCATGTAATAGCTTACGCTTGGGCAATTGTCTCCTGCTTTTAATGCTATTGGTCGGCGTCACTATCGCCGCTATAGGCTGCCTCACGCTCGATCCCCCCAGAACCGGCCGTTATGGGCATTGTATACTCGCTGTCGCTGACAGCCTTTCGCAATTACACACAAGCGCTTCTCGACCTGCCGAGGGATCCGCCGCCGCTCATCGTCCTTACCGGCCCGAACGGCGCCGGCAAGACCAATCTGCTCGAGGCGATCAGCCTGCTGGTGCCGGGGCGGGGGCTGCGCAATGCGCGGCTGGGCGAGGTGCAGAATGTCGCCGAACCGCGCCCTTGGGCGGTGTTCGCGCGCGGGCACGGCCTGTCCGGCGATTTCTCGATTGGCACCGGCCGCGACCCGGACGCCGCCACCGAGCGCCGGGTTGTGCGCATCAACGGGCAGAATGCTGCGGGCCAGACGGCATTGGCAGACCATGTGACGGCCATCTGGCTGACGCCGCAAATGGACGGGTTGTTTCGCGACGGCGCGAGCGAGCGGCGACGTTATCTCGACCGCTTGGTCTTCGGGCTCGACCCGGCGCATGCCGGGCGGGTCAGCCGTTATGACAAGCTGCTGCGGGAACGCAGCCGCCTGTTGCGCGAGGGCGGCGCCGATGATGCCTGGCTGACGGCATTGGAGGGCAATCTCGCCGAAACCGGTCTCGCCATCGCCGCGGCCCGGCGCCAATTGGTGCAGGCGCTGGCCGCCGCTTGCGATCGGGCGCAAGGGCCGTTTCCCAAACCCATGATCGCGCTCGATGGCTGGTTGGAGACGGCATTGGCTGAACAGCCCGCCTTGAGTGTTGAGGATGGCTATCGGGCGGCTCTGGCCGAAGGACGCCGCCGCGATGCCGAAACAGGCGGCGCGATGCACGGGCCGCACCGCAGCGATCTGCGGGTAGGTCATGCGGCCAAGGATATGCCCGCTGCGCTGTGCTCGACCGGCGAGCAGAAGGCGCTGTTGATCGCACTGACCCTGGCCAATGCACGGATGCTGACCGCCGAACGCGGCGGCGCGCCTCTGATGCTGCTCGATGAGGTGGTGGCGCATCTGGACGGAGAACGGCGGGCGGCGCTGTTTGACCAGCTGGCCGCGCTTGGCAGTCAATGCTGGCTCACCGGCACCGATCCGGCACTGTTCGACATGCCGTCCGGCGACGCTATATTCTTTATCGTATCGGAGGGCAGGGTTACGCCCGGCTCCTAGCCCCGATGCGAAGATGCGAAATCGCCGCACTCTGTGCTATGATTCGCGCGACTAAGCGATTTGTCCGACTCTGCCCGTAACCAAAGCGTATTTATGAGCCAACCCACCGGCGCCGACCCGGCGATGACCGATCCGACCGTAGCGGGTGACGATTACACCGCTGACTCCATCAAGGTTCTTCGTGGCCTCGATGCCGTCCGCAAGCGGCCCGGCATGTATATCGGCGATACCGATGACGGTTCGGGGCTGCACCATATGGTCTATGAGGTCGTCGATAACGCCGTAGACGAGGCGTTGGCCGGCCATTGCGACCTGATCGAGGTCATTCTGAATGAGGACGGGTCGGTCACGGTGCGCGATAATGGACGCGGCATCCCGGTCGATATTCATGCCGAGGAGGGGGTCTCGGCCGCCGAGGTGATCATGACCCAGCTGCATGCGGGCGGGAAATTCGATCAGAATTCATACAAGGTATCAGGCGGTCTGCACGGTGTCGGCGTGTCGGTCGTCAATGCGCTGTCCGAAACCCTCGAGCTGCGTGTGTGGCGCGCCGGAAAGGAATGGCAGATGCGGTTCCATGACGGCGACCCCGACGCCGACCTTGCGGTTGTGGGCCCGACCGATAAAAGCGGGACGGAAATCACCTTCCTGCCCTCGACGGCGACCTTTACGAAGACGGAGTTCGATTTCGGCACCCTGGAACACCGCTTCCGCGAGCTTGCCTTTCTCAATTCCGGCGTCCGCATCCTGCTGAGCGATGCGCGCAGTGAAGACGGCAAGTCGATCGAGCTGCATTATGAGGGCGGGTTGATCGCCTTCGTCAATTATCTCGATCGCTCGAAACAGGCTTTGCACAAGCCGCCGATCTCGGTCGCCCTGGACCGGGACGGCATCGGTGTCGAGGCGGCGATCCAGTGGACCGACGCCTATCACGAGACCACGCTGTGCTTTACCAATAACATCCCGCAGCGCGATGGCGGGACCCATCTGGCCGGCTTTCGCGCCGCGTTGACCCGGACCATCAACACCTATGCCAACAGCACCGGCCTGATCAAAAAGGAGAAGGTGTCGCTGACCGGCGAAGATATGCGCGAGGGCATGACCTGCGTGCTGTCGGTCAAGGTGCCTGACCCGAAATTCTCGAGCCAAACCAAGGATAAGCTGGTTTCCTCAGAAGTCCGCCCGGCGGTCGAAACGGCAATCGGCGAGGCGCTGTCGACCTGGTTCGAGGAAAATCCGAACGATGCCAAGAAGATCGTTCAGAAGGTCGTCGAAGCCGCCATTGCCCGCGATGCAGCCCGCAAGGCACGTGAGTTGACGAGACGCAAGAGCGCGCTCGATATCGCCTCACTACCCGGCAAGCTGGCCGATTGTCAGGAGCGCGATCCCACCTTGTCCGAGCTGTTCATTGTCGAGGGCGATAGCGCCGGAGGCTCGGCCAAGCAGGGCCGGGACCGTAAATTTCAGGCGATCCTGCCTTTGCGCGGTAAAATCCTCAATGTCGAGCGCGCGCGGTTCGACAAAATGCTTTCGAGCGAGTCCGTCGGCACGCTGATCTCGGCGCTGGGCACCGGCATCGGGCGCGAAGAATTCGATATTGAAAAGCTGCGCTATCACAAGGTCATCATCATGACGGATGCCGATGTCGACGGCAGCCATATCCGCACGCTTTTGCTGACTTTCTTTTTCCGGCAGATGCCTGAGCTGATTGAGCGAGGGCATCTCTATATCGCCCAGCCGCCGCTCTACAAGGTCAAGCGCGGCAACCGCAGTGAGCAATATCTCAAAGACGATCCGCAGCTTCTTGCATACCTTACCGAGGCGGCGGTCGAGGATCTCGTTTTCGCGCTGCATGACGGCAGCCGCACAACCGGCCGGGATCTTGTTGCGCTGGCCGAACGGGCAGCATGGTTCAAACGACAGATTGAAAGCCTCGCGCAGCGTCATGTCGGTTCGATCGATGTCGTCGAGCAGGCGGCTATTGCCGGTTTGCTCGCCCCGGCAGCGCTGGATGACGACCCGGCTGCATCCGCCGCAACCGTCGCGGCGCGTGTCGAGGCTCTGACACCGGAATCCGATCGCGGCTGGACCGGTGAGGCCGAGGACGGCGCGATGGTGATCGCGCGCACGATGCGCGGCGTCACTGAGCGATACCGGATCGATGCGACGCTGCTCGGCCTGCCGGAAGCGCGGCGCCTGGCGGCTGCGGCGGCCGAACTTGCCGAAGGCTATGCCGGGACCGGTACGCTGATCCAGAAGGACAATGAGATCGCCAGGGTAACCGGGCCGGTGAGCCTGATCGACAAGATTACCGAGCTGGGGCGCAAGGGGCTGGCGATCCAGCGTTATAAAGGTTTGGGCGAGATGAACCCCGATCAGCTCTGGGAAACCACGCTCGATCCGAATGTCCGGTCGCTATTGCAGGTTCAGGTCAAACATAGCGATGAAGCGACGGAAATCTTTTCCACACTCATGGGCGATATCGTCGGTCCGCGCCGTGAATTCATCCAGGACAACGCCCTGAATGTTGAGAACCTTGACATTTAGGTCGGCCCCGGGAGAGGCTCAAGCGGCAGAACGACTCCGACCGAAGCGACTCCGACACGAACGAAGCTGAGAGTATCGATGAGCATTCTCTATCACTGGGCGGCCCTGATGCTGAAAGAACGGCAATTGGTGGCACGTTTCGATCCGGGCGCGGATATCGACGATCTTGCCGCCGTTACCGGCTCGGCCTCCGACCCCGGCGCCGATCTGAAGTCGGTTCGCGGCATGAATGCCGATCTGGTCGACGGCCTGCTTGATATCCGGCTTGAGCGCGCGAATACCGCCAAAGCCCTGTTGATGAAGAGCGAAGATGCCGCGCCGGCCTCGCATTTCGCGCTGGTCGACAGGGACCCGACCCTGCGTAATGCGCTGCTGAATGATGTCAACTACGCGGATCGCCGGGCCAAGTCCGGCATCCCGCATGAGGCGGCGCAGGATTATATTGCGCTCTCGGCGGCGGTTTATCCGACGGCCTGGTTCCCCGATTATACCTCCGGCGCACTGTCCGTGCTGGCAGAGAATGAGAAGGTCATGGCCGGGTTTGCCGCCTATGACCCTGAAACGGCGATGGAGCTGGCGGATTTCGTGGCTGAGCAAAGCGATCGTTCGGCGCTTGAGAATCTGCCGGCCGATCTCCGCGCCGAACGTTTTGTCGAGGCGCATCGCCGGATCCGCGATGCCTGGGATGCCGAGGATTTACCGGCCGAATGGATGAACCGCGGCAAGACCATGTTCGAGGCGATCGATAAGGCGCTCAGCCTTGTTGCCGGGCCCGATGGCGGTAAGCCCAAGGCGACGGTTCGGCCCAAGCCGTCCTCCGATAAGACGGTCGGGCCGCCTCCCAGCCCCTGATACGCTTATTTTTCACGCTGCTGCGTTGTGATGCTGCCGGCTGTCCCGCCAGAAGCGCTGCGCTGCCTGCATGCTCTGTTTCGCGGCGGCCTCGGTTCATCGCCGAGTCTGGATCTGTTCCATCACTGTGAACAGGTTTTCATCGATATCGGTATCTATGATGAGCGAACGATGACCGCCGCCGTCGCCCGCTATCTTGCCATGGGCACGGTGATCGAGGAGCTGGCGCCCGATATCGGCGGCGATCCGGAAACGCATGAATGGATGCTGGTCATCGCCGCCAGCCAGCCGCTGGTCGGCGGTGTCGGATCGCTGCGCTTCGATGCCGACGCCTTTCGCCGGGCGATGGGGCTGTGAATCCGCTTACGATTGCCGCGGTCTTCGCAAGCCCGCGATTACCTTTAACAGCGCCGTTGGTATCAGTAGCCAAGCCCCAATCGCTGGTATGGCGGCGGCCTTAACCGTGAAGCGGAAATTGTCTAGGCCGACCACGCCGCTGCTCTCATCCGGGCTGAAGAATGTCAGTGACGCCGTCGAAACACCGGCCTGATTGACGGTTTGCGTGCCGGTAGTATCGCGCGTTTCAATCAGCGCGACGCTATTAACAAGGATCCCATCCTGATCGGCAAGCGACAGCGTCCCGCTCTCACCATTCGTTCCGCCGTCGAGGTCATGGATATCGAAGTCGATCAGGGTCACCGGGCGGCTGAAATCGATATCGAGGGCCAGCCCGCTGGGGCTATTCTCGAAAAAGGTTTCGATCAGCGGTTCCTGCTCGCTGCAGCAGAAACTGAAACCGTCGGTGTTGATCCGAAATGTTTGTTGGCCGCTCAGAGCGCTGTCATCGGCTATGAGGCTGAAATCGACTTGCGTCAGTAGCCGCCCTTGAGGATCGCGGATACTGAAGGAAAGCGGCCCGGCATAGCCGGACGTATAGCTTTGATCGAAGCCGATGGCTGCTTCGAACAGCCCGCCGCCAATGGGTGTGGCGGAGACATCAAATATGAGCGCAGAGGCAGAGAGGGGAGGTATCATGAACCCCATCACTGCGAACAGAATTATTGAAATGTTCCTCACGCGACCTCCTCAAACTCGTATGTTCACTACTCGATTTTGGCCCGCTCAGTCAAGGCATCATGCCGCCATGCCGTGAGTCTAGTCCGGATTAACCCGGCGGTGCGGCCTCTTCGCTCAACATCGACAGCGCCCGGTTCAGAGGCATGACCTCCTGCGCCTTGCCGCCCAGGCGGCGGATGGCGACGGTGCCTTCCTCCGCTTCGCGGCCGCCGACGACGAGGATCGCCGGCACCTTGGCGAGAGAGTGCTCGCGGACCTTGTAATTGATCTTCTCATTGCGCAGATCGGTCTCGACGCGGAGACCTGCCGCCTTCGCCGCTTCGGCGACCTGTTCGGCATAGCCATCGGCGGCTTCGGTGATCGTCGCGACGACCGCCTGGGTCGGTGCCAGCCATAAGGGCAACCGGCCGCCGGTGCTTTCGATCAGCACGCCGATAAAGCGTTCGAAACTGCCGAACACCGCGCGATGGATCATCACCGGGCGATGGCGGCCTCCATCCTCGCCGATATAGGCGGCATCAAGGCGTTCGGGCAGCACGAAATCGAGTTGGCAAGTGCCCATCTGCCAGGATCGGCCGATCGCATCGCGCAGATGAAATTCGTATTTCGGCCCGTAAAAGGCGCCTTCGCCGGGTGCATAGGCAAAATCCAGCCCAAGGTCATGCAGGGCATCGGCCATGGCTTTTTCCGCACGGTCCCAAACCGAATCCTCGCCTGCGCGGGTTTCCGGTCGGGTGGCGAGCAGGATCCTGATATCGTCAAAGCCGAAATCTGCATAGACACGGTTGAACAGATTGATGAAGCCTTTGACCTCCTCGCGGATCTGGTCTTCGCGGCAGAAGATGTGTGCGTCATCCTGGGTCATCTGCCGCACACGCATCAGCCCGTGCAGCGCGCCATGTGCCTCATTGCGATGGCAGCAACCCATCTCGGCCATCCGCAGCGGCAGATCACGATAGCTCTTGATGCCTTGTTTGAAGATTTGCACATGCGCCGGGCAATTCATCGGTTTGATCGCCATCAGACGGCCTTCGCCGCTGAACACCGGGCCGTCATCCTCGGAACTCGGTACCTCATCGGGGACGACGAACATGTTCTCGCGGAATTTCCCCCAATGGCCTGACGCTTCCCACAGCTTGTTGTCGATCAGCTGCGGGGTTTTCACCTCGACATAGCCATCGGCATAGATCTGCCGCCGGATATAGGCCTCGAGCTGATTGTAGATCGTGAAACCCTTGGGATGCCAATACACGCTGCCCATCGCGGTTTCGTCGAGATGGAACAGATCCATTTCCTTGCCGAGCTTGCGGTGATCCCGCTTCTCGGCCTCCTCCAGCATCGTCAGATAGGCCTTGAGCTCCTTATCGTCGCGCCAGGCGGTGCCGTAAATCCGATGCAGCATGGCGTTGCGGTGATCGCCTCGCCAATAGGCGCCCGCCACCTTCATCAATTTGAACGCATTGCCGATCTTACCGGTGCTCGGCAGATGGGGGCCGGCGCACAAATCGTACCAGCCGCCCTGACGATAGACGGAAATCTCCGCATCCGCGTCGAAGCTCTCGATCAATTCGGCTTTGTAGTGCTCGCCAATCTGCCTGAAATGCGCGATCGCCTCGTCGCGATCCCAAACCTCCCGCGTGAAGGGTTCGTTGCGCGCGATAATCTCGCGCATTTTCTTCTCGATGGCGGCAAGATCATCGGTCGAGAAAGGCTCATTCCGCGCGAAGTCGTAATAGAACCCGTTTTCGATTGCCGGGCCGATCGTCACCTGTGTGCCGGGATAGAGTTCCTGCACGGCCTCGGCCATGACATGCGCTGCGTCATGGCGGATCAGCTCTAACGCCTCGTCATCATCCTTGGTCACAATGGACACGGACGCATCCTGGCGAATAGGCAAAGTCAGATCTTGGACCTTGCCGTCGATCTTCGCGGCCAGCGCTTTCTTCGCCAGGCTCTTGGAAATCGATTCGGCGATTTCCAGACCGGTGACCGGCGCCGTGTATTGCCGGACGGAGCCGTCGGGTAAGGTGACTGAGATGTCGCGCTCTACATTCACGGCTGCGGAATCGGGGCTCATGGCTTGGCTGTCGCTTAATCGGGTTGTCCCTTACTAATATACGGCTCTGTGCTTGCCGCGCCACCCATAGCTGACTTATGGTGGCCTCGTCATTTTAGGTTCATATTTCCCCATAGAAGCACCGCAATGTCGAGATTCACCCTACAAGGTCCACAGAAGGCGGTCAGCGAAGACGGCGTGATCGTCGCCTTCGCCGGACGTCATGGCCTGCTTTACGAAACCGGCGGCTATCGTTTGACCGTCCCCTGCGAATCGGGCCGCCGGGAAAACGGCGAGGCCGGGATCATCGCCTATGTCTCGGGCGTCACCAGCTGGGACCAGCCCGCGGGCGGCGCGCTCGACGAGGCGGATCGGCGGAAACTGGCGGCCGATCTGACCGCTGCTGTGACCGAAATGGGAGGCTGGTGTGATGTCGCCTGATCAGATGCCGGAAAACCCTGTGGCCAAGGCGCTGTTCATGATTGAGCATACCGCCGCTCTGCAGGGCTGGCTGCATGGCCCGCGCGCGCAGAAAACGGCTGAAGCGCTGTCGCAGGAGCCTTATTTCGACGATCTTGTCGACCTGTTCCTGGCGCGTCGCAGCGACAGTCCGCCGGATACCGAAACCATCGCCAGGCTGTCCCACACCGTCGCGCAATACGGCGCGATGGATATTCCGGCCGACAGCCTGGTCTATTTCTCGGGTCCGGAGATCAAGACGGCAGAGGCGCATGCGGCGCGCGATCCGTCGATTTCCGTAATCCACGGTACGGCAGCCGGGGCGGCTCTCGAGATCATGCAATTGTTCAGCGACCCGCTCGATCCCGATGCCGGCGGTCCGATTCCCTTCGCCATCGGCACCGCAATGTGGGATCTCGCTTCCGAACGCACCGCGCTGGAGACGCCGCCCGGGCATATCCGCGTCTATGTTAATCCGGAAATCGGCTCGCACCCCGACAGCACTTTCCGTTCCGTCGAATTGCCGGCCCTTCTGGCCCGGGAGGATTCATCCCGTTTCTCGCTCAGCCTGATCAGGGTGGATAAGCAAAGCGGCGAAGAGCTGGTTGAGACGCGGCCTTTGGAGCAATGGCTCGATTATAGCCGCACGCGAATGTCCGGCATGGCCAGCCGCCAGGGCGTCTCGATCAAACCGGACGGCACGGTCGAGTTCTCAATGAACAAGCCGACGGTGGGCGGTGCAGGGAGTGTTTCCCCCAGCCCGTGATCGGTCGATAAAAATCTTCGCCCGCGCTATTGCGTGAAATTTTACACTTATGTTACAAAACGGATATGGCTGAAGCGAAACAACTTGTCCGTGCTGCGGACCACTTGATCGAGCCCCACGCCGACGATCAATCCGGGCCGGATATCGGCGATTTTGCCCATGCGCCGAATCGCGAAGGGCTGCTCTTGCGTCTGTTCGGTTGCACCCCGCGCTATGGCCGGCCGGAGATCCGGGCGCTGTATCAGGAAGTGGATCAGGAGGATCCCCTGGCCGTTTATGATTACTGTCGTTCACAGGGGGTTGAGGTGCTTACCGATCAGGGTGAGCCGGTCCCGCCCTGGCGTGACATCGCCGTCATGCTGAAAGCTCGCGCACAGGGCCTCGATCCGTCGGCACCTGCCGACAATGCTGCCTAATCGGGATACCGGGACATGGAAATCGCCTCACCGCTCGCTGTTCGCGCCTCCAGCAAGGATGTCGATAACAACATCCTCAATTATTTCGACAAATGGCGCGAACGCTCGACCAAGGCCTGGGATGGGCTGATGGCGCTATACAATCCTGCCGTCACCGAACAGGTGGTGCCGTCGCTGCTGCCGCAAATCGCCAGGGGCAACGCCGGGGCCAAGCGCATGCTGCAAAGCATTTTCGATGCCGATCTCGACGTCCTGTCATGGTCTGTTCGAATCGGTGATGCCGCGGCGGAACCTGAGCCATATCTGCTCAGCGGCGTTCATACACTCGCCGGCAACGACGTCGTCGGGCCGATGCTGCAGTTTCTTGAGACCGTCAAGAACGGCGGCGACAACAATGCGATCAATATCGCCGAAGCCGGTTTCCGCAACGCTGCGAGCGCACGCTTTGAAGACCTTCTCGACAAGGCGGCAGCGGGCAGTAAAGAAGCCACCGAAGAAGTTCAGAACCTGATGAAGCTGGACCTTCTCAAGGTCGGTAAGGAAGCGATCCGCAATAATTATGGCGGCTTTCACAGCCTGCAGACACTGATCGAGGAAGCGCCGGCACTGGCCCGCCGCCGTGCCGCCATCGAATACACCTGGGATCATCATCCCGAAACCGCCCGGACCCGCGGCCTTCTGCTCGGCAATGAGCGTGAACTGATCATGGATTTCCGCGCCGAGCGGGATGAGAGCTGCAAGCTCTGGCCCGGCGGCCATGAGGCGATTGCCATGGTCGCAGAGGCTGGCGGCGTCAATTTCATCGACACCGATGCACGCTTCGAAGATCTGGCCGAGCGGCTTTTTCTGGCGGGCGTCCAGCTCGACCAGATCGACGGCGTTGTCTGCAAGCGCGACGTCAAGGGGGTCGATCCTGTCCGCAACCCGCCGCTGGACGGTGACAGTGCGATGTCGCGTTTTCGCCGCGCCCTGTTCGATAAATGCTACGGCTTTACCGATGACAGCAAGGGCACGCAGGCCAGGGCTGATCTCGGGATTGCGATGTGGAAAAGTCACGGGCTCGAACCGCATGAGGTGGCGCATTCGGGCGACAGCTACAAGGACGGGATCCACGCCAAGCTGGCCGGGGCGCATTACCTGATGAACGTCAAGGGCGCCGATGTGGAGCCCGCGACGACCCGGCTGATGAACATCGTCAAGCCGACCTATCCGCTCGGCCTTGAGATCGCCAATCAGAAGCTTGCGGAGGCCGGCGTTGAGGTCGGCCGCTATCTGGTCAACGGCATGGAGGATTTCCCCAAGGCCGTGACGATCATGCCGCGCCCGCCGGCGCCCGGCGCCAAGCGCTCGGTCAAGGCCGATATCGCGCCGAATTCGCCCAGTCCGGTTTAGGAGGCATCGCCCATGCCGCACGTTACATTCGCCGGAAACAGCCCCAGCTCGATTCCAATTTCCGACCGCTTTACCGCCGGCCTACTCGACAGCGACGATTTTGCCCTGCGTGACAGCAAACGCGAACTGGCCGCCGATGCCGTTGTGGTCATCGATCCGGACAGCGCCAGCAGCTATTTTCATGCCGCGCTGGTGGTCGAGAAAATCATCGATCCGAATTTCAAGAACACCCCGATTATCTATCAGGTGGCCGAGGGTGCGCCGAAGCCGAAAGCCTTTGAACTGCTCGAGCACCTCAAGGCGAATGGTGTTCTGGGCCAAACCGCCGAGGATTTCTTCGAGATCGCGCATGACGAGACGGATGTGCTGCGCATTCTGCATCAGCACCTTGATCAAGGCGGCCCGGCCAAGGCTGATACGCCGCCGCAAAGCCGCGATATCGGCCCGGCCGAGCAAAAGGTGATGGACGACATCAATCAGCGCGGCGCCGACAAGGAAGAGGGCGAGTTCAAGATCGCCGTCTTCATGTCGGCCTCGACCAAGGACCCCGAAAAGCTCGCCCTGGCCCGCACCCTGGGCAATATGGTCGGCGAGGCCGGCTGGTCGGCGGTGTATGGCGCCAGCAATGTCGGCGCGATGAATGAATTCGGCAAAGGCGTGCATGAAAGCGGCGGGCATCTGTCCGGCGTCACCGTGCCCTGGCTGCTTGGCCAGCTGATCCCCGGCGCCGTCGATCCGACCGGTCGTGGCGGCGAAAAGCTCGACGCTGACGGCCTCAACCGCCTCGATGCTCTGGCGGTGGTCGAAGACACCAAGGTGCGGGTCAAGGACCAGCTGAAAATGTCCGACGCGCTGGTCGTGCTCGAGGGCGGCATCGGCACCTTCGAGGAACTCGCCTATGTCCTCGAGCTCAAACGCGCCGAGCCCGAGACCTATGGCGACAAGGCGGTGGTCATCGTCAACCGCGACGGTTTCTGGGATCCCGCCATCGAGATGCTGAAGGCCGACGGCTTTGACCCGAAAACCGACTTCGTCAGCGTCACCGATGAGGCGGGCCTGAAAGCCGCCCTGATCGACCATGCCGACGCCATGGGCAAACCGACCCGACCCGCCTTCGAGAACGCCCCGGCGCGCAAGTCCCCCGGGCCGGATCTGTCGCCGAGCTGACCATTCACGTCATTGCGAGCGACCAACGGGAGCGCGGCAATCCAGGAATTTTTCCATCTTGGCGAAACTCCTGGATCGCCGCGTCGCTGTCGATCCTCGCGGTGACGTTAGGTACTGACTCCTAACGCCACTGACCCGGCGTATTTGGCGTCACCTCCGGCTTCAGACGCATGTCCTCGCCGAACTCGTCGAGCTTGTGGAAGAAGACCGGCTCGGTCGTGTCGATGGTTTTGATGCGCTCGCGGAAGGCCTCGATCATGCCTTCCCGCACCTCATCAGGCACCCACATCGGGCCGTACATGATATGGGCCGGCAGCACGTCGAAGCCGCAGATGGCGAGGATGCCGGCTTGCTGGCTCCAGAGGATACGCTCGATATCGCCATTGCGTCCGTCCGGCTCATAGCCGCTTTTCGGGGTGCCGGTGACGATCGACAACATCGCCTTCTTGCCCGACAGCATGCCCTGATCCCACCATTGGCCGAGGCCGTAGGCGACGCCATAGGCCAGCACGCGGTCGACCCAGCCCTTCATGATGGCGGGCATGCCGAACCACCACATCGGATATTGGAACATGATGAAATCGGCGGCCTTCAGCTTGTCGATCTCGCCCTGAATATCGGCGGCGAACAAGTCTTTCTCGGCGGCATTGCCCTGCTCGGCGAAAGCGTTGAACTTTTCCGGGTTCAGCCGCTCAGTCACATCATGCGGGCCGAGCACCGGATTGAAATTCATCGCATAGAGGTCCGAGATCATCACCTCATGGCCCGCCGCTTCAAGCTCTTGCTTGGCGATGTCAACCAGGCCGTGGCACAGCGAGGTCGGTTCCGGATGGGCGTTGATCAGCAGCGCCTTCATGATTTTTTCTCCCTGAGATCAGTAGGATAATTCATCGAATACCGGATCGACCGAGCCGTTCCATTCGCCATGGAAACGCTCGAGCAGAACCCGGGCCGGGCTGCGGCCGTCCTCGGCGATCTTTTGCAGCGGGTCGAGGAAATGCGCCTCGGTGCTGTTCCAGCCATCGCGCCGGGCACGTTTTTCGAGACCGGTGCGGGCAATCGCGATCATCTCCTTGGCCAGATCCGATATGGCTCCCGTTCGGAAAGGCGTCATCAGCCCGGTCTTGGATACAGCCATCCTCATGGCGGTGCGTTCATCGGGTGTCCAGCCTTTGACCATATCCCACGCCGCATCCAGCGCTTCCTGATCATAAAGCAAGCCGGTCCACAGCGCGGACAGCCCGCAGATCCGGTTCCACGGCCCGCCATCGGCGCCGCGCATTTCCAGGAAGCGCTTCAGCCGCACTTCGGGGAAAATGGTGCTGAGATGGTCGATCCAATCGCCCATGCTCGGTCGTTCGCCGGGCAGGGCGGCCAGCTTGCCATCCATGAAATCGCGGAAGCTGAGGCCGCTGACGTCGATATAGCGGCCGTCGCGGCTGACGAAATACATCGGCACATCAAGCGCATAATCGACATAGCGCTCAAACCCCATGCCGTCCTCGAAGACAAAGGGCAGATCGCCGGTGCGGTCGGGATCGGTGTCGGTCCAGATAAAGCTGCGATAGCTGACAAAGCCGTTCGGCCGCCCCTCAAGGAAAGGCGAATTCGCGAACAGCGCCGTAACGACCGGCTGCAGCGCCAGGCCGACACGGAACTTCTTGACCATGTCGGCTTCGCTGGAGAAATCCAGATTGCACTGAATGGTGCTGGTCCGCAGCATCATGTCGAGCCCCAGCCCGCCGACCCGCGGCATGTAATTGCGCATGATCCGGTAGCGCCCCTTGGGCATCCAGTGGATGTCCTCGCGCCGGGCCCGGGGTGTAAAGCCGATGCCCAGCATCAGCACGCCCAGCTGCTCGCAGACTTCCAGCACCTGGCGCAGATGTTCCTGCGTCTCATCACAGGTCTGGTGGATCGTGCGCAGCGGTGCGCCGGAGAGTTCAAGCTGGCCGCCCGGTTCGAGGCTGACGCTGCCGCCATCGCTGCTGGTCAGGCCGATCAGCGTGTCGCCCTCATAGATGCCGTCCCAGCCGAAGCGTTTGAGGCCTTCGAGCAGTGCCTTGATGCCGTTCGGCCCCTCATAAGGCAGCGGCGACAGGGTCGCTCTGTCAAAGGCGAATTTCTCATGCTCGGTGCCGATGCGCCAGGCATCGGCAGGTTTGCAGCCCGCCTCAAGATAGGCGGCGAGCTGCGCTTTATCGGTGATGGGCTCACCGCCTTGTGTCGCTGGTCCAGACATGTGTTGCGGATGTAAGGCGCGTTAGCTTCTCGGAAAACCGGCGCGCTCGGATTTCCCGTCGCCGGCAAGGGCCTGAAAGATCGCCAGCGCCGCCATGGCGGCGGTCTCGGCCTTGAGGATTCTCGGGCCGAGGCTGACGGCGCGAGAAAACGGCAAGCCGGCCAGAAATGCAAGCTCATCCGGATCGAATCCGCCCTCCGGCCCGATCAGCAGCGCGCCCGCTTCGGGGGATTCCTTTTGCAGCGCCTCGGCCAGCGGTACCGCCGGTCCGGCTTCGGCGCAGACCCACAGCCTGCGGCTGCTTTTCCATTCGTCCAGCGCTGCCGAAAGCTTCACCGGTTCGGCGATTGCCGGCACCGTCAGGCGTTCGCATTGTTCGGCCGCTTCGATTGCGATCTTGCGCAGCCGGTCGAGATTGACCCGCTCGCTTTGCGTCCGCGCGGTGATGACCGGCAGCAGCCGGCTGACCCCCAGCTCCGTCGCCTTTTGCACGATCAGATCGGTCTGCGTCCGCTTGATCGGCGCGAACAGCAGCCAGGGCCCTTTCTCTGCTGTCTGCTCGCGGATTTGTGATTCGCACCGCACCATCCCCGACTTTTTGCCGAGATCAACGATTGAGCCGCGCCATTCACCGTCTCGGCCATTGAACAGGATCACCTCGTCGCCGACCTCGCGCCGCAGCACATCGCGCAGATAATGCGCCTGATCGGGGTTCAGGCCGACGCTGAGCGTGCTGCCTAAATCATCGTCAACCAACAGACGCGGGATCATTGGCTTCGGGACTGGGTATTGTCCCGAAGCCATTGCGCGAATTCGGCTTCGGTGAAGTCACCGGCTGCCAGCATCAGCACGGCATGGGTTGCGGTGGCTTCGTCGGCGATGAGCTGCAGGCCGTTGACCTGAAGAAACAAGGCCGAGACGACAAAGGCAGTGCGTTTATTGCCGTCGACGAAGGGGTGATTGCGGGCAATGCCATAGGCATAAGAGGCGGCGAGGGCGCAGAGGTCGCCCTCGCCATAGCTGAAGGCGTTGATCGGACGCGCCAGTGCTGATTCAAACAAACCTTCATCGCGCACGCCGCTACCGCCGCCATGCTGTCGTATTTGATGCTCATGAATCGTGTTGGTGGTGGCGATGGAAATCCACTGCGGCTCGGTCACTTCGCCAGCTCACGCAGAGTGTTCTTGTAGCGCTCCATGATCTCTTCGGCGATTTCCATCTGGCGCGCGAACTCGGCGTCGGTTGGTGACAGATGCAGGCCGTTCTTGGCGCGGGTAGCGTAAAAGCTGTCGCCCTCGCCGAGCTTCATCTCGTCCAGCAAGTCTTTCGGGATCACAACGCCGAGAGAATTGCCGATTTTGCGGATTTTGAGGGTAGCCATAGCGTATTTTCTCCAGTGTTATAACCAGAGTATATACACGCTGCGTCTGCTATGGCCAGCGCAGGGTCAGCTCGGCGCCGAAGCGGCGGCTTTCCTGTGGCGTGATCAGCCAGGCGCGGCCGAAGCCGGCGGTGGGGTCGAACCAGCGGATCGCGACGCTGGCGCTTTGATCATCGGCGAGATTGTTGACGAACAGCGCCAGATCGGCATAGCGGCTTTCGATCTCGGCGCGCAGATTGATGCGGCTCAGCCCGCCGCTGCGAGCGAGGTTGGCCGGGGTCGAAAACTGGCTCGACTGATACAGCCCCTCGGCACGAAACAAGGCAGTGGCGCGGTCCTGCAGAACCGGAAATTCGAGTAAGGTGCCGACGGCAAGCTGATGCGGGGCATAGCGGGGCAGGCGGTTGCCCGAGACATCGCCATCGGGCGCGAAACCGGCAATGTCGACCAGATCGGGATCCTGATAATCGACAAAGCGCGCATCGGTGAAGGCATAGCTGAGATCGAGCGACAGCCAGTCGGTCGGCCGCGCCGCCAGCTCCAGCTCAATGCCGCGGCTGCGGCTTTCGCCGACATTGGTGTTGAAGAAGTTATCGGTCAGCCCGGCCGATGAGGCGGCGACCAATTGCTGGCCATCCCACAGGATCCAGAACCCGGTCAGATTGGCCGTCAGCCGGCCGTCGAGCCAGCGGGTCTTGGCGCCGGCCTCAAAGGTCCAATTGCTGTCGGGATCGAAGCTGCGCTGATCGTCGAACAGATTGGTATCGTCATTGAAGCCGCCGCTTTTGAAGCCGCGCGCGACCGAGCCGTAGAGCGTGACGCGGTCGTTCAGCGCCGCATCCAGCGCCAGACGCGGCAGCCAGCTGTGCCAGCGATCCGACAGGTCGAGCGGGTTGCCGGCGGCATCGGTGCTGCTGCTTTGGAAGCGCTTGTATTCGATCTGATAGCGCAGCTCGGCGACCGCGCGGAGATTGTCGGCCAGTCGATAATCGAGGCTGCCATAAATCGCGCCGGCTTCCGTCAGGCTTTCGGTAATCGGGCCGCCGCGTTCGGGCTGGTTGAAGATCAGGAATTGATCCTGCCGCACGGTGTCCTGCTCGAAGCGATAATAGTTACCGCCGGCCAGCCAGGTCAGGCGCGAGCCTTGATGCAACACACGCACCTCCTGGCTAAGGTCCCAGCTGCGGATGATCTGACCCTGATGATAGGCGCGCACCGGGCTGTGATCGCCGTCAAAGCCGAATTCCGCATCGGTGTCCGAGACGCCGGTCAGGCTGGAAACGGTCAGATCGTCGGACAATGCCCAATCCCAGACGGATGAGACCCGCAATGTCCTCCTTGTGTATCCGAAATGGTCGGCATTGGCGGCGTAGCTGTCCGGCGGGCCGGGCACGGTACCGACGAAATAGCGCAGCGCGCCGTCGCTCAGCCTTTCGCCGCCATTGGCGGGCACGACATAGCTCTTGGGCTGGCCGTCATTGTCGCGGCTCCAGGCGAGGCGCAGATAGCCCTCAACCCGCTCGCTCGGTGTGTAAGACAGGCCGAGAATACCCTGAATATTGCGGATCAGACCGATATCGGGCGCTTCGCCCGGGATCGCATTGTCGACATCCGTGCCGCTGTCATGATCCAGCACCATCAGGCGCGCCGCCAGCACATCGGCGACAAGCGGGGTTTCGATGCCGGCTTCAATTTCGCGAAAGCCGTGATCGGCGATGGTCACTTCGGCTTCGGCGGCCGGTTTGCCGCTCGGACGGCGGGTCTGGAAATTGATCGCGCCGCCGAAGCTGTTGCGGCCGTAAAGCGCGCTCTGCGGGCCGCGGGCGATCTCGACCCGCTCCAGATCGGCGGAGAGAAAATTGGTGCCGATCCGGCCCGAAACATAGATGCCGTCGATAAACACGCCGACATTCGGCTCATCGCCGATGCCGGGCTGCACCAGACCGCGAAACCCGGGCGCCGGATTCAGCCGTCCAAAGGGATCGGAAAAAGTCAGCCCAGGTGTCCGGAGAGCGAGATCGGGAAGTGAGTCGATCCGGTCGAGTTCAACTGACTGACGATCGAAAACGCTGACCGCCAGGGGCACATCCTGAACCGCTTCGCTGCGTTTTCGGACCTCAACCATGATCTCATCGATCTCATCGGCGACTGCCGAACCGGTGAGCGCCGCCAGAAGCAGGGCAAGGAATGCAATCACCTCATGCCCCGTTTCTCTCGGCCTCATGAGCGGCGGCGCGGCGCGCCATTTCCTCGGCGCTGATCGTCTCCTGATGCGTCGCGATCCACCAGATATTGCCGGCCGGATCGCGGACACCGCCTGCGCGGTCGCCATAGAACTGGTCCTTGGGTTCCTGAAAGGATGTCGCGCCGCAGTCGAGCGCGCGGGCATAGACGGCATCGCAATCGGCGACATAAAGATGAAGGAAGTTGCAGCCGGGGGAAAAGCCGCGTGCCTGAGCAATCATGAAGCAGCTATCGCCGATCCGGCATTCCGCGTTCCATAGTGACCCGTCACCATGTCTGAGAGGCTCGCGCAGCACCTCCGCGCCGAAAACCGTCTTTACAAAGTCCAGCAGGCGGTCGGCCTCTTCGACTGCCAGATAAGGCATGATCGTATTGCGGTCGGGCATCTGAAACGACATCGTTGTCTTCCTTCCGGATGGTGTTTCAAGCGCCGGGGGGTGGCACAGCCGGCTTGGGCTGGCAAGGCTGAGCCGCTATCTGCACAGCAATGAACGATTTCACCGATATCCGGCGTGACGCCTGGGTGCTGCGGCTGCTGCCGGGTTTCGCTCGTCCCTATGCGCGGCTGATGCGGCTCGACCGACCGATCGGGGTCTGGCTGCTGTTGCTTCCGGGCTGGTGGAGCATCGCGCTGGCGGCGGCGAATGAGGCATCCTCGGGAGCACTGCCCGATGCCTATTTGCTGCTGCTCTTCGGGATCGGCGCGGTGATCATGCGCGGCGCCGGCTGTACGGTGAATGATTTGTGGGACCGCAACATCGATGCGGCGGTCGAGCGCACGCGCAATCGGCCGATCCCTTCCGGCGAGGTGTCGGTCAAACAGGCAACAATCTTTCTGATCGCTCAGCTGCTTGCCGGTCTGGCGGTCCTTTTGCAGCTATCGCCGACGGCGATCTGGCTCGGCGTCGCGTCGCTGCTTCTGGTCGGCACCTACCCGCTGATGAAGCGGATCACCTGGTGGCCGCAAGCTTTTCTCGGCCTGACCTTCAATTGGGGCGCGCTGATGGGCTGGGCATCGGTGACCGATGACATCGCGCTACCGGCGATCTTGCTTTATGCGGCGGGCGTGTTCTGGACGCTGGCCTATGACACGATCTACGCCTTTCAGGATATCGAGGACGATGCCCGGATCGGCGTCCGCTCGACGGCGCGTCTGCTGACCGAAAAAGGCGGCCGGCGGCAGGCGAGAGCCTTTGTTGCGTTCTGCTATGCCGGCTTTGCCGGGCTTTCGCTGGCGGCGCTGGTGACCGGCGGCGCCTGGCCCGCCGGCGTGGTCGGCTGGCTGGCTGCGACAGCGCTGATTCTTTGGATCGTCGGGCGCTGGCAGCCGGACGATCAGGACAATTGTCTGGCGATGTTCAAGGCAAACCGCTTTATCGGCTGGGCGCTGATGGTCGGCATCATCATCGGTGCGCTTTGGTCGCAGGGCTGATTTACGCGGAGCGAGGGCCCATCTTGACAGCATCAGGCCATGGCGCGGCGGTCCTGTCGCGCGCGAGGATCCCCGCATGAGCAACTCTTCCGCCTCTGCCGCGACATCAGGCGACGGCACTGCCGCCATCGCACCGCCTTTGATCGTGCTGGTGGCGATCACATCGCTGGGCCCGCTGGCGCTCAACATGCTGGTGCCGGCGATGCCGGCGATGCAACGCGCATTCGGTGTGGATTACGGTGTCGTCCAACTGACGCTGACGCTTTATCTTTTCACCACCGCGGTTGCCCCGCTGATAGCCGGACCGATGTCGGACCGCTTCGGACGTCGGCCGATTCTCCTTGTCGGCTGTGCCATATACATTTTCGGCAGCATCCTGTGCGGTATTGCACCGGATATCTGGACGCTGATTGCGGGGCGGATCGGTCAGGCGATCGGCGGCAGCATAGCCTTGTCGATCACGCGTGCCATCGTCGTTGACGTGTATCGCGGCGACAAGGCAGCCAGCGTCATGGGGTATGTCATCGCCATCATGGTTGTGGTGCCGATGATCGGCACCCCGGTCGGCGGCGTTATGGTCGAACATGTTCATTGGCGCGCCGCGCTGGCGCTGCTTTTCTTTTACGGGCTGATTACCGGCGCGTTGGTTCTGTTCGCGTTGAATGAGACCAACAAGAATCCGCGTCCGCTGCCGTCAGCACTATCGCTTCTGGGGGACTATAAAACGCTGCTGGTGGATAATTCGGCATTCCGTGTCTACGCGCTGATCAGCGCTTGTGTGCTGAGCATCTTCTTCAGCTTCGTCGCCGGCAGCCCCTATGTCGTGGAGAGGCTTTTCGGCATGTCGCCGACCGAATACGGCTTGTTCTTTGTTGTTGCCGCGGTGACGCATGTGTTCGGCAATCTGGCAAGCGGAAGGTTCTCCGAAAAACTCGGCGGCGATACGATGATCTGGATCGGCTTGATCCTGTCGCTGATAGGTACGTTTTCCATGGTCGCGCTCGATGCCGCCGGCGTGCTTGGGCCGGTCGGCTTGTTCGGCGCGATGGCGCTTGTCAGCTTTGCCAACGGCCTCTCCAACCCGAACGCGTCGGCGTCGGCAGTCGCCTCTGCCCGCGAAATGGCGGGCACGGCATCGGGCCTGTCCAGCACCGTGCAGCTGGGTGTCGCCTCGGTCGCAACGGTGATTGTCGGGCTGACACAGGGCGGGGCGGCGACGGCAATGCCGACGGTCGCGGTGATGGCGGCGCTTAGCCTGATCGCGCTTGTCGTCCATGCGGTCGGTCGTCCGGCGCGACAGGATTTGCGCGCCCGGCAGGCAGCGGAAGAGGCCGCCGGCTGACGCCGGCGCGCTATACAATAATTCGGGAAATAAAACAGTGTGGTTTTTGGGCAGCCGGACTATATTGCGTCCCGAGTCGGGTTGAACCATGAGGGACGACGCATGAGCGCTGACCCCGAAGTAACGCGATATCGGACAATTTTCATCTCCGATATCCATCTTGGCACGCGCGGTTGTCAGGCTGAATTACTGCTTGATTTTCTGCGCTATACCGAGAGTGAATCGCTCTATCTGGTCGGCGATATCGTCGATGGCTGGCGGCTTAAACGCCAATGGTACTGGCCGCAGGCGCATAATGACGTGGTGCAGAAACTGCTGCGCAAGGCCCGTAAGGGGACGGACATTATTTACGTGCCGGGCAATCATGACGAAGGATTTCGGGAATATCTCGGACTCGAATTCGGGCGTATTCGCTTGGAGAATGAATCGATTTTCGAGGCCGCCGACGGTCGAAAATTCCTTGTGCTGCACGGCGACCAATTCGACATGGTCGTCAACAACGTCAAATGGCTCGCCTTTGTCGGCGATTACGCCTATCGGGCGGCGCTGATCGCCAATACCGCCTTCAACTATGTCCGCCGCAAGCTCGGCTTCGGCTATTGGTCCCTATCCGCCTATCTTAAGCACAAGGTCAAGAACGCCGTTGCCTATATCGGCACCTATGAAGAGGCGGTCGCCTCGGAGGCGAGGCGGCGCGGCGTTGACGGCGTGATCTGCGGTCACATCCATCATGCTGAAATGCGCGATTTCGATGAGATCACCTATATCAATGACGGTGATTGGGTGGAAAGCTGTACGGCGCTGGTCGAGCATCATGACGGTCGTATGGAAATTCTTCGCTGGGCCGACATCTTTGCAGCGCGCGAAGGACGCAAAATCGCTGAATTGCAGCCGGCCGCCGCCTGACCCCTGATAATCGCGGCGGGGAGCCGGGGCCGGTAAAGCCGCCTTTAACGCCCTTTCCCGCCGCCGCTTTTTCCGCTACCCGCTCTCGCCATTGTGCGCATTCTTTTCATTTCCGATGCTTGGCTGCCGCAGGTCAACGGCGTTGTCCGCACGCTGCAGACGACCCGCGACGAGCTGATTGCGATGGGCCACGAGGCCCAGGTGATCGGCCCCGAGCATTTCGTCACCATGCCGTTGCCGACCTATTCCGAAATTCGCCTGGCGCTGCTGCCGGGCGTCAAGCTCGGCAATATGATCGACGATATCAAGCCCGACGCGATCCATATTGCCACCGAAGGTCCCCTCGGCTGGGCTGCGCGCGAATATTGCCTCAATCGCGAAATCCAGTTCACCACCAGCTATCACACGCGCTTTCCCGAATATATCCGCAAGCGGGTGCCGATCCCGCTGGCCTGGACCTACCGCATGCTGCGCATGTTCCATGCGCCGGCCTCGGCCGTGATGGTGGCGACGCCCTCGGTCGAGCGCGCTTTGCGGCGTCGCGGCTTCACTCATCTCGAGCGCTGGGAGCGCGGTGTCGATACCCGGCAATTTCATCCTCTGCCGCCGGATCAGCGTGACTTCCTCGATCTGCCGCGCCCGATACTCGTCTATGTCGGGCGTTTGGCGGTCGAAAAAAACGTCAAGGCGTTTCTACAATTGAAGACTCCCGGCACCAAGCTGGTTGTCGGCGACGGCCCGCAGGCCGCCGGGCTGATGGAAAAATTTCCCGAAGCACATTTCGTCGGCGCCAAGCATGGCGAAGAACTTGCCCGCTATTACGGCGTCGGCGATGTGTTCGTATTTCCTTCCCTGACCGACACTTTCGGTCTTGTTGTGCTTGAGGCATTGGCCTGCGGGGTGCCGGTGGCGGCCTATCCGGTCACCGGCCCGCTCGACATTCTCGGTGCGGACGGAAGCGGCGTCGGTGTGCTCGACGAAGATCTGGAGAAGGCCGTTGAAGGGGCGCTGGCGCTTGATCCGTCTGCGTGCCGTGCCTTCGCCGAAACCCGCAGCTGGCGGCGCGCCGCGGAACAATTCCTCGGGCATCTCGATCCGTTTGAACGCGAAAGGTTGCAACGCAGGGTCGATGAGGAGGAGGAAGCGCTGCTGGCGCAGAGCGTGCGCCAGGACGGCCCCGCTTGAGTTTGGCTGCTGCGCTATACCGGATGACGATGGACGGCGCCGGGCCGCTTCCCGGGCTCTGGTTACGATGGCGCAAGCTGCGCGGTAAAGAGATGCCCGAGCGCCTCGACGAGCGGCACGGCGTTCCGGGAGCGCCGCGCCCACCGGGGAAACTGGTCTGGGTGCACGCCGCCAGCCTGGGCGAAATGCTTTCCGTGCTCGCTTTAATGCGGCGCCTGCTTCAGAGTGATGAGGACGTCACGATATTACTGAGCACGGTCACGGTCAGCAGCGCCCGCGTGATCGCCGAACGAATCGCCAGGGCGTCGCCTGACGATCCCATCGCCGCGCGGCTGATCCACCAGTTCTTGCCGCTGGACCGCACCGCGGCCGTGACCGGGTTTCTCGATCATTGGCGCCCGGATGCCGTCATCTGGGTCGAATCCGAATTCTGGCCGACGCTTTTGCGTCATGTCAGTGCGCGCGGCATCCCGCTGACGCTGCTCAATGGCCGCTTGTCGGAGCGATCATTTGGACGCTGGCGGCTGGTCCGTGGCTGGATTTCAAAGCTTCTCGCCGGTTTTGACCCGCTGCTGGCGCAAAGCGAAACCGATAGGCGGCGTCTCGTGACACTTGGCGCCGAACAGGCGGACTATCTCGGAAATCTCAAACTGAGCGGCGAACCGCTGGCTGCCGACGCCCATGAATCCGATGAATTGCGTTCCCTTCTGGCCGATCGGCCGCGCTGGCTTCTGGCTAGCAGCCATCCGGGCGAAGAGGCGGTAGCATTTCGGGCGCATCGTGCGCTGCTCAAGGATCGGATGGACTTTCTGACACTGATCGCGCCGCGCCACCCCGAGCGCGCCGATGCCATCGAACAGCTGGCCCTGCGAGAGGGCTTCATGCCGGGGCGCCGCAGCCGCGGCGAGCGACCGGAGCCGTGGCAGGATATCTATATCGTCGATACGCTGGGCGAGCTCGGACTGTTTTACCGGCATTGTCCGGTGGCCTGCATCGGCGGTTCTCTGGTTCGGCACGGCGGCCATAATCCCTATGAACCCGTGCAGCTCGGTTGCTGCGTCCTGCATGGGCCGCATATGGACAATTTCGCCGAGTTGACGGCGGCGCTTGATCACGTCGGCGCCGCGCGGCTGTGCGAAAGCAGCGAGGAACTGGTGACGGCCATCGGCGTATTGGTCGATAATGAAGACAGCGCGGCGGTCATGCGCAAGGCGGCGGAGGACTTCGTCGCCGAGCAGAGCGGTGTGCTGGACCGCATCACCGCAAGGCTGGCGCCGACACTCGAGCGCGCCGGTATCAAGCTGAGTTAGAGCACTGCCGCGATGCCGAAACGTCCAGCCTTCTGGTTTGCCGATCATCCGGGCTGGCAGGCCGCGGCGCTGGGCCCCTTGGCGGGCATCGTTGCCGCGATCGGTCGCAGACGCATGGCGCGGAAACCGGTCTACCGGCCGTTTGCACCGGTGATCGGGGTCGGCAATCTGCTGGTCGGCGGGCAGGGGAAAACGCCGGTGACGCTGGCCTTGGCCGACAAGCTGACGGGCATAGGCCGGCGGCCGATAATCCTGTCGCGCGGCTATGGCGGTCGCCTCGCAGGTCCGGTGCGGGTCGATCCCGCCGACCATGACGCGGCGGATGTCGGCGATGAACCGCTTTTGCTGGCGCGTGCGGCGCCCTGCTGGGTGGCGCGCGATCGTGCTGCGGGTGCGCGGCAGATCGATGCCCGGGCGATGCATGATGCCGAAAGCGTCCTGCTCCTCGACGATGCCCACCAGAACCGCGATCTTGCGATCGATCTCAGGCTTTTGGTCATCGACGGTGCCGACGGATTCGGTAACGGTCAGGTGATACCCGCCGGACCGCTACGCGAGCCGCTCGGCCCGGGCATCGCGCGCGCCGATGCGGTGATCCTGATCGGCCCGGACAGACGCGAATGCCGTCGCTCGATCCCGCAGGGCACGCCGGTTCTGGAGGCGACGCTGCAGACGGTGCCGCTTTCTCCGATTCGGCCGGGGGGCCGCGTCTTTGGTTTTGCCGGAATAGGGCGGCCGGAGAAGTTTCGTGAGGGCCTCGCCGCTGCCGGGTTGGAGGTCGCCGGATTTCGCAGCTTTGCGGATCACCACCGCTACAGGCAGTCCGAGATCGAGGCGTTGAGGGCTGCTGCGGCTCGGGAAGAAGCGTTTCTGGTAACGACGGAAAAGGACGCTGTGCGCATCCCGGCGGCCGCGGGTACCGGTATCCACGCGCTGGCGGCACGGATTCTCTGGCATGATGAGGGCGCCGTCGACCGGCTGCTCTCCGACCTGTTGGGCTGAGCGCCATGGCACGGGCCCTTCACAAGACCTGGCTGCTGGATCCGCTCGGTGCTGCGGCCGGGCTCTTCGCCTACGGTGTCTTCCGTCTCTTGCCGGCGCCGCTTGCCTCGGCGCTTGGCGGCGTGATCGGCCGGGCGATGGGACGGGTCCTGCGCGGCCTTGATCGCAGAGCAGAGAGCAATCTGAGGCACGCCATGCCGGAGCTGAGTGTCGATCAGCGTCGGCATATCCGTCGCGGCATGTGGGATAATCTCGGTCGGACCATCGCCGAATTGCCCCATCTCGATTGGATCTGTCGCAACCGCCTCGACCTGGTCGGGGCAGAGCATTTTCGGGAGCTGGACGAGGATGGGCGTCCCGGCGCGATCTATTGCGCCCATCTTGCCAATTGGGAACTGGAACTGCCGGTGCCGGCTCTGGCCGGGCTGGCTACGGTGCAGGTCTATCGCGAACTCAACAATCCGTGGCTCCGGCCGTTGATGCGGCATATCAGGCAGGGCCGGCTGCAGGAGCTGGTGACCAAGGGTCCGAGCGGAGCCAAAAGGCTGATCGCGACGATGCAGGCCGGCGGGCATATCGGCCTGATGGCGGATCAGAAGATGAATGACGGCATTGCCGTCCCGTTTTTCGGCCAACGGGCGATGACCGCGACGGCGCTGGTTCAGCTCTGTCTGCGTTACCAGGCGCCCTTGGTCGCAATGCGGATGGAACGACTCGATGGCTGTCGCTTCCGCTGCACCGCCTATCCGCCCTGGCAGGTCACTCATCATCCCGACGGCAAGGCGGCATCGATCGAAGCGGCGTTGCTGAAAATCAACCTTGAGCTTGAAGACTGGATCAGGGCGCGCCCCGAGCAATGGCTGTGGATCCATCGTCGATGGAACTGAGTTGTCAGCGGGCTCCGGCTGCATCGCTATGGCGGCTAGAGCATTTTCCGATCATTCCGGTCCAACCCTGCACCCCCGCCCCGCCTCCCCAGACAGGATACTTGCAGGGTAGGCGGGGCGGGGGTGCAGGGCTGGACCGGATCAAAAACAAACGAAACCGTTCTAATCTCGCATCAGGGCGCCGCCATTGATGTGCAGCGCCTGGCCGGTGATATGGGCGGCCGCGGTCGAAAGCAGAAACAGGATCGGCCCGGCGATTTCCTCGGGCATGGCGAGCCGGCCCAGCGGTACCAGCTTGGCATAATCGGCGGATGAGATGCGCATCGGCCGGTTTTCGTCGCTCCGGCCCGTGCCGCCGCGCAGAAAGGCGGTGTCGACACCGCCCGGTGAGACCGCATTGACCCTGATCTGAGGTGCAAGCTCGGCGGCAAGGGTCCGCGTCAAGGATGCGGTCGCGGCCTTTGAGGCTGCATAGGCGGAATAGCCGGGCCGACCGGCATTACCCAGACCCGATGACATCAGCACCATAGCAGCCCTTCCCGTGCTTCGGCGCAGCAGGGGTATGGCTGCCCTGGCACATAAAAAAGTGCCGCGGGCATTGGCGTTCATGATGTCGTCATAGGTTTCCAGCGCCAGCTCCGCCGCAGGGATCAGATCAGCGGCATAGCCCGGAAGAATCACGCAACCCTCGATGCCGTCCCATCGCTCAGCGAGCGACTCGAATGCGGCATCGACGCTGTCCGGTTCGTGCACGTCGAAGGCGGCGGTAACGGTTTCAGGCGGGGGCGGATGCCGCTCCAGTGAGCCGGCAAGGTCGAAGACGGCAACATCACAGCCATTGGCCAGCAGGCCCTGGACGACGGCGCGCCCGATTCCGCCGCAGCCGCCGGCTACCGCTATCTTCGCGCCTTGGGGGGGTGCCAGCCGGGTGAGGTCCGGCCGCTGGTTATCGTCAGCTGATGTCATGGCGTTATCATCCGGTGTTCGGGTCGGCTGAATGCTTAACAGGACAAAATGTTATGTCAAAAAATGTTGACAGACTGAACTGATCCATAGCCTAATGTGATTGGCGCTGGTGCAGTTGTCGCGGTTTCCTCTCCGCATGATCGCATGGCACCCAACGAAAAATACTTCGGCCTCAGAGTCGTTCATCGACCCCGGCCGATCCATAACAGATGGAGGCAGAAAGAGATGGATGAGGATCGCGACTACAACACCGGGGGCTTGTTGACACTTGAAGACAGCCCGATGGAAGAGAGCCATGCTGACGGCTTGATGTCGACGCTGGTCTATCGAAGTCGCGAAACCCACAAGATGATGCCGCGTGAATTGAGCGGCCTGATCGCCAACGCGCAATCTGCCAATGCAGCGGCCGGCATCACCGGGATGGTGATTTATGATCGCGGTCGATTCCTGCAATGGCTTGAGGGACCCGCCTCCTCCGTCAACGCGCTAAGGGCGCGGATCGGTCGCGACAGCCGGCATACGGATATCGAAGTTCTTACCTGCCTCGACAGCAACACGCATGAGCGCTGCTTCGACGGCTGGAACATGCAACTGGTTCAGCGGGCGGGACAGTTTGACATTGTCGATCTTTCCCTGCCTGAACCCCCGTCGCTATTGCTCGATTGCCTGCACAAAAATCCCGAAGACCTCGTCGAGCAGCTTCGCTGCTATGCCGGCAATCGCGATTTAACCGCTGCCGGCCATATTCCCTATGCGGTCAAGATCGATCAGGGCGTCGACCGTCTTGCCGATCTGCGCAGCCTGATGGAAGAGCCCAGAGATCTTGACGGATCGGCGTCATCCTGCGGCTGCGTGCAGCACGCGCCGCGGCAATTGCTCGATGCCGGACAGGAATTGGCGCGTGCGCTGCTCTCCGCCAGGGAGGGAGAGGCCCATGATGCTATCCGGCGGATTTGCGGTCAGACGGCGCATAGCATGCGGGCCGTCGCTCAGCTTTTTGAAATTGCCGCTCGCTCACTGGGCGACAGCTGGATGCGCGATGAGTGCAGCGAATACGATATCGCCATGGCGATGTGCAATCTTCAGACAACCTTGCGCTCGCTTGCTCCCTGGGCACAGAATCGCAATCACCGTCGCGAGGCGGCCTGCGGCTCGGCGCTGATCGCGCCGCTGCCGGGTGAGGTACACATTCTAGGTGCGACCCTCAAATCGGAATTGTTGGCAAGTGAAGGTTGGGCGACCGAATGCGATTTCCCCGACCGCATTGCCGATCTTGAGGACTCGGTGTCGCGCAATTGGTATGATGTAGCGATTATTGCGCTCTCGCGCGTTTTCCGCCGCGAAGACAGCCTGTTGCGGGTTGCCGATGCGGTGGCCCGCACGCGCCGCGCGTCCTGCAATCCCAATATCCGCTTGATCGTCGGCGGCCGGATCTTCGGCGATAACCCGGATGCCCGCGCCCAGGTCGGGGCGGATGCGCGTTGTGCCAGCGCCGGCGATGTAAGCCGAGCGATACGCGAAGCAATGGCTGCGGTCCCGACGAGCGGTGCCGTGCACTAATCTCGCCGGGGCAATCCGGATAAAAAAAGCGGCGCTCGAAGCGCCGCTTTTTTTTGTTCATATTACAGCCGTCTGGCTGATTAATTCTCCAGCGTCTGCTCGATGATATAGGCGATGACGTCGGCGCGCTCTTGCGGCGTACGCAGACCCGGGAAAGCCATCGTCGTCCCGCGAATGTACTGGCGCGGGTTTTCAAGATACTCAAACAGCGCCTGCTTGGTCCAAACGATGCCGGAATTCTTGTTGGCGGCTGAGTAGCGCGTATAGCCTTCCACCGTGCCCGCTTCGCGACCCAGCAGACCGTAAAGCGACGGTCCCTGGCGGTGCTGGCCGGGCTGAACCAGATGGCACTGCATGCAGCGCCGGAAGACGCGGCTGCCGGCCTCAGGGTCACCGGTATACTCGGTGCCGTCTTCGCCGGTGACGACGAAATCGAGGCTGATATTCTGCTCATAATCCGGAACGGCGTCACCGGCGGCTTCGGCAGCTTCTTCGGCTTCCTCTACCGGAGCTTCCGTGTCGGCCTGCGCAGTCTGCGCGACGTCTTCAGCGCCATCGGTGCCGGCGTCTGCTTCCCCGGCCATTGTTGAAGCTGCGGTCTCGCTTGCCTGCTCGACATCATCAGCCGTCCCTTCGGCCGCTGCTGACATCTCGCCAGCGGCTTCCGACATGGCGTCGGCTGCCTCGGCGGCGTTCTCGGCCGCCTGAGCCATATTCTCAGCGGCAGCGGCTGCCTTGGCGGCCGAATCCTCTGCAGTAGCGGTAAACGGCGCGAAGGCCAGAGCCAGGGCAAAGGCGCTGGCGGCGGTGGCTTTGAAGAAAGCTGTATCTCTCACGGTAGCTCCCAATTTTATCATTGTTTCGGGTTCACTAGCACCCGAAGGTCCCAAGTAGCAACATGGCTTGGTGGCGAGATTGTGGACATCTGATGTCGAATGCAAGTGCCATGTCAGCACAGGTCACAACGCCGCAAGCTCAATTCTGTTCCTCCCGCAGCATTTTCTTGCGCAGACGAGACAGCAGATACCAGACACCGGCGATGACCAAGGGCGCGGCAATGCCGGTCGCGATTTTAGGATCAAACTGGGGAACCGTTTTTTCGATGCCTTCGAAGATATATTTCAGCAGGCCGATCGAATAATAAGAGATTGCGGCCACGGACAGCCCCTCGACTGTTTGTTGCAGACGCAACTGCAGGGTGGCGCGGCGATCCATTGAGGCGAGCAAGCCGGCATTGGTGATCTCGGTGGCGACTTCGACCCGGGTGCTGAGCAATTGTGTCGCACGCGCAATCTGGTCGATCACCGCCTTTTGCCGTTCGGCGACAGCGGTGCAGGTCCGCATCGCCGGCGCGTGACGCCGCTCCATGAATTCGGCGATCGTCGGGCGACCGTCTATGCGTTCCTCGCGCAATTGCTGGATCCGCTCCAGAACAATGCCGTAATAGGCGCGGCTGGCGGCGAATCGATAACTTGTCCGCCCGTAAAGCGCCTGCGCCTCGCCGGCCAGCGCCGCCAGGCGGTTGAGCAATTCGCGGTCGGAATCGATATCGCCGTCCCTGACCACCTCGCCGGCGGCGCTCGAGGCCATTTCCTCCAGTTTCGCCAATTCCTTGCCGGCCGTATCGGCGACCGGAAAGCCCAGCATCGCCATCAGCCGGTAGGTTTCGACCTCGAAAATCTGTTGCACGGTGCGGCCCGCAATCGACGCCGCTTCCTCGGGCTGAACCAGCAGGAAGCGGGTGAAGCCGTCCGAGCCGGGCCGAAAATCGGTCCGCAATTCAAGACGGCCGCCGGCTATATTGACCGCGATATCGTCGCCGTAACTCCACTGTGCCGCATTGTTCTTGTCCCGCAGCAGCGCGATATGCGCGCCGACCAGCACGTTACCCGGCAATTCGGAGAGCCAGTCCTTGGGCACCAGTTCCAGCGCCGTTTCATCATTCGCCGGCAGATGGTCATCAGCGATAGGGCGATAGAAAGTCCAGCTCGACAGCTCGGTATGGCGTTCCCAGCGCAGCGACCAATTGCCCGCGTCGAGGCTGCACCAACGCGCGCCTTCTGCCGGCTCCGGCGCCTGGTAGCGGCGACACAAGGCAACCATATGCTCCCAATCGGCGCGCAGATTGCGAGCGCCGGCATTGGCGCCGATGCGCGTCGTCAATGTCGGCCGGTCGAGCGCGGTATAGGGGCGAGCATGCGCTTCCGCCAGCAGCCGGTGGCGTTCGGGATGAAAGCCGAAGCCGCCGGCGCTGCTCACGCCGCTGTTCGGCGACGCGCTGCCGCCTCTGCCGGGCGGTGCTTCGGTCGAATCCGGGGCCAGCATCATGTCCCGACCTTGCGTCTGATCTATCGTCCGTGAATATGTCACGTGCTAAATGGTTCTCGTGCGGCTGTTCCGATCCCTGCCTATCTACGCGAGAATCCACCCCATGGTCCAATTGTCGTTGAAATAAATGGCTCAGTTTTTTCCCTTTCCCGCGATTGTCGGTCAGGATGAGATGAAATTCGCGCTGCTGATCGCGGCGGTCGACCGCAGTGTCGGCGGCGTGCTGGCGATCGGCGACCGCGGTACCGGCAAATCGACCGCGATCCGGTCTTTCGCTGCGCTGTTGCCGCCGATGAAGGTGGTGAAAGCCTGTCGCTATAATGCAGATCCGGATGAACCGCCCTCACGCTATGCCGCGGTCTGCGATCCGTCATCGCCCTGGCAGCAGGGCCGCAAGGTGCCGAGCGAGACGGTTCCGGTACCGGTGGTCGATCTGCCGCTCGGCGCGACCGAAGATCGGGTGGTCGGGGCGCTGGATCTCGAACGCGCTCTGACGCGCGGCGAAAAGGCGTTCGAGCCCGGCCTGTTGGCGCAGGCGCATCGCGGTTTCTTGTATATCGACGAGGTCAATTTGCTCGAAGACCACCTTGTCGATCTGCTGCTCGACGTTGCCGCATCGGGCGAAAACATCGTCGAGCGCGAAGGGCTGAGCATTCGCCATCCTGCCCGGTTCGTGCTGATCGGCAGCGGCAACCCCGAGGAAGGAGAGCTGCGCCCGCAATTGCAGGATCGCTTCGGCCTGTCGGTGGAAATCAGCACGCCCCAAGACCTCAAGCAGCGTGTCGAGGTGTTGCGTCGCCGCGAAGCCTTCGAGCGCGATCCCGAGAGCTTCCTGGCGCAATGGGAAAAAGCCGGCAATAAGCTGACGGCGCAGATCAAGAAAGCGCGCAGCCTGCGCCCTGAGGTCACCGTGTCTGATGCGATGATGGAAACCATCTCGCGGCTTTGTCTGGCAATCGGATCCGACGGGCTGCGTGGCGAGCTGACGATCATGCGTGCGGCGCAATCGGCGGCGGCGCTCGACGGCAAGACAGCGGTCGAGGAAAGCCATGTCCGGCAGGTAACAGCGATGTCCTTGCGGCACCGTCTGCGCCGGGATCCGCTCGATCAATCGGGTTCCGACGTCCGTATCGACCGCGCCATAAGTGAAGTGCTGCCCGCATGACCGAAGAGGCCGATCGGCGTTTTCGGGCGGCTCTCGACGCGGCGGCCTTGCTGGCGGTGGACCCGGTCGGACTCGGCGGGGCGGTGATCCACGGCCCTGCGAGCGCCCTCCGGGATCACTGGCTCTCACATTTCGGCGGCTTGCTGCCGGCCGATCTGCCTCAGCGTCGAATGCCGCCCGGCATCGATGATGACCGTCTGCTCGGCGGTCTCGATCTCGCCGCGACGCTGGCCCATAAGCGGCCGGTGCACCAGGCCGGCCTGCTGACGGAAACGCGCGGCGGCGTGATGATACTGCCGATGGCCGAAAGGCTCGAGGCTGATCGGCTCGGCCGTCTGTTACAGGCGAGCGACGGCCTTTGCCTGATCGCGCTGGATGAAAGCGAAGCCGACGAGGAGCCGATGGCACCGGCATTGGCCGACCGGCTTGCCTTTATCGTCGATCTGAGGGGGCTCGGACGACCGAAAACACCGGAAGTGAGCTCAGCGGAGCCTGACGCGGCGGCGGAGGCCCGGGTGGCTTTGTCTGCGGTCCGCGCGCCGAGCGAAGCGCAGCTCGAGGCCGTTGTCGGGACCGCTTCGGCGCTCGGCGTTGCGTCACTCCTGCCCGCTTTGCGCACGGTTCGCGCGATGAAGGCGTCGGCGGCGCTGGCCGGTCGCCGCGTGATCGAGGAGGCCGATCTGATCAGGGCGGTTAATGCCGTCCTGGCCCCGCGGGCAACGCAAATCCCGGCACCGCCGGAGGAGGAGCCTGATGAGAGCGAAGCGCCGCCCCCGGAAGAAGCCGAGCCGCCCCCGGAATCCGGTAATGACGATCAGGACAACAGTGAAATCGGTGAATTGCAGGACCGCGTTCTTGAGGCCGCCGCGACCGCGCTGCCGCCCGGCTTGCTCGAATTGATCGCCAAGGCGGATCGCCTCGGCGGATCGGGCGAACGCCGCGGTTCCGGAGCGGGAGCGATAGCCGCGCAACGCGGAAGACCCAAGGGGCATCGGAGCGGCGCGCTGCGCGGGGGCGACCGGCTTGATCTTGTCGCGACGCTGCGGGCAGCGGCCCCCTGGCAGCCGGTGAGACGCAGCTCAGGCGAGATGGAAAGCGGCCGAATTGCCGTCCGGCAAAGCGATTTCCGTATCCGCCGTTTCGTCAAGCGCCGCGAGATGACGACGATTTTTTGCGTCGATGCCTCGGGCTCGACAGCGTTGCAGCGCCTTGCCGAAGCAAAGGGCGCCGTCGAGCTGTTGCTGAGCGAGGCCTATGTCGAGCGCACTTATGCGGCGTTGGTGATCTTTCGCGGTCAGGCGGCCGAAATATTGTTGCCGCCGACGCGCTCGCTGTCGCGGGCCAAGGCCTTGTTGGCCGGTTTGCCGGGCGGCGGCGGTACGCCGCTGGCCGCCGGTCTCGATCTCGCCGCGATGTTGGCAGATCAGGAAAGGCGGCGCGGGCGTGATCCATTGGTGGTGATGCTGACCGATGGTCGCGCCAATATCGCCCGAGACGGCAGCGGCCGGGGTCTGGCCGGTCCAGGGCCAGTTGT
>CAZRBL010000012.1:0-52266 GCA_964598335.1 uncultured Rhodospirillales bacterium
TTGCCGCTGCAGGCCGAGCGGGTCGTCGGCCGGCGCTATCGGCGAATTATCGCCCTCCATATTCCTTCTCGGTTTTGCCCTGGGGCAGCTGTTTTTCGGGCCGGCATCGGACCGTTTCGGCCGGCGTCCGATGATCGTGATCGGCATGGGGCTGTTCTGTGCTGCCAGCCTTTTCTGCATCACCGCAGCGTCGATCGAGCCGCTGCTGATCGGACGTTTCTTCCAGGGGCTCGGCGCCTGTGCCGGGCCGGTGCTGGCGCGGGCGGTGGTCCGTGATCTGTTCGATGACAAGGCGGCGGCGAAGGCGCAATCCTATCTCGCCGCAGCCATGGCGGTAGCGCCGATCGTCGGCCCCGCCTTCAGCGGCTACGCGATGGAGTATGTCGGCTGGCAGGCCGGTTTCGTATTGCTGCTGGTCTGGGGGATAGTCTGCGTTTGGCTGACGCTTGCGGCGCTGCCGGAAACCAATCTCCAGCGCAACCCGGATGCGCTGCGGCCGGCTGCGCTGTTCGGGAACTATACCGAGCTTCTCCGCCATCCGGACTATCGCCTTTATGTGCTGTGTGCGAGCTGCTGCTATGGCGGCCTTTTCTCGTTTCTGACCGGCTCGTCCTTCGTGCTGATGGACCAGCTCGGGCTCAGCCCGGCGGGATATGGGACGGTTTTCGGCGCAACCGCGTCCTGCTTCGTCGTCGGCTCACTGCTCTCGGCGCAATTGCTCAACAGGCTCGGTCTCGACCGCGTGATCCAGATCGGCGCTGTTATCGGGGTGATCGGCGGCCTGGGCGGTGTCGGCATCGTCCTCGCCGGGCTGGTTTCGGTGCCCACAATCATCTCGGCCGCCTGCCTGTTTCTGTTCGGGATGGGCATGATCCTGCCCAACAGCTTCGCCGGGGCTCTGGCGCCCTTTCCGCGCATCGCGGGCGCTGCGTCTGCCCTGCTCGGCGTCTGTCAGATCGGCGCGGCGGCCTTCGTCGGTACGCTGGTCGGCCAGCTCTATGACGGAACTGCCCTGCCGATGACCGGCCTGATCGCCGCGGCGACGCTGCTCTGTGCCCTCGCGGCCTTCAGATTACGGTCAAGAAATCGATTGACAGGAGCGGCGTGACGTTTTATGACGCTTTTGTGACAAAACAAGGAGTCATCAGCATGGGCCGCGTCGTCCATCTCAGTGGACAGGAATTGCTGGAGCGCCTCGAGGCGGCGAATTTCGATCCGGCAATTGTGCAGCGTATCTCCGATGCGGAGTTCGATGCCGCCGCGCGCGTCCGGCCGCATGAGGAGGCGTTCCAAGATTTATTGGCCGATGACCACGCGTTCACCGGGCCAAGCCGCTATGCGCAGTTCCACCGCGCCGGGGCAATGGCCATCGGCGGCAGTTACGCAGCGGCGCTCGCCGGCTCGCTGGGGGCAATATCGCCGCTGGTCTTCGGTGCCGTCATTGCCGTCTCGCTTGGCTATGTGGCCGACCGGGGCATCCGACTGACTCGAGCCGCACAGGCCGAGCTCAATGGCAGCCACACAAGCCCGGAAGCCGACCGTCGTGTGGCGCGGCTGGAGCGGCAAGAGATGCAACATGCCGAGGATGCTGCATTTGGCCGTGAAGCGCTGAAGACGATGCTGGCCGAGAATTACGACAATGATCAGTTCCTCAGCCTGTGGGCGCAGGCGGGCAAGGGAGTCACCGAGGAAGTGCGGGTTCCGCATATAGCGCGGGCCCTTGCGGATCGCATCGAGGCCCGCTTCGCGGCGGATATCGATGCCGCGCCTGCCGAGGACAAAGCAGCCATCGAGCAACAGCAGCAGGCGTTCCGGCAGCGGACCGAGCGCCGCTTCAAACCATAGGAGCCGCCGAATGAGCGAGCGTTATTACGAACCTTCGGTCGTGCATCTCAGCGGCCAGAATTTGCTTGACCGCCTGCGCGCTGCCGATTTTGAGCCGGCGCTGGCACAGCGCATGTCGGTTCATCCTGTTGCCTGGCGCGGCGAATACAGCGAAGAGGCTGCCGAAGGCGAACGCAGCCTGCAGGCGCTGTTCCGCGAGTATTATCAGGATGACGACTATCTCGCGAATTGGGCGATGGCGCTCAAGGGTGAGGATTCCTCGATCAACGCGCCGCATTTCCTGCAGGCGCTGGTCAATCGCATTGACGACCGCTTCCAAGCCGACCTCGACAAGGCTGCGCCGAAAGAGCGTGTCGACATCACCTCAAACCGTACCCTGTTCCGCATGCAGACCATGCCGGACTACAAGCTGTAAAAAACAAGAATAAAGAATGACATCGACCATAGAAGAACTATCCGCTGCCGAACTGCTGGAGCGTTTGACCAAGGCCGGTTTTCAGCCGGTTTTCGCGCAAAGGGTTTCCGACGAGCTGATCGACGCCGCGCAGCAGACCCATTCGGCGGATCTTGCGCGCACCGCAATCGAGCGACGTACAGCCATCGAGAAGTCTCTGGGCACCGCCGGCGCATTGGGCCTGGCGGGGCTTACTGCCGCCGGCGTCGGCGCGGCGGTTGCCATGCCGGCGGTCGTCATTGCCGCCATCGGCGCGGCCGCCGCGGCTACGGCAGCCCTGCCGCTGAGCAAGGGGATTGCCGCCTGGGCAAAATCGCCGACCGATATGCGTCTTGACGAAATGGCCGAGAAAACCGCCTCGCTGCGGCAAGTGAAAAAGCAGCAGGAGATCGACGCGATCAATGGCGAAGGCCGTCTGCGTGAGATGCTCGGCGAAGACAGCAGCAATGAGGCACTCATCCGCTGGGCCGAAGCGCATGCGCACAAGCCGCAAAAGATCAACGCGCCGGACATGGTTCAGGCGATCGTCAAGCGTATCGACCATCAGTTCCGCCTGGATTCCATCGCCGCCGCCCCGGATGAGGCGCCGAAGGTTGCGGCCGAGCGCGATGCCTTCCGCAAATCGACGATGCGCCTCGTCGCCTAGCTGTCATATATACGTAACATTTCTCATTGACATGCGGCCGGAAGGCCTGTAAGCCTGTCGATATACCTTAATCCAGACATGGCTGGTGGATGATGAGCGATGACCGCGATATGACGGCCTTCGATGAAGGCGCGCTTGATGACAGGATCACGGACTGCGCCAGTGAGGCGTCAGATTTCTGCACCGATGACGGCACTGCCGAGCTCTCTGCGGACAATCCGGTAAAACGCCTGCCCGCTGCCGATCTGTATCAGCGCCTGGCCGCTGCCGGATGGCGGCAATTCGCCGTCCAGCGCGTTTCTGACAGCCAGATCGACGCAGCCAGAACCACCGACCGCGCCGATTTTTTCGCGCGTAAAGGTCTCGAAGGCTTTCTTGGCGGTGCCGTCACCACGGCCCTCGGCTATGCGGCGGCAACAATTGCCATGCCGCCCCTTGCGGTCGCGGGCGCCGGTCTCGCCATGCTTGCCTCAGCCGGTTTCACGCTCGAAAAGGTCATGCATATCGGCCAGGAAATCTTCGCGATGCGCAGCGACACCCCGCGCTACAGCCCGGCCGATGCCGATGCGCATGAATACCGTGAGAAACTGATCGCCAAGCAGGGCAAGCAGAAGGCTGCGGCGCAGCAGATCAGAGACGCCCTGCCGCAGCTTGCCTCAGGCGATGCAAGCGCGGATGAAGCGATGATCCGGGCGGCGAAGCTGCGGGTGCTCGACATCAATCGCGACGGCCTCGCACAATTGCTGTTTGAAGAGCTCGATAGCCGCTTCCGTGAGGACATCAAGAATGCGCAGCTGAACGACGATTTCGATCTCGCGCAAAGCTATGCCGCCGATTACAAATCGTTCAAGGAAAAGACCAGCTACGGCGCCAGCAGCATGAATTACTATGCGATCACGCCGACCGGCATGCCCATCGCTGTCCCGATGCGGTGATTCCGGCTGCTGTCAGCCGCTCGATCAGCGCCGGAGCGGCTAAAGCGCTTCGCCCCTGACGAGACGCGGCATTTCACGGCCTATCCCCATCGCCCGGCCCATGAAAAAGCGTTTCAGCGGCGGGATGCGCTCAACCGCGCCAAGGCCGAGGCTGCGAATCCCGTGAACCACGGCCAAATCGTTTGAGAACAGCCGGTTGAGACCGTCGGTCACCGCGCTGAGCACAAGGTTATCCCGCATGCGCTGTCGTTCAAAGCGCCGCAACAGCGCCGCCGCACCGGGATCGCCGCCAAGCCGCCGCTGATCGACAACCAGCTCCGACAAGGCCGCGACATCGCGGAATCCCATATTGAGGCCCTGGCCCGCAATCGGATGGATGACATGCGCCGCATCGCCGATCAGGGCGACGCGCTCGGCGGTATAGCGGTCGGCATGCATCAGGCCGAGCGGATAGATCCAGCGTCGCCCGATCTGAGAGACCCGACCGAGCCGGTCGCCGAAGCGCTTGTTCAGCTCGGCATCAAATTCGTCCTGCGGCAGCTTGTGGTAGTCAGGCGCGCTGCGGCTGTTCTCGGTCCAGACCAGCGAGCTGCGATACCGACCCTGTTCATCATCGAGCATCGGCAGGATCGCGAAGGGGCCGCCGGGGCGGAAATGTTCAATCGCGATGTTGTGATGCGGCTCTTCATGCGTAACGACGCAGACCATGGCGTGCTGCCAATAGCGCCAGCCGGTACTGCCTATACCTGCCCATTCGCGCACCATCGATCGCCGTCCGTCGGCGCCGCACAGCAGATCGGCGGTAATCTCGCGGCCGTCCTCAAGCGTTGCAACGATCCGGCCGTCCCGCCTCGCCAGCGCCGTGATGCGTGCGGGTGCCAAATGCCGAACGCTGTCAAGCTGCTGCAACCGGTCAAATAAGCGTCGGCGCAGGGTCCGGTTCTCAACGATCCATCCAAAGGCGTCCTCGCCGACATCGCCGGCATCGAAATGCAGGAAGAACGGCGATTCCTTATCGGCGGTCCGGATTTCGGCTATCCGGCAGGCATCGGGCGCGATTGAGTCCCACAGGCCGATACCGTCGAAAATCCGCTTGGACCCAAGGGCGATTGCGGTGGTCCGGCCGTCAAAGGCTTCGGCAGTCTGGGCCGCGGGGTCGGCCAGGTCGACGCAGATGACATCGATCCCTGCATGGCCGAGGCAGGCCGCCAGCGTCAGCCCGGCCGGACCGCCGCCCGCGATCAGCACTTCGGTATGAAATGTTCCCTTGGTCATGACAGATCAGATGCCGCTTTCATCAGCGTCGGTCCAGAGGCAAAAGCGCGCAAAGGCATCGGAATCACATCCGCGTCATTGCAAAATTTTTGTCATATTGCTAAGGGTGGACCGTTGGAATCGCCTTAAAAACAAGAACTGCAAAGAGTCATTATGGTCGCGGCCAAGACCGAGGGGCCGCGCATCCCCACGGTCGATCTTCATAATCACATCAGCGGCGCGATCGCCCCGCAAACGGCGCAGAACATCGCTGCGCGCAAGGGGCTGACCCTGCCCGACAGCATCTTTACCAGAACCCGCGACGGCGCATTGCGCTATCGGTTTGAGACTTTCGACGATTTCAATGCGATTTTCCGTGCGCTCAACCCTCTGCTGACCAGCCCGCGCGACTATTACGAAGTGGTCAGGGATTATCTCGATATTGCAGCGAAGGAGAACTGCCTGCTGTGCGAATTCATGGTTTCGCCGGTCAGCCTTTCGCGCCTTGTCGATCCCGAGGATGATGCTGATGAACCGACCATGTTCGATCCGGTGCGGTACAAGGACCATCTTGACGCAATCCGGCAGGCCGCCGAGGAAGCGCGCGATCAATACGGCATCGAGGTCAGGCTGAGCGCGACCAGTATTCGCCATTACGGCCCCGAACTTGCCGAGCAGGGCGCCCGTTTCCTTGCCGCCAACCCCGACCCGCTGATGACCAGCTATGGTCTGGCCGGGACCGAACGCAATCATTGGATGGAGGATTTCTCGCCGGCTTTTTCGGTGGCGCGGGAGGCCGGTCTGAAGCTCCGTTCGCATGCCGGGGAACTGCGCGGTCCGGCCAGCGTCCGGGCCGCGGTCGAAGAGCTCGGCGCAGAGATCATCGATCACGGCATTCGCAGCATCGAAGACCCCGCGCTGCTTCAGGAGCTCGTTGCCCGTGATGTCCTTTTCACCATCTGCCTGACCAGCAATCGTCTGCTGATGCCGCAATATCGCGACGACAAATTCGGCCGGCATCCTGTGCGTCACCTGTATAATGCCGGGCTGGCGCTGAATTTTGCGCCCGACGATCCCGGCATTTTTCACACCACGGCCGGGCAGGAACAGAAATTGGCTCAGGAAGCATTCGGCTTTACCGACAGCGAGCTCTATGATTGTGCGCTCGCCTCAATCGATCACGCCGCCATTGACCGACCGACGGCTGATCGTCTGATCGGGCGGGCAATTGCCGAAATGCCGCCGCAGATCGCCGCGACCATGATCAATATGGCGGGCGATACCGGGCGCAATCCCGCTATCCGGAAACGCGTTCAGCGCTGGATCGAGCATCCCGATTTCCCGCTCGATCCCGGCCCCCTGCCGCCACCCGACGGCGCCGACCCGGAACCGCCGCGCAGCGCCAGTGATCTTGCTTTTATCGCGGCGCTGCCCCAGGGGCCGTCATGAGCCATCACGGCGGTGAACCGGCTGATGTGGACGGCATCCCCGATCCGTTGGTCGAGCATGCCCAAATCCTTTATCGACAGCGGCTTGAAGAACAGCGCCAGGCCTACAGCGCCGGAGACCGCACGAAGATTGATGCCGAAGCGGCGCGGCTTGATTCAGAATTGGCGATCGGTTTGGACGACCCGCTGCATATGTGGGAAGCGCTTGATCGATTGCGCGACCTCGCGATCATCCGGTCTTTGGACAGCGATGTGATGGCCGAGCTCGATCGCCGTGCCGCAGAGGCTGCCGTCGCGCTCAAACGCGAAGGTATCACCTCCATGGTCGGTAACCCGGCGGGTCGGCTTGCCGAGGATTTGCGCCGTGCCGCATCGGGCGGGTAACGGCGTCGCATAATGCAGCCGGGCAATCGCCGCCTTGACGACCTCACCGCCTATCCGTTCTCGCGGTTGCGGGCGCTGCTGGCCGATCTTCCGGCGCCGCCTGACGTCGATATCGTCGATCTGACGGTCGGCGAGCCGAAGCTGCCGCCGCCTTCTTTATTGACCGAAACACTTGCCGCGAATGCAGGCTCCTGGAACCGTTACGCGCCGATTACCGGGACGGTCGAGCTGCGCGGTGCCGCCGCGGCCTGGCTGCAGCGGCGCTATGCACTGCCCGACGGCTTGATCGATCCGGAGCGCATGATCCTTCCTTTGGCCGGTACCCGCGAGGGTCTGTTCATGACGGCCCAGGCGGTTTTGCCGCAAGAACAGGGCGTCCGCGCAGCCGTTGCCATGCCAGAACCCGGCTACGCCGTCTATGAGGGGGCGGCGGTGATGGCCGGAGGCGATCCGCTATTCCTGCCGGCACTGGCGGAAAAGGACTTTCTGCCGGATCTCCATCGGCTCGCGTCGGCGCCGGACGATATCCGCCTGATCTATCTATGCAGCCCGACCAACCCGCAGGGCAGTATTGCCGATCTCGGCTATCTCCGCCGTGCCCTGGCCGTCGCTCGGGACCGCGGCGCGGTGCTGGCGGTCGACGAATGCTATGGCGAGCTTTACCGCGATGCGCCGGCGCCGGGCATTCTGGAAATCGCGGCCGAGACCGGCAGCGTTGACGGGCTGCTGGTCTTTCATAGCTTGTCAAAGCGCTCAAGCGCGGCAGGTCTGCGCGGCGGTATCGTTACCGGCGATCCCGATCTGATTGACGGGTTGAAGAAAATGCGCGCCTTCGCCGCCGCCGGTGCGTCATATGCGCTTTATGCGGCTGCAATTGCGTTATGGCAGGATGACGATCACGTCGACGCCAACCGGCAATTTTACAATCGCAACTTCATCATCGCTCGGGAATGCCTCAAGGATGCCTATCCGGATCCGGCTCCGCGCGCCGGTTTTTTTCTCTGGCTGCCGGTGGCGGATGATGAGGCAATCTCTCGGCAATTATGGCGCGATCATGCGATCCGCGTTCTGCCGGGTCGCTATCTTGGGCGGTCAGGTGCCGGATATGTCCGGATTGCGCTGGTTTATCCGGAAGAAATCTTGCGCCCGGCCCTTTCAACAATTGCGGACGTGTTGAACCAGGGGAACAGAAGCTAAGAATTTCCGCCGCATACTGGTCATTGAATACTGGGGGTCTGCTTGCGTCGACAGCGATGGTCGGGGCATTCCTGCAAGCTTCTGCGGCGCCGGCACCATGGTTGATGTGCCGGCTGTTCCGGCTGCCCCTGCGACCGGTATGCGGATCGGTGCCGCAATCGGTTTAGCGGGACTGCGCAAGCAATTGCCGTGACTGATCGAGCAGCGCCGCGGCCTGTTCCGATAATTCCCGCCTTTCGGTAAAATCAGCACCGCCGCTGGCGCGGGTCATCGATAGTTCGAGCGCAGCAACCAGCTTCTCGCAGATCGCGGCATCGTTCTGCTCGACGGCCAGTTCAAGGGCCATCAGAATGCGTTCGGAAAGGCGGCGTTCTTCATCCATGCGATGTGCTCCGTTTACGCTGTGCGGCGGTGGTGATGAGCCAGTCATAGAGCCGTTCTGCCGCGTTGTCGATTTCTGCGGCGCTGCCGGCATAGGACATGCGCAGGGTGGCATGCCCGCGCCGTGGATCGAAATCGCTGCCTGGGGTGATCGCGACGCCGGTTTCGTTGAGCAGACGGCGCGCGAGCTCGCCGCTTTCAATGCCCAGCGCGCTGCAATCGGCGTAAAGATAGAATGCGCCCTGCGGCGGCGCCGGAATCGTCAACGCCGTTTGTGCCAGCGCGTCGACCAGGACTTCGCTGTTGCGACGATAACGCGCGACATGCGCGTCAAGCTCCTCGCCGCAGTCAAGCGCGGCCAGGGCGCCGATCTGCGAGGGTGTCGGCGGTGAGATGAACAGGTTCTGGGCCAGAATCTCGACAGGACGGACAAGGTCTTCGGGCAGCACCGCCCAGCCCAGTCGCCAGCCGGTCATGCAGTAATATTTTGAAAAGCTGTTGACCACGATGGCGCTGTTCGAGGCGATCGCTGCCGTCGCCTCGCCGCCGCCCCAGACCGTGCCGTGATAAAGTTCGTCGGAGACAAGCCGAACCTGCTGCGCCGAGCACCAGCGGCATAAATCCTCCAGGGCTGCGGGGTCGATCACCGTGCCGGCCGGGTTCGAGGGGCTGGCGATGATGAGCCCGTCGATCGGCGCATCAAGCGCGTCGAGATCCTCCGGTGTAGGCTGAAAGCCGGTTTCGGCGTCGGTCTCAAACTCCACCGGTACCAGATCAAGCGTCTTCAGAATGCTGCGATAGGCCGGATAGCCCGGCGCCGCCAGGGCGACCCGGTCACCGGGTTCGAAAGCGGCAAGGAAGCTGAGCAGGAAAGCGGCGGATGAGCCGGCCGTTACGGCAATTCTCGCGGCATCCACGTCCAGCCCGTATTTGTCCCGATAATGTTGCGCGATTCGACGGCGCAATTCCGGCATGCCGAGCGCCTCGGTATAGCCATATGGTTCGGTCATGACCGACTCTGCGACCGCCCGGCGCACCGCCATCGGCGCCGGGGTCGACGGCTGACCGGCCTCAAGATGGAGGATATCATGGCCCGCTGCCTGCCGCTGATTGGCGAGGCTGAGCACTTCAAGAACCTGGAACGGCGCGATTTCCGCGCGCCGGGCGATTTTTAGCGCCATCTCTGGCCTTCCAATCGGATTAGAGTAAACTCTAACGCAATGAGCATGCTGCCCCGCGCCGATAATGCCCGCGCTTACTGTGAACGTTCCCGGATGTCGATAGCGTATCGCCTGCGCCGCCTTGCTGCGCGCGCCGTTCTGGTCTTGGCACTCATGCTGCCGATCCTGCTGCTGACCGATTTGCCGGGCTCCGGTGACGATCAGGGGGTGCAGGCGCAGCGCAGTTTTTCGATCATTCGCGATTCCGAGATCGAACAGACACTGCGTTACATGTCGACGCCGATATTCCGCGCTGCGGCATTCGATCCCGACCGCATCAACATCATCATCGTCAATGACCACCGGCTGAACGCTTTCGTCGCCGGCGGCATGAACATGTTCCTGCATACCGGCCTGATAATGGCGGCGGAAAACCCCGAAGAATTACTGGGGGTGATCGCTCATGAAACCGGCCATATTGCCGGCGGCCATCTCGTGCGCGGCAGTGAGGCGATCGCCCGTTCGGGCATTACCGCTGCGGCCAGCACGATTCTGGGCATCATTGCCGCAGCGGCGGCGGGTGACCCCGAGGCCGGGATCGCGATCATTCAGGGCGGTCAGGAAATCGCGCGCCGCAGCTTCCTCGCCAATAGCCGGTCGATCGAGAATCAGGCCGATCAGGCCGGGCTTAGCTTTCTTGAAGAGGCTGGAATCTCCTCGGCCGGGCTGCTGAGCTTTTTCATGAAACTGCAAAGCCAGGAATTGCTGCCGGCAAGCCAGCAGGATGAATATATCCGCACCCACCCGCTGACCCAGGACAGGATCACGGCGGTGCGCGCCCATGTGGAATCCAGCGCCTTTACCGACACCAGGCTGCCGGATGATTTCTATGATCGGTTTGACCGGATACGGGCCAAGTTGATCGGCTATCTGCGGCCGCCGCGGGAGACGTTGCGGCGGTTTTCGGCGGATGATGAAGCGATCTTGAGCCGTTACGCCCGCGCCGTCGCGTTTTTCCGCGCAGGGATCATCGACGAATCCCTGAGGCTGTTCGATGAGCTGATCGCGGCCGAGCCGGACAATCCCTTCTTTCTCGAAATGAAGGGCCAGGTGTTGTTCGAAAACGGCCGCATCGCCGAAAGCGTGCCCTATTATCGGCGGGCGATAGCGATGATGCCGAATGCCGGGCTGATGCGGATTGCGCTGTCGCATGCGCTGATCGAAAGCAATAACCCCGAATTCCTGCCCGAGGCGATCGGTCATCTCAACAAGGCGCTGGAAAACGAGGACACAACCCCGATGCTGCACCGCTGGCTGGGCATTGCCTATGGCCGTCTCGGCAACCAGCCGATGGCCGACCTGCATCTCGCCGAGGAGGCGTTGTTGCAGGGCCGGCGGCAAGATGCCGAACGTAAGGCAAGGATCGCCATGGCCGGGCTTGAGGAAGGCAGCCCCCCCTGGTTCCAGGCGCAGGACATACTTTCCTTGCTACGCTCTCTATAAAGGAAAAAATCATGAAATTCGGATTTTTGAGCCGCGCTGCGGCGCTCGCGGTTGTTATTGCCGCGCTCGGGGCAGGCGGTTGGCTCGTGGTCAATGGCCCGGTGAAGGCACAGGACGGCGCGGCGCAGTTGCCGCGTGATGCGGCGCTGGAAGACGAGCTGGCGATTCTCGCCGATCGCCTGGGCATAGAGGATAGCGACGCTTTGGGCGAATTCGTCCGGATTTACCTGTTGGCCAATCCCGAAGCCATATTCGAGGCGGCGCAGCGATATGAGACGCGTCAGCGGGAAGCGCAGCAGGCGGCGATGGAAATGGCGGTGCGCGCCAATCTGAACGCCATTATCGACGATGAGCGAGCGCCCGCGATAGGCCCCGATGATGCCGCTGTAACCATCGTCGAATTCTTCGATTACGAATGCAGCGCCTGCCATATGGCCAATGCTGTGTTGCAGCAGGTGATGGCCGAAAATCCCGACATCCGATATGTTTTCAAGGAATTCCCGATCCTTTCCGAGCGTTCTGTCGAGGCTGCGCGGGCCGCGCTCGCAGCGGGCGAGCAGGGCGCCTATCTCGCCTTTCATAACCGGCTGATGCAGCATGACGGTCGCATCGATGATCGCGTTCTCGTCGAGGCGGCGACGGCGCTTGAGCTCGATCTCGCCGCGTTCAACGAGGCCCGGCGCTCAGGCCGCTATGACGCCTATCTTGAAGATTTGCGCGCGCTCGCCAGATCGCTGGGCATTCGGGGTACCCCTGCCTTCATCATCGGCGACCGGGTTTATCCGAGTGCGTTGCCCAAATCCGTGCTGGATGACGCTATTGCTGCGGCCCGGGCGGCTGCGGTCGCAACCGATCAAGAAGGGTGATCCAACAATGTTTGCTCAGTTCCGGAGCCGTGAGCGCCGCTCCATTCTCGTGGTTTCAGGTCTTGCGCTGATCCTCGCGCTTTTTGCCTGTTGTGCGCGCGCGCAGGGCCATGCCGCGCCGATGGTCTCGGATGTCTGGTCGCGGGCGACGGCTTCGCAGGCCCAGGCCGGCGCTGTCTTCCTGACGATCAAGGGCGGTGAAACGGATGACAGCCTGATTTCCGGTTCGGTTGCGTCCACGATTGCCGAACGCGTCGAATTGCACACTCACAGCCATGACGCCGACACCGGCGTGATGCGGATGCGTCCGGTTTCGATGATTGACGTGCCCGCCGGAGAGACCGTCACGCTGCGGCCCGGCGGTTTGCACATCATGCTGATGGGGCTTGCTGAGCCTTTGTCGGAAGGCGCCGATATTCCGTTGACGCTGACCTTTGAGCATGCCGGGGAGGTCACCGCCGTGGCGACGGTAATGGCGGCCGGCTCTTCCGGCCCCGCGTCTGATGACGATAAAGCGGACGGCCACGCACACTGATTGCGGCTGTCGCTGTCAATCGGCTAGAAAGGGGAGTCGTCAAGAACGAATCCCCTTCTGCCAGCCGTGTCGCAAGTCACCTCCTCCATCCTGATCCTCAACGGGCCGAACCTGAATCTGCTCGGCACCCGTGAGACGGCCATCTACGGCAAGGAGACGCTGGCCGATATTGAGGCCATGTGCCGGGAGGAAGCGGAGCCGCTGGGCCAGAGCGTCGATTTTCGCCAGAGTAATCATGAGGGGGAGTTGGTGACCTGGGTCCAGGACGCTTCGGGCCAGGATGACGGCATCATCATCAACGCCGGCGCCTATACCCATACCTCGCTTGCTTTGCTCGATGCGTGCCGCGCCAGCCCGCTGCCGATCATCGAAGTTCACTTGTCCAACCCGGCGGCGCGCGAAACTTACCGCCATCATTCCTATATTTCCTTGATCGCTCAGGGTGTGATCGCCGGTTTCGGTGCGCTAGGCTACCGCCTGGCGCTGCACGCGATGGCGTCTTTACTGGACCGACAGACATGAAGAAGCTCGAAATCGATAAGGCCGAAGTGCGCGAACTGGCGGCCCTGATGGAAGAAGCCGGGCTGACCGAGCTCGAAATCAGCGATCGCAATCTCAAATTGCGCCTGTCCCGCGGGGGTGTCGCCGTTGCCGCGCCGGTTGCCTCCGCTCCCGCCGCCGCAAAACCCGAAGCACCGGTCATCGAAGCCGCTGCCGAAGCAGCGCAGGATACGGCGGTCGATCATCCGGGTCTGGTGAAGGCGCCGATGGTGGGTACGGTCTATCTGCAACCCGAGCCGAGTGCGCCGACCTTTGTCAGCGAAGGCGGCACAGTCCGTGAAGGTGACACGCTGCTGATCATCGAGGCGATGAAAGTCATGAACCAGATCAAGGCGCCGCGCTCGGGCACCGTGAGCCGAGTTCTGGTCACCGATGCGCAGCCGATAGAATTCGGCGAACCGCTCGTCATCATCGAATAGAACGCGGACCGGTCGGGCCGATGTTCGAAAAAATCCTGATCGCCAATCGCGGTGAAATCGCGCTTCGCATCACCCGTGCCTGCCGTGAGATGGGCATTCGCACCGTGGCGGTGCACTCGACCGCCGATGCCGATGCGATGCATGTACGCCTTGCCGACGAAACGGTGTGCATAGGCGCGCCGCCTGCGCGCGACAGCTATTTGAATGTCCCGGCGATCCTGACGGCAGCGGCGATCACCCATGCCGATGCGATCCATCCGGCGATCGGCTTTCTGTCCGAAAATGCGCGCTTTGCCGAGATGGTCCGCGCGCACGGCTTTGCCTTTATCGGACCTGAGCCCGAACTGATCCGCCAGATGGGTGATAAGGTCGTCGCCAAACAGACGGTGGCCGAGCTGGGGCTGCCGACCATTCCGGGCTCCAAGGGCGGTATAGCGAGCGTTGAAGAGGCGGTGCGCATTGCCGATGAGATCGGTTATCCGGTCCTGCTCAAGGCCGCGTCGGGCGGCGGCGGCAAGGGCATGAAGGTCGCAGCCGATGAGGCGGAGCTGACCGACGCCTTCAGGCTGGCGCGCGCCGAGGCCAAGGCCGCCTTCGGCGATGATACCGTCTATATGGAAAAATACCTCGCCAAACCGCGTCATATCGAGGTGCAGCTGTTCGGCGATCAGCATGGCGGCGCCATTCATCTCGGCGAGCGCGATTGTTCGATCCAGCGCAGCCATCAGAAGCTGGTTGAAGAAGGGCCGTCGCCGATCCTGACCGCTGCGCAGCGCGACGAGATCGGCACGCTTGCCGCCGATACGATCAGGCGGATGGGCTATACCGGCGCCGGCACGATCGAATTTCTGTATGAAGACGGGCGCTTTTATTTTCTCGAGATGAATACGAGGCTGCAGGTCGAACACCCGGTGACGGAGCTGGTCACCGGCGTCGACCTGGTGCGCGAACAGATCAATGTGGCGGCGGGTGAGCGACTGAGCCTGACGCAGGATGAAATGCGCATCACCGGACATGCGATAGAATGCCGGATCAATGCCGAACATCCGCGGACTTTCATGCCCTCGCCGGGTACCGTGACACAGTTCCACGCTCCGGGCGGCCCCGGTACCCGCGTCGATAGCGCCCTGTTTGACGGCTATCGGATCCCGCCGCATTACGATAGCCTGATCGCCAAGCTGATCGTGTACGGCAAGAACCGTGATGAGTGCCTGATGCGGCTGCGTCGCGCATTGGGAGAATTCGTTATCGGCGGTGTCGAAACCTCACTGCCTCTGCTTGCCTCGATCATCTCAAACCGTGACTTTATCGACGGCAATTACGACATTCACTGGCTCGAGAAGAGTTTGGCGGCCGGCACTGTGTAAGCTTGCGTAAACCGCGCGCCGGGCACAGCGGCCCGCGCTGATCGGGATGAAGGACCGCGCTTTATGTCCGGGCAACAGATGGTGACCCTGACGCCGGAACTCCTGCTCCGTGCTTATGCGGCGGGCGTGTTCCCGATGGCGGAGAGCGCCCATAGCGACACCATCTATTGGTTCGATCCCGAAATGCGCGGCGTTATCCCGCTTGACGCCCCGCATGTCGGCAAGCGGTTGCAGCGCACCGTGCGGCAGCAACGCTTTACCGTTACCGTCGATACCGCCTTCGATCAGGTTATCGCCGCCTGTGCCGACCCGGCACCCGACCGGCCCAATACCTGGATCAACAAGGATGTCATCCGCGCCTATTCACAACTGGCCGAGAACGGTTTCGCGCATAGCATTGAATGCTGGCGCGGCGATGATCTCGCCGGCGGGCTTTACGGCGTGGCCATGGGGGCGGCGTTTTTCGGGGAGAGCATGTTCAGCCGCGAGCGCGATGCCAGCAAGGTGGCGCTGGTGCATCTGATCGCCCGGCTTCGTCATGGCGGCTTCATGCTGCTCGACACGCAATTCGTAACGCGGCATCTGCGCCGGTTCGGTGCCGTCGAAATCCCGCGTGAGGAATATCGCGAAAGGCTTGCCGAGGCGCTGAGCGCCGATGGGCAGTTCTATTCTGCCTCGGAGGCGGAAGTGCTGGAGGCTTTCTGGCAGTCGATGACCCAGACATCGTAAACCGGATGGTCCATGGCCGACAGGGCAGGGCTGGCGGCGAACATCCAGCCGCTGAACACCCAGCGTGACTGGGTATCGGCCGGCCGCCTCTCCCAGATTTCCAGAAAGGCGGCGGCATCGGGCTCTTCTTCGGGCGGCGTTTTCTGGCAGGAACGGATACGGATGCCCAAAGTGCCGAAGCTGGTCTGATCATCGACCGGCACCTCGAAGCGCGATACCCGCGCCGTGACTTTATCGAGCGCGCGGAGCACCGCGATCTCATGCGGGATAAAGGTCGGCCCGGCGGGCGCGGGGGCGAATTGGCCATGGGCGCTGACCGATATCGTCAACGCCAAGACAATGCCGACAAGCGTGTTAACCGCCATTGCCGCTGGAATCGTCCTGACCGGTGACACTGTAAATCGCCTGACCTATCAGTTCGAACAGATCGGGGTTGCTGCTGCCGGCCATGACCTCGCCGGGCGCATAGAATTCAGGCTCATTGCCCAAGGAGATCGACAGGAAGCTGTCGCCGAGTATGCCTTCGCTGGTGATCTCGGCGGCGCTGTCCAGCGGCACGTCGATCGATTCATCGATGGTAATCGTTGCCCGCGCCAGATAGGTCTGCGGGTCGAGGCTGACATCGATGATGCTGCCGACCTTGACCCCGGCGACACGCACATCGCCGCCGGTCGACAGCCCCGTCGCATCGGTGAAGCTGACGACCAGTTCATAGCCGTCGCCGGTGCCCAGATCCGATGTCTGTGCGGCGAAAACCAGAAAATAGCCGGCGACGATCAGGACGACCGCGCCCATAATGGTTTCAAGTGCGCTGTTCTTCATGGCTTGCGTCAATGCCGGGTTAGGATGGCGGGGTCCAGGCTTCGTAATCGCCGGTAGCCTTGTCGCGGCGGAACCCTTCCAGGACATGGCCGGGGGGGCGATAGGCGTCGTCGGTACCGGTCTGATTGGGCTCATAGGGCTTTTGCCAGGGACGCCGCAGCGGGTTTTGTTCCTGCGGCGGGTCCTGCACCGTGTGGTGCAGCCAGGCATGCCATTCCGGCGGCACCATCGAGGCTTCGGGCGCGCCCTTGTATTTCACCCAGCGTCGTTCGCGCTTGTTGACGACATGCTTGCCGGCTTTGCGGGCCGAGCGGTAATAGCGATTGCCGAATTGATCGCTGCCGGCCAGCTCGCCGCCATGCAGAAGTGCGTAAAGTGCCATATGCGCCTGTGAGGTGACGCCCAGAAAAGAGGCAAGAGACATAATCGTCGCGTAGATTGGTAACCGGCTGACCGGCTACATATGTCATCGCTAACGGGCTAGGGAAAGCAGCAATGACAGTGAATTTGGAACAAGATTTGGCCGAAATGGGGCTGAGCCTGCCGCAGCCGATGACGCCGCAGGGCCTTTATACGCCTTATGTGATCACCGGCAGCACCGTCTATATTTCCGGCCAATTGCCGATGCAGGACGGTAAGCTGGCCATGACCGGCACCCTTGGTGACACCGTGTCGATCGAGCAGGGCGCCGAAGCGGCCAAGCTGTGCGCGTTGCAATTGCTGGCTCAGGCGGTTGCCGCGGCGGGCGGCGATGCAGCGCGGATAGAACGCTTTGTGAAATTGACCGGCTTTGTTGCCTCGACGCCGGCCTTTACCGCCCAGCCGCAAGTCGTCAACGGCGCGTCACAGCTCATCATCGACCTGTTCGGCGATGTCGGACGACACGCCCGATCGGCCGTCGGAGTCGCCGCGCTGCCGCTTGGTGCGCCGGTTGAAGTCGAGGCGGTGCTGACCCTGAAATGAGTCGCGCCGGCGGCTCGGACAGCTTTGAAATCGAGGTCCTCAGCGGCATCGATCAATGCGCGGCAGAAGATTGGGACCGCTGCGCCGGCGCCGACAATCCCTTCCTGTCGCATGCTTTCCTTCTTGCGCTCGAAGAAAGCGGCTCGGTATCGGCCCGAACCGGGTGGCAACCTCAGCATCTAATCCTGCGCGGAGCTGACAGCCGCCCGGTTGGCGCGGTGCCGCTCTATCTGAAAAGCCATTCCTATGGCGAATATGTCTTCGACCATGGCTGGGCGCACGCCTATGAGCGGGCGGGCGGCGACTATTACCCGAAGCTGCAGGGCTCGGTGCCGTTCACCCCTGCGACCGGGCCGCGGCTGTTGATTGCGCCCGGCGTCGAGGAGCCTGAGACCGCCGCCGCCGCATTGATTGCCGGCATGGAACAACTCACCGATCGTCTCGGTATTTCCTCCTGTCACATTACCTTTCCCGATCAGGCGGATTTCGACCGCCTCGGCAATGCGGGGTGGCTGCAACGCATCGGCGTGCAGTTTCATTGGCACAATCAGGGCTACAGGGACTTCGCCGACTTTCTGGCAACGCTCAGCTCCCGCAAGCGCAAATCGATCCGCAAGGAACGGCAGAAGGTGGCCGAAAGCGGTATCGAGATGCTGACCCTGACGGGGGATAGCGTGACACCGGATGCGCTCGATGCCTTCTATCAGTTCTATGTCGACACCTCCGACCGCAAATGGGGCTCGGCCTATCTGACCCGCAGGTTTTTCGACCTGATCGGGGAGCGATTGCCGGAGCGCCTGGTTCTGGTGATGGCGCGCTATAATGGTGAGTGGGTCGCCGGCGCGCTGAACCTCGTCGGCAGCGATACGCTGTTCGGCCGCAATTGGGGCTGTCAGGCCCGGGTGAAATTCCTGCATTTTGAAGCCTGCTATTACCGCGCTATCGATTTCGCGATTGAGCGTGGGTTGAAGCGCGTCGAGGCCGGCGCTCAGGGGCCGCACAAAATCCAGCGCGGCTATCTGCCGGTCGAAACCTATAGCGCGCACTACATACCGAACCCGTCATTCAGGCGGGCGGTCGCTGATTTTCTGACCGCCGAGCGTCGCCATATGCAGCAGGAAATCGACTATCTGATGCAAGAAACCCCTTATCGGAAAGAGGAGTAAGCGCGTGGCGGTGACAACGCATGCGATCCGGATCGAGAGTCCCGGCGGCCCCGAAGCGATGCAATGGCAGGAGGTTGAGATCGGTGATCCCGGGCCGGGCGAGGTCAGGCTGCGACAGACGGCGGTCGGGCTGAACTATATCGATGTCTATCACCGCACCGGCCTTTACCCGGTGGCGACGCCCTTTACCCTCGGGATGGAGGGGGCCGGCGTGGTCGACGCCGTCGGCGCCGATGTCACCGATCTGAAGGAGGGGGATCGCGTCGCCTATGCCGACAATCCGATCGGCGCCTATGCGGAATCCAGGCTGATGGCCGCCGACCGACTGGTGCCGCTGCCGGACGCGATCAGCGATGAAATCGCGGCGGCAATCATGCTCAAGGGGCTGACCGCGCAATACCTGTTGCGGTCCACTTTCCGCGTCGAAGCGGGCCACACGATCCTGTTCCATGCGGCGGCGGGCGGCGTCGGCCTGCTTGCCTGCCAATGGGCCAGGCATCTCGGCGCCACGGTGATCGGCACCGTCGGCTCGCCCGACAAGGCGGAGCTTGCGAAAGCGCATGGCTGTGATCACCCGATCAATTACCGGACCGAGGATTTCGTTGCGCGCGTGGCGGAGATCACCGGCGGCGCGAAATGTGATGTCGTTTATGACAGCGTCGGTGCCGATACGTTCATGCGCTCGCTGGACTGTCTGAAGCCGATGGGCATGCTGGCGTCCTTCGGGCAATCCTCGGGCAAGGTTGAACCGCTCGATACCGGCATCTTGGCGATGAAGGGCAGCCTGTTCCTGACCCGGCCAACGCTGTTCGTCTATATGGCGCGGCGTGAGGACCTGCTCGCCGCCTCGGCCGAGATGTTCGATCTGGTTGAGCGCGATATCCTGAAAGTGCAGATCAACCAGCGCTATCCGCTCAAGGATGCGGCACAGGCACACCGAGACCTTGAGGCGCGCAAGACCACCGGTTCGACTATCCTGCTTCCCTGAGGGCCGCCGGCTTTGCCTCGTCCGGCTGCCAATCGAATTGCAGCGCGGCGAGGTGGGCATAGAGGCCGTTTTTCGCGATCAGGCCTCGGTGCGTGCCGCTTTCCACCAGCTTGCCGTGGTCCAGCACAAGGATCGTGTCGGCGCGTTGGACGGTAGCAAGACGGTGGGCGATGACCAGTGTCGTCCGCCCTTGCATCAGGCGGTCCAGCGCCGTCTGGATCATCCGCTCGCTTTCGGCGTCCAGCGCGCTGGTGGCCTCGTCGAGCAGCAGAACCGGCGGGTCGAGCAGCAGGGCGCGGGCGATGGCCAGCCGCTGTTTCTGACCGCCGGACAGGCGGACGCCGCGTTCTCCCAGATAGGTGTCATAGCCTTCCGGCAGAGCGCGGATGAAGTCGTCGGCATTGGCCGCGCTTGCCGCTTCGCGCACCTCGTCGAGCGAGGCGTCCGGGCGACCGAAGCGGATATTCTCCAGCGCGCTGGTCGAGAAGATATCGGGTTCCTGCGGCACCAGCCCGAATTGTCGTCTGAGCTGTGCCGGCGGCAGCCGCCTGACATCCTCCCCGTCGAGCAGGATACGACCCTGCGTCGGATCGTAAAAACGCAGCAGAAGCTGAAATACGGTGCTTTTTCCGGCACCGCTGGGACCGACAAAGGCCGCGGTCTCGCCCGGCGCGCAAGAAAACGACAGAGCGTCGAGCGCGACGCCGTCTGCGGATGGGTAACGGAAGGTGACACCCTCGAAGGCTACGCTGCCCTCTGCACGCTTGCCTGTGACCGCTGCCGCGGCGGGGGCGGTAATGGTCGCTTGTTCGGCGAGCAGCGTCAGCAATCGCTCGGCGGCGCCGATAGCACGCTGAAGATCGCCGGCAACATCGCTGAGCGCGCCGACGGCGCCGGCGACCATCACGGCATAGAAAATGAAAGCGGCCAATTGCCCCGGGCTGATGCGTTCTTCCAGAACGGCCAGCCCGCCTTGCCACAGCACCAGCGCGATGGCGGTGAAGACGATGATGATGGCACAGGCCGAGAGCGCGGCGCGGGCTGAAATGCGCTGACGAGCGGCCTGAAAGGCGGCTTCCGCGCCGTCATTGAAATGCCGCTCGGTATGCCTTTCCTGGGCGAAGGCCTTGACCGTCCGAATGCCGCGCATCGCTTCCTCAGCCTGAGCGCCGAGATCGGCGAGCCGATCCTGACTCGATCGCGCCAGCCGCCGGACCCGCTTGCCGAAATAATAGAGCGGCAGGATGGTCAGGGGGATGATCAGCAACACGATGCCGGTCAGCCCGGGGCTGGTGATAAACAGCATGATGATGCCGCCGATCATGATCAGCGTATTGCGCAGGGCTATCGACACCGAACTGCCGATAACGGTCTGCAAAACCGCCGTGTCGCTCGTCAGAAAGGACACCAGCGCACCGGTGCGGTTCGATTCATAATAGGCGGCATCGAGCGAGAGCACGCGGCCGAAAACATCGCGGCGGAGGTCCGCAACTACCCGCTCGCCGATCCAGGAAACCAGGTAGAAGCGGCAATAGGTCGCTGCCGCCATGATCGCGATGACACCGAACAGGCCGAGCAGCGCCAGATTCAGGAGCTGTTCATCACCGCCGCCCGAAAGGCCGCGATCCACCAGCAGGCGCAGCCCGACGCCGAGCATGAGCACCGCGCTGGCCGCGATGACAAGCGCCACGCCGGCCGCCGCCAGACGCCAGCCATAGCCGCCGAAATAGGGCGCAAGTCCTTTCAGAACCTGCAATGTGCTCATTCCCTCGGCGCTGTGTTCGTGATTTTTCGGCATGATCGGGTTACGTGGGGCCAAGCCTGTTAGATGGGGTTGCGTGTGCCTGCTTGCTTGTCTACCAGCGGCAGCGCAGCATCTTACCTTAACGTAAGGTAACTTGTTTTGACGGTCGATTAAAAGTGCGGCCGGCGCGGAGACACAGTGATGACGATTATGGATTTGACCTCGCTGAAGCAGGCAATCGAGCAGCGGGCACACGCAGCGCCGGGGCTGGGCGCCCGAATCGATTTCGTTTTCGAGGATGGCGATGTCGTCCATCTCGACGCAACCGCTCGGCCGCCGAAAGTGACCACCGGCGAGGGTGATCCGGATGCCGATCTGCCGGACACCACCTTGCGTGTCAGCAAGGAAACCCTGAGTAAAATGCTGAATGGCGACCTTGGCGCGACGATGGCCTTCATGACCGGTAAGCTCAAGGTCAGCGGCGATATGCAGGTGGCGCTCAAGCTGCAGGAGATACTCGAGGATTAGGCTGACAGTTTCCGGCCCTGCTCATTTGACGGTTTTCCTTGCTTTTCCGTCCCTCCGTCGATATATCCCGCGCTTCGCTATTCAGCACGGGTTCTTGCGCGGTCGCAGCCGCGGCATTTTTCCTGTGCGTATTGGAGACCGGACGATGAAAAAAGAAATTCACCCCGATTATCACGAAATCACCGTGATCATGACGGACGGCACCGAGTTCACGACAAAAAGTTGTTATGGCGAGCCCGGCGATACGCTGCGCCTCGATGTCGATCCGATCAGCCATCCGGCCTGGACCGGCGGCGCCCAGCGGATCGTCGACACCGGCGGTCAGCTTGCACGCTTCAACAAGCGCTTCGGCAAGTTCGGCCTGAAATCAGGCTGACCGGCCTAACCGGCCTCCTCGTCTTCCGCGTCGAGCATTCCCAGCGATGATTTGACCTGACGCTCGAGACGGTCGACGCGTTTGTATAATTCAAGACTGCGATCCAGCAGGCTGCGCAAGCCTTCGGGAAGGGTTTCCGGGTCGACGGCGCCGGTATCGAGGCAAATATCGTGCCCGCCCAGCGCATATTCCGGGCCGACCGCCTGAATTTGCGACAACTCCCCTTGTTGAACCGCGCGCTGTGCCAACAGCCACGCCATCGCCTGCGTCAGACGCGTTGTCAGGCGCATGGTTTCGACGCTGATGCGGACGCGCTCTTTCGGCAAGAGGCCACGCTCGTCGACATTCTGTCGATAGGTGACATAATTGCGCGCCTCCACAAGCAGAGCCAGCGCATCGCTATAGGTCGTGTTTACAAAGGCAATGGCCGTCAAGGCGGCGGCTCCTGGGCTGCGGTTTCGTTATCCTCGCCATCAGCATAACACCGGACATCATCAAACCTGCCAGACAGGCGTTAATGGCCGATGACTTAGGGTATATGGATCGACCATCCGGGTCTTGACCCCCAAATCACAGCCGCTATTTTCCATAACATCCGGCGCCCGAATGGGGTCGGATAAATCCCAGCCCGGCTAGATTGCGGGCATCACAACTGCGTAATCGCTCAACAGGAGGATTTTATGCGCACGACTACTTTTGACCTGTCACCCTTTCACCGCAGCGTAATCGGTTTTGAACGGCTTGCCCGCGCACTGGAAAGTGCACCCGGCGGCGAAACCGGTTATCCCCCCTATAATATCGAACGTCTCGAAGAAGACCGTTACCGCGTGACAATGGCTGTCGCCGGATTCACGGTCGAGGATATCGACATCACCGTCCATGACGGTGTGCTGCATATCGCCGGCAAGCTTACCGGCGATGATGGCGATGAAGATCGATATCTGCATCGCGGCATCGCCACGCGGGCCTTTGAACGGCGCTTCCAGCTCGCCGATTATATCGAGGTTACCGGCGCCGATCTGCAAAATGGTCTGCTCAGCGTCGATCTCGAGCGCCGCGTGCCCGAAGCGAAAAAGCCGCGCCGAATCGCCATCACGGGCGCTAACGCCGGCCAGCCGGTGCTGGAGAACGAAGCCAAGGCGGCCTGATAGCCCGACCCTGATACGAGCAAAGGCGGTTCGGAAAGTCCTTCCGGACCGCCTTTTTCTTTTATAAATCAGCCAGATAAACGAAAGGCCGTCTGCGGAGCAGACGGCCTTTCATGAAGGTTGTCTCGAGGGCTGTTAGGAGGGGGAGGGGAGGGGTGTGGTGTGTAGGGTGTGTGCGTCGCCGTCGAGACAACACAAAATTATATACGCAATTGTTACCAAACTGTGAAGAGCTTCACAGGAGATGATTTTTTTCAAAGTTTTTTCCGAGGGGACAAGGGCATGCTGCTAAGCCTTTGACTCAGCTTTTGAAAATAGACTCCGCCGCGCTGCGGTGATCCTGTTTGCGGGCGATTTCGGTGTCGATCCGCCCTATTTCCGCCTCAAGTCTTACACGATACGCCTTCAATTCCTCGACCGAGAGCGAGTCGAGCACCGCCGGTACGGTGTCTTGGCGGTTGTTTTCTGCCTTGCGGTCGCCGGTGTCCTCATCATCGAACATCGTATTCTGCCTTTCGCGTCATACATTCGCGCTGAAGCCCCCTATTAAGCGTGAGACCGCCTTGCTGGTGCAACCCGAAATGATGCGCGCAATCGAGATCGCCGAGCCCGGCGGTCCTGAAGTGTTGCGACTCGTCAATCGACCGACGCCTGCACCCGGAGACGGCCAGGTGCTGCTTCAGGTGACGGCGGCAGGCGTCAACAGGCCCGATGCGATCCAGCGTCAGGGGCATTACGATCCGCCGCGCGGGGTTACGGATATTCCGGGTCTGGAGGTCGCGGGGCGGATCATCAGCCATGGTCCGGGCGTGCCGGCCGAGCGCGCTGGTCTGCGCATTGACGATCGCGTCTGTGCGCTGGTGCCCGGCGGCGGTTATGCGGAATACTGCGTGGCCGACGCGGCGTTATGTCTGCCGATTCCGCTCGGGCTGACGCCGGTGCAGGCGGCGGCGGTGCCCGAGACGTTTTTCACCGTCTGGTCGACCCTGTTTGACAGCGCGGGCCTGAAAGCGGGCGAGATTCTGCTGCTGCATGGCGGCAGTTCGGGAATCGGGACCACAGCGATACAGCTTGCCAAGGCTTTCGGTGCGCAGGTCTATGTCACCGCCGGCAGCGACGAAAAATGCGCCGCGTGCGAAAAGATCGGCGCCGATATGGCGATCAATTACCGAACGCAGGATTTCGTCGAGGTGATTGAGCGGGTGACGCTGGGGGCGGGTGTCGACGTCATTCTCGACATGGTCGGCGGAGACTATGTCCCGCGTAATCTCAAGGTCCTCGCGACCGGGGGGCGACATGTCAGCATCGGCGTCCAGCGCGGCATCAAGGCGGAAGTCAACCTGTTCAGGCTGATGGCGCGGCGCCAGACAATGACCGGCTCGACCCTGCGCGCCCGGCCGCTTGATCAGAAAGCGGCGATTGCCGAGGCGCTGCGCCGCAAGGTTTGGCCGTTATTGGAGGCCGGCACTGTTGCTCCGGTGATCGACAGGGTTTATCCGCTGGATAACGCCGCCGAAGCGCATAGACTTATGGAAAGCAGCGCGCATATCGGCAAAATCGTTCTGGCGCTTGGGGCGAGTTGAATTGCATCGTCTTGCGCGCCGTGATCACGAAGAGAGATGGGAATGGCACAGCTTCTGATGCCCAAAGCGACCGCCGTATGGATGGTCGACAACACGACACTGACATTCGATCAGATCGCCGATTTTACCGGCCTTCACCCGCTCGAAGTGCAGGCAATCGCTGATGATGAAGTCGCTATCGGCATTGTCGGTATGGATCCGATTACCGCGGGCCAGCTCGATCGCGCGGAAATCGAGCGCTGCGAGGCCGATCCGAGCGCCCGGCTGAAAGGCAAGTCGAATAACCTGCCGCAGCCGCTCAAGCGCTCTAAAGGGCCGCGCTATACCCCGATATCGCGCCGTGTCGACAAGCCCGATGCGATTGCCTGGATGCTGAAAAATCATCCCGAGGTCACCGATGCGCAGCTATGCAAGCTGATCGGCACGACCAAGCCGACGATCAACCGCATTCGCGACCGGACCCATGAGCAAATGGCGAACCTCAAGCCGCGCAGCCCGGTATTGCTCAGCCTGTGCACGCAGGTCGAGCTGGATGAGACGGTGAAAAAGGCGCGGATCAAGGCAGGGCTGGACCCCGAAACCGGCCTTGCCCCCGGCGAAGAGCCGCCGGAGCCGACGGAGGCCGAGCCCGTCGATCCGTTCGACGCGGCTCAGGAAGCGACGCTGGAATCGGTTTTCGGTCCGAAGAAAGAGGAATGATTTCGTTCTCCGTTCGCCTCGCGCACAATCGATAACGGGATCATCAGAAATCGCCGAACGCCGTGGCGCGGGTCTGCTCCGTCGGTTGATCGGCAATTTCGTCGCTGATCGTGCTCAGCGCGTGCGCCGCATCGCCGGGATCGACAAGACCGCTTTGGACCAATCGGCCGATTTCTTCGGGAAGATGCGTCATGCCATGGCGCTGTCCGAGCTGAAGCATGCTGGCGATCTGATGGATTTGCTGTTCGCGGATCAGATTGCGGATCGCATCCGTGGCGACCAGAACTTCAAACGCGGCAACCCGCCCGCCGCCGACCTTCGGCAGCAGGCGTTGCGAGATCACGCCGCGCAGGGCGCCGGCAAGCTGGGTGCGGACGATCTCCTTATCCCCGGTCGGAAACACGTCGAGAATGCGGTCGACGGTTTTGGGCGCGGAAATCGTGTGCAGGGTGGACAGCACCAGATGTCCGGTTTCGGCGGCACGCAGGGCCAGGCGGATGGTTTCCAGATCGCGCATTTCGCCGACCAGGATGACATCCGGATCGCTGCGCAACGCGGCGCGCAGACCGGCCTCGAAGCTGGGTACATCGCGACCGATTTCACGCTGGCTGATCAGCGCCTGATCGGGCCTGAAAACGAATTCAACCGGGTCTTCAAGCGTCAGGATATGGCAGCGGCGACGCCGGTTGATCTGCTCGATCATGGCTGCGAGCGTCGTCGACTTGCCTGAGCCGGTCGGCCCGGTAACCAGGACAAGGCCGCTGCCGGCCTCGGTCATGCTGCTCAGCGCCGCCGGGGCACCCAGTTCCGCGAGGTTCGGGATTTCCGCATGGATGACGCGTAAAGCGATGGCGGCCCGGCCATGGCTCCGAAAAGCGTGCAGGCGGTAGCGCAAATGGCTGCCGTTCGGTGCCCGCCGCTCGACCGCGTGATCGAGATCGCCGTCGGCGTCGAAGCGCGCCCTTTCCTCGTCATCAAGCAGGAGATCGAGGGCAGCGGTAATGGCCTCCGCGGTCACCGGCTCGGCGTCGATCGCGGCCAGCGCACCGTCGATCCTCAGGCGCGGCGGCTGACCGGCGACCAGGTGAATGTCGGAGGCGTGGCGCTCGGCCGCCTCGATCAGCCAATGATCAAGCCATGCCGTTCCGTCCGCGCCGCTCATGCGGGGCGCCGACCCCCCCACCAGCCGAACAGGCCGCGGCGCGGCAGAGCATAGCCTTCGGCCATCGCAGCTTTGACATGGCGGGTTTCGATGCGGCTGTCGCCTTCGGCATAGGCGGCGAGCAGCGCCCGGTCGGCCAGCGCGTTGAGCAGCCTCGGCACGCCCCGCGCCGCCTTGACCAGCTTACGCAGCGCACCCCCGGCAAAGATGCGATGCGGCCGCGGCGCATCGGTGCACAGATCGATCCGGTGCTGCAGATAACGCTGCGCCAGGCCCGTGTCGAAGGCGCGGGTCTGAAAACTGAAGGTAATGCGCTGGCTGAGCTGCCGCATCTCGTGGCGCGCCAGAATGCGGTCGAGTTCAGGCTGGCCGAACAGGATGATGGTCAGCAGTTTTTCGTCATCGGTCTCAAAATTGGTCAGCAATCTGACTGTCTCCAGACCGCGTTTATCGAGCGCCTGAGCCTCGTCGATCAGCAGTACCGCGCGCCGGCCGCGCCGCCTTGTGGCAATCAAGAACTCGCCCAGCACTTCCATAGGGTTGGCAGCGTCGGGCAGGGCGATCCCGAAATCGTGGCATATGGTGGCGGCGATCGCGCCCGGATCATTGCGCGGCGCGGAGATATAGGCGACCGCGTAATCATCCTCCAGCCCGGCGATCAGCATCCGGCAAAGCAGCGTCTTGCCCGTGCCGACCTCGCCGCTGACCTTGACGATGCCGTCGCCGCGTTTGACCGCATAACCAACGGCCGAGAGCACCTGCCGGTGCTGATCAGGGAAAAACAGATCGCGATTGGGGGTCAGCGTGAAGGGCTCACGAAACAGCCCGAAATGACGGTAAGGCGCCAGCGCATCCATGCAGCCCTTCTAGGGAGATGCAGATGCTTCGGCAAGATGCTCGAGTCGCGCTTGCAAGTCTTCCAGCGGCAGGGTACGGGCGCGCGCATCCCCTTCTCGCGCCAGCGCAAGGACGCGCCGATAGGCTTGTGCCGCGGCTCCCGGGTTTCCGGCACGGTCCAGCAGTACCGCCAGATTATAGTGCATCAGAGGGTTGTCGCGGTCGCGCTCGACAGCGTCGCGGGCGGCGGCGATCGCCGCGTCGAAATTACCGAGCTGGCCGTGCAGCCGTGCAAGCTGGGCTGAAAGCGCCGCGGTCTCCGGATAATCGGCGCGCAGGCTTTCGAGCTGCGCGACCGCGCTGCGCGGCTCACTCTGACCGATCAGCGCGATCAGATTACCCAGCGCTTCACGATTATTCGGCTGCCGGCTCAGCAGGGTTTCGTAATGCATGCGCGCCTCTTCGGTTTCGCCAAGGCGTTGCAACGCCGTCGCCAGGCCGAATAGCGCGGTAAGATCGTCCGGATTGCTGGCGGCAAGGTCACGATAAAGCGTTGCGGCAAGCGCCGGATCGGCATTGCGCAGGGCGGTGTTGGCGCGGCGGTGCCGGTCGAGCCGCTCGGCCTGCGTTTGCGCGCCGCTGCTCATCGTGCCGTCAGCGCGAATGGCGCGAATGACCTCTATTCCCGCCGGCTCGCCATGCCGCACGGTGACCGTCTCCGGCGGCATTCTGCTCGGCTGGCGTCGCGCTGTGACGGTGCGATCCGGTGGCGGGGTACGACGGACCGGCTCGGCCGAGGCCGTCGGCGGGTTTTCCTGCTGCAGGAGTTGGGACAATGGGGATAAAGGCGTCGGCGGCGGTTCGTCGGGTGCGGCCGCGCTCTGGATTTGTTCCGAAGGAACGGTGCTTTCGGGATCGGGCCCCGTGACAGGCGGTGTGACAGGCCCCGTGACAGGCCCCGTGGCTTCGACCGGTTCGGGTACGGCGGCGCTCTCGGGCTGTGCCGCCTGTTCGCGCGCGGCCAGCCTGTCCGAGAGGGGAACAACGACATCCTGTCGATTACGGTTTGGGTCGAAAAGCGGCCCGATGACCGGAATTTGCCGCGCCATATCGCGTGCGGGTTCGGCCAGCTCGCCGGTCCGCATCTCATCGAACAGGAACAGGCCGCCGACGATGGTTGCCGATAGGATAAGTGCAATGAGAAGCAGGCGTTGCTGACGCCGCTGCTGCTTGCGCTTGAGGTAGCCGCCGGGCAGGGCTTGCTGTGCAAAATCGGCCGCATCGCCCTCCAGCGCCGCTGCCGGGTCGGCCGGGTTTACGACCGGTCGCTTGCCGGGATCGCCGCCGCGCGCTTCGCGATTGGAAGCGTTCAATGCCTTGAAAAGAACGCTCATTCCTCGGTCACAAGACCGTCGAGCAGCGATTGCAATGCGTTCTCGCTGCCGGTTGCGGTGATCGCCTCGGCAGCGCGTCCGAGGCCGTCGGCCTGGCCGAGCGAATAAGCATCGAGGATGGCGCCGACACTGGTTTCCAGCTGGGCAGCGATTTGCCGGTCGATGGCACCGGACAAAGCGCCGTCACGCGCTCTTTCAGACAGCCCGAAGCGTTGCTCTGTTGCCGCCGTTTGCGCATCGTTCGCGGCTTCTGCGACCGAAGCGGGGAGCGTTTGGCCGGCGAAGCGGCGATTGCCGACATGCCAACGCAAACCGCACCTTTCCGCGCTTACGGTCCGGAAACAGCGTTGTGCGGTATCCCAGACCACCTTCTCCGGCGCGGCGGTTTCCGCTGCCGCGGCCGGCGTTCCGGGTGAGACGGGGCCGCCCGATTGCTGAGCTTGGGCCACCCCCGCCAGAAGCACGATAAGGCCGATGAGACTCGCCGTGGCGATGGGCTTAGCTGGGCGGTGAGGGGGCATGTTTGGCCTTATCAACAAGGGCGTGGACCGACAGAAAGCGGATGTGATCGTCGAAATAATCTTCGGGATCAGTCGACTGGTTGATTGGTCCCTCGACAAACCGCGTGTCATAATCACTGTTATCGGCCTGCGCACTGGCAATGTTGCAGGCGGTAAGCGGATCACCCGACTGATCATAGGCGCCGCAGCCGTCGGCACCGTGACTGACCAGGACAAAAGCGGCACCGCCGCCGCGTTCCCAACCATCGGGAAAGAGGATGTCGACGCCGTTCTCATCCTGAACGCGGAAGCCGCGATCGATCAGAAAATCCTGAAAGGCGGGATTGCCGGTGCAATCCGGCACGGTGGCCCCGGCCATGCCGACAGCGTCAAAAACACAATCCGTCGCATCAAGTGCGCCGTCCTTGACAAGACTGATGGCGCCGGTCGGCGCATCCTGAAACACGAAATAGCTGATCCGTCGGCGCCAACCGTCCAGCGCATAATCCGCGGTCAGCCCGAGCTCACGCCAGGGCACACCGCGAACGGCATCGCCGGTGGTACCGGTACAGACATCGCCGCTTCGGGCAATCTCATCGCCCCAGGCTGCACTGTCCGCCGCTGCGTCGGCGGCGCTGGGGCAGGGCAGGCGGCCATTACGTGAGACATAGAGCACCAGCGCAGCTTCGATCGCGTCGAGCCGCGCTTCGGTAAGGTCGATTGATTCGGATTCGGCAAAGCGCGTCGCGGCCTGCAGCCCCATTCCCAGCACGATGCCGATCACCGTCAGGACAATGGCGATCTCCAGCAGTGAAAAGCCTGATTGCCGCCGGTTCTGGTCGCTGCCGCAAGCTGCTGACATTTCCGTGTCCGGCTGCGCTTAGTCGTCGAACAGAGGGTCTTGCAGATAGTCTTCGGCGCCGGCAGCGCTCAGGCCGGAGGACTCGACCTCATCATCGTCATCGTCGTCGTCATCGTCATCATCGTCGCCTTCATCGCCCTCATCGTCGTCATCCGAGGCGTCTTCATCCTCTGAATTGCCGTTCCACAACGCGGCGAAGAGATCAGGATCGTACTCTTCGTCACCGCCGTTTTCCGACTGGTGGGCATCCCATAATTCCTCGCGCCTGGCCTGGCTGATCTCATCAAGCGGTATATCGCAAAGCCCCCCCTCGCCCTGACGCAATTCGGCGCCGAAATTGTCGAAAAGCTGCGAGATCGTGCGGACGATGACGATATCGTCGAATGCCGTGTTGTCTGCCGGCGCTGTGCCGTCTTGCTCTTCACCGGTCAGCAGAAGGCTGACATTGGAATCGGCGCCGAAGGCAAATTGCCCGCCATGCCCATAAATATTGCGCCGCTCCTGCTCGGTAATGCTGGTGCTCGCTTCAATTCGTCGGCCCCGCGCCGACCACCCGCCGGCACCGTTCGCGCCCCGGCTGATAACGACAAAGGCGGCGCGCCGACCGGCGAAATCATTATCCGATGGTTCCTCGAAATCGCTCCAGCTGCGATCGATGGGGATGCCGATCGGCGTCTTGGTGTTGCTGTCGCGGCTGCTCTCGGTCGTCAAAACGGTTTGGATTATCGCGTCGCAGACCAATTCCGGGTCGGTCACGCTGTCCTGGTCTTCCGGACTGCCAAGCGTTTCCTCGGTGCTGCCGAAATTGAACTGTCGGGCGATGGTCCTGGTAAACGGGTTGCCGGTTTCAGACCAGAACGGGCAGGCGAGGCCCCGCATGCAGGCCTTCGGCGTCATTGTCCCCTGTTTGGTCAGGTCGCCGTAACCGTTTCCGTCTCCCTGATAAACGTAATAGGCATACTGCCGGCCCCAGGGGTCGAGCGCCTCATCGGCTTGCAGACCGAGCGTCCGCCAGGGCAGCACGGCACGTTGGAAGGCGTCCTGATCGGTGGGCAGGGTTCCATAGGCACAATCGCCGTTAACCAGGCGCTCCATCCCGGCATCGGCGCTGCCGCTTATCCCGATGCTGCCGTCGGCCGGGCAGGGCAGGCGGTTATGCAGCTGCGCATAACGCATCAGCGCAGCGACGATTCGCGGGCCGTTATCAGCCGCGGCCGCCTGTGCCTGCTCCTCATGATTGCGGATTTTCTCAGGCATGCGGGACAGCAGCATCGTGCTCCCGGCGACGACAAGAAGCGTCGCCAGGCTGAGCAGCGCAAAACCGTTCTGGCCGCTGCGGCGCGTTTTCACGCCCGTTATGATGCTGCTGCCGTCTTTTGTCATGGCGCCTTCACGCGAAAGGCTTGCTTCAGATGAATGGTTGGGTGGACCGGGGCGGGCTGTGCGTGTGCGTGACCGAGTTTGATAAAACCCAATATCATCGCCGAGGGGTGACTGCGGCCACCCTGTTCATGAATTGGCAACGAATTGGTTAACCGGTTTCAATATAGCACAAAGGCGACCGCGACGCATAGCGCCGGTCGCACCTCGGAAAGCCCATAGCAAACGAGCGGCCAAGAGGCCGCTCGCAGGTCCCGGTATCCGGTGTCTTGATTAAAGTCGGAAGGCTCCGACGCAGGCAATGGCGAGGTCGTCGGCAGTGTAACTGTTCTCGCCGGCATCCGTATTGCGGCAATTAACCGGCGTGGTCTCGCCGTTATCTCCGAAACCGATAATCGAGCCGGATTCGGGGCGGCCGTCATCGCCGCGTTGGTCGATGGTCCGAAGTTGGATCGGTGTCAGCACCGGTTCGTAATTATTGCCGTCGGCGTCATCACCATTGCCGAGCACGATCCAGTGGTTTTCAATCGACGTGAAGTCGCTGCCGTCCTCGATCTCATCCCATTTCACGGTGAAGAAACCGTCGACGCGGCTTTGCAGCGCATCGGCCGGATCAAGGCTGGCGTCGCCGGTGCCGCCGAATTCGCAGGTAACGATGCCGCCGGTTTCACTGCATGAGCTGTCGATACCGGCAATCAACTCGGCGACGATCAAGTGGTACCAGAACGCGGTCGGTTCATTATCGCCGGCCGTCGTGCCTGCGGTCGGGTCGACGCCGATCCTGTCGCCGTCGCCGTCGATCCGCCCATTGCCGTCACCGTCGGAATCGGCGGAGGCCGGCAGCAGTTCCGGGTCGGGAATATCGCCGGGCAGGTCGTCAAATTTATTAAGGAAGGTCGTGGCGGCGGTCCGGATTTCATTAAGCTGCGTCTGGATCGAATTGACCCGCGCGCTTTCAATGAGATCCTGGCCCTTCAAGACGCCGCCGACGATCAGACCGATGATGATCAACACGATGGCAAGCTCGACCAGGCTGAAGCCGGTCTGTTTTCCGCCGGAAGTTGTCATGATTCCAGTACTCATCGCTTTAAAACTCGCTTTGCGCTCACTGCTGACCTTATTGGCCTCTGCCGAAAAATTGGGCTTCGCCGAAAACAGGGCCATCAATTCGTGCTCATTGTTCAAATCGTCATTCAAATCACCGAAGCGAAACCAGTACAGTCGGAGATCTCATTGCTACATTCACTGAACAATCTCCGAAGCGAACAACCGTGAAATGATCGATAGCTCCCGGAAAGGCTCAAGGAATGTGGGGCAACATCTCGTGACTGCTTCTCCTGTAATGCCTCAGCAACGGCGGTTACATAACGTGTTATTTTGAAATACCCCACGCGATTTACAAAATGCACTCTGCGTTTTCGAATTGATAATTCATCAAATCGAGAAATTATAATTTGAGAAAAAGGGAGTGACTTGATTCGCTTGCGAGATTCACGATTCCCAGCACCCAGCACAAGGCTGCGGCCATTAACCAGAAGGCCGCGAGGCGCCGCTTGTCATCGCTGAAAAACCTGCACAGGAGGGCGGTTAGTCCGGCTGTGAGGGTCCCAAAGAGCGGGCCGAGGACAGCGAAAACACCCAGGCCGAGTAGGCCCGCCGTGATCCAGGGGGGCCACATGAAGGGGTGGTGAGGCGGTCTCAGGAACCGCTTCCATATGGCGAGAACCGCAGCGCCGGCCGCGCCTGAAAGGGCAACCGCAATTGCAGCTGGCGTGGCCGCCATGGCTGTTCCGGTGGCCGCAAAGACGGCGAGCGGGATCCGCGGCAACGCGCCACGGCGCGTCGGCGGCCCGGCGAGGGCAGCTACACTCAGCGTGATCAGGCAGAAGCTCCAGACAAAGAACAGACCGGCCTGCCATGTGATACCGAGCACCAGCCAGATGCTGAGCGCCGCGGCGGCGGTGGTCAACTCGATCAGCGGATATCGCAGCGGAATCTGCATCTCGCCGCAGCGACAGCGCCCGCGGGCGATCAGCCAGCTCAGGATCGGGACGAGATCGCGGGGGCCGAGGGTTCTGCCGCATCCCGGACAGCGCGACCGGGCGATTGCGGTCGGCTCTCCCAAGGGCAGGCGCCAACTGAGCAGGGATCCGTAGCTGCCTGCCAGCAAGCCGCCGAACACCACCAGCGTGCCCTCAAGCCAGACGGGGAAATCAGCGAGGGCGGCCGAGACCATGTGATAGTGGTGAGCGGCGCCCGCGGCTAGGCGGCGCGCGGTGACTCGCCGAGATAATTCTGCGCCAGCAATTCGGCGATCTGGACCGAGTTCAGCGCCGCGCCCTTGCGAACATTATCGGCGACGATCCAGAGCGAGAGGCCGTTTTCCACGGTGCTGTCCTCGCGAATTCGGCTGACATAGACAAGATCCTCGCCGGTCGCCTCGACGGGGGTGACATAGCCCTCATCGGCGCGGTGATCGACCACGGCTACGCCCGGCGCCTCGCGCAGCAACTCCCGCGCCTCATCGGCCGAAATCGGTTCTTCGGTCTCGATCGTCACCGCCTCGCCATGGCCGATAAAGACCGGGATCCGCACGCAGGTCGCATGCAGCTTGATCGTCGGGTCGAGGATTTTCTTGGTCTCGACCATCATCTTCCACTCTTCCCTGGTCGCGCCGTCATCCATGAAGGTGTCGATATGCGGGATCGCATTGAAAGCGATTTGCTTGGTGAACTGGCTCCGCTCAATCGGATCGTTGACGTAGACTGCGCGGGTCTGATTGAACAATTCGTCCATCGCTTCCTTGCCCGCGCCCGAGACCGATTGATAGGTCGCGACGACGACGCGCTTGATGGTGAAGCGGTCGTGCAGCGGCTTGAGCGCGACGACGAGCTGGATCGTCGAGCAGTTGGGATTGGCGATGATCCGCTTGCGCTCGAACAGGGCGAGCGACTCCGGATTGACCTCGGGCACGATCAGCGGCACGTCCGGATCCATGCGGAAATGCGATGTGTTGTCGATGACAACCGCGCCCTGCGCTGCCGCTTTCGGCGCGAACTTGGCCGAGACCGCGCCGCCCGGCGAGGACAATACGATATCCGTGTCCGAAAAATCATAATCCTCCAGCGCCTGCACCTTCAGCACATTGTCATCGCCGAACGACACCTCGCTGCCGACCGAGCGTTTTGACGCCAGGGCGACCGCCTCGCGGACAGGAAATTCCCGCTCGGCGAGGGTTTGCAGGATTTCGCGCCCGACATTGCCGGTCGCGCCGACGATGGCGACTTTATAGGACATGATTGACTCCGATCGCGAGGATGCGAACCTTGTGGCGCTTTCACTTCGCGTAACCGAACCGGTTTTCAAGAACATCATGGCCGAGTCCGACCCATTGCCCGGCCCTGAGGGGCGCTTCGCCAGCTATGCCGAATTCTGGCCTTTCTATTTGCGCGAACATAGCAAGCCGCTGACACGCCGGTTTCACTATGTCGGCACGGCGCTGGTGCTGGCGCTGTTCGTTACCGCGATCGTGAGCGGCAATTTCTGGTGGGCGGCGGCGATGCCCGTGGCCGGCTATTTCTTTGCCTGGCTGTCCCATTTCGCGATCGAGAAGAACCGGCCCGCAACCTTTACCTACCCCTTGTGGAGCCTGATCAGCGATTTTCGCATGTTTTTTCTATGGCTTTGCGGTCGCCTGCCGCGTGAACTGGAGAAGGCGGGCGTCACGTCGCAGTAAACCTTGCGAGGGGCAGCGCCGGCCTCACATGGGTAGGCGGTATCCGCACCAAAAATCTGGAGCCCCATGGACAGCCTGATTCCCGAGAGCGATCCGTTGGACGCGCTGAGCGTCGGCATGAGTGCGGATTTCGCGAAGACAGTCACTGACGCCGACATCACGCTTTATGCAGGTATTTCCGGGGACACAAACCCGTTGCATCTCGATGCCGATTATGCGGGACGCAGCATGTTTCAGGGACGGATTGCGCACGGCATGCTGTCGGTCGGGCTGATTTCGGCGGTTCTGGGCACCAAGCTGCCGGGCCCTGGTGCGGTCTATATGGGCCAGACACTGAGATTTCTTGCGCCGGTCCGGATTGGCGACACCGTCAAGGCGATTGCAACCATTACCGAGATTGATCCGGAAAAGCGGCGCATCACGCTCAGTACGGTCTGCCGCGTGCGGGACAAGGACGTGCTGACCGGCGAAGCCAGGATGATGCTCCCGAAAAGCGGTGCTTGAGAGGTTCTTTGCGACATCAACGGATGGAGATTTACCGCGATCACAACGATGTGCCGGCCGCCATGCAGGGCGGCGCTGTGGCGCTCGGTAATTTCGATGGGCTGCATCGCGGTCATTTGTCATTGATCGAGGCGACCAAGGCGCAAGCCGACAAGGTCGGCGGCGCGGCGGGCGTGCTGACATTCGAGCCGCATCCGCGTGAGCTTTTTCGACCCGACGATCCGCCTTTCCGTCTCACCTCCTATCGCGCCAAGATGCGGCTTTTCGCTGAAGCCGGGCTCGATTTTGCCGTGGTGCTGACCTTTGATCAGACATTGGCGGCGATGCCGGCACAGGATTTCGTCGACACCGTGCTGATCAAGGCGCTGAAGCCGGCTCATTTGGTGACCGGCGGCGATTTTCGGTTCGGCCATGGCCGCCTAGGCGATCTTGCCCTGCTCGAATCCAATGCCGCGCGCGGCGGCTACGGAATTACGACAATACCGCCCGTGCGCGACGCCAATGGCGACATTGTCTCTTCTTCACGCATTCGCGATGCACTGCGTAGCGGGCGCGCGGAACAGGCAGCAGCGCTGCTCGGCCGCCCCTGGGAAATCCTCGGCGAAGTCGTGCATGGTGACAAGCGTGGACGGACGCTGAATTATCCGACGGCGAATATCCCGGTAGAGCGGCATATCCGTCCCGCCTTCGGCGTCTATGCCGTGCGGGCAGCCATTGATGAAGGCGACGGTCCGCCGGAATGGATCGACGGCGTCGCCAATTTCGGCATCCGGCCGATGTATCGCGTGACCGAGCCATTGCTGGAGGCGCATCTGTTCGATTTTGATGGCGACCTCTATCACCTGAATATGCGCGTGCAGATGATCTCCTTCCTGCGCGGCGAAATGAAATTCGACAATATCGACCTGCTGATTGCGCAGATGGACAGCGATAGTGCCGGTGCGCGCGATGTGCTGACCCGCATTGAAGGTTAAGCCGGCAGCTGCGGTATCTGCGGTACCGGCGAAACCGGCGAAACCCGCGAAACCGGCGAAACCGGCGAAACCGGCGGCACACCGCCGGGTCAGTTTGGCTTGTCGGTTGTGAAGCGCTGCGGTAGGACCGGTATGATCGAATTTCCGCAATTCCTCAGGGAGACGAAATGATGACTCTGCGCCTTCATGCCCGGCTGATGATGCCGTTTTTGATTGCGATGGCCTGGCTGATGGCCGCAACGCCCCTGCCCACCGGGGCGCAGGAAATGCTCGACCCGTCGAACCCGGACGACGTCATCGCGATGAACCGCAAGCTGCAATGCTCGACGATTGACGGGAAAACCGCGTTTTATTGGTGGAGCGGTCGCGTCTATAGCCGGATCGAGGGGCAGAAGGACAAACACATCTTCAATGTTTACGGCATGAATGCCCGGCAATGCGGCAGTATCGAGGATGAGGAGCGCGGCACCGGCTATCGCATGGTGAGCCGCGAGATCATGCTCTACACCGACCCCGAGACTGATGAGGTGCTGGAAAGCTGGGACAACCCCTTTACCGGCGAAACGGTCGAGGTGCTGCATGTCCAGAACGATCCGGTCAACGGACGCCCGTCCTTTCCGATCGGCCGTGACGGCACGCCGATCCAGTTCCGCGGCACGATCGCCAATGATACGGTGATGCTGAACGTGCAGGTGCCGCTCTATTACACCAACCCGCTGGGCGGTGAGTATCAGTCCTATGTCGGCGGTGCCTATCACGCGATGGAGATGTTCAACTTCTGGGCGCCTGAAGCAGACATGCGCAATCCGGAAATCGACGACGTGGTCGGCACCGATGTCGGCTGGACGCGACTGGCGCAATGGCTGCCCTGGATGGAAATGGGCAATCTGCAGGGTCTGATGGTGTTCCATGCCATGGGCAAGAAAGTCGCCGGCATCGAGGATATGCCGGAGGTTCTGCAAGAGGCGCTGGAGGGCGATTTCGCGCTTTATGCCGGCCCGCCGCCGCTTGACGACGACCGCCCGAACGAGACCAGCTGGACCTATTTCAAAAAGGTCGCCGAACCGAAGAATCCGGGACGCCTTTAAGAGGTGACGCGCAGCGCCGCCTATCGGCTCGCGGGTATAGTCGCGTTCGCACTCTTTGTTTCGGACCAGGCCGTTAAGGCAGCCTTGCTTTACGGCCTGGAGCTCAAGGCCGATCCGCGCGTGATTGAGCTGACGCCGTTTTTCAATCTTGTGATGGTATGGAATCCGGGCGTCAGCTTCGGCCTGTTCCCCACCGATGGCGGCGCCGGCAGGGCGATCCTGATCACGATCCAATTGGCAATTGTCGCCATGCTGGTCTGGTGGCTCCGCACCACGGTGCGGCCGCTGCCGGTGGTCGCGATCGCAGCCGTGATCGGCGGTGCCTTCGGCAATATTGTCGACCGGATCCTATACGGCGCCGTTGCCGATTTTTTCGATTTCCACCTTTTCGGTTATCATTGGTACGCCTTCAATATCGCTGACAGTGCTATCGTCCTCGGGGTTGCCGCATTGGTGCTCGATTCGCTGTTCAGCAAGGAAGACAACGAGCGCAACAAGGCCGCTCAGAACGGCCCGTGATCCAGAAGGATTGACGACATGACCACAGGAAACAGATTGCCGCCCTCTCTCAAACTGCCCTTGCTGCTTGCCTTGTGCGCGGCCCCGCTGATGCTTTCGGGCTGTTCCGGCGTGCGTCAGGCGCTGGGCGTCGAACGCAGCTCGCCGGATGAATTCGCCGTAATCGATCAGGCGCCGCTGGTGGTGCCGCCCGACTTCCGTTTGCGTCCGCCCGACGATCGCGGCGGCCGGACCCGCGTCATCGATTCCCGACGGGTGGCCGCCAGCACGATTTTTGGCGAAGGTGCCCGTGATTTTATGGACGGTGCGGTCGGCGCCAGCGAGCTTGCCTTGCTGCAAGCGGCGGGGACGGAGATCGCCGATCCGGACATTGTCGCCATTCTCGAATGGGAAACCACCGGCCGCGTCACCGATCCCGAGCTGGCCGATCGCATTGTCAATTATGACACACCCGACGAAGTTGTCGCGGCGGAAGCGGAACAGCAGCGCCTTCGCCGCAACCGTCGCGACGGCCGTCGCCCCGATGAAGGCGCGGTTCCGACGATCGAGCGCCGCGGCGATGGCGGCTTCATGGATATCTTTTAGCAGATGACGATTAAGCTCGGCCTGATCGGCTGTGCCGGCCGAATGGGGCGGGCGATTACAGCGACAATTGCCGCCGACCCCGAAAGTGCGCTTGTCGCTGCGCTGGAGCAGCCGGGCCGAGGGGCGATCGGACGCGATGCCGGCGTGATCGCCGGGGGGGATGCGCTCGGCATTGCCGTCGGTGACGATGCCGAGGCGTTGTTTGCAACCGAGGGGCTGCGCGCCGTTATCGAGTTTTCTTCCCCTACCGCTACGGTTGAGCACGGCGCTTTGGCGGCGCGGGCCGGAGTTGCTTATGTCACCGGCACGACCGGGCTGAATGCGGCCCAGGAGATGGGGCTGGAAGAAGTCGCCAAACATGTGCCGGTGGTCTACGCAGCCAATATGTCACTCGGGGTAAACCTGCTGATGGCGCTGGTCGAGCAGGCGGCGACCCGGCTCGGCCCCGATTACGATATCGAAATCCTGGAAATGCACCATAACAAGAAGGTCGACGCCCCATCCGGCACGGCGCTGGCGCTCGGTCGCGCAGCGGCGCGAGGGCGGGTGGTTGCGCTGGACGCCGTCAGCAGCGGTCTTGACGGCGACCGTCGGGGCGGGCGCGAGCGCGGCGATATCGGCTTTGCGGTGTTACGCGGCGGCGATGTCGCCGGTGATCACAGCGTCATTTTCGCGGCTCAGGGCGAGCGCCTCGAACTCAGCCACCGCGCCAGTGACCGCGGTGTCTTCGCGCAAGGCGCGGTTGCGGCCGCCAAATGGGCTGCGGCCCAGGGGCGTGAGCCCGGCCTGTATGCGATGAAGGATGTGCTGGCGCTCTAGCCGCGCGCCCGCGCGCTAGAAAGTGCCAGGCCGCCGGCGATCAGCCACAAGGCCGGAACTGCTTCTGAATACTTCCGTCAGCGGCGTTGCCGTTGCCGATCGTCACCGTCAAATCGCCAGCGGTCGGCGACACGCTTGTGAAATCCAGCAATTGCACTCCGACCCAGCCGACGGTTATCGAGGTGCCGAAAAACGCTTTGAAATCGCTTACGCGGATGCGTTCAATTTGAAACGGCCGGCGCGGCGCGCTTGTCGACCGAGCGCGCCGAGCGCCGCGGGGAGGAGGAGAGCGATGGCCGCCGGCACCGGTACGAGCGCGGCAGCGGCGTTCTGCCCGCTGCTGATCGCGACGGCATCGACATAGGCGGCCTGCACCCAGTCGAACTTGCCGTTCTGGCTGAAGGCGAGACGACCGCCCGCCTCATCGGCGAGGGAGAAGGTACCGAGAGGACTCGCGCTGCCCAGCGATGTCAGCGAGTCATCGAAAACAGTCAGGGTCAGGTCGCCGTCAAGGACAGACATTTGCAGGATCAGCGGCTGATCATAGCCGACGGTTCCTAGCACCTCTGCAGCCTGCACGCCCGAGCCGCGACCGAAAACCTCGATGGCATTTTCGTTGCCATCAAAGTTGCGCATGCGCAAACCGATCTCAAAGCGGCTGTCGGGATTGGGGTTGCCGCTGATCGTGCCGCTGGTGCCGGCGGGTTCGAAGCCATCGGTGAAGAACATCGAAAAGATGAAGGCGCCGTTCCTGTTCGTTCCGGCTGCAATGATGTCGTCCTGCGGCAGCGGATCGATGAAGGGCGCAGCCCGCATTTTGACCGCGATGGAACCATCGGCCGGGAGGGTAAAGGTGGAACTCGTCCCGACACCCACCGGTCCGCGCCGGTCATGTTTGGCGGTGAACAATTCGCCATCGCTGATCGACAGCGCGCCGGTCGGCGTCAGATCACCGTGCAAAGCGTCTCGCAACGGCACAAAGCTGGTACCCAGCGCCGCTGGATCGTTGAAATTTTCGAAGAAAATCAAGTTCGCCTGCGCGCTGCCGGCGATGCAAAGCAGCCCGAAAGCTATCAAGGAATGCAGTATTTTGGGCATGGAGCGGACCTCCCGATTACAGTAACTAGGCGGTCAGCATAGCGCGATATTCCCGATACTTCAATCTTTCGGGGGCTGCTTGGGTTCAGCGGGCGCTCAACGACCGGACCTTTCGTGCCGGCTTTTGCTCGATCACCGGCAGGACATCGATGCTTGGCCGGCTGCCCGGCATTGCGTTCCGGCCATGCGCATAATCGACGAAACTCTTGCCCAGCGCCTTATCACCATGCAGCACGACATGCCGTCCGACGGCGGCAATATTCGGATAGACTCCCGGATCGATCTCCGAAAGCAGCCCGTCAAACGCATCGACGGCTTCCAAAAGGGTCTGCTTGGCGCGGTCCTGAGACAGGCTCTGAATCCCGTTGTCGCCAAGCTTCTCGATTAATTCGCGGGCCAGCGCGTCAGCCGTGCTGTGGTTCTGCGGTGCCTCTACCGGGTCGATCTCGGCAGTTGCCGCATAAAGTGCGGCGCCCGTGACCGCCAACAGTTCATTGAACTCGGTGCCCGGATCGTTCTTGCCGGATTGGGCAAGCCAGCTGTCGACGGTCTCCGCGTTAAGAAAGCGCGCCTGTTCGGGGGTCAAAGAGCGGCGAGCCTGGCTTCGCTGCATCAGCTTGAGGAATTTCAGGCTCATTTGCCGGGTGCCTCTGCCTTGGCCTCTGCGGCAATTATTTTCCGCAAGGAGTGGCAAATCCGATCCTCTGCAGGCAGCAGCGCCAGCATCTCTTCAGCCGTCAGCTTTTCCGGCTGACGGTAAAGGGTGCGAATCGCTTCGACGGATTTGGACAATGGCTGGTCGACTCTCGAGTTCATGGCCGAACCGTTACAGTTTTTTGACGCTATCGCAAGTTGGAAATTTTGTTGCTCTGCCGCATCGGCGTTTCCGCTGCGCTGCGCCAAACAAGCAATCTCGCCTCCGGCGCGAAACCCACTTATGCTGCGCTCATGGTCGCCCGTATTCATTCCGTTGCCTTTCAGGGCGTCGAGGTCCTCGATGTCGATGTGCAGGTGCAGCTCGCATCGGGGATGCCGGCGTTCACGATTGTCGGCTTGCCGGACAAGGCGGTGGCGGAGAGCCGCGAACGGGTTCGGGCGGCGCTGCATGCGATCGGCTTGTCGCTGCCGCCCAAGCGGATCGCGATCAATCTGGCGCCGGCCGATGTCCTCAAGGAGGGCAGCCATTTCGATCTGCCGATCGCGCTGGGGCTGCTGGCGGCGATGCAGGTGATCGATACGGGCGATCTCGACAGTTTCAGCGCGCTCGGCGAACTCGGTCTCGACGGCACCTTGGCGCGGGTGGCCGGGGTGCTGCCGGCGGCGCTGCGCGCGGCGGAGCTGGGCAAGGGGCTGATATGCCCTCAAGTCAGCGGTCCGGAAGCAGTGTGGGGCGGGGATCTCACGGTTCTGGCGCCGCGCGATCTGCTCAGCCTGATCAACCATTTCAAGGGCACCCAGGTTCTCGACCGGCCGCAGGCGGCACCGCCGGAAACGCTCGACCGCGGTCCTGATCTTGCCGATGTAAAGGGGCAGGATACGGCCAAGCGAGCGCTGGAGGTCGCCGCCTCCGGCGGCCATAACATGCTGATGATCGGCCCGCCGGGTAGCGGGAAATCGATGCTGGCGGCGCGGTTGCCGGGCATCCTGCCGCTGCTGACGCCGGCCGAGGCGCTGGAAACGTCGATGATCCATTCCGTGGCCGGTCAATTGACCGATGGCCGTCTGCTGCGCCGCCGTCCTTACCGTGATCCGCATCATTCCGCATCGCTGGCGGCGCTTGTCGGCGGCGGGTTGCGGGCGCGGCCCGGCGAAATCTCACTTGCCCATCGCGGGGTGCTGTTTCTTGATGAGCTGCCGGAATTCCAGCGCTCAGCGCTGGAAGCGCTGCGCCAACCGCTGGAGACGGGTCGCGTGACCGTCGCGCGCGCCAATGCGCACCTTACCTATCCGGCGCGTTTTCAGCTGGTCGCGGCGATGAACCCATGTCGCTGCGGCGGGGATGATGAGAGCATTCTTCTGTGTCGTCGACGCCCAAAATGCACGGCCGAATATCAGGGCAAGATTTCAGGACCGGTATGGGACCGGATCGATCTGCATATCGATGTCCCTGCTGTCAGTGTTGCCGATCTGGCAGGCGGCGGTAGCACCGGAGACAGCTCGGCCCAGGTCGCCGAACGTGTCGCCGGCGCGATCAGTATCCAGGCGGCGCGATATGCGGCCACCGGCGGCGCTGTTCGGACCAATGCCGAGCTCGATGGCGCCCTGCTCGAAGAACACGCCGCCCCGGATGCCGAAGGTCAGCGCCTGTTATTGCAGGCCGCTGAACGCATGGGATTATCTGCGCGCGGCTATCACCGGGTGCTGAAGGTGGCCCGGACCCTGGCCGATATGTCCGGCGAGCCCGATGTTCGGCGACCGCACATTGCCGAAGCGCTGGCCTATCGCCGGATCAAGCCGGATGCTCAGCTAAAGGCGGGTTAGACGGGTAATCGGGCGGCGCGCGCCATGCCGCCAGTGCAGTCCGCAGCGCCTGGGCAACCTCCAGACGTTCTTCGGGAGTCAGGAATGCACCGACCTTTATTTCCTTGCCGTGGCTGCGCAGGATCAGCTGGCTTTCATGTTCGGGCGGATCGTCCATGTTGATCTGAAGCCAGGTCGGTTCGATATCGAGTTTTTCCCGCGCGGCGCCGGGCTTTACCCGTTCGACGGTCAGGCCGCTTTCGGTCAGGCGCAGGCGCTCATAGCGGTGGGCGCGGCGGTAATTGAGTTTGAGCAGGCCGTAAACCAACAGGATGTCGAGGCCCAGAAAGCCGACAATCGGCCAGGCGCCGATGCTGAAGAACAACAGTCCAAGGCTCAGCGCAAAAAGCGAAAAGGCGATCATGACGCGCTTGAAACCGCGCGGCGACAGGCTGGCATTCGGCCGCAGCCAGGCGTCGAAAAACACGCGTTCGGGCGTCAGGGACTCTATGGCATCGGCGGCGACCATGGCGAAAGCATATGATGGTCCGACCGGCTGCGTAAACTGCGACCGATTCGTCCCTTTCTCGCTCGCTTCATCATGAAAACCGAAGATATTCCGCGTTTCTTCGCACGCCTCGCTGAACGCGACCCCGCGCCGCGCACGGAGCTGAGCTATAGCAACCCGTTCACCCTGCTGGTCGCCGTGGTGCTGTCCGCACAGGCGACGGATGTGGGGGTCAACAAGGCAACCAAACGGTTATTCGAGATCGCGGACAGCCCGGAAAAGATGCTGGCGCTGGGCGAGGAGGGCGTGCGCGAGCACATCAAGACCATCGGCCTGTTCAATGCAAAGGCGAAAAATGTCATCGGCCTCAGCCGCCTGCTGGTCGAGCGCCATGGCGGCGAGGTGCCGCGTACCCGCAAGGCGCTTGAGGCACTGCCGGGTGTCGGGCGCAAGACCGCCAATGTCGTGCTGAATGAGGCGTTCGGGCAGCCGACCATCGCCGTGGACACGCATATCTTCCGCGTCGGCAACCGCACCGGACTGGCCCGCGGCAAGACACCCGATGATGTCGAAAGAAAGCTGCTGCGCAAGGTACCCGCCGCCTTCAAACAGCATGCGCATCACTGGCTGATCCTGCATGGGCGTTACATCTGCACCGCCCGAAAGCCGAAATGCCCGGTCTGTCCGGTCGCCGATTTATGTCGGTTCAAGGAAAAGACGCAGCTTGCGGATTAAAGTACCGAACCCCGCCGGTCGAACGCAGTTGACGGATCAAGCGTCTGCAGCACCAGCAGCATTTCGAACGGCATGCTGGGTCCGGACAGCCCGGCGGTGCTGACCGGCGGCAGGACATGCGGCGCCTGCGGGATCACACGCGGCGCGGCGTCCATCGGCTGCTCGGACCCGGTGCCCGTGCCTGCGGGACCCGCCAGGCCGCCTGCCCGGGCCAGCTTGCCGCCGAAATGATCGTAAATCTCCGCCAGCGATGTCGCCCGGCCATTGCCGTCATAAAAGATACTCGGGTTCGAGCGGGCCGCCGCGGGGAAGTCCGGCGCGGCCGGACGTTCGGCATTGTTGCTCATCGCATTGAGAAAGTCGGCAGCGCCGCGCGGGCCGAGGAAATGTGCGAGGTAAAGATCGGTCTGTGACGGTTCGCGGCCGGTATGGCGTTGAAGATAGGCCTTGTTCTCGGCCGCCAGTTCGCCCGCCATCAGCGCCGCCAGCTTCGGGTCCTTGCGCAAGTCCAGGATTTCCTGCCTCGCGGCCTCGTCGACAGCGACCGGTCGGCCTTGCCCGTCCCGGTCGATCAGCGCGGCGTAATTGTCGAGGCCGTGCTTGGCGCCGTGCCGGTCGACCATGCTCAGCCAGGTGCTCTCGATGAACTGGTACAGCCCGGTTGCGCTGCTGGACCGGGCCCTGGCATGCGGGTCGAGGCTGCTTTCCACGGCAGCATTTGCCTTGAGATAGGCAAAATCGACCCCGGTCTCGGCGGCGGCATGGCGGATCGCGGAGATGACGGAATCGCGGCTGGGCGGCGCGGTTGGGGCGGTCAGAGCGTTCATGATCGGTTGGCTAACTGCTGATGTGCCGAGCGGCGTTGCAGGTCTTGTGCCAAAGCGCGCAGGGTCTCGTCGGGGCGCTGCCGCGCACTTATGTGATTGGCAGTCGCAGACGCCGCCCAATCGATGCCCGCCAAGAGGTAAACCATGATTCCCTATGCCGCACCCACCGACGACATGCGTTTTCTGATCGCCGATGTGATCGGGCTTGACCGCCTCAATGCGCTGAGCGGCCATGAAGATGTCAGCGCCGACCTGCTGGACGCGGTGCTGGAGCAGGCGGGCAAGCTGGCGGGCGAGGTGATCGCGCCGCTTAACCGGATCGGCGATGAGCAGGGCAGTGTGCTGGAAAACGGCGTCGTGCGCATGCCGGAAGGCTTCAAGGAGGCCTATGCGCAATATCGCGACGGCGGCTGGAATGCGGTGCCCTTCGATCCGGATTATGGCGGCCAGGGCCTGCCCTGGACCATCGCGATGGCGCTGGCGGAAATGTGGCAATCGGCGAACATGTCCTTCGGTCTGTGCCCGATGCTCAATCAGGGCGCGGTCGAGGCGATTGCCGAGCACGGCAGCGATGAACAGAAAGCCGTCTATCTCGAAAAACTGATCAGCGGCGAATGGACCGGGACGATGAACCTGACCGAGCCTCAGGCCGGGTCGGATCTGTCGACGGTGCGCACCAAGGCAGAGCCGGAAAACGGTCATTACCGGATCACCGGCCAGAAAATCTACATCACCTATGGCGAGCACGATCTGGCCGATAACATCATCCATCTGGTCCTCGCCCGCCTGCCCGATGCGCCCGAGGGGGTGAAGGGCATCAGTCTGTTCATCGTGCCGAAATTCCTCGTCAAGGAAGACGGCACTCTGGGCGACCGCAATGACGTCTATTGCGCGGGCCTCGAACACAAGCTGGGCATTCACGCATCGCCGACGGCTGTCATGGCGTTCGGTGATCGTGACGGCGGTGCCGTGGGCTATCTTGTCGGTGAGCCGAACAAGGGGCTGAGCTATATGTTCACGATGATGAACAATGCGCGGCTGGCGGTCGGCGTACAGGGCGTCGCGATCGCCGAGCGCGCGACCCAGCAGGCCCTCGCCTATGCCAAGGATCGGGTGCAGGGCCGTGGTCTCAACGGCAGCGCGGAAAAGGTGCCGATCATCGAACATCCCGATGTCCGCCGTATGTTGCTAACCATGCGCGCCTATACCGATGCGGCGCGGGCGCTGGCGACGGCGGCCATGGTCAGCCTCGATGAGTCCAAGGCGCATCCGGATTCGAGCAGGCGCGCGGCGGCGCAGGCCCGGGTCGATTTGCTGACGCCGGTGGTCAAGGCGTGGAGCACCGATATCGGCGTCGAGGTCGCCTCGATCGGCGTGCAGGTTCATGGCGGCATGGGCTTTGTCGAGGAAACCGGCGCCGCGCAGCATTATCGCGACGCACGGATCGCGCCGATTTATGAAGGCACGAACGGCATTCAGGCCAATGATCTGGTTTTTCGCAAAGTGCTCCGCGACGGCGGCATTGCCGCGCACGCCTTTATCCAGGAGATCATCGATTTCATCGATGCCGATCCCCCGGCGGCGCTGAAGCCGATCTGCGGCGCGCTGGAAAGCGCTGTCGATCACCTCGAGGACGCCACGGACTGGCTGCTCGACAGCGGCAAATCGGACCCCTTCGCAGCGGCCGCTGCCAGCAGCCCCTATCTGCGCCTGTTCGGCACTGTGGCCGGAGGGTACATGCTGGCTCGCGTAGCAAAGGCGGCATTGCCGCATGCCGAAGAGAGCGATTTCATGCAGGCGAAAATCACCATCGCCCAGTTCTACGCGGCCAATATTCTGCCGCTGAGTGCCGGCCTGCTGGTTCCGGCGACAAGCGGCGCGACGCAGCTTGCAGAGGCGAATGTGGCGGCCTTCGCATAGCTGGGTATATTTTTCGGTTTGAGGTGACGCTCTCTGCGTCGCGGCATTACTCAACCTATGGTTGTTGTTCTCCTGGTCTCGGTTTTGTGGTAACCCGAGTGCATGCGCTCGTTTTGGGCGTGTTGATGGAACCGAATCCCCATTGAGCCGTTTACGGCAGGTCAACGTAAAGTGCAGGCATCAGCCATCGCCTCTGTGATATATGACACATATTTTATTAACGCTGCCGGGGTAGCATCGATCTGTTGTATTCTGTGCTGCGCCCTCTTTATGGAGCAAAGTTTTGGCCCGGCCCAATCAGGCTGTCAGATGTCTACCGGAAAACACCGGCGGTAAGCTCGACCGCGTGTCTTCGGATTCCAAGGATGCTCGCGCGCCGGCCGGCCGTCGCGATATCCTCGACTTTGTCTTCGCCAAAGCCGACATCGGCATCTGCATCACCGATCGCAACGGAACGATCATCGACTGCAATGCGTCCTTCGCCTCGCTTCTCGGTCGCGAAGGCGGAACGCTTTCAGGCCTGCTGCTTTCACAGCTGATCTGGAAATTTGAAAGCACGCAATCAGCCGAATCTGCGCCGGCACAAATGCATCAAATCATGCGCGGCATGGACTGGGTTGTGCGCCGGCCGGACGGCACGGCGCGCAGCCTGGTCATCAAGGGCTGGGCCTTCGATCAGGACGACCCGAATTCAGTCCTCTGCTTCACCGTATCGGATGTTACCGGTCGCAAGCAGGCTGAAGTGGCACTGATGCGGGCCCGCGATGAGGCAGAAGTGGCAAGCCGCGCCAAGTCTTCCTTCCTTGCCAATATGAGCCATGAGCTGCGCACCCCGCTGAATGCGATTATCGGGTTTTCCGAGATCATTGAAAGCCAATTCATGGGGCCGCTCGGCGAGCCGCGTTATCTCGAATATGTCACCGACATCCATCGCAGCGCCAATCATCTGCTCGAGATCATCAACAACATCCTCGACATCTCCAAAATCGAAGCGGGGCGCCTCGAGCTGCATGAGGAGAGCATCGAAGTCGGCAAATTGCTGGATAGCTGCATCAATCTGATCCGCGAGCGCGCGCTGCGCCACGGTGTGAGTCTCGAGGTTCATGCCGACGACACGCTGCCGCTGCTGCTCGCCGACGCGACCAAGCTGCGCCAGATCCTGATCAACTTGCTCTCGAATGCCGTCAAATTCACCCCGGAAGGCGGGCATGTCACCGTCTCGGCCTATCTCGATTCCGACAATCAAACGGCGGTCAAGATCGCCGATACCGGCATCGGCATGACCGAGGACGAGCTGGAGCTTGCCATGGAGCCGTTCGGCCAGGTCGACAGCGATCTCGCCCGCCGCTTCGAGGGCACCGGTCTCGGCCTGCCGCTGAGCAAGGCGCTGGTCGATCTTCATGGCGGGCGGCTGGTGCTGACCAGCGAGCAGGGAGTCGGCACCACGGCGCTGGTGACCTTTCCGGTCGACCGAAGCGTTCTGCTTCCGGCGCTGTTCGGCGGCAGCTAGGACGATCTCTCAGCCGCCTCGGCGTGTGCCATAGGGCGTTCTGGCGAATTTTGGCGGCTTGTGCGGCTTGCTTCCCCCGGTTCTGGCGGCTTTAAGTGCCGCCCATGTCGAGAGCGATGGAAGGGCCGCTTTTCGCCTATCGTGAACGGGTGGCGTCGGGGCTGCTGAAGCCTGATCCGGCGCAGCGTCTGGCGGCCGAAAAATTACAGAACCTGTATGTCAGCCTGCGCGATTACAGCCCGGCGCAGAAGGACGGCAAGCGCCGCGGCTTCTTCATGTTCCGGCCGCTCGGGGTCGGGGCCAAACAGCGCGCGGGTGATAACGATGCTCCGCCCGGGCTGTATCTCTATGGCGGAGTCGGCCGCGGTAAATCGATGATGATGGATTTGTTCTTCGATTGCGTGCCGCCCGGCTCGAAGCGCCGCATTCACTTTCATGAATTCATGCAGAAGGTGCATGAGTTCATCCACGATTATCGCAAGGATGCGGCGGATGAACCGATCGAAGCAGCGATTGATGCCTATGCTGATGACCTGATCAGGCGGGCGCATTTGCTGTGTTTCGACGAATTTCACGTCTCCGATGTCGCCGATGCGATGATTTTGGGGCGGCTGTTCGAGGCGCTCCTCGACCGCGGTCTGGTGCTGGTGGCGACATCGAATTTCGCGCCGGAACAGCTCTATCCGAACGGTCTGCAACGGGACCGCTTTCTGCCCTTTATTGACCTGCTCAAGGACCGGCTCGATGTTCTGGCGCTCGATAGCGGCATCGATTACCGGCTGACCCAGCTTGAAGGCGAGAAACGCTATTTCGACCGGCTGTCCGATTTCACGCGCAAGCGTATGCAGGTGCTGTTCCGGCGCCTGAGCGGGGATGTGCAGGTCACGCGCTGGCCGCTGCGCGTCAAGGGTCGCGAATTTCGCATCGAGCGAGCGGCCGGCAGTGTCGCCTGGCTGGATTATGAAGAGTTCATCGAACAGGATCCCGGCCCCGCCGATATTCTGGCGCTGGCCCGCAGTTTTTCGACGCTGGTGCTGTATGGCGTGCCGAAGATTGCTGCCGATGAACGCGATGCCGCGCGGCGACTGATCATCCTGGTCGACACGCTTTATGATCAGCGGGTCAAGCTGTTGATGGCGGCGGAATCAGCGCCCGAAGAGCTGTATCCGAAGGACGGCCCGCTGGCCGATGAGTTCGCACGGCTGCAAAGCCGCCTGATCGAAATGCAATCCGACGAGTATTGGAGCCGGCAGGCAGCGTAACGGTCTTTCCCGGCGCCTGTTTGCAATCCGGCAAATCTTGTCTAAAACGCCGCCAAACTTCCCGTCAAACAAAGGAACGCGTGCCATGGCCCGCAAAAAAATCGCGCTGATCGGCGCCGGTCAGATCGGCGGCACCCTGGCCCTTCTGGCCGGTCAAAAACAGCTCGGCGATGTCGTCTTGCTGGACATTCCCGATGCCGAGGGCCTCGCCAAGGGCAAGGCGCTGGATATCGCCCAGTCGGCTCCGGTCGAGGGGTTCGATTCGGCGCTGTCAGGGACCAGTGACTATGCCGATATTGCCGGCGCCGATGTCGTCATCGTTACCGCCGGTGTGCCGCGCAAGCCGGGGATGAGCCGGGATGACCTGGTCGGTATCAATGCCGGCATCGTGCAGAAGGTCGGTGCCGGGATTAAGCAGCATGCTCCCGATGCTTTCGTCATCGTCATCACCAACCCGCTTGATGCCATGGTCGGGTTGATGCGCGAGGTCACCGGCTTTGACGCGGCCAAGGTTGTCGGCATGGCCGGCGTTCTGGACAGCGCTCGTTTCCGGCATTTCCTGGCCGATGAGTTCGACGTCTCGGTCGAAGACGTCACCGCCTTCGTGCTCGGCGGCCATGGCGATACCATGGTCCCCAGCGTGCGCTATTCGACGGTTGCCGGTATTCCGCTGCCCGATCTGGTGGCGATGGGGTGGACAACGCAGGAAAAGCTCGACGCGATTGTCCAACGCACCCGAGACGGCGGCGCGGAAATCGTCAAGCTTCTGGAAAAAGGCTCGGCCTTCTACGCCCCCGCCGCCAGCGCCATCGCCATGGCGGAGAGCTATCTGCTCGACAAGAAGCGCGTATTGCCCTGCGCGGCGCTGCTATCGGGCGAATACGGTGTTGACGGGCTTTATATCGGTGTGCCGGTCGTGATCGGCTCCGGCGGCGTCGAACGCATCGTCGAAATCGCGCTCAGCGATGAGGAGAAAACGATGTTCGACAACTCCGTCGCCGCTGTGAAGAGCTTGGTCGACGCGACGAACAAGGTGGTGGCGGGCTGACATTCCCAACCCGTCACCCCGGCAGCGCTATCCGGGGTCCATGAGCGCGGGACTGAGAGTCCGTATGGATCCCGGGTCAAGCCCGGGATGACGTCGGATTACGTCTCCACCATCTCCTTCGCCGCCGCGACAACGGCATCAGCGGTGATGCCGAAATGCTCGTAAAGCTCACCGGCCGGCGCTGAGGCGCCGAAGCCCGTCATGCCGATGAAACGGCCGTTCGGCCCCAACAGCGTGTCCCACCCCATCGGCCCCGCAGCCTCGATGCCGATCCGCGGCAGGTCTTCGCCCAGCACCGCGTCGACATAATCCCGCCCTTGAGCCAGGAACAACTCGCGACAGGGCAGGGAAACGATGCGCGCGCCCACGCCGTCTTCGGCGAGCTGTTGGCCGGCATCGAGCGCGATGCTCAGTTCCGAGCCGCTGGCGATGATCGTCACCTCGGGCGCGCCGCCCGTATCGCGGATGACATAGCCGCCTTTGGCGCTCGGCAATTCGGGGCCGAATTCGCTGCAGACCGTCGGCAATCCCTGGCGACTGAGCGCCAGCAGCGACGGCCCATCGGTTCGGGTCAGCGCCAGCTCCCAGCATTCTGCTGTCTCGACCGCGTCTGCCGGGCGGAAGACATGAAGGTTCGGGATCGCGCGCAGCGCGGCCAGATGCTCAACCGGCTGGTGCGTGGGCCCGTCTTCACCCAGGCCGATGCTGTCATGCGTCATGACGAAAACGACCCGTTGCTTCATCAGGGCGGCCAGCCGGATCGACGGGCGGCAATAATCGCTGAAGACCAGAAAGGTGCCGCCATAGGGCACGATACCGCCATGCAGCGCCATGCCG
>CAZRBL010000012.1:52276-57320 GCA_964598335.1 uncultured Rhodospirillales bacterium
GCTCGCGAACCCCGTAATGCACATAATTGCCGGCATAATCCGGGCTGCTGACGGCGGTTGCGCCGGCCGGCCTGGTGTTGTTCGAGCCGCTGAGATCGGCCGAGCCGCCGATCAGTGTCGGAAAAACCGGCGCCAGCTTGTCCAGTACATTCCCCGATGCCTTGCGCGTGGCGATGGTCGGACGCTGCTCGGCAGCCTCGGCCCGCACCTGCCGGATCGCGGTCATCGCGGCGGCCGGCAATGCGCCGTCCATGGCGCCGGAAAAATCGGCTTTTTGCGGTGACTTGTCGAGCCGTGCCTGCCAGTCGCTGACCGCCGCGCCGTGACGCCGGCCCGCCGCGCGCCAGGCGTGCAGAATATCGTCGGGAATCTCGAAGGGCGCATGCGGCCAGCCGAGACGGTCCCGCGCGGCGGCAATTTCATCCGCGCCCAGCGGCGCCCCATGAGCTCCGGCGGTGCCGGCCTTGTTCGGAGCGCCATAGCCAATGGTGGTGCGGCAGGCGATCAGGCTCGGCTTCGGCGACAATCTGGCATCGGTCAGCGCCGCAGCGATTTGCGCGGGATCGTGCCCGTCAATGCTCTGCACATCCCAGCCATAGGCTTCAAAGCGAGCCGGCACGTTTTCCGTAAAGCTGAGATCGGTCGACCCGTCGATCGATATCTTGTTGTCGTCCCATAGGACAATCAGCCGTCCAAGCTGCAGATGCGCCGCCAATGATGCTGATTCATGGCTGATGCCTTCCATCAGATCGCCGTCGCTGGCGATGACATAGGTGAAGTGATCGACCAGCTCGGTGCCGAACCGGGCATTGAGCAGTCTTTCGGCCAGCGCGAAACCGATCGCATTGCCGAAACCCTGACCCAGCGGGCCGGTGGTGGTCTCAATGCCGACCCCGACATTATGTTCAGGATGGCCGTCTGTGATCGCATTGAGCTGGCGGAAATTGCGCAGCTGTTCGAGCGTCATGCCCTGATAGCCCAGCAGGAAGCCGAGTGCGTAAAGCAGCATCGAGCCATGCCCGGCCGACAGGATAAAGCGGTCGCGGTCCGGCCAGTCCGGTGTCTGCGGATCGAAACGCATGATCTGGGTGAACAGCACCGTGGCGATATCGGCGCAGCCCATCGGCATGCCCGGATGGCCTGATTTCGCGGCCTCAACCGCATCCATCGCCAAAGCGCGGATCGCATTCGCCATATCGGCATGGGAAACGGGGGAAACAGATGTTTCTGATGTCGTCATCGTCAGTCTTATCGGGGGATCGGCAATGCGGCGCGACAAGGCCATGACCGGCGGCGCAGGTCAACATGATGCACTCGCCTCGACTGCCATTCCGCCGAGCGATATCGCTTGACCGCCTATCGGCGCGAGACTACCTTCGGGGCGAAATCAAGCATTTGCGAAGCGCTGATCGCAATCCGCTTTAACTGGGTCTAATATTCTCTTTGTCCGCTGTGTCTGCTGCCGCCATGGATGACTCGCTCCGCCAAGCGCTTGAGCGCCTGGAAAACGCCACCGCGCGGCTGGAGACGGCCGCAGCGAGACAGCCCGGCGATGCGGCGGCGCTGCCCGAAACGGTACAGGCGACACAGGCGCGGTTGCAAAGCCTGAAGGAAGATGTCGGCGGCCGGCTCGACCGCGCAATCGCGCAAATCGAAGCCGTGCTGGCCGAGGGGTGAAGCGATGCCGACCGTCGATGTGCTGATCAATAATCGTCCCTATACCGTCGCCTGTGATGAGGGTGAGCAGCCGCGCGTACGAACTCTTGCGGCTTATGTCGACGATCATCTGCGCCACTTCGCCGGCAGCTCGGCCAGCGAGGCGCATTTGCTGGCGCTGACAAGCATCATGCTCGCCGACCAGATCAGCGATCTGCGGGCCCAGCTGGAAAGCGGCGGGGCCGTGCCCCCGGGCGCGCATAATGGCGCTGTCGACGTCGATCTGGCACCGGTAACCGCCGCGCTCGAGACATTGGCCGGCCGGATCGAAAGCATTGCCGACCGGTTGGAGCAGGCATAGCGCGACCGGCTTGGCGGGTTACGCGGCAAGGGGGGTGCTGCGCGTGATAAAAATGCCCTATATCAGGAAGCGAAAGGCGGCTGCGGGGTTCGGCAGGCACTCGATATCCCTGGGGCCTATGGTCATTCGCTTTGGGAGCTGTCCCTGTCCGGATCGTGGTCCGGGTATCACGGCGCCCACCTGGTTTATCCGGGTCCTAAGCGGATATGACATCGCCACCGGCTCACGCGGCCACCTTTCACTCGCGTCTTTCGCTCATCTCCCCTTTCCCGGGCGTTCCGGATCGTGACCTCGGCATTGCAGCGAACAGAAAAGGCCGAGCTGCGCCGGATCTTCAAGCGCCGTCGCACCATGGCGTCCGCCGCTCGCGGCGCGGCCCGCGCCCCGGCCGACCTCGCCCGCAACCTGCCCGAGCTGCCCGCTGACGCCGTGGTCGGCGGCTATATTGCGGTCGGCAGCGAGATTGATCCCATTGAGGTCTTGCGGGTTTTGTCCCAGCGCGGGCAGGCGCTTGCGCTGCCTGTCGTGATCGCACGCGATTCGGCGCTGCAATACCGCCGTTTTGCGCTCGGCGATGCGTTGGCGCCGGATGCGTTGGCGATCCCGGCCCCGCTCGACAGGGCTGCCGAGGTCCTGCCGGATATCGTGCTGACGCCGCTGCTCGCCTTTGACCGTATGGGCGGCCGGCTCGGCATGGGGCTCGGATTTTTTGACCGGACCCTGGCGGTGCTGCGACAGCATAAGCCGGTGATGGCGATCGGCGTCGCTTTCGCCGCGCAGGAGGCCGAGGCCCTGCCGATCGAAGCGCATGACCAACCGCTCGACCTTATCCTGACCGAAGCTGAGGCGATAAGACCCGCCCGCAAAGCTGGCTGAATCGGCAAAGCCTGTTATGTAAGGGCGATGCGATTTTTGTTCTGCGGTGATGTGGTCGGGCGCGCCGGCCGCGAAGCGGTCCTTTCCCATGTGCCGGATTTGCGCCAACGGCTGGCGCTTGATGCGGTCATCGTCAATGGCGAGAACGCGGCCCACGGTTTCGGGATCAACGCCAAGATTTGCGAAGAGTTCTACGCCGCCGGTGTCGATTGCATTACCACCGGCAATCATATCTGGGACCAGCGCGAGATCATCAGCTATATCGGCAAGGATCCAAGGCTGCTGCGGCCGCTGAATTATCCCAAGGGCACGCCCGGGCGCGGCCAGGTGGTGCTGGAGACCTCAGGCGGCGGCAAGATCCTGGTGATCAACGCCATGGCGCGTTTGTTCATGGATCCGCTTGACGACCCCTTTGCCGCGGTGGATGCCGCGCTGAAGGCGCACCCGCTCGGCAAGTCGGTGCAGGCTGTTCTCGTCGATTTTCACGGCGAGGCGACAAGCGAAAAGATGTCGATGGGACATTTTTGTGACGGTCGCGCCTCGCTCGTGGTCGGGACGCATTCGCACATTCCGACGGCCGATGCGCAAATCCTGCCCGGCGGCACCAGCTATCAGACCGATGCCGGCATGTGCGGCGATTACGATAGTGTCATCGGCATGAAGAAGGATCTCGCGGTCGGCAAATTCGTGCGCAAGATGCCGTCCGGCAAGATGAGCCCGGCGACCGGTGCGGCGACCCTGTGCGGTGTCTTCGTCGAAACCGATCCCATAACCGGGCTTGCGCGGCAGATTGAGCCGGTGCGGCTGGGCGGTCGCCTGGCTCAGAACCTGCCCGAAAAGGGCGCGGCGGCCGAAGCAGCGGAATAGCTCCTCTCTTTATAAGAGGCGCGCTGCTTGGTATCAGAGTCGCGGCTTGAACTGATAACGCGAAGCTCGCCGATGGCAGGTCATTCACAATTCAAGAACATCATGCACCGCAAGGGCGCGCAGGACAAAAAGCGCGCCAAGATCTTTGCCAAGCTGAGCAAGGAAATCACGGTCGCGGCCAAGATGGGCCTGCCCGACCCGGCGGCCAATCCTCGTCTGCGCGGGGCCATCGCGGCGGCGAAATCGCAGAACATGCCGAATGACCGGATCAAACGCGCAATCGAGGCCGGCAGTCCGGACGGCGACGGCGCGGATTATGAAGCAATCCGCTATGAAGGTTACGGGCCCGCCGGGGTTGCGCTGATCGTCGAGGCGTTGACGGATAACCGCAACCGCACTGCCGCCGATATCCGCTCAGCCTTTACCAAGCATGGCGGCAATCTGGGCGAGACGGGGTCGGTCAGCTTCATGTTCGATCAAATCGGCAGCATTGTTTACGGCACCGAAACCGTCGATTTCGAGAAGCTGTTTGAAGCGGCGGTCGAGGCCGGCGCGCATGATGTCGACGGCGGTGACGAGAGCTATGAGGTGATCTGCGCCAATGACGGTCTGCATGCGGTGCTCGAACAGCTCGAAGCCAAATTCGGCGAACCGAAGAGCGCCGAGCTGGTCTGGCGGCCGCAGAATACAGTACCGGTCCCCGAAGATCAGGCCGACGATCTGCTCAAGCTGATCGATGCGCTCGACGATAATGACGATGTCCAGACGGTACACGCAAATTTCGAGCTTTCCGACGACGTGCTCGAACGGCTGACGGCGTGAGCAGGAAGGACGCAGCGACACGGATTATCGGTATCGATCCCGGTTTGCGGCGCATGGGCTGGGGTATTATTGCGGCCAGGGACAGCCGGTTGTCGCATGTCGCGCATGGCGTGATCGACAGCGATGCGGATGCCCAGACCGCCGCCCGGTTGCTGCAATTGTTTGAAGGGCTGAAGGCGGTGATCGCCGAACACCGACCTGATGCAGCCGCCGTCGAAGAGACCTTCGTCAACAAGAACCCGACATCGACGCTCAAGCTGGGGCTGGCGCGGGCGGTTTGTCTGCTGGTGCCGGCGCAGGCGGGGCTGCCGGTATCTGAATATCCGGCCAATCTGATCAAGAAATCGGTGGTCGGCACCGGTCATGCCGACAAGGCGCAAATCCAGATGATGGTGGCGCGCCTATTGCCCGGCAGCGGCACGATGCCGACCGATGCCGCCGATGCGCTTGCCGTTGCCATCT
>CAZRBL010000013.1:0-9219 GCA_964598335.1 uncultured Rhodospirillales bacterium
CTTGCAGGGGTGAGGGGCGGACCGGCCCAACCAAATCAAGATACCATGCACCTTTTGCGTATTCTTCTTGCCACTCTCGCCCTTGCCGCCCTCGCCGCCTGCTCCGGCGGCGCTGAGAGCGATTTCCCTGATCCGGACCGCGCCGAGCGGGAACAGCCGGGCATTTTCGATGATGACGGCGAGGGCGGGCTGACCATTCTCGGACGAAGCGGCCGCGGCGAGACGGCGCGCGCGGCACGGTCGACACAGGACCCGCCGATCCGCCGCGTGCAGGATGACAGCCCGACCGGCGGCGGTGTCGGGGTGAACGGCTTTTTGTGGCGGGCAACGCTGGACACCTTGTCCTTCATCCCGATCGAAAGCGCCGATCCGTTCGGCGGCGTCATCATAAGCGATTGGTACACCCCGCCCGGCGTCCGCAATGAGCGTTTCAAGATCAACGCTTTCGTGCTGACCCGTGACCTGCGCGCCGACGGCATCCGCGTTTCGGTGTTCCGCCAGGCGCTGGGCCGCAATGGGGAATGGCTCGATGCCGCCGTCAGCGACGAAACCGCCGGCCAGCTCGAACGCACCATCCTGACCCGCGCCCGCCAGCTCCGCATCGGCCAGCCGGACGAGTAGCTACGTCCGTCAAGGGGCGCGTTGTTTTCAGGATCGTGCCGGGCGCATTTGTCGGACAGAGCGTGTTTCTGGCCGCGCCGCAGCTTCATGCCGGTCCCTTGACCGTGACGGGCCTGTGCGGAGCCTGCAAACACAAGGAACCGGCCGAGGGACCACCACGAGATCGACCACCCTGCCGCTGAGGACATCGTTCCCTCGGGCGCCCGCAATTGAAGCGGCGAGCGGTTTGAGCTAAGCTATCGCGTATCAAGGTATGGTGAGAGCGGAGAGGCGCATGACCCTCGGAAATGTGACGCGCATGGCAGCGCTGCTGGCAGCGATCGGTTTCCTGCTGCCGGCCTTCGCGATGGCCGCGCCCTTTGAATTCCTGCGGATCGGCGATTTCGACGGCTTCGGTGAGACCGATACCAGCGCGCTCATCAATGCGGTCGGCGGCCCGGCCGATACCGATGGCGACAATCTCCTCGAAATCGGTGAATTCCTGCCCAACCGGGCCGGCGATAGCAGCGTCAACCCGTCCGATCCCTTCGATAACCAGAGCGCGGCCGAAGCCGCCGATACAGCCCTCAACGGCATCGGTTTCAGCGACCGGGGGTCCAGCGGCGCAAGCTGGACCGACCGCTCGGTGGATACCATCGGCAATCCGGCGGTGTTCATCTTCGACTTCCGCGTCGCCGCCGGCGATGTCGATCCGTCCAGCGATGTGTTTTTCAATCTCGTCTTCGGCGATCTCGGGGTGAATGGCGATGTTCGGCTGACCTTTGCCGATGAGACCAGCCGCGAGACACAGGTCACGCGCTTTCAGGATCAGGGCGGGCAAAATCTTGACGGGCTGATCGACGCAGCAACGGCGACATTGGGCTTTTCCGAGGTCTTTACCGCCACGCCCGGCGGCTATGATGCCTATGTCATGGTCGAGTTCTTGCCGCAGGACGTCTATATCGCCTTCGATTTCGCCGAGCTCAGCATCTCGGCGGTGGTCGAGGATGATGGTGTCAACGACCCCCAGCCCGACGCCGAGCCGATACCGGCACCGGGCGCCGCATGGCTGCTGACATTGCTGCCGGGTCTTCTCGCTGCCCGCCGCCGGTTCGGGCGAGGCTGCTGAGACGGGGCTGGGGAACCGGCGCCGCCGCCATGTCTGGCTGTGCATGGTGACGGATGGCCGGCGCGTACCATCGCAGCGCCTAAGGACTGTTCTGGAAGGAGATGACGATGATCAACACTATCTTTGCCGCTGCCTTTGGCCTGATGGTCGCTTTCTTCGGGGCATCGGTTGCCGCTGCGCCCATCGCCGAGGCGGAAATCAATCAGGTCAATCAATGGACAGCCGTCTCCCTGTCGCCCGGTTTCTATGAGACGCGGATGATCGGCGGCAGCTGGAACGCCTGGGGCCAGACGGACGGCTGTGAGCCCGATGGCTCGGACTGCACGCGGGGGTGGTTGAGTTTCTTCTATCTCGACGTAAACGGCATCGAGACCACCGTCTCTACCGGCGGTCGATACCGAACACCGCAACTGGCTCTGGAAAATCCGGCATCCACCTCCTTTGAAGTCGCATTCGGCGACACTGTTCGCGTCGCCATTCTGGATGCCATGCCGGGCGATAATAGCTATGCTTTCCCGGTCACGATCGGCTTTTTCGAAGCTGCGGCCGAGGTTCCCGGACCCGCGGCACCTGTCGCGCTGTTTCTCGTCGGCCTCGCCATCGCATCGCGCCGCCTCTTGCGATAAATCGGCATAATCGGCACATCGGGCGGGCATGAGTAAGAGTCCCGCCCGATGACCCGCTACAATCCGAAAGAAGTCGAAGCCAAATGGCAGGCCCGCTGGGCCGAAAGCGATTGCTTCGCCGTCCAGGCCGATAGCAGCAAGACGAAGTCTTACGTCCTTGAGATGTTCCCCTATCCCTCGGGGCGCATCCATGTCGGCCATGTCAAGAATTACACCGTCGGCGATGTCATCGCCCGCTATCGCCGGGCCAAGGGCGATAATGTCCTGCATCCGATGGGCTGGGACGCCTTCGGCCTGCCGGCGGAAAACGCGGCGATTGCCAATAACCGCCACCCGGCGGAGTGGACCAAATCCAATATCGCGGCGATGCGCGAGCAGCTCAAAATGATGGGGCTGTCGATCGACTGGAACCGCGAGATCGCGACCTGCGATCCCGATTACTACAAGCATGAACAGGCGATGTTCCTCGATTTCCTCGAGGCCGGCATCGCCTATCGCAAGGAAAGCGTCGTCAACTGGGACCCGGTCGATCAGACCGTGCTGGCCAATGAACAGGTGATCGACGGCAAGGGCTGGCGCACCGGCGCGCCGGTCGAGCGCCGCAAGCTGAACCAGTGGTTCCTGCGCATCTCGGATTATGCCGAGGATCTGCTGGCCGGGCTCGAAGGGCTGGAGCGCTGGCCGGACAAGGTGCGGCTGATGCAGGAAAACTGGATCGGCAAGAGCCAGGGCCTGCAAATGCGCTTTGCCCGCACCGATAATGACGAGGAGATCGAGGTCTATACCACCCGGCCCGATACCCTGTTCGGCGCCAGCTTTATTGCGCTGTCGCCCGATCACCCGCTGTCCGAGCAGGTCGCCGAGAACGATCCAGAGGCCGCTGCCTTCATCAGGGAATGCCGCGCTTTGGGCACCAGCGAGGCCGCCATCGAACAGGCCGAAAAGCGCGGCTACGACACCCGGCTGTCTGTCCGGCATCCCTTTATCGAGGGGCGCACGCTGCCGGTCTATATCGCCAATTTCGTGCTGATGGATTACGGCACCGGTGCGATCTTTGCCTGCCCGGCGCATGATCAGCGCGATCTGGATTTCGCCCGCAAATACGATCTGCCGGTGATCCCGGTCGTCCTGCCCCCGGATGCAGCAGCGGCCGACTTTGCCATCGAAGACGAGGCCTATACCGGCCCCGGCAGCATCTTCAATTCGGATTTTCTTGACGGGATGAGCGTCGATGACGCCAAGGCCGAGGCGATCGCGCGCATCGAGGCCATGGGCATGGGACAGGCGGTGACCAATTACCGGCTGCGCGACTGGGGCATTTCACGGCAGCGCTATTGGGGCTGTCCGATCCCGGTCGTCTACCGCGTCGATGACGGCGCCATGGTGCCGGTGCCCAAGGATCAGCTGCCCGTCGAGCTGCCCGCGGATGTCGATTTCAGCCGGCCCGGCAACCCGCTGGAACGCCACCCAAGCTGGAAGCACACCACCTGCCCGGAAACCGGCCGCCCCGCGATCCGCGAGACCGACACCTTCGATACCTTTTTCGAAAGCAGCTGGTATTTCGCGCGCTTTGCCGATCCGCATAACGCCGCCGAGGGGTTTTCCAGGGACAGCGCCGCCTATTGGCTGCCGGTCGATCAATATGTCGGCGGCATCGAACATGCGGTGCTGCATTTGCTGTATTCGCGCTTTTTCACCCGCGCGCTGCGCCGCTGCGGCTATCTCGATATCGATGAGCCTTTCGCGGGTCTGTTCACGCAAGGCATGATCACCCACGAAACCTATCAGGCCGCCGATGGCGCCTGGCTGTCCCCGGCCGAAATCGACAAGCGTGAGGACGGCAGCGCGGTGCGCCTGTCCGATGGCAGCGCGGTCACCGTCGGGCGCCAGGAAAAAATGTCGAAATCCAAGCGCAACACGGTCGACCCCGAGGACATTATCAACGCCTATGGCGCCGATGCCGCGCGGCTGTTCATCCTGTCTGACACGCCGCCCGAGCGCGATATGGAATGGACCGAAACCGGCCTCGACAGCGCCTGGCGCTATACAGGCCGCCTCTGGCGCCTCTTCGAGGACGCCCTCGATGGCATTCCTTCTGCGGGGTCAGCGCCGCCGTCTGAGTTTTCGGATGACGGCAAGAAACTGCGCAGCCTGGCGCATAAGACGATCATCGGGGTGGCCGAAGACATTGACCGCTTCGCCCTGAACAAGGCCGTCGCCCGCTGCCGCGAACTCTCAAACGCCATCGGCGACTTCAAGGCGTCAAACGACGCCGATGCCTGGGCGATCCGTGAAGCCCTCGAAATCCTCGTCCGCCTGCTCAACCCCATGGCGCCGCATCTGACCGAGGAGCTCTGGGAACAGCTCGGCCACACAACGCCGCTGGTCGATACCGCCTGGCCCGAGGCCGACGAAACCCTGCTCGCCGCCGACACCATCGCTTTGCCGGTGCAGGTCAACGGCAAGAAGCGCGCCGTGATCGAGGTCGCGCCGGACCTTCCCAAGGACGCGGTCGAGGCTCTCGCGCTCGACCACCCCGACGTCGCCCGCCATCTGAACGGCCCGCCGAAAAAGGTCATCGTCGTGCCGGGGCGGATTGTGAATGTGGTGGCTTAGATCGCGCGGCTGTGCTAGTTTTCAAACAGTCGGATGCTCGAGGGAGGGCACGCCTTGTCCAGAATTTTCGCTTTCATCCTGGTGTCGCTGTTGATTGGCAGCACCGCGCAGGCGACGCCGGTGATCTTGGCGCAAACTGATTTTTCCACCGGTCTCGAGGGCTGGGATACGGAGAGTGCAGGCGGCGCGACCGTCTCTTACCGGCCCACTGGCGGTGAATCCGGCGGTTTCATCGAGTTTGATGATTTGACCGGTGCGCTGCCGATGACCGCCGTGGCGCCTGCAGCCTATCTGGACTGGGCTGATCATCGCCAGATCACATTATCCTTTTTCCATCGCGTGACGGATTTCGGCGGTTGGCCTGCCACTGCCAGCCCACAGGTGTATCTGCGAAGCCCGAGCAGCCGCGCTACCTTCGTCTTTCCTTCGTTTGGAACGAGTAACTGGACCCAATGGAGCGTCAGCCTGACCGATCAGGCCGGGTGGACGATTGATAGCGGAAGCTGGGCTGATCTGCGGGCCAATGCCGATTTTCTTGGCATCAATATGGACATCACCTCTGGCTTTGATGACAGCGGTTTGGACACCGTGCTGCTGACCGGCGTTTCGGCCATTCCCGCGCCGGCAGTGACGGCGCTGCTGCTGCCTGCCTTGGGCTTTCTCCGCCGCCGCTAGCACAGTTTTAGATCATTCCGGCCCACCCCTGCACCCCCGCCAGCGCCCCGGCAATCAGCGCGCGGAACCCGTCGCGCAGATCGCTGAACCCGCCCAGCCCGGTCGCGTCGATTCCTGGTGCCGGCGCCTATAGCGTACGGATAATCCGTGCCATGTCGGCGGCGCGGGCTTCGACCCGGTAATCGGTTTCGATCATGCGGCGGGCGTTCTCTGCCAGGCTGCGGGCATAATCGGGATCGCTGTCCAGCTTTTCCACCGCCTCGACCAGCGCCTCGGGATCATGCGGCGGGATCAGGTGCGCTGTTTTGCCGTGCTGGATAAACGGGTAGAGGCTGCGCGTATCGGTCACGATTACGGGCGTACGCGCTGCCATCGCCTCAAGCAGGCTGGTGATGCCGCTGGGATAGGGCACCGGGTCGAGCGTGATCATGGCCATCGTCGATTGCTTGTACAGCTTGATGAATTCCGGGAAGTCCAGAAAACCGTCGACAATCTCGATATCGTCCCGGTTCAACGGCGCCAATTTCCTGGCGGCGCGGCGGGATTTGACCAGCAAGGGCAGATCGATGCGGTCCAGCGCGTCGATCACCACGTCGATATCACGCCCGGCATCCTCGCCGACGAGCAGGATTTGCCGCTTCCGCTCGGCCGGTTCAGGCACCGCATCGATCGGCGGCAGGTCTCTGGCGCTATAGATCGGTATGGCGCGCCGGGTCCTCGGGAACTCCCGCTTCAAGGCCTCGGTATGGCCATCGGAAAGGGTCAAGACGGCATCGACGCGCGGTGCCGTCAGGCCAATCACCTTATCGCGAAAGGCCCAGCCCGTCCCGACATTCACCTCCCACATGATCAGCTTTGGCCGAAAAAGGAACAGCCTGCGCATCAGGGCCAGAAAGAAGATGCCGGGTTCAAAAGTGGAGATGACGGCATCGGCTCTGCGATGGCCGAACAGCACACGCAGCGCGCGCAGCGGGTCGAAGCCGCGCATGAAGGCATCTCTGGGAAAGCCGCACCAAGGCGCCCTGGTCGGCTCGATGATGGTCACCTGATGTCCCTGCTCACGCAAGGCATCGACCATGGTCTTGCCGTCCTGAGCGCCGGTTTGGCCCCTTTCACTCCACCGGTTATTCGGCAGCAGCACTATCTCAAGCGGCCTGTCATCAGCCGCCGAACCGCTCATGCGGCCAGCTCCCCCGCCAGCGCCCTGGCAATCAGCGCCCGGGTTTCGGCGATGCCGTAGAGGGCGACGAAGGAGCCGAAGCGGGGGCCGGCGCTTTGGCCCAGCAGCACCTCATACAGCGCGCGGAACCAGTCGCGCAGATTCTCGAAGGCATGCGCCTTACCGACAGCGTAAATCTCGGTCTGGATTGTCTCGCCGTCCGCGTTGGCGGGGAGGCCCGCCAACCTGTCGTCCAGCTCTTGCAGGGCCAGGACCTCAAGCTCGGTCGGCGCGCGGAACTGTTTATGCGGCTGGACGAAATCCTCGTAATAGGCGACGGCGTGGCGGACCAGATCGTCAAGGAACGGCATGCTGTACGGGCTGGCCTCGGGCGCATAGCGTTCGATGAAGCCCCACAAGATTTGTGGGTCATGGGCATTGGCGGCGCTGGCGAGGTTGAGCAGCAGCGCAAAGCTGACCGGCATGGCATGGCGGCGGTCCTGCGGCGGCTCGCCGCCATGAATGTGCCAGACCGGGTTTTTCAGCCGTTCCTCGGGCGTTTCCTCGCCGAATTTCTGCAGGAAGGTGACGTATTCATCGACCGCCTTGGGAATCACGTCGAAATACAGCCGCTTGGCGGTCTTGGGCTTCTGAAACATATAAAGCGCCAGCGAATCCGCCGGCGCGTAACGCAGCCATTCCTCGACCGCCAGCCCATTGCCCTTGGACTTGCTGATCTTCTGCCCCTGATCGTCCAGAAACAGCTCATAGGTCAGCCCGGCCGGCGGCCGGCCGCCGATCGTTTTTGTCACCTGGCTGCTGATCCGCACGCTGTCGATCAGATCCTTGCCCGACATCTCGTAATCGACATCCAGCGCCACCCAGCGCATCGCCCAATCCGGCCGCCACTGCAATTTGCAGTGCCCCCCCGTCACCGCATGCTCAAAGGCATCATTGATGCCGTTTCCGTTTTCATCGACCTCTTGGAAGACCGCCAGCCCGGCCTCGGGCTTCGCCTCTCGGATCACGGCATTGTGCAGGACCTGCAGCCGCTCGGCGCCGAGAGCGTCGTCATAGCGGCTGACAATCGGCAGAAACGGCGAATAGCTGCGCTTGCGTTCCTCGCTCAGAATGCGCGTCACCGTTGCGGTCACCGCCTCAAGCTGTTCCAGCATACGGATCAAAACCGCATCGAAACGGCCCGTTCGGTAACACTCGGTCGAGGACAGAAATTCATACTCAAAGCCGAATGTATCGAGAAAGGCGCGCAGCTTGCGATTGTTCTCGCCGGCAAATGTCTTGTCGGGATCGAACGGATCCGGAACCGTGGACAGCGGCGAGCCATGCCGAATACTGCGCCCTGCTTCGTCCCTGGCCTCGGCATAAGGCGCGATGATCTCCGGATTGGCGATATTGTCCGGCACCTTCCGCAACCCATCCAGATCATCCGAAAAGCAAACAAGTTTGCTGGGAATATCCGGCGCGAGGACCGAAAAGGCGTGCCGGACCATCGTTGTCCGCACGACCTCGCCAAAGGTGCCGATATGCGGCAGGCCGCTGGGCCCATAGCCGGTTTCAAACAGTACAAAACCCTTTTCCGGCGCCTTGCCGTTCAGCCGTTTCAGCACGCTGCGCGCCTCCTCGAACGGCCAGGCGCGGGCATCTTGGGCGAGGGATTGCAGGTCGGCTGTCATTTCGGCGGTTTCCGTTTGCGTCACACGCTGGCACATAGGACACGCCGATGCCCAGCACCACCCATTCCGATCCACCGCGGATAGCGCTGCCAGCCGCACCGACCCTGGTTGTCCAGCATGGCCGGGCGACGATGCTCGATGCCGATGGGGCGTTTGAGACGCTGGCGCCAGAGGATGTGACGCCCGCCCTTGATGGCGCCATGCCGATTGTCTGCCATTGGCGGGCGACGGCGCGCGGGCTGGGGGCGGAGGCGCTGGCGGCCTTTGATGTGCTGGAGCTGTTCGCCTTTGTCCTGCCGGCGCGGTTTTGCGTGCCCAGCCCGCGCGGACTGGCCATGGCGCTGGGGCTGCCGCCGCCGGATAATGCGGAGGATGCCTGTTTGACGCTGCGCGCGGCTGCCGAGCGCCTGTTGATGCTTTTGGCCGAGCCGAACCGGCCCGATGCGGCGGCCGCCATCGCGCTGGCCTGGTCGCTGTCCGGCGGCGATGTCCGTCCCGCTGCCTGGCCCTGGGCCGAGGCGGTGCTGCAGGCGCTCGGTGCCCCGGCCGGCCCGGCGAAAAAAGCGCAGCCGCTTGCCGTCTGGTCACGCTTGCCGGAATGGCGCGAGGACGGCCCGCCGCCGCCGCCCGGACAGGACGCCCCGGCCGAGTCTGCGGTGCAGGAAAGGCTGCAGGCGCTGATCGGCCTGCTGGGGCCGGAGAAAACCGCCGAGGCCAGGC
>CAZRBL010000013.1:9229-56959 GCA_964598335.1 uncultured Rhodospirillales bacterium
GCCCGGCGCAGCGCCAGTTCGCCGATGCCGCGCGGCATGCCTTTACCGCCCGCAATCATCCGGATACGCCGAATCTGGTGCTGGCCGAGGCCGGCACCGGGGTCGGCAAGACGCTGGGCTATCTGGCGCCGGCGACGCTGTGGGCCGAGCAGAACGGCGCGCCGGTATGGATTTCGACCTATACCAAGAACCTGCAGCGGCAGATCGATGCCGAGCTGGCGCAGCTCTACCCCGAGGCGGCAACACGGGCGCGCAAGGTGGTGCAGCGCAAGGGCCGCGAAAACTATCTTTGCCTGCTGAATTTCGAGGAGGCGGCCCGCATCCCCAATTCCAGCCCCAATCCCAGCCCGCAAACCCGGGTCGCGCTGGCGCTGATGGCGCGCTGGGCGGCGGCCAGCAGTGACGGCGCGCTGGTCGGCGGCGATCTGCCCGGCTGGCTGATCGAGCTGCTGGGCCGGCGCCTGACCAGCGGGCTGGCCGACCGGCGCGGCGAGTGCATTTACAGCGCCTGCACCCATTACCGAAAATGCTTTATCGAGCGCAGCATTCGCAAGGCCCGCCGCGCCGATATCGTCATCGCCAATCATGCGCTGGTGCTGTTGCAGGCGGCGCGCACTGCGCTCGACCTCGAAGCCGATGATCGCGAGCTGCCCGGCCGCTATGTCGTCGATGAAGGTCATCATCTGTTCGATGCGGCCGACAGCGCCTTTTCCCTCACCCTCAGCGGGCAGGAAGGGGCGGAGCTGCGCCGCTGGCTGATCGGCTCCGACACCCGGTCGCGCAGCCGGGTGCGGGGCCTGCGGGCGCGGCTTGAGGGCGCGCTGGCCGATGATGATGACGCCTATGCGTTGCTGGACGCGATTGATCTGGCGGCGCGTGCCTTGCCCGGCGAAGGCTGGCACAGGCGGTTGTCTGACGGTGCGTCGAATGGCCCGGCCGAGGCATTTCTGGGTTTGGTGCGGCAGCAGGTCTATGCCCGCAGTGACCATCGCGGCAGCCTGTTCGGGCTGGAAGTGCCGACCGACCCGTTGCTGGCCGGTCTGGCCGAGGCGGCGCGGGTCCTCAACGCCGCCCTGGCCGAGCTGGAAGCTCCGATCGGGGCCTTGATCGCTCGCCTGCGCGCCATTTTGTCCGATGAAGGGGATGAGCTGGACAGCGACAGCCGCCGCCGTTTGGATGCGCTGGCGCGCGGGCTGGCGCGGCGCGGCAGCCAGCAGCTCGGCGGCTGGCGGGCGATGCTGGACAGCCTGACCGGCACGGTGCCGAACGGTTTCGTTGATTGGTTCGGCGTCGACCGCTTTGACGGGCACGATGTTGATGTCGGCTATCACCGGCACTGGATCGATCCGACGGTGCCGCTGGCCGCGACGCTGGGGCCGCAGGCGCAGGGGCTGCTGATCACCAGCGCGACGCTGCGGGATGAGGGTGAATGGGATGCCGCCCGCGCCCGCACCGGCAGTGGCCATTGGCTGGCCGATGGCGGCGAGGCGCGCGAGATCGCGTTGGACTCGCCCTTTGACTATGCCGGGCAATCGAAGATCATCGTCATCAATGATGTGCCGCGTAACGATCCCGACCAGATCGCCGGCGCCTATCGCGCGCTGTTTGCGGCCGCCGGCGGCGGCGGGCTGGGTCTGTTCACCGCCATTCACCGGCTGCGCGAGGTGCATAAGCGGCTGGCCCAGCCGATGGCCGAGGCCGGGCTGACCCTGCTGGCGCAGCATATCGACGGCATGGGCATCGGCAGCCTGATCGACATTTTCCGCGCCGATCCCGATAGCTGCCTGCTCGGCACGGACGCGGTCCGCGACGGCGTCGATGTGCCCGGCCGTGCTTTGCGGCTGATCGTCTTTGACCGCGTCCCCTGGCCGCGCCCCAGCCTGCTGCACAAGGCCCGCGCCGAAGCCTTCGGGAAATCGCGCTATACCGACATGCTGACGCGGCTGAAGCTGAAACAGGCCTATGGCCGCCTGATCCGCAGCGCGGGTGACCGCGGCGTCTTCATCCTGCTCGACAGCGCCCTACCGACCCGCCTGACCACCGCCTTCCCGCGGGATGTCGAGATCGAACGGGTCGGCCTGGCCGAGGCCGGCGCGACCGTCCGGGATTTTCTCAACGCCGGTTAAGGTTGTTGCTCAGTTTGGCCATGGTGGTTCTGTGACGCCGCTGCTCCTTTCGCGCGTCATTCGACGCATCAATTGGACGTTTGCCGGGATTGGTGCTATTCCACAGAAAGTTTGGAGGCATGGGCGCGCCGTTCGCGGGCCTTGGCTTGCTTAGAGTTTGCAGGAAAGTGACGGCGCCATGCGTGTATCAATCCATTCATTGGGGGGCTTGGTCTCAATTTCCGGGCCGGTTCTCGGCATCCTGCTAAGCGGCGCGGCGGCAGCCACGAATTACACTACCGTGCCAATTCGGACCCAGGATGGCGTGGAAGGAGATGTGTCTATCTCGGGGGTGGATCTTCTCGGAATCGGCAGCGTCGCTGATGGCCGCGTCGTGGATCTGTGTTGCGATCCGATTCGGCTTTCAGTGTTCAGCCTCATCAATGCCGGTATCTTTGGCGCCGGAACGCAAGGGGCGCCAGCCGTATCCCTGCGCACCTATTCGGCACTCCTTGGCGGCGCTTCCATCCTTGGATCAGATCGCGGCAATGCCACGGCGCTGGACATCGCTGACGCGCCATTCCTGATCCTCGGCGATGGTGGTGGTGATGTTCAGCTTTTCGGTGGCGCGGCGACGACGACATTTTCAAGTGGCGCGGCGATCAGGAGTGATGCTGTTGATGACGTTGCGATCGTTTCCGGAAGCACAGTTACCTTTGCGACATTGACAGGGCTCGACAACTGGATGCCCGTCGATACGTCGTTTGCGTCGTTTTCAAATACGCAAACCGGCATCGTCCACGACGGCGCATCCCTGATTATCGATGCCGGCACGGCCATCGCGCCGGCGCCGGGCACTGTCGCGCCGGCCGGCATCTCGACCGGCGCTACCGCGCTAGAGCTGACTGATTCCGGTGCGTGGACGGTTGAGCCGGGCGGTCTGCTGAACGTTTCAGCGGCTCGGTTCGGCGGTCCCGAAGTCCTGCCTGTGTTGGGCGGCACCGGACTCGATCTCGACAATACGGCGCTGACGGCCGGCAATGCTGTCATCACGGGCGGTTCGCTATCAACCGGCGGGGCTGCGGTCCATGTCCGGAATGGTGGCAGTCTGACCCTCAATGCGCCTGCTGCCGGCACGCTGCCGGCAACCGAAATCCGAGGCGGCGATTCCAGTGGCAGTGACAATCGCGCCGGCGCCGGGATTGTGGTTGACCACGGCCAGGTCTCGATATCTGACGGGGTCATTTCCGGTGGCAACAGGCCAACAACCCCGTCGCCTTTCGGTCCAGCCCTGCCCCCACCAACCGGCGCTGACGCGCATTACTCACCGGGCGCGCCGGCGCTTCAGCTTAGGGACGATACCTCCCTAGTTCATATCGATGGCGGCAGCTTTAGTGGGGGCAATGTCGGCGGTGCGGCGATCGAGATGCGGGCGGGAAGCCTTGAGATCGATGGCGGCACCTTTGAAGGCAGCAGCGGCGGTCGCGAACGCCCGATTGTTCATGCTGCCGAGACGATCAGTATTGATGGCAGCGCCCTGTTGATCGATCCGTTTGCCTCCGGCGGCGTGCCCATTGCCACGGTTCGTGACGGTGTCTTTACGACGCCCGATACCGCTGTCAGCAGCCCCGCCGCCCTTGTCCGCGGCGGCAATCTGATCCTCGAGGGCGGCGAGCTGTCGGCCGGCAATGACGGCTTCGATGCTTTTCTCGAACAGAGCGGCCGGCTCGATCTGTCCGGCGGTACGCTGGACAAGATCTTTATCGTCGCAGGCTCGGTCCTGTCGATCGATGCCTGGGGCGATGGGCCGACAACCGATCCTTTCATTTTCGATCCGGCAACGCTGACTTTGACGGGCCGACTTGATGACGGAACCGATCTGACGATCAGCCTGTTCACGAGTTACGAAAATGAAGCCGCGTATTTGCAGGGCGGCGGGGCGCTCGGCGCGCTCAACACGCTGAATATCGGCACCGGCTTCGGCGATGAGCTGCGCGGCGATATTGTTCTGCTGGAGGATTACACCCCGCCGGGCGATGGTGATGGTGGTGACAATGGCGGCCAGGCCATCCCGGCTCCGGCGGCAGTTTTCCTTTTCGGGCCCGCTTTGTGGGCGCTGCGACGGCGCTGATCTTGCCATAGGTTCACGGTTCGGTCATGTCAGGGGCATGACCGACAGCATCACAGCAGACGGCCGGGAATCCGGCTTCTTCGGCTATCGCGCAGTCGATCCGGCGGCCAAGACCGGCATGGTGCGCGGCGTCTTCGACCGCGTTGCGCGGCGCTATGACATCATGAATGATGTCATGTCGGGCGGTGTGCATCGGCTGTGGAAGGATCGCTTTGTCGCGCTGACCCGGCCGCGGGCCGAGGATCGGTTGATCGATCTGGCGGGCGGCACCGGCGATATCGCCTTTCGCTGGTTGCGCGCCGCCGGACCTGACGCGCAGGCGACGATTTGCGATATCAATGCCAGCATGCTGGCCGTCGGGCGCGACCGGGCGATCGACCGGGGGCTGGTCGGCGGGCTGGATATTGTCTGCGGCAATGCCGAGGCGCTGCCCTTTCCCGACCGCTCCGCTGATGTGATCACCATCGCCTTCGGGCTGCGCAATGTCACCCATATCGATGCGGCGCTGGCCGAAGCGCGCCGGGTGTTGCGACCGGGTGGGCGGTTTTTCTGCCTGGAGTTCAGCCGGGTGAAAAACCCGCTGCTGCGGCGAGCCTATGACACCTATTCCTTCGCGCTGATCCCGCAAATGGGCGCGCTGATCGCGCAGGACCGTGAGAGCTATCAGTATCTGGTCGAGAGCATCCGCCAGTTCCCGGATCAGCAGGCGCTGGCGGGCCGCATGCAGCAGGCGGGGCTGGACCGGGTGCGGGTGCGCAATCTGGCCAATGGCATCGCGGCGATCCATTCGGGGATGCGGCTATGACGATCAACCGAACGCTGGTGGTGATCATCGCCATCCTGGCGATCCTGTCCTTTTATTTAATCCCGACCGGCATCGCCCTGCTGCGCCGGCATGAAAGCACCGCGCTGATCTTCCTGTTCAATTTCCTGCTCGGCTGGACCGGGCTGGGCCTCGCCATCGCCTTTGTCTGGTCGTTCATCTCGGCACCCAAGGAGCCCGAGGAAAGCGAGGCCCAAGAGGCGGCGCCGGATACGCAGCGACCCGGCGAGTAAAGGGTCGGTCTCTGATCCTTGACGCCTGTCGTTCGCGGCCGCTTGGGCGCTTTCTGGCAAATGCGGGCGTGATATGCTAACAGACATTGCCAGTCGGGGAATTCGTTTGATGCATCTTGCGGCCACGAAATGGATCAGTGTGGGGCTCTTCGTAGCGCTGAAGCCACTGACGGCGGTTGCCGCCCCCGTCGACGTCGCCGTCGACCTTTGCAAGATCAATCCTGCTTTCTGCCGCGGCGCGACAAGCATTGCGGATGACGGCATCTCCACCCCTTTTGTGCAAACAATCCCCTCTTTGCCCGGCACGCCGATAGGCGATGGCACATTGACCCTTAATCTAAACGGGGACTTCGGCGCGAACAGCGAATTCGTCGATGTCATTATCGACGGCGAGAGCGCCCGGCTGAATGACGGTGATGCAGACAATAACGGCCGTTTTCAGGTTTATGTGGCCGATGCCGAAGCGCGCGAGGACGACAGTTCAGCCGGCCAGGATAATCTGAATCTGCTCTATACCGCAGCCGTGCCCGAGGCGGTTCTGACACGGTGGCGCACGGACGGGGTCGAGATCGCGTTTCAGTTCAGTTTCCGTAACCATCCTGACGCCACCACCGCCGGCGATCCGGTCAATGGCCTGAACAGTGCCGGCCTGTCGCTGAGCTATAGCGCCGCCGGCATCCCGGCACCCGCTGGCCTCGCTTTATTGACCACTGGTCTCGCAGCAATTCGTGCGCGAGCCGGGTCGGCACAACGCGCCTGATCTGGACATAACCCCCGCCGATCCGGCACAACGCGCCCGATGGATGGCATTCGGGCGCAGACATGTCGTTGAGCGGCAAACGTGTTCTTCTGATCATTTCGGGCGGGATTGCCGCCTATAAGGTGCTGGAGCTGATCCGCCGCGGGCGCGAGCAGGGGCTGCAGTTCCGCGCGGTGATGACCAGGGGCGCGCAGGAATTCATCACCCCGCTATCGGTCGCCGCGCTGACCGAGGAAAAGGTTTATAGCGATCTGTTCAGCCTGACCGATGAGGCCGAGATGGGCCATATCCGGCTGAGCCGCGAGGCCGATCTGCTGCTGGTCGCGCCGGCAAGCGCCGATATCATGGCCAGGGCGGCGGCCGGGCTGTGCGATGATCTGGCGACCACCGCTTTACTGGCCTCGGACAAGCCGATCCTGATGGCGCCGTCGATGAATGTGATGATGTGGAACCATCCGGCGACTCAGGCCAATGTCGCGACGCTGCGCCGGCGCGGGGTGATGACCATCGGCCCGGGCAGCGGCGATATGGCCTGCGGCGAGACCGGATCGGGACGCATGGCCGAGCCGCTGGAAATCCTCTCGGCGATTGACCGCTTTTTCGCGGGGCCGGTGGAACCGGCGCTGACCGACCGGCGCCTGGCGGGCGTCAAGGCCCTGGTGACCAGCGGTCCGACGCGGGAGCCGATCGACCCCGTGCGGTATATGTCCAATCATTCCTCGGGCAAGCAGGGCCATGCGATTGCCGCCGCGCTGCAGCACCTTGGCGCCAGCGTGACGCTGGTGTCGGGTCCCGTTGAGGAAGCGGCGCCGCCGGGCGTTCAATTGGTGCCGGTCGAGACCGCGCAGCAGATGATGAAGGCCTGCGAGGCCGCGCTGCCGGCCGATATCGCGATCTGTGCGGCTGCCGTGGCCGATTGGCGGGTCGCCGATGCCGGCACCGACAAGATCAAGAAACAGCCCGATGGCGCGCCGCCGGCGCTGCGCCTGATCGAAAATCCGGACATTCTGGCGCGGCTCAGCAACCATCCCCGGCAGCGTCCACGGCTGGTGGTCGGCTTTGCGGCCGAGACCGGCGATCTGCTCGACCATGCGCGGGCCAAGCTGGCGGCCAAGGGCTGCGACTGGATCGTCGCCAATCTGGTCGGCGGCGATACCGGCACCTTTGGCGGCGAGCGCAATCGCGTCCACCTTGTGATGAAACAGGCGGATGGACGGCTGCACGAGGAAGCATGGCCGGAAATGACCAAGGCGGAGGTCGCGTCCCGGCTCGCCGATGCGGTCGCGCAAGCCCTGCCGCATGGGGCGCCCGGCTGATGGTCACGATTGCGGTGAAACGCCTGCCCCATGGTGCCGACCTGCCCTTGCCGCGCTATGAAACGGCGCAGGCCGCCGGCATGGATTTGCTGGCGGCCGTCGAGGGGACAACGACCATAGACCCCGGCCGGCGGCTGCTGGTGCCGACCGGTCTGGCGATAGCGCTGCCCGCCGGCTATGAGGCGCAAATCAGGCCGCGTTCCGGGCTGGCGCTGAAACAGGGCATCAGCCTGGTCAACACGCCCGGCACCATTGATGCGGATTATCGCGGCGAGATCGGGGTCATCGTGATCAATCACGGCGACGCGCCGCTGATCGTCGAGCGCGGCATGCGGATCGCGCAGATGGTCATCGCGCCGGTGCTGCAAGCCGAATGGGACGAGGTTGACGATTTGCCGGAGAGCTCTCGCGGCGCTGGCGGCTTCGGGTCGACGGGCACAGGTGGATAGCGGTTTTTGTCATTGCGAGGAGCGTCAGCGACGCGGCAATCCAGAGCCACCCGGCGCAGATTTCTGGATTGCCGCGCGGTCTTCGGCCGCTCGCAATGACGGTGTTTACCCGTGAATAAGCAGCAGATCGAGCGCTATGCGCGGCATTTGATGCTGCCGGAAATCGGCGGCGCCGGGCAGCAGAAATTGCTGGCATCCAGCGTGCTGGTGGTCGGCGCCGGCGGGCTGGGCAGCCCGTTGCTGATGTATCTCGCGGCGGCGGGGGTCGGGCGGATCGGCATTGTCGATGATGACGCGGTCGATCTGTCCAATCTGCAGCGCCAGGTACTGCACAGCACAGATGCCATCGGCACCCCGAAAACCGCCAGCGCCGCGGCCGCGATCAAGGCGATCAACCCCGATGTCGAGGTCGTGACCCATGAGCGGCGCCTGACTGCGGAAACCGCGCCGGCCCTCTTAAAGGATCATGAAATCGCATGTGATGGGTCGGATAATTTCGCGACGCGCTATGCGCTCAATGATGCCTGCGTCCGCGCCGGCAAAACGCTGGTTTCCGCCGCCATCCAGCGCTTTGACGGGCAGTTATCCGTCTTCAAACCGCATGCCGGGCCCGAACACCCCTGCTATCGCTGCCTGTTCCCCCAGCCGCCGGCGCCAGGCACGGTGCCGAGCTGCGCCGAGGCGGGCGTCCTGGGAGTCCTCGCCGGCGTGATGGGCAGCCTGCAGGCGGTCGAGGTCATCAAGGAGCTGCTCGGCATCGGCGAAAGCCTGTCTGGGCGCCTGCTGATGTATAATGCGCTGACCGCAGAGTTCCGAGAGTTCCGGATCAAGCGGGATCCGGATTGCATCGCTTGCGGTTAAGCAGCCATGCGCCGAGCAACAGCAGCGGTAGGCTAGCGGGCAAGGGCACAGCAGAGCTTTCTTCGCTTTCCCCGCCGGAGTTGCCGCTCGCGCTATAGGTCAGCCACAGGCTTTGCCCGGCCTGTTCCACGCCCCAGCTTCCCGTAAAGTCATTGGCGAAGCCGCTGAGATCGAGCTCGAAATCGCTTGCTTGAAAGCCGCGTATGACGCCCTCGGCGCGCATGATTTCAAAACTGTAGTCGAGCGCCGGATCGAAAGCGGCAGTAGGCCCGGACGCGTAGCTGCCATTGGCATCAGAGACGTTTTCCCGGCTAAAGACATCGAGCAGAAAACCGCCATCAGTCAGCAAGCTGAAATCGATATCGCCTTCGACGAGCATCAAATCCCACCCGAGCGCCTCCCCGGCTGTCCCGTCGGCCTGATTGATCTCGATGCGGTATTCATCATCGTCGCGGAAAAGCCGGTCGGCGCCGCTGATCATCGTGCTCGGCCCGGCGCTGCGGCCAAAGATCAGATGCGCTTCGCCGGCTTGCACAGCACGAAAATCTGTGCTGCCGCCTTGGGCGGTCGGCGCGCCGATGAGAATATCGTCAAGACCATCACCATTGACGTCTCCAGCACCCGAGACTGACAAGCCCGATCGTGCGAAGGAGCTGGCGACACCGTTGATCCGGATACCGGGGTTGTCACCGGTGAAGCCCGTCAGGTTCTCGACGTCAAGCGTGCTGTCAAAGCCGCTGGGGCGCCCGAAAATCAGATAGCTTGCCCCCTCTTCAATCGGATTGAACTGGAAGTCGGCATAGGGCGCGCCGATGAGGATATCTGCGTAACCGTCGCCGTTAACATCGCCAGCGCCCGACACCGACCAGCCCGCTGCATCCGCCTGGTTTTCGCCGCGGATACGCAGCCCGGGATTGGCGCCGTCGCTACCGCTGAGGTTCTCAAGGTCTAAACTTTCGCCGAGACCTCCCCCTCGGCCGAACACCACATATGTCTCCGCCGCTTGGATGCCGTTAGGGTTATTGGTTGCGTTGGCGGCGCTAACGACCCGGCTTGCTCCGATAATGAGATCGTCAAAGCCGTCGCCATTGATATCGCCGGCGCCTGCGACGGACGAGCCTAGCGCTCCGCCGAAGGGCGTGTAGCTGGAGAATTCCGTACCGAGTGAGTTACCCTCGGAGTCGGTAAAATCCGACAGGTTCGTATCTGAATCAAAGCCCGCCGGCCTGCCATAAATCAGATATGTCCGGCCCGGATCGTTTGGCACATCGTCGTTCAGACCGGGCGCACCGATCAGGAAATCATCGAAACCGTCACCATTGACATCGCCCGCGCCAGCGACCGACGCTCCGGCCTGATCGCCGTCTTCGGCGCCGAGAAACCTTCCGCCGGGACTGCCGCCCGCGCCGCCGGTTAATGAATCAAGCGCCACACCGGCATCGAAATCACTGCCGCTTCTACCTTCGATCAGATACGCCGCACCGGGTTTATCACGCGGCTCGATAAAGGCTGTCGGAGCACCGATGAGCAGATCGTCAAAGCCGTCGCCATCCGTGTCGCCAATCCCCGCCAGCGCTGCCCCTGTCGAGTCCGCGCCTGCCACGCTTCCGATGCGCAGGCCGGGATTGTCGCCATCGCTGCCCGTCAAGCGGCCAACGTCAAGGCTACCACCGAAAGCGGCATTGCCGAACACGACATATGCTTCGCCACCGAACGATCTTGTTTGGCCGATCAACAGATCGTCGAAACCATCGCCGTTCAAGTCACCGGCGCCGGAAACAGCCTGGCCAAAGCTGGTCCCATTGATCGGCAGATGAAGCCGCATGCCGAACTGGGCGACATCTGGTCCGCCGAAGACATCAAGGTTCAAAAGGCCGTCGAAGCCATCCGAACGCCCGAAAATGACATAGCTTTCGCCGCGCCCGTTCGTCGTCGCAAAGGGCGCGCCGACGATGATGTCGTCGAACCCATCGCCATTCACATCGCCGGCACCGGAAACAGAAAACCCAGCCTGATCGTCTCGCGTGCGGCCAATGATGCGGACACCCGGATTCTCTCCACTGCTGCCGCTCAGATTGACGCCGATAACCATCGGAAACGCTTGCGCCTCCAAGATGGACACCGATAGGAATATGGCGCAACTAAAAGCTGCCTTTAGACCTTCACAGGAATAGGGAAACCTCAAGCTCATCCTGCCCCCCCGATGTTCTCGTCAAAGTTACAGCTTTATACACGACGAAGTGAGGAAGGTCAACGCAAAGTAGAAATTTCAAAGCCTGGGCTCGGGCCTCTTACGACGCCGCGCCATACTCCCCGACCAATCTCTCAACCAACCCCGCGACACTCGGCACGTCCCTGATCGTGCCGATGCCCTGGCCGGCGGACCAGATGTCTTTCCAGGCCTTGGCTTCGTCCTTGCCGGCGAGATCGAGGCCGACATCGGGCTTTTCGCCTGATACGGCCTCGGGATCGATGCCGGCGGCCTCGACGCTGCGGCGCAGGTAATTCGCCGGGATGCCGGTGAAGGCGGGGCTGTAGATCAGGTCTTTCAGATCATCATCGACGATCATCTGCTTGTAGCCCGGCGCCGCGTTCGCTTCCTCGGTGGCGATGAAACGCGTGCCGAGATAGGCGAGATCGGCGCCCATGATCTGCGCCGCGCGGACCTGATGGCCGTGGCTGATGGCGCCGGCCAGCACGATCGGCCCATCGTAGAATTCACGCACTTCGGCGACTAGCGCGAACGGGCTGGCCGTGCCGGCATGCCCGCCGGCACCGGCGGCGACAAGAATCAAACCGTCCGCGCCCTCGCCGATCGCCTTTTTGGCGTGACGGATATTGGTGACGTCGTGAAATACCAGCCCGCCATAGCTGTGCACCGCCTGGCAGATTTTGCCGGGCGGGCCGACGCTGGTGATCACCAGCGGCACCTGATGCTTGACCACCAGCTCGGCATCCTGGCGCAGGCGGCTATTGCTGGGATGGACGATCAGATTGACCCCGAAAGGACCGACGGCGGCGCCGGGATTGGCGGCGCGAAAGGCAGACAGCTCGCCCGTAATCCGGTCGAGCCATTGATCAAGCACCTCAAGCGGCCGGGCATTCAGCGAGGGGAAGCAGCCGACAATGCCGGCCTTGCATTGCGCCAGCACCAGATCGGGATAAGAGACGATGAACATCGGCGCGCCGATGATCGGCAGCCGCAGACCGGAAAACAGATCGGGCAATCGCGACATTACGGGAAACTCAGGGGTCGATCGGGCCTGGCGGCGAGAATGTCATCGACCAGCGCCTTGCTCACATTCTCGGCCAAGTCATGCTCCCAGCGCGGCTGACGGTCCTTGTCGATCAGCACGGCCCGAATGCCCTCGCTGAAATCCGCTTCCTGAATCAGCCGGTTCATCACTGCAAATTCGCGGGCCAGGGCGGCGTCGATATCATCGGGCGCCTCGCGGATCATGCGCAGCGTTACGGCCATGGCCAGCGGGCTCATCATGCGCAGACTCGCCGCCGTTTCCTCGGCGAAGGCGGAACCGTCATCAGCAAGCGCCGCGAGGATGCCATTGACGCTGTCCGCCGCGAACAGGCGGTCGATCGCATCGCTTTGAGGCGCCAGCGACGAACGCCCCGGATCGGCGGCAAAGCGGTCGAGAACCGCATCGGCATCGCCGGCTTGTTCGATGGCCAGCAATTCCCGGCGCACGGCCGCCAGCTCACTGTCTCGGACGCAATGCGTCGCGATGCCGAGCGCGATCAGATCGGCGGCGTTGAGGCGCGCCCCGGTGAGGCCAAGAAAGATTCCCATGCGGCCCGGAAGTTTCGACAGGAAATGGCTGAGCCCGACATCAGGGAAGATGCCGATGGCGGTCTCCGGCATCGCCCACAGCGTCGATTCGGTGACGATACGATGGGAGCCGTGCACCGAGAGCCCGACCCCGCCGCCCATACAGACACCGCCGATCAGCGCGATATAGGGTTTCGGGAAGGTCGCGATGGCGCGGTTCATGCGGTATTCGGTGCGGAAAAACGCCTCGGCCTGCGCCAGCCCGGCAGCCCGGTCCTCGCGCATTGCCATAACCAGCGCGCGGACATCACCGCCCGCACAGAAGGCGCGCCCGCCCTCGCCCTCAATCACCGCCGCAGCAAGCTCGTCATCCTCGGCCCAGCCCCCCAGCGCGGCATGGATCGCCCCGGCCATCACCCTGTCCAGCGCGTTCAGCGCCTTGGGCCGGTTCAGGACGATATGGCCGACCGCGCCATGACGGTGGATGTCGACGCCGTCGGGCGCCTGCGCGCTCACGCCGCCTCGGCGTCGCCGGAGGCAGGCCGGATCATGCGGAACAGGCGAACCGGGTTCGCCATGCCGGCAGCTTTTTCCAGCGACTTGCCTGCCATGCCGACGCGTTTGCCGACGGCAACCACCCCGTTCAGGCCGCGGTCGAGGAATTCCCAGCTATCCGCGTAATCCGGTGAGGAATCGGCAAGCCAGTGCAGCATGGTCGAGGCCAGGATCGGCGCCAGCAGACCGCGCTTGGTATAAAAGTTCAGATCGGTCGACCGATCGCCGGCCTTGTGCCAGATCTCGTCGGCGGCGGCCCATAAGAGGCGATTGGCACGCGGCTGATGGATCGGCAGAGAGAGCCGAGCCAGCGCAGCCTGCACCGCCTCGCGATGGGGCGCCAGCGCCGTGAAACGCAATTGCACCAGGCGCGCAATGCGGCCGCGGATCGACAACGCCTCGAGATCCTCGCCCTCCGCAGCGGCGAGCATGCGGCGATTGGCCCAATCGCTGAGATGGGCGACCGCGTCGATCACCCCGCCGGGAAAGGCGCGCTCGATATCGAGCGGCGCCAGGCCCGCATCGTCAGCGCCGCGGCGCAGCGCGGTCCGACTCCAGCCGTCAAAGGCGACATGCGGCAAGGTCGCTTCGAGAAGTTTATCGGCCAGCTCTATCTGATCGGATCGGTCAGTCACGGGCGGCAGCTCCTTTTTTTCGGCAACTTGCGTATTTCGTGGTTTATGCTATCTAGCAGGTCGTGCCGGAAACGGCACTGACAAGATTCGGGTCCGGCCCACGCTTGACAGCATGATGTCGCGCCCCCGCCAATCGGCACAGGTTCCGCGGTTTTTCCGCGCGAGCCTGTTTTTGTTTGGCATCTCGATCGCCTCTGAGCGCACCACATCAACCGATGCAGTGCGCGATGAGGTATTTTGCAATCCTGCGCAGCGGCGACGAGGCCGCGGTGCTGCCGCCCCGCCTGGGGCATGACTGACTTGAGGAGACAGGCCATAGTTCAGGTTGTCGTCAGAGACAATAATGTCGACCAAGCCCTGCGGGCGCTGAAGAAGAAGATGCAGCGCGAGGGCGTTTTCCGTGAAATGAAGCTGCGCCGCTCTTACGAGAAGCCGTCCGAGAAAAAGGCGCGCGAAAAGGCCGAAGCCGTACGCCGCCAGCGCAAATTACTGCGCAAGCGTAAGGAGAAGGAGGGCTTCTAGGAAGCGCCTCACGCCGCTCGGCACGCGATTCGAACACGGCAGGACCACAGACGGCACGGCGCCATTGCGCTCGTGCCGTTTTGCGTGGGATAACGGCGCGATGACGACCATTCTCATAGCCCTGTCGATTTTTCTCTTTGCGCCCCTGGCGGCGGCGCAGGAAAGCCCGCAAGCGCTGAATGATGAGCAATTGCAGGCCATTTCCGAGGCCTATCAATCGGCGATCGAGCGTATCCCGGCGCTTGCACAATTGCAGGAACGCGGCGCACGCATTCTGCCGCTCGGGCGCGCCTATGGCCTCGACGGCTGGCTGGCGCAGGACCCTCAGGGCGGGGTGGAGTTCTACTACTCGACACCTGACGGGCTCGGCCTGATCCAGGGTCTGCTGTTCGCCCCGGACGGGACCAGCGAGACGCAAAGGCAACTCACCGCGCTCGAGGAAGGCGAACTCGACCTGCAGGCGCTGATCCGGCAGCCGCCGCAAGCCTCGGAACGGGCGCTCAGCCCAGGCGAAGCCTTTCTCGCCGATGTTCGCAACGCGGCATGGTTTGCATTCGGCGAAGCGGATGCGCCGCCGCTCTATGTCTTCGTCGACCCGCGCTGCCCCTTCTGCAAAAGGCTGTTCGACAATCTTGCCCGCACCGGCATTCCCGACGGCGCGGTCCAGCTTCGCCTGATCCTGGTCCCCGCGCTGGGACCCGAAAGCCTGCGGCAATCGGCGCTTTTGCTCGACTCAGACAATCCGTCGGCAGCCTGGATCCGGTTGATGGCGGGCGATCTCAGCGTCGTTGAGGGTGAACCGACAGAAGTCGCCGAACGCATCGTCCGCCGCAATGGCGACCTGACGCTTCGCTGGAAGGTCGACGGCGTCCCTTTTGCAGTTTACCGCAATACGGCAGGCGAGGTCAGCATTGTGAGCAGCGAGCCGAGCGATATCGGCGCGCTTTTATCGGATCTCGGCCCCGAATGGCCGCAGCAGCCCGGCTGACCGTAGCGCGCCATGGCCACCCCCGCCGTCGATCAGCCCGCCGTCGATCAGACAGACACTGACGCCGCGCATCGGCTTGTCCGCAGCCGCCTGCTGGCCTTTCAAAAAATCGGCGGGCCGTTGATGGCGGCGGTCAGCGACTGGCGCTATGTCGAGGGCAGCGACGACAGCGAACGCACCGCCGAACAGGACGCCGAACTTTTCGGCAAACTGGTGACCGTGACCGGCAGCCTGGCTGCGCAACTGGCAGAGAAACTGGCGCCCGAAGATGCCGACGACCCCGCCATGGACTGGCTGCGCTGGGGCGCGGCAACGGCCGCCAGCGATATCGTCACAGCAAGCTTTCGGGCGCTGGGCGCGGTGCCCGACGCTTCGCTGATCGAAAGGCTGGCGCTGGCGCTGGACACCGGCGATGCGCCGGGCGACGTGGCGGCGCTCGGTGCTGAAGATGCGCTTGAGCCCGAGCCGCTCGGGGCCGACGAAACGCTGCGGCTGCAAATCCGCTCGCTAACGGCGCTCGCGCCGGTGGTCGGTGCCGTCGCCCGCTATGCGTTCGGTCATGACGCTGAAGCTCTGGTCGAACAGGTTGCAGGCCGGCTGCACGCCCGGTCGATGCGCGTGGCCCGGCGTCTGGCACCGGAAAGCTGCTCCCTGGAGGACTGGCAGGCCCTGTATCTGGGCGTTTTCGCTGCATCGGCTGAGCTTTATGCCGATTGCCATTATGCCGAGATGGACAGGCTGCTTGACATGAACAGCGAAGAGCGACGCAATTACGCCGATGAACACGGAGAACGCCTGCCGATGGACCCGGTCTGGGCCGGATTTGAATTACGCGTTGGCATGTTGACCGGGCTGGCTGAAAACCTTACGCCTCCGCCGGTGACCGTGATTGACCCGCCGGGCAGGTAGGAAAGGGTGCAGTAGATGGGGACCGCCGCGTTACTCAGTTGCTTGCTGATTGCTGCTCAGACTTATTCCGTGCCGCCCGCGGTTCTGCTTGGAATCATGACCGTCGAGGGCGGCGCCGTCGGCCAGCAGGTCGGACCGAACCGAAACGGCACCTATGATCTGGGCCCGATGCAGATCAACACTGTCTGGATCCCCGAGCTGGCCGAGACCTGGAATGTCGATGAGGGCACCGCCAAGCGCTGGGTGCGGGACGATGGCTGCGTCAATATCAATGTCGCGGCCTGGATTCTGCGCGGGCGGATCAACAAGACCGGCCATCTGGTCAAGGGCATCGCGCATTATCATTCGGCAACGCCGAAATACGGCGTGCCTTATGCGCACCGAGTGCTGGACGCAATTGACCGCCTCAGCGCAGGCCGTTAAACGAAACCGAAGATGCCGGGTGATCGGGCGCAAGCGCCTCGCATGGCATAGAGTTCCGGCCTTGACGGCCCAGGGCGAAACAGTGACGGCGATCAGGATGGGCTCACCAGCCGCTATCCCCTTTCGGAGCATCTGCAAAACGGCCATTCCGGCCCTTTTGGCGCTTGCCTTGACGGCCTGCAGCGACGGCTCGGGCAACGGCACCTTTTCGTTTCTCAACCCGGCCGATGAAGTAGCCATCACCGCCCCGAATACGGTTGATGAGCGGCTCGCCAATGCAGCAGGAGAGGCATCGCAGGCATTGGCGACCCTGGCCGCGATCGAGCAGGCGCGGACCCCGAACGCGGATGTCGCCCCAGTGGTCGGCGCACCGGCCGAGCTGCAGCGCGCCGTCACCGTCCAGTGGAACGGCCCGATCGCACCGCTGACCGAGCGGCTGGCCCAGCGCGCGGGCTACCAATTCCGTATTCTCGGCGTCGAACCGGCGGTTCCGGTCGTGGTCAATATTGACGCACGGCAAATGCCGGTGATCGAGGTGCTGCGCGATCTGGGGCTGCAGGCCGGCACCCGCGCCGATATCGCCGTCGATGCGCAGACACGCGTCGTCGAGGTCCGTTACCGGGAACGCGAGAATGAGCCGCTCAGCCTTATGCCTTAGCGCCGTCTTGCTGCTGACGCTGACCGGGATCTCGGCAGCGCAGGAGCGCGACCGGGCCAGCTTTCCGGTGACCACCGGCGCCGACCGGGCAACTTCCCAGACTTCGCCCCGAGCCGAGCGAACCGCCGGCCCGGTGCTGCGCGATACGGGGGCGCCGCCCTTTGCCGGCTTCGTTGCCGACCGGCCCCCGCCGCCCGATCTCGAGACGCTGCTCGATACCGACGAGGGCACCGCTCTCGAACGGCCCGAGGGGCTGGAAATTCGCCGCGACGCGCTGCGCGAGGCGGCGCTGTCCTTCGGCGCCCGCGGCGGGCTCGCGGCGCGGACCTATGAGATCAACCGCTCGCTGCTCAGCCGTGCGGCCGAGCTCGATCGCATTTTTGATTTTCGCGCCCTGCTGATCACAGCCCCGTCGGGTCTGATGATCGAACCGCCGGTCATCGGTGAGGCGGAAAACGCGCTGATCATCGCCGAGGACGGACAACAGGCCGCGGTGACCGAGCGGATCATCAGCATCAACCGACAGGTCCGCATCGTCTCCGCACCGCGCGATTGGCGGTTCTATCTCGAACGCGACTGGGGCGCGGTAGACCCGCCGCCCGCGCTGCTTTTGCCGCAGGACGGCAGCGAAAGGCGGCAATGGCGCCAATGGGTGCGCCAGGGCTGGGAGTTGGGAATGCAACAGGCGGATGAGATTTTCGAGATCAATCTGAACCGCCTGAATGCGGACTTTCTGGGCATGGTGCGCTATCGCAAGCTGCTGGCCCAGGGCATCGTTTCCTCACCCTTTCCGCTGTTCAGCGATCGCGGCATCACCGGCGGCGGCGATGAATTGCGGATCGGCGAACGCAGCGTCGCCATTACCGGCCAGCCGCAGCTCAACCCGGAGGCGGGACGATGGAGACCGGCAGACCGTTGAAGCCGGCGACCGGCGCCGGCGCGACCCGCCTGAAGCCGCGCCGTGAGGCGCCGGCCGGCAGCAAGGCGCATGCCGGCACCCCGATGGCAGGCCCCGCCACCATCGGCGCCCCGCCGTCAGCGGAACAAACCGAAGAACAGAAAACCGAACTCGGTTCGCTCGATACCCAGCAATTGCTGGCGAAGGAGCGCAAGAGCGACGAGGACTATATATGGCCCGATGAGCCGGTCCGGATGACCGAGGATATGGTTGATCCGCTGATCATGTGGTGCGTCGGTCTCGGCGCGTCGGACATTACCATCCAGAGCGACCGGCCGGCCTATGCCGAGATCAGCGGCCGCCTCCACCCCTGCACACGGCGCCCGCTGGACGGGGCGGATATCGCGGTTTTCCTGAACCGGATTTACGGCACCGAGGCGTCGGCCAAGCTGGCAAGCGGGGTCGATCTGGATCTGTCCTATGAAATCCGCCCCGACCGGCACAGCCGGGTCCGCTTCCGGACCAATATCACGGCGATGCTGAGCAAGGGCCGTGACGCGGCCTCGGTGACCATGCGTGTGCTGCCCAATTCACCGCCGCGCATGGAAGATCTCGGGATCGAAGACGAAATCATCAAAGCCTGGAAGCCGCGTCAGGGGCTGGTGCTGGTCACCGGCCCGACAGGCAGCGGCAAGACAACCTTGCTGGCAGCCGGCAACCGGATGCTGATCGAGGCCGAGGAAGGCTGCGGCAAGCTGCTGAGCTATGAGGCGCCGATCGAATATGTCTATGATTCGATCACCGGCCCCCGCTCGCTGGTCAGTCAGGCGGAAATTCCGCGCCATCTGCCCAGTTTCGCCGCCGGTGTCCGCAATGCCCTCCGCCGCAAACCGGAAATCATCCTGGTCGGCGAGGCGCGCGACCGCGAAACCGTCTCCGCCGCCATAGAGGCGGGGCAGACCGGCCATACGGTTTACTCAACGGTCCACACCCTCGGCGTCGCGCCGACATTGCGCCGGATGATGTCGGTGTTTGAGCCGAACGAGCGCAATGAGCGCGCCTATGCGCTGATGGAGACGCTGCGCCTTGTGGTGACCCAGGTTCTGGTGCCGAAAATCGGCGGCGGACGCCTGGGATTGCGGGAATGGATGGCCTTCGACGACGATCTGCGCGAACAGCTATTGGGCATGCCGGTCGATGAATGGAGCGCGGTGGTCATGCGCGCAGTACCCGAGCGCGGTCGATCCATGGCCGAATCGGCGCGGATCGCGCATGAGTCGGGGCTGATTGACCGGCGCCGTTATCTTGTGCTTTCTCAATCGGTCAATTCAGGGGCGATGCCGGATTTGTAGCGCGGCGGGCCTCTTTTCACATACGGGACGGCAATGCGGGAATGGCACTGGCGCAATAGCATGAAATCGGTGCGCTTTTTTGCGCTCGACGCGCGCGCGGCGGTACCTTTTGCCTTGCTGTTAATGCATGCCCGCACCTATACGCTGATAATTGCGCTGGCGGTTACCCTGGCTTTCTGGATCGCCGAGCGCATGGGCCTGACCTTTGCCGCCGCGCTGCGCCGCCTGCGCAGCTTCATTGTCGGCAAGAGACGGCCGCGAGTTATTTGGACGGCGCAACGCCGCATGGTGGATTATGGCTGACGCGATGGCGAAAATGGTAGGCGCATTGCTGATAGGCGGGCTCGCATTCGCGGCAGGCCCCGCCTCGGCCGGTTTCGAATTCCGCCCGCCTGCCTCGGCCCCCGCGCCGACGCCGGCGCCGGCGCCGATGGCCGACGATTTCGGCGCTTTGCCCCCGCCGCCGCCGGGCAGCGGCACCGCCGGCGATTTCGACACCCTGCTCGATCAGGCGATGCCGACGCAGCCGCCGCGCAACCCGGATCGCGGCGCGATTGTCTCCGGCAGCGGCCAGAACGAACCGCTGGCGATCGCCATGCAGGAGATTGTCCCGCCCGATCTGCAAATCGCCTATGACGCCGACATCGATCCCGGTCGCCCGGTGACCTGGGTCGGCGGTGTACCCTGGCGCGATCTGGCCGAGGATGTCTTGCGCCCGATGGGTCTGACCGGCGTCGAGGATGGCGAAGTCTTCTATGTTCAGACGGGACAGGCACCACAGCGCGCCCAGACGCCGCCGACGTCAGCGCCGGCGATGGATGTCGTGCGCAGCCCCGAACCGTTGCAGCTCGTCGGCCTGTCGACCGGAAGTTCCAGCATGCAGGTGGCGCAGGCCGGGGTTCCCGCCCCGCCGCCCTCTCCGCGGACGCCGGGCGACGCGCCCCCGACGGGCAATGCCGATATCAGCCGGGCCTGGATCGTCGAAGAGGGCCGCACATTGCGTGAGGTTCTCGGCATTTGGGCCGATGCCGCCGGCTGGCAGCTGGTCTGGGACACCGCCCGCGATTACCGGATCGAGGCATCGGCCAGCTTTACCGGCGATTTCCGCCAGGCCTCGAGCCAGCTGATCCGCGCCTTCGCCGCTGCGCAGCCGCCGGTGGTCGGCACCTTCTACCGTAACCGCACCCTGGTCATCGGCACGCTGAGCGACGGAGACACGGAATGAGCCGCCTTATCTTCGTTCTGCTGATCGCGCTGGCACTGGCCGGCTGCACGCAGAGGATGACGCAGATCGACAATGATGCGATCGATCGGACCAGCGCCGCCGAGCGCCTGATGAACACGACCCGCCCGGATCGTCGTCAGGACGCGATACAGCCCTCGACGGTGCGCTTTTCCAATGAGGTTTTCCTCGGTCACCGCAGTTTCCGCCGCGACAATGGCGCGCCGCTGCCGACGCGCTTCGATCTCATCACCCTGGCCAGCGCCCGCCCGCTCAGCCTGCCCGAGGTCGCGGCCGAAATCACCGCCGTAACGGGCCTTCCCGTCAGCTTTGAGACCAGTTTTTCGGACACGCTCGAAGAAGCGCTGCAAGCGGCCGAAGCGGAAGCCGACGGCTCCCCCGGCGCGCCGCAGGCGATCCTGCAGGCACAGCTTCAGCAGGCCGAGGCCGACAGCGATGAGGTGGTGCAGCGCATCTCGCTCAATTTCACCGGACCGCTGAAACAGCTGCTCGATCTGCTCAGCGCCCGCTTCAACGTGACCTGGATTTACGAGAACAATCAGATCGTCTTCCAGGATTTCGTGACCCAGACTTTCTTCGTCTATGCGCTGCCGGGCAGTACCCAGGTGACCTCGGGCCTTTCAGCGGCGACCAGCGCAGGCGAAGGCGATGACGGCGGCACCAGCGGCGGCACGACGCAGGAAATCACCGTCGAATCAATGGTCCAGATTTGGGACGATATAGAGGCCGCTCTCGCTGCGATGACACCGGATAACAGCCGTATCAGCGTCTCGCGCGGCACCGGCACCGTGACCGTGACAACGAGCCCGGTCGCGATGCGCCGCGTGGCCAGCTTCATCCAGGCACAAAACGACGTGCTGAACCGCCAGATTGCCATTACCGTACAGATATTGTCGGTCACGCTGGGCGAAGACGAAGTCTTCAATTTCAATGTCGACACGCTGTTTGAGAGCATTGAAGACGAGTTCGGCTTGGGTTTTTCCGGCCCGACACAGGAAATTCCCGGCACGCTGGCAAATTTCGGGTCGTTCTCGGGCCGGATTCTCGCCGCGCCGAGCAATCCCGAATTGGGCCGTTTCAGCGGGTCGCAGGCCGTTTTGCAGGCCTTGTCACAGATCGGTCGCACGACCCTGATCAATACAGCGGCGGTGACGACGCTGAATAATCAGGTCGTCCCGGTACAGGCGGTGACCCGCACCGACTTCATCCGGGAAAGCGCCACGACCCTGACCGATCAGGGCACCGAGACCGAGTTGACGCCGGGCACCACCGTCACCGGCTTCGCGATCAATTTGCTGCCGCGTATCCTGTCGAGCGGCGAAATCATTCTTCAATACGCCTTCTCGCTCTCCGATCTGGTCGAGTTGCGGTCGGTCTCGGAGGGCGGCACGACAATCGAATTGCCGCAGATCACCAGCACCGACTTTCTGCAGCAAATCCGCATGCGCAGCGGCGAAACGCTTGTTCTCGCCGGTTTTCAGGAGGCGAGGGACGATATCAACCGAACCGGCACCGGCAGCCCCAATAACTTCCTGCTCGGCGGTGGTCGGCTGACACAAAGCGTCCGCGAAACGCTGGTGCTGCTGATCTCGCCCGTGCTGCTGCGCTGACGGGATGGCGCTTCCGGCCAGCGATATCGGCGGCGAGACGCCGGATTATGCCGGCAAGGTCATTGTCAACGGCAAGCCCTATGCCGCCGGGCTGAGCTGGTTCAAGGCCGACAAGGCGGATCAGGTCCGGGCCGAGGCGCGGACTTTTGCTGTCGACGGCGGCGGCGATTTCTTTTGCGCCATCGACAAGCCGGTCGCACAATTCGCCGTCGGTTTCAAATCCAAGGGGCACGCCGCAGGCCAACGCCCCCTGGCTTACGCCGCTGCCAGCCGCGCCGACGGCGGCGATTTCATCGGTGCCTTCGCGGTCAATGGCGGCTGGTGGTTCGGAATTGCCGAAGGCGGCCTGGTCCGCAGCGGTACCGATCTGCTGTTCGAGCGGGAAGAGGATTGCCGACGAAAATTCGAGGAAGAGCTTCAGACCGTTTCCGAAACCTTGCCGGCCTTCGCTCCGGAAAGCTGGCAGATCGACGGCACCGAGCCGCTGGAAATCGAAGAGGCGATCGATGCGATCCCGACGGTCACGCTCAGGGCGCTCGAATCGCCGCTGGCCCAGGTCCGCAGCCTGGTCCTGCTGGTGATCGTGCTGCTGATGGCGGCGGGCGGCGGCATCTATTACTTTCTGCAGCAGGCCGCCGAACGCAATGCCGTGATCGAGGCCAATAACCGTGCCTATCAGGCAGCGATCCGCAATGAGCGACCGTGGATCCGCGAGCCGGTGCCTTCCCTGGTCGTCAATGGCTGCCATCAGGCATTCAACCGGCTGCCGATCGTTGTGCCCGGCTGGGCGATGAGCGGGGCTTCCTGCCTGCAGACCCCCGGCAACCCGCTGGTCAGGCAGGCCCAGGCCAGCTGGGATCTGGGCGACGGCTTTCTGCAGGCGCTGGTGGTCGCGGCGCAGGCCACACAGTTCACGCCGCAAATCGGCAATGACGGCGAAAGCGCGATCCTCAGCGCAACGGTGAACCTGCCGGCGACACGGCTTCAGGCCGGGCGCGACACGCCCTATATGGGCCTGTGGCCTGGGGCCCGCGTGCAACAGGTGCTGTGGGAACTGGAAAACCGCCTGTCGGTCGAGGGGGCCGAGGCGGTCGATATCGATATTCAGGGCAGCCCGCCGACCGGCCGCCGACAGCCCGCCACGGACAGCGAGGGCCAACCCTTTGACGATGTCTACCGGCCGCCGCCGACCATGGGTGTGCGCATTGTCTCCAGCCTGCCATTGCGCAGCTGGAACCGGGTGCTGGATGCCATCCCGGGAATGATTGTTGATAATATCGACTGGAACACGCAAAATGGCGACTGGACGATCAACGCCCGTGTTTTTGTCAAATTTTCCGGCGATGCCTGAGATCATCAGCCGCCGATTTGACTGAACCGGCATAAGGATAGGGGCGCATTGATGCGGCAATTTCGATCAATGGTTCGATCAGCGGGCAGCATCGCGGCATTGGGCTTTGCGCTGTTTTTCGGCATTTCCGCCGCGGCCCAGCAGGCGCCTTTGCCCGCACCGGGCACCGGCGCGATGCCGGCGCCTCCCGATCGCGGCGCAACCGTCGACGACCTGCTGGCACCGCCCGATCAGGGTTTTCTTCTGACCATGGAAGCATGGCAGCGTCGCATTGCGTTGCTGTCCCTGGCCCTTCGCGCGACCGAGCTGGAAGTCCAGCGCGCCGAACAGGAGCGCCGATTGCGCGAATTGCAGGTCGAGACCGATTCGATCGATGTGCTGTCGCTGTCGGGGCTCGGCGACGAAGCCGCGCTGGCCAATCTGCCGCCGATGCTGCAGGGCGGGCTGGAACAGGTCCGCCAGGCCCAGCAGGAGCTGGAGCCGCCCGAACAGCCGATCCTGCCGATCCGGGTGCAACAGATCAGCGGCGTCGGCGATAATCTCCGCGCCGCGGTCGCTACCGATGACGGGCTGCGGGTGACCGTACGCGCCGGCGATTTCCTGCCCGACGGCAGGCCGGTGCTCCGCGTCGGCCAGGCCTCGGTGACGATTCGCGAGCTTAGCGGCAGGGAAAACACATATGGCCTGCGACCATAGCGCCACAGCCGGGATGGAAATCGAGTAAGGGTTTCACAGCATGGCGTTTCAACTCAAAGCCCGCGGCCAAGGCGGCGACGGACAGGACGGCGATAATACCGGCGCCAAGCGCTCGGCGCTCGCCAGCGTCGATCCGAAGCGCCGCGAAGCAGTCCGAAACGCCATTCAACAACGTCTGAAGGCGCTGAACCGAGCCAATGCCGATGGCGGCACGACCGAGACCGGCGGCGCCGCCCCGGCTGAGGCCGGCAGGCTGGCGCCGGGCCGAAAGCTGAAGACGGGCCCGGCCCGGCAAGGCTCCCCCGCCGATGCGGCGCCGCAGAATACCGATCAAGCGGCAGGGGAAGAGGGCGCCAGGGAGCTCACCCGCACCCCGCCGGCCGCCGAGGATATCGATGCCGGTGAGATTCTGGCCCGGCTCGACGAGCTGATCCGCGAGGCCGGGGCGCCGCTGACCGCCGAGGGCGGATTGCTGGAACGCCCGCCCGAACAGCGCGAGATCATGGTGCTGTTTGAAAACGGGCTGTTCCTCGTCTCCCGCTCGCACCAATCCGACCCTTATGTTCTCAAGCTCGAATCCTATGCCCGGCTGCGCGGCATTTCGATCGAGCGCAAGATGGGCGTGCCGCTGGAGGTCGTGAAGGAAGCCTATCTCCGCAGCGGCGGCGAAACCAACAAGGCGTCCGCGACGCAGATGCAGAAGGACATCGTCCGTCTGATCGAGACGGCGGTGCATGAATCGGCCTCGGACATCCACATCATCGTCGAGCCCAATCGCTGCATCGTCGAAATGCGGATGAACGGCGTCCTCAAGCAAAGCCTGGAATGGCGGTCGGAATACGGCGCGGATTTCTGCTCGGCCTGTTTCGCCATGGCCGATGCCTCGGACGCCAACTATAACCCGAATGAATATCAGGCGGCGCGCATCAGCCGCACCTCCGCCGATCTGCCCGATACTGTCCAGGCGCTGCGGCTGCAATTCAACCCGCTGGCCTATGGCGGCCGCTATCTCATCATGCGGCTGCTCTATCGCGGCAGCTCGGAGGAGCGGGCGAAGGCCAAGGGCAATGTCGAAGGCCTCGGCTATACGCCGGAACAATTCAATATCATCAAGAAGATGATCGCCACGCCTGTCGGCATCGGCATCATCTCGGGCCCGACCGGTTCGGGTAAATCGACGACTTTGTTCCATGTCCTCAGCACGGTGCTGGAAGACTGCAATTACGAGCGCAATGTGCTGACCATCGAGGATCCGCCCGAACGGCCGATCTTCGGCGCCAAGCAGATGCCGGTGACCAATGCGCCGACGCCTGAGGAGCGCTCGCGCAAATTCATCCAAGCGATCAGCTCGGCCATGCGGTCTGACCCCGACACCATCATGATCGGGGAGGTCAGGGACAAGCAATCGGGCAAGCTGGCGATCGAAGCGGCGATGACGGGCCACCAGGTCTGGACCACGGTGCACGCCAATGACGCGCTGATGATCACCAACCGGATGCGCGATATCGGCGTTGAGGAGTATAATCTGTTCACGCCGGGCATGATCTTCGGCCTGATCGGCCAGCGCCTGACCCGGTCACTCTGCAAGAATTGTCGCATTCCGCTGAAACAGGCCATTGATGACGGCCTTTTCGCCGGGGAAATGCTGGACCGCTTTCTGTCGGTCACCGATCCCGATGATCCGAAAAATGCCGGGATTTACTGGCAGGGTCCGGGCTGTGATGTCTGCGGCGCGAAAAAGGGCTATGCCGGCCGGACGGTCGTCGCCGAAGTCATCTATCCGAATGAGGAGCTGATGCAGCTTTTGCGGGCGGATAACCGCACCGCCGCACGCGATTACTGGCTGAGAGAGCTGGGCGGCGTCTCGATGATGCAGCACGCCTTTCACAAGATGCGCCAGGGCGAAATCCCGCCCGGCGAAATCGAACGTGTCGTCGGCCCGTTTGAAGTCGACCCGCTGGCCCCGGTGTAAGGAGCCCATCCGATGGCCGCCGCGCCGGACTTTCTCAAAATCTTCGCCAAGCTGTCCTTCGGCAGCAAGCAGCGGCTGCGATTTTACCGCAAGATCGCGACGATGACGAAATACGGCCTGCCGCTGAGCCAGGTCCTGAACATGCTCTATGATCAGGCCTCCAAGAATGGCGAGAAGAAGAGCGATCCGCTGGCCGTGGTGCTGGATGATATCCGGCTGTCGATCCGCAATGGCCGCTCGCTGTCGGTCGCCGCGGCGCCCTGGGTGCCCTATAACGAACGCATGATGATCGAGGCGGGGGAGGAGAGCCAGAACCTCTCTGACTCGCTCAACAATCTGATCGCGATCAATCAGGGCGTGTCGCAGATGCAGGGCGCGATTGTCGGCGGGCTGGCCTATCCGATCGTGCTGCTGCTCGCCTCTTGCGGCGTGCTGTTCCTGTTCGGGACCGAGGTGATCCCGTCCTTTGCCGTAGTCCTGCCGACCGAGCAATGGACCGGCGTGGCCGCCTCGCTGGCCGGGATGTCGGCCTGGGTGCAGGTCTGGCTGGTGCCGACCCTGGCGATCATCGTCGCCATCTTCGCGCTGATCGTTTGGTCGATGCCGCGCTTTACCGGGCCGATCCGCAAGCCGCTGGATCAGATTCCGCCCTGGTCGATCTATCGGCTGGTCTCCGGTGCAGGGTTTTTGTTGTCCCTTGGTGCGCTGGTCGGGGCCGGCGTGCCCACACGCCGGTCCTTGGAAAAGATCGCCAATAATGCCAGCCCGTGGCTGTATGAGCGGCTGGATGCCACGCTGACCCATGTCAAACAGGGCAAGAATGTCGGCAAGGCGCTGCAGCAGGCAGGCTATGGCTATCCCGATGAGGAAATCATCGAAGACCTCGTCGCCTATGCCGATCTGCCCTCCTTCACCGAGATGCTGGAAGTTCTGGGCAAGGAATGGATGGAAGATTCGATCAAGCTGATCAAACAGCAGGCGCAGGTCCTGAACACCATTTCGCTGCTGGTGATGGGCGGAATCGTGGCTTGGATCTTCTCCGGCATGTTCTCCATCCAGCAACAGATCACCTCATCCGTGCAGGGTGGGTTTTAGCGCGCGAAGTTTGTGCTATAAGCCGTGGGAAACGGTTTCCGAACAGAACCGGTTTGAGAGGTTTATCAGGGTCATGGAAAGTCAAACACCGAAGACAGCGCAGCCGCAGGCGGGCGTCTCGCTGATGGAAGTCCTTCTGGTCATCGCCATCGTCGCCTTCCTCGTCGTCGGCGGCCTGACATTATTCACCCAGGCGCAGCAGCAGGGCAGCGCGCAAAGAGCGCAGCAACAGCTGACCAATTTGTCCTCATCGATCCGCGGTGCTTACGCCGGTCAGCCGACTTATGTCGGCATGGACGAAGCCACGCTTTATGCGCTGAACGCCGTGCCCGATGACATGAATGACGGCGCCGGAACCAATATCATCAATGCCTTTGGTGCCAATGTCGCCGTCAGCTTCGGCAACACATGCGGCAATGATCCGGCCGGCGGCGGCCAGTTCTCCAATGGTTATTTCTGCATCGACTTCCCGGGGCTAACTCAGGAGACGTGCCAGCGGATGGTCGCCAGCAATGTCGGCTCTGTCGCCGTAGGCACCGCGGGCAATCTGCTGACCCCTCCGGTTCAGGTGGCCGATGTTGCCACTGTGTGCAGCGCCGGCCAGAACACCATCCGCTGGGTGTTCTCGGGCTAAGGCGCCAACAGCAAAACAATCAAAAGCCCGGCAGCCATTCGGCCCCGGGCTTTTTTGTTTCCGGGACCGTCATTGCGAGCCGACGCAGTCGGCGCGGCAATCCAGAAGTCTGGCCGCTTGGCAGGCATTCTTGGATTGCGTCGTTGGGCCTGACGGCCCGCCTCGCAATGACGAAGGATCAGTCTTGACGCGTCACCCCGGACAAGCGAAGCGCGATCCGGGGGCTCTTTGCGTAAGCTGAAAACCGCGTATGGACATTCCCGGCTCAGAGCCGGGGGACGGCTGTCCCTAGCTGCAATCCAGTCGGATGGCCAGGCGCGGCTCGTCGGCTGAAACCTCCGGCTCGCGGACGATCAGGCCCCTGCCGGCATTGCCGGCATATTTCTCGCCCTTCATCAGGGTCACGGCAAAGCGGGGCAGGCCGCGGACGGCTGAGGGGTCATCGCAGATAAGATCATTGTCTTCGGTTTCCAGCAGCTCGCGGTCGGCGGCGCCTTCGGGCAGCCAGTCAAGGCTGGGGCCGCGATAGCAGACTTCCAGCCACATCTTCTCGCCGATCGGTCGGTAGATGCCGGCCTCGCGCCTGGCGTTGCCGATTACCGAAATCCGTACCCGCCGGGTCTGGGCGATATCGGCGAAGAATTCGACCAGATTGCTGACATCATGGCACAGCAATTGCCGGCCCAAAGTCGGCTCGGGCCAGAGCTGGGCGATGAAACCGGCAACGGCGGCACGGGCCTGGCTGGTCGCCACGGTCCGGGTGTCATTCGGCAGCTTGGCCGGCACCATCGCGTCGATGAAGGCGCCGAGGCCCTCAGGCACGTCACGATGCCGGATGGCAAGGTTGACGGCCCTTTCGTGCAGCACCGCAGCCGCTTTCAAACTGTCGACGATCCGGACATGCGGCGGCAGCGCTTCATTCGCCGCTTCGCCGATCGGTGCCTGATAGCGCGCGGCGTCAAAACCGGAGTCGGGCCCGGCCTCGGCTTGCATATCGTCTTCAATTTGCAGAGCTGCTGATTTGCCTGATGCTGCTGTCATTCTTGTCTGACCTTTTTGATGCCCGACCGCATTGATGCGGCCGGCGGGGATAATCATTCCGCGCGCTCACCGGATCAGCGTCATGGTTTTCTGCGGCCGGACACGCCAAAGCGCGTCGCCGGTGTCAGCACCGTCGATGGGTTAGATCGCCTTGCCGCGGAAAAACTGGACCAAGAACCGTACGAGCCCGTTCTAAACTATTGTGCATATGTGCCATTGCCGTCCGGCAACCACACCGGAACGACGCGCGGACGATCGCCGACCAATCGATCGACGCATCCGCACTGCCTGCCGCTCGGCTTCCGTACACAGAACGAAGAGGTTAAACGACAAGCAAAAGGACCTTAACCAATGTCGGCCGATTTGTCCAGCGAAAATTGATTTCTGCCATATTTGTTAACGGGTTAGGAGAGTGCAAAAGGGAATCGGCCGGTGCCTCGGCCCACCCCTCACGCCCTTCCGGCTTCCGCCGACAGCATGGCGGGCTCGATACCGATCAGCCGCACCGCGCGTTCCCATTTCGTGTTGATATCCGGATCGAACAGAATATCGGCATCGGCGGGCGCGGTCAGCCAGCCATTGTTCTGCATCTCCTGATCAAGCTGCCCCGGCCCCCAGCCGGCATAGCCCAGCGCGAACAGAACCTTTTCCGGTCCGCTGCCCCCTGCAATGTCACGCAGAATGTCGAGCGAGACAGTCAGCGCGATGCCGCCGGTGATATTCAGGCTTTCCTGACGCATGACATCGGTCGAATGCAGCACGAAGCCGCGACCCTGCTCGACCGGCCCGCCGAGATGGACCGGCAGGTCGGCGACCGGCGCCTCGGCCTCGATGTTGAGCTGGCTGAGCAGATCTGTAAACGAGACGGTACCGAACAGCCGGTTGATGACCACCCCCATCGCCGCATCAGGCGAGTGGGTCCAGACGAAAACAACGCTTTTGGCAAAGCGCGGATCGGGCATACCCGGCATGGCGATCAGAAAATGACCGGCGAGGGAGTGAAATGCGCTTGTGTCTTGTTGGGCCATGCCCGGCTTCCCATTGTCTTGAGGCGGTCGCCGCGCTCTACGCTACCGACATTTGCAGCGCTGTCCAAGGGACCAGCGCTTGTAACCCATCGGCAGAAGGCGTAAAGGGCGGGCGGCGCGATTATGGTCGCGACGGCAAACCTGATGCCCGGCGCGGCTCGGTGTTCCTGTGGATGAGGAGAAGACAAGCATGGCGGAGCAAGTCAAGGTCGGCGATACGCTGCCTTCGGTAAAGCTGAAAGTGTTGACCGATAACGGCATGGACGAAGTCGACACGCTGGAAATGACCAAGGGCAAAAAGGTCGTGCTGTTTGCCGTGCCCGGCGCTTTCACGCCGACATGTTCGGCCAAGCACCTGCCCGGCTTCGTCCAGCATGCGGACAAGTTTTTCGACAAGGGCGTCGATCAGATCGTCTGCATGGCGGTCAATGACGCCTTTGTGATGAAAGCCTGGGGTGAGCAGGCCGGCGTCGGCAGCAAAATCCTGATGCTGGCCGACGGCAATGCCGAATTCTCCAAGGCGCTCGGACTTGAACTGGACGGCAGCGGCTACGGCATGGGCCTGCGCAGCCAGCGCTTCGCGCTGCTCATCGAAGACGGCAAGGTCACCGACGTTCAGGTCGATTCCGGCGGCGCCTTCGAGGTCTCGAGCGCCGAATACATGCTCAACCGCGTCTGACTGCGGCTGAAAGAAGAGGGCACGCTATCATGGCTGACAGCCCGGGCAGCATGAGCACGACACCGCATGAGCCGGGAGCGGCTGTTCACGTGCCGGCGATCAGCCTCAGCGCGCTCTGCCTGATCCACTGCCTGGCGCTGCCGCTGATGGCGGTATCGATGCCGGCTCTGGCCGCAGCCGCCGAAGCCGAATGGGTGCACAAGGTCTTCGTGGCTCTGGCTTTTCCGGTCTCCGGCTTTGCCATTTGGCAATGTCTCCGCTCGCCACGCCGTCACTACGTCTTTATCGGTCTGGCGTTGATCGGCCTGGCTTTGCTCGGCGCCGGCGCGTTTATTCACGATCTGGAAGCCTATGAGACGCCATTAACTGTTCTCGGCGGTGTCGTTCTGGGCAGCGCGCATATCATTCATTGGATCGGGCACCGCAAAAACGCCGATTGCTGCCATACGCCATAGGCGGCAGCGGGGCGGCGCGCCTGTATCCGCCGTAACAACAGCTGGGGTGCCCCGTTGCACGATCTCGACGAACTCGAAGCCGAAAGCGTTTTCGTGATCCGCGAAGCGGTCGAAACGCTCAAAAATCCCTGCATGCTCTGGTCGCTGGGCAAGGACTCCAATGTCATGATCTGGCTGACCAAGAAGGCCTTTCTCGGCCAGGTGCCGTTTCCGGTTGCCCATCTCGATACCGGCAAGGAATTTCCGGAAACCTATGAATTTCGCGATTGGGCGCACAAGGAATGGGGCCTCAATCTGATCGCCGATGATTGCCCGCCGATCGAAGAGGTGGATGAAACGCTGCCGCCCGCCTCGCGCTTTGCCGCGCGCAAGACGCTGGGGCTGAAGCAAACGCTGGAACGCTACGGCTTTGACGGGATCTTTGCGGGCATTCGCCGCGACGAGCAGGCAACCCGCGCCAAAGAGCGGTTTTTCAGCCCCCGCTCCTTTGACGGCAGCTGGGATTTCCGGACCCAGCCGCCGGAATTCTGGAACCAGTACAATGTTGAAATCCCGCCCGGCACACATCTCCGCGTGCATCCGCTGCTGCATTGGACCGAGGTTGATATCTGGCGCTATATCGAGCGGGAAAACATCCCGGTGGTGCCGCTGTATTTCGCCAAGGACGGCAAGCGCTTCCGCTCGCTTGGCGAGATCGGCATCACCTTTCCGATCGACAGCGAGGCCTCGACGATTGCCGAAATCATCGCCGAATTGCGCGCGACCAATACATCCGAACGCGACGGGCGCGCGATGGATCACGAAGCCGAAGACGCCTTCGAGCGGCTTCGCACTTCAGGCTATATGTAAGGAAGGGCCGCGATGAGCGACAGCGAAATAGCGCAATCCGCCCCGCCGCTGCCAATGGTCGTGGTCGGCCATGTCGATCACGGCAAATCGACCCTGATCGGCCGGTTGATGTATGAAACCGGTTCACTGCCCGAGAGCAAGATCAAGCAGGTCGAAGCCTCGAGCAGGAAACGCGGCGAAATCGTCGAATGGGCCTATCTGCTCGACGCGCTGCAGCTTGAGCGCGATCAGGGCATCACCGTCGATACCACCCGCATCTGGCTGCGCGGCAAACAGCGGGATTATGTGCTGATCGACGCACCGGGCCATATCGAATTCGTCAAGAACATGGTGACCGGCGCGGCCAGCGCCGAGGCCGCGATCCTGGTCGTCGATGCCGGCGCGGGCGTCGACGAACAGACGCGCCGTCACGCGCTGTTGCTCAAACTGTTGGGCATCGCCCATGTCATCGTCGCCGTGAACAAGATGGACCTGGTCGAGTACAGCCAGGAACGGTTTGAGGTGGTGCGCGATGAAACGCTGTCCTTCCTGCGCATGCTGGAAATCGAGCCGGCGCTGTTCCTGCCGATCTCGGCCCGCCATGGCGATAATCTGACGACGGTCAGCGACAGAACACCGTGGCATAGCGGTATGACCGTGCTGCAGGCGCTTGAGGGCGTCGAGCGCCTGAAAAAGGGGGCTCAATCACCCTTGCGCCTGCCTGTTCAATCAATCCTCCGCCGCGGCACCGACCGCCTGATCCTCGGACGCATCGCCAGCGGCACGCTCAGGGTCGGCGACAAGCTCGCCTTTCATCCGCACCATTCGACAGCGACCGTCGAGGCGCTGGAGAGCTGGTCATCCGACGCCGGCACGACCGCCACCGCGCTATCGGCCACCACCGGCGCCAGCGTCGCGGTGAGGCTCGACCGCGAGCTGTTCGTCGAGCGAGGCCAGGTCGGCAGCCATGAGGAAAACGGACCGCTGCAATCGCGCGCCGTCCGCGCCAATCTGTTCTGGCTGGGTCAGAAACCGATCAAGATCGGCGAGAAGGTAAAGATGCGGATCGGCACCGCCGAATACGCTGTCGAGCTGACGGATATTCATCAGGTTGTCGACCTGACCGATCTGTCGCCGCAGGCGGCCGATGAGGTTCGCCGCAATGAGGTGGCCCAGGTCACGCTGATGGCCGGGCGGTCGATTGTCGTAGACCCGTTTGCCGAATTGTCGGTTACCGGCCGCGGCGTGCTGGTGCGCGATTACGAGATCGTCGGCGGCTGCACTTTCGAGGGCATAGACGCGAGCGTCGGCGCCCAGCATTTGATCCCGGTCGGTCAGTCGGTCGATCTGGAAGAACGGATCATCGCCAACAGCCATCGCCCCGCCGTGCTGTGGCTGTGCGGGCTGTCCGGATCGGGCAAATCGACGCTGTCGATGGCGCTGCAGCGGCGGCTGTTCGCCAGAGGCATGCAGGTCACCTCGCTCGACGGCGACAATCTGCGCGGCGGGCTGTGCAATGATCTCGGCTTCGATGTCCGTTCGCGGCATGAGAATATCCGCCGCGCGGCAGAGGTCTCCAAGCTGCTGGCCGATACCGGCATGGTGGTGATCGCCAGCTTCATCACGCCGCTGAACGAAGACCAGGATCTGGCACGGCGCATCATCGGCGATCACATGCGCTTCATTTATCTCGATGTATCCGTCGAAACCTGCGTCGAGCGCGATCCCAAGGGGCTGTATCGCAAGGCCCTGGCGGGAGAAATCAGCGACTTTACCGGTGTCTCCGCGCCTTTCGATGCCCCCATCGACCCCGATCTGACGATCACCACAGGCAGCGAAAGCTTCGAGCAATCATTGGAAAAGCTTTATGGATTCGCGCTTGAACAGGTGCAAACCGACAGCCGCTCGGCCGGCCGGCGATCGACCGGCTGATCTCTCAAACAAAACGGCTGAGGATGCTGGCAATGGAGGCGCCATAGCTGCCGCCGAAGAGGCGGGCATGGACCAGCAGCGGCCATAGATTGTAAATATCCTGGCGGCTACGGAAAAACTCCGGATCGAGCGGGCGATGCTCGGCATAGCGGTCGAAAAAATCGTCCCCGACACTGCCGAACAGGGTGATGAAGGCGAGATCCATTTCCGCATCGCCGTAATAGATCGCCGGGTCGATGAACCCGCTGATACGGTCGCCGTCGGCCAGGATATTGCCGCCCCACAGATCGCCGTGCAGCAGCGATGCAGGCGAGGCGGGCACAAAGGCCGAAATGCGGTCGCAGAAACGCTCAAGCGCCCGGAAGGTGCCCCGGTCGATACCGCCATGCGCCAGCGCAGCGCGCCCCATCGGCAGAAGACGCCGATCGCGAAAGAAGCTCGGCCAGTCATCAGCGCTGTTATTGGGTTGAGACAGCGGCCCGATCAGCGTGTCATGCTCAAGGCCGGGAGATGCGGCCGTCACCGCATGCAGCGCCGCGATATGGTCGGCACAATCCCGTTCTGCAGCGGACGATAATCGCGTGCTGCCGGGCAGATAATCGAGCAGCAGGAAATCTTCCGCCGCGGCAATCACCGCCGGTACCGGCAAATCGGTATTGTCAGCCAGATAACGCAGCATGAAGGCTTCGATCTGCAAATCCGGCGCGCCCGATCCGCCGGATTTGAGAACGGCGCGCGCATTGCCGGCAGCAGATAACAGAACAACCTCGGCGATCGATCCGCCGGACAGCGGTGAGGCCCGGGTCGGCGTCCAACCAAGGGCCGTGGTAATGCGATCATCCGTCATATCGACCATGGCGGCAGGCATCGCCGCCATGGCCGTCCCGGTCAAGCAGGCGTGATCACGCCGCCCTGGACCCGATCGAGCGCAGGAAATCGTCCACCTGCCGACCGAGCTCACCGGCGCGGGATTGCAGATCCTGCGCGTTAGTGAGCAGACCCGAAGCCGCCTCGCCGGTTTTCTCGGCAACCGCGCGGACGCCGTCGATCTCCTGCGTCACCTGCTGGGTGCCGGTCGCAGCCTCCTGCACATTGCGCGAGATTTCGCCGGTGGCACTCGATTGCTCCTCGACCGCAGCGGAAATGGAGGAGGCGATATTGTCGATTTCCTCAATGGTGCTGCCGATATCGCGGATCGCCGTCACGGCCGAACCGGTGATGTTCTGCATGGTCGAGATCTGATTGCCGATATCTTCGGTCGCCTTGGAGGTCTGTTCGGCGAGCGATTTGACCTCATTGGCAACCACGGCGAACCCTTTGCCCGCCTCACCGGCGCGCGCCGCCTCGATCGTGGCATTGAGCGCCAGCAGATTGGTCTGGCCGGCGATATCCGCTATCAGGCCGACGACCTCGCCGATCCGCTCGGCCGCCTGCGCCAGACGCTCTACCGTCTCATTGGTGCTGTGTGCCTCGCTGACCGCCTTTTGCGCAATGCCGGAGCTTTGCGCCACCTGTTGCGCGATCTCATTGATCGATGCGGCCATCTGCTCGGCAGCGGCGGCAACGGTTTCAACATTGGAGGATGTCTGCGTCGCGGCGCTGACGACGATGCTGGAACGTTGCGTCGCCTCATCGGCGGCACCGGCCATTGATTGCGACTCCGCCGCCATCGTGCCGAGCTGTGTGATCAGCGCATCGACCGAGCCTTTCACGCTGCTTTCAAAATCGGCGGCAATTCGTGCCTTTTCGGTCTCGTTCTGCCAGACCAGCATCGGCCCGGTATAATCGCCGTCACGGTCATAGAGCGCCGAGACGCTGACCGCGAAGACCTGGTCGCCGAGCTCGATGGTTGTCGACCAGGGAAGCTGCGCCGGGCTGAGCAGACGGGCGGCATCGCCGGAAAAACGCTCATGCAGGGCCGACAGCTTGATGTCGATGTCGGCATCTCCTGCCGCCGGCACCGGGGCTCCGCTTGCAATCAGGGCATCGCGCGCGGCCTTGTTAAGATAACCGATAGGCAGCCCCGTTTCCGGCGTCGCCATCATCACCGGCACAGGCAGGTCCTCAATCATCTGCCCCTGGCGGAAAGACTGCCGGACAATGGCTTGCAGCGTGGTCATTGCCTGCAGCATTTTGCCGACCGGGTCTTTGCGTCCCGCACCGTCGGGTACCGACGCGTCATCACCCTCGGCAAGCCGCTCCATGCCCTTGGTGATCATGCCGATGACGCTGCTGATGGAACGGGCAATCAGCACTGCGGCAGCAATACCGAGCAGGAGCGCGAATACCGAGAATGCGACCATGCGCTGGAGATTGGCGGCGCTGCGAAGCTCGGCGGCCTGGCTTGCAGCCTCGGCGGCATCGCCGGAACGATCGGCGAATTCATCCACGGTGGCGACGAGAACGTCGTTTTCCCTGATCAGCTCCGCATAGGCCGCATCGGCGGCGGCTTTCTCAACGCGGAGATCCGCAAAGGCGCTGATATATTCGGCGAGCAGCGTCTCGGCCTCAGCCAGCAAGCTCGCTTTTTGCCGCGCGCCGGCAGGCTGAGCAGCGATGGCGTTATCGACGGCATCGAGCCGCTCAGGCAATTCGTCGAAATAGCCGCTTGCTTCTTCTGCTGCGGCTTCATTGCCGGTGTCGGCATATTTGTTGACGTAAAGTCGCGCCAGAAGCAGCCGCTCATTGGCGGCACCCGCAACGGATGCGATCTCGAGCGCATCGGCGTCAAATGCCTGCTCGCGAATATCGGTCACTTTCGCGCGCATTTGCGGCCCAACCACATCCAACCGATCGCCGCGGATTGCGAGCATGGCGAATTTACGGGCCGCAAGCGCATCGAATGTGTCACCGTAAGCCGCCAGTTTGGCATCGAGCTCGGCACGCTCTTCGGCTTCGGCCAGTTGGCTGACATTCTCGCGCATTTGAGCCAGCTTTTCCAAGAAACGAGCCTGATCGACGTCCGATGCGGAATTAGTGAAGGCGAGCGCAATCAGCCCCATATCCCGCACACCCTCCGCGATCTCGGTCAGATCGATGTCATTGGCGCGCAGAATTTCGAGATTGTCTATCGTTCGATCATTCGTCTTCTCGGAATTGATCGACAGCCCGGCGAGGGCCATGAGCAGGATCAGCAAGGCGCCGAAACCGCCATAGATTTGCGTCGCCAGGGGAAGGCGCGCGAGCCAGCCTTGCTTGGCTGGCGCCGCTAATGTGATCGAAGGATTGGACATGGTCTGAGCTCCATCAGGCTTTGAAGAGATGACGCGCAGTGAATATCGTAAAAGTTGTTTTTTGGATAATTATGCGATTTTCGGGAGAATCAGGCTCTGCTGTGAGGCGGGTCGTGCTTGCATCGCCCCTGCGGCGACCGCAAATTGCCGGCATGACCCGCATCCCCAAACGCGATTGGCCCTTCCCGGCGCCGACAGACCGGCCGCTGGTTGCTCTGGCGCCGATGGCCGGCTGGACGGATGCGCCCTTTCGGCGCCAGGCCCGCCGCTTCGGGGCCGATCTGGTGGTCAGCGAAATGATCGCGAGCCGCGAAGCCATCATCGCGACGCGGGCGCAGCCGCGTCTGGTTGCGGATTTCGACGCCGAATGGCCGATGTCGGTACAGATCGCCGGCTGGGATCCCGGTGTGATGGCCGATGCCGCTCGGCTGTGCCGCGATCTCGGCGCCCGGATGATCGACATCAATATGGGCTGCCCGGCCAAGAAGATCACCAAGCGGCTGGCCGGGTCGGCCTTGATGCAGGACGAAGCGCTGGCGGGCCGGATCATGGAGGCGACGGTGGCTGCGGTCGATATCCCGGTGACGCTGAAAATGCGGCTCGGCTGGACGTCGGAGGCACGCAATGCCGCCGGGCTGGCGCGGATTGCCGAACAGGCGGGGATCCGCATGCTGGCCGTCCATGGCCGCACCGGCTGTCAGAAATATCGCGGCGTCGCGGATTGGTCTGCAGTCGGAGCGATACGCCGGGCCAGCGCGCTGCCGCTGCTGATTAACGGCGATATCCGCAGTGTTGAGGACGCCGCCGCGGCGCTGGCGCAATCGGGCGCCGACGGGGTGATGATCGGCCGGGGCAGCCAGGGCCGGCCCTGGTTTCTCGGACAGGTCGCCGCTTATCTGAAGGACGGCACCCATCGCCCCGCCCCGTCACCGCTCGACATTTTGTCGACGGCGCTGGAACATTTTGACGCGATGCTGCTGCAATATGGCCGCTACTCGGCGGTACGCCGCGCCCGCAAGCACCTTTCCTGCTATCTTTCCGGCATTGACGGCGCTGCCGACCGGCGGCGAAAAATCATGGCCGAAGACGATCCGAGCCGGGTCAAGGCGTTATTGCACGATGCCTTGCTGCCCGATAGCGGGCCGCAGCGCCTGGCCGCCTGAGACGAGACCTATGACCGATAACACCCCTCCGGAGAAACCGCGCGGTTTCAGACTCGACGGCACCATGGTCGTCGTCATGATCCTGATCGGCGCCTCAACGCTTGGCCTGTTCAGCGCGATGTTCGCCTATCAGACCCGCTGGCGCGTGCAGATCGAAAACCTCGACCAGCGGGTGCAAGAGCTCGAGACACGGCTCGGGATCGAGACCTCGCCGCTGCCGACCCGTGAATTCTACGATGAATCGCGGGGCGAACGTTTTCCGCGTGATTGACGCGGCAGAGACAGTATCCGAGACGGCGGCGATCACCCGCGGCTGTCGCCGCATGCTGTGGCAGCAAGGGTTTTCCAGTATCACCGAGCTTACTCTGCCCAATGGCCGCCGCGCCGATATCGTCGCGCTCGGTCGTCGCGGCGAGATCACGATTATCGAGGTGAAGAGCTGTCTGGCCGATTTCCGCGCCGATGCCAAATGGCCTGATTACGCCCCTTATTGCGATGCGTTTTATTTCGCCGTGAACCGTGATTTTCCGGCCGACCGGATTCCGGAGGAGACCGGGCTTATCATTGCCGATGCCTATGGGGCGGCGATCACCCGTGATGCCGTCCCCCATCCGGTAGCGTCGGCGCGCCGTCGAAAACTGCTGATCGATATTGCGCGGCTGTCCTCGGACCGCTTGCACGCAGCAGAGGATGGCGCACGGGATCAGCTCTGATCGACCTCAAGGATCGCCCGGATACGGTCGTCGACATCGTCGAGCAGATCGGTGAACCAGCGCAACGGCCAGGCGAGCGAGGCGACCATCAGACGGTGACCGAGACCCTCATAGAGTATCAGATCACTCTTTCCGCCCGCGCCTTGAACCGCGCCGTGCAGGCTGATGGAATTTTCGGGGACGACGATCTCGTCCTTGAGACCCGCCGCCAGAACCAGCGGCGGGTGCGGGCTGTCGACATAGCTGATCGGCTGGGTCGTTTCGAGCTCATCCGACGCCGGAGCGAAGACGGCTTTGACCTGCTCGCTCCGCAAGGGCAGGAAATCATATGGACCCGCCAGCCCGATCATTGCGCTCAGATCGGTTGACGGCGTCATCCCGTGCGGGCTGAGCCAGCGCGGGTCCATGGCCAGCATTGCCGCCATATGCGCCCCCGAGGAATGGCCCATCAGCAGCAAGGGACCATCCGCCGGCAATTCCTGTGCCCGCACGATATCGCGGATTTGCGCGACCGCGGACGCCGCATCCTCGAGAAAGGCAGGGTAGCGTATTTCGGGGTAAACGCGGTAATCGGGGATTGCGACGATATAGCCGCGCGCTGCCAGCGCCTCCCCGGCAAAGCGATAATCGGCCTTGATTCCCCCCGCCCAGGAGCCGCCATAGAAGAACACGATGATCGGCGGCGCCCCCGCGGTCGGCACCGCGACGGGCCGGTAGAGATCGAGCAGGCCGCGGTCGCCCTCGCGGTAACGAAACTCGCCGAGCCTGGCGGCGCCGATGCCGGGATTGACCGCATTCAAGAGATCGATCGGCGAACAACCGCCCAGGCTCGGCACGAGCATGAGCAGAATCAGGTATCTTCGGAGAAAAAGACGCATCAGGTGAGCGATATGGTGAAAGCCGCGTCAATAACGCAATGGCGGGCGCTGACGATCCTCATTGCCGTGACCACCTCGGTGCCGCTGATCGCGGGCGGGGCCGGCTTGGTCGTCATCGGGGGCATGGCCCGACTTGCCGGGCTGGCGGTCGGCGCACCGCCGAGCTGGCCGCATCTCGCAGCCCTCGGGGTCGAATTGGGGATTGCCCCGGGAGCCTTGCTTTGGCGTGCCCGGTTACGGCGAAACGCAGCTGCGCCGCCTTAGGACAAGGGCAGCGACCGCGAGCAGGGCGGCAAGGCCCGGTACCGGCACAGAGGCGCTGTCTTCAAGTCCGCCGCCGGCAAAGCCCGGGGGCACATGGCGGGTCAGCACCCGGAAGGTGTCCTGACCGATGTTGACGCGCAGACGAAAGCTCAGCTCGGTCGGATCGTGGGCATCAAGCGCTATTCCGTCATCGCCATTGATCGACCCGCCGCCCTGATAGCCGACGCCGGCACGGTAAAAGGGCAGGCTGTTGGCGCCCTGCAACACCGTCTTGTCAATCAGGATGCCGAGAATTTCGCTGTGGAAACTGATCGTGCCTTCGAGAATTTCCACCTGCCGGGAACGACCGACCTTATCGAAGAAAAACAGATGGCTGTCGAATTTGCCGCTGATCGTCCGGTACTGGCTGCGCTGAACCTCACCGCTATCCGCGACCCTGTTGACCAGAACCTCGGCGTCGACACCCGTGTTCTCGCTGATCATGAACAATGTGTCGTCCGCTTCGGTGACATGGGCGGCTGTATTGCCCCCGGTCAGCTCGATCACGCTGTGATCACCATTCGAGAAGGTTACGACCGGCGCGGCCTGTAGCGAAGCGCCCGCAATCAAGAAAGCGAGACCCATCAGCGCGCCGGCGGCAAGTGCAAGAAAAGACTGCATACGAAACTCCAAGCAATGCGGAGTTCCTAGCGGTTTTATCTAAAATACGCTGTGCATCGGATCACATTGATCCGCCATATTACAATATGAGTCGTCAGGCGGTCCGGTCGCGCCGCAAAATCACCGGCAAACCGGCCATCAGCAGCAGGGCGGCACCGCCCGCCGGGATCACGAGAGCCTCTTCAAGCCCGCCCGACAGGAATACCGGCGGCGCCGTCAAAACGCGAAAAATATCGTGACCGGTGGTCACATTCAGGCTGAACTCCAGGACATTCCCGGAGCCCGGCAAGACCCTGACAGTGTCGCCGGCATTCAGCGTGCCGACATCCGCATAATCGATCCCGTCGGCGTAAAATGCCGACGCCTGATCGCTGAGAATAAGTTCCCGGTCGCCCATGATACCTAGGATATCGCCGGCAAAGGTGATCCGTCCGCTCAGCTCAAGGCGCGGGTGCTTGCGCCCGACCCTGTCGAAAAAGAACAGATAGCTGTTGAATGTGTCGGATATCGTCTCGGCGCTGCCGCGGATGACAAAGCCGTCATCGTCCAGGCTGTTCACCTCGGCGCTGGTCGTCAGAGATCGCGCCTCCTCGATCATGAACAGATCAATATCGGATTCCCAGACATGCCGACGCAGCTTGCCTTCGGCGATTTCCGTCATCCCGCCGCCGGGCTGATCGATCACGACAATCGGCGCCGCATGAAGCGCAGAAGCGCCAAATCCGTTGAAAAACGACACAAGACCGATAAGTGCGCCCCCGGCCAAGGCTACCAAAACGTGCATTGCATACTCCAAACCTGACTGGGGTTATACCGCCCAGGTCGGAAAATGCCAAGATTTTACGGGCTTTGAACTAATCAAATCGTAAAGCGGGCCCGTTAGCGCCTGCTTCCGGCGCCCCTCATTCAGGGCTCGGCGTCCATTGTCGTCAATCGACGGATTATCCGCCTGATCGGCTCAAACATTGAATTTGAACAGCATCACATCGCCGTCCTGGACGATATAGTCCTTGCCTTCCTGGCGGGTCTTGCCGGCCTCTTTCGCCGCCACTTCGCCGCCGAGATCGACATAGACATCCCAGGGGGTGGTCTCCGCACGGATGAAACCGCGCTCGAAATCGCTGTGAATGCGTCCCGCCGCCTCAGGAGCCGCGGCGCCGCGCCGAACCGTCCAGGCGCGCGCCTCCTTCGGCCCGGCGGTGAAGAAGGTGATCAGGTCGAGCAATTTGAACCCGGCCCGGATGAGCCGGTTCAGCCCCGGCTCCTTGAGCCCGAGCCCGTCGAGAAACTCGGCCTTTTCGTCATCGGGCAACTGCGCGATCTCGGCCTCGATGGCGGCGGAGATGACGACGCTTTCCGCGCCCTCCCGGGCCGCTTTGGCGGCGACCTTTTCCGACAGCGCATTGCCGGTGCCGGCGCTGTCTTCCTCGACATTGCAGACATAAAGCACCGGCTTGGCGGTCAGCAATTGCAACGCCTTGAACCGCCTCTGCTGATCCGCTTCGACGGGCAGATGCCGCGCCGGTTTGCCGTCGGCCAGCAGCGCCAGCGCCGGTTCCATCAGGGCAAGATCGGCTTTCGCCTCGGCATCATTGCCGCGCGCCTTTTTGACCGCGGCGGCGATGCGTTTCTCAAGACTTTCGATATCGGCGAGCATCAGCTCGGTCTCGACCGTATCGGCATCGCGCAGCGGGTCGACCGAGCCTTCGACATGGGTGATGTCGTCATCCTCGAAGCAGCGCAGCACCATGACGACGGCATCGACCTCGCGGATATTGGCGAGGAACTGATTGCCCAGCCCTTCTCCCTTGGCGGCACCGCGCACCAAACCGGCGATATCGACAAATTCGAGCTGGCTGGGAACGACATTGGCGGATTTCGCAACTGCCGCCAGCTTGTCGAGCCGCTCATCGGGCACGGCGACGCGGCCGGTATTCGGCTCGATGGTGCAGAAGGGGAAGTTTGCCGCCTGTGCCGCCTGGGTGCTGGTCAGCGCGTTGAACAGCGTCGATTTGCCGATATTGGGCAGCCCGACAATGCCGCAGTTAAAGCCCATCGCCCTTATCTCCGGATGGTTGATCCTGTTTCGCGGGTCCGGGCGGCAGCAGGCGTTGCGCCACCCGGCTGGCGAAGGCCTGTTTATCGCGCCCGGCCAGCAATGGCGCCTCTATCGCCAGCGCATCCAGTAACGGAACGAGCCAGGCCTGCTCGGCCTTGGCGAAATCGCCCAGCACATGACGCAGCACCAGCGCCTTATCGCCCGGATGGCCGATCCCGAGGCGGACACGCCAGAAATCGGCACCGATATGCGCGGTGATCGACCGAATGCCGTTATGGCCGGCGGCTCCGCCGCCCTGACGAAGACGAAGCTTGCCCGGCGCCAGATCAAGTTCATCGTAAAAGACGATGACCTGTTCGGCGGCGAGTTTGAAAAAGCGGCAGGCGGCACCGACGGCGCGGCCGGATTCGTTCATGAAGGTCTGCGGCTTGATCAGCATTACCTTGTCGCGGCCGAGCCGACCTTCGGCTGTTTCGGCGTCGAACCGTTTGCGCCACGGCGCGAAACCCTGAGCCTCGGCGAGAGCGTCAACGGCCATGAAGCCGATATTGTGCCGCTGACCAGCATGGCGCGGCCCCGGATTGCCGAGACCGACGATTAGCAGCATGGCGCCGCTCCTGCAGAAAGGGGCGGCTTAGTCCTCGCCGCCCTCGCCGTCTTCGGCTTCGTCCGCAGCCTCGGCGTCTTCTTCGCCCTCGGCCTGGGCCTGGCCGCGCATCGCCGACGGCGCGGCGATGGTGGCGATAGTGAAATCACGGTCCTCAATCACCGGACGGACGCCCTCGGGCACCGCGACATGGCTGAAATGGATGCTGTCGCCGACATCAAGGCCGGTGACATCCGCGGTCAGCTGATCCGGGATCGCACCGGCTTTGGCGATGACGTCGATTTCATGCCGCACGATATTGAGCAGCGCACCGCGCTTGAGGCCCGGCGATTTATCCTGATTGAGAAACACGACCGGCACCGCGACCTCGATTTCCGAAGCTTCGCTGACGCGGATGAAATCGATGTGGATGGGCAGACCGTTGACCGGGTTGGTCTGGACTTCGCGCGCCATGACCTGATGCGAGGTGCCGTCAATGCTGACATCGCAGATCTGCGTGAAAAAGGCGGGATCTTCCAGCATTTTCACCAGAACCCTGCGCTCGAGGCGCAGAGGAACGGACTCCTTCTTGTCGCCGTAAATGATGCCCGGAACAAAGCCTTCGCGGCGGGTGGCGCGGGCGCTGCCCTTGCCGATCACGGTTCGCGGCTGGGCATCGATCGCCAGATGAGTGCTCATGGCTCGACCTTTCTGAGTGGATCAGATGTCAAATAAAAAACACGCCGTCAGCCGGGGAAGAGAATCGAGCCCCGGCCGGGCGCGATCAAGCGCGTTACATAGCGCCGGCGTTTGAAAAAATCCAGCCCCGCCGCATCAGCCTCTGACGACGGCAACTTGACAGTCCGGACCGGCTCTGGTCCCTCAGACGCGATCGTCAAAAATCAGCACGAGAACGAGAAGGCTTACCACCATGCCGGTCATGCAAACCTCCGATCTGACGCCGCGGCAATATTGGGAGCAGGTCAAGGCAAATCCGAACCGCGCCAAGTTCGGCTTCGGCCGGAAAGCCGCGATCATCAATGTCGATCTGCAATGCGCCTATACCAAGGTCGACGAGTTCAAGACGGCCTATGAAACCGACCCGAACCAGATCACTTATATCAATCAGATTTCAGAGCTCGCCCGGCAAAAGGGCATGCCGGTGATCTGGACTTATGTCGCCTATATGGACAATGCCGATGATGCCGGCGTCTGGGGCACCCGCACCGACACGCCGGACAGCCTGCAGAACATCAAGGTCGGCAGCCGCCGCGCAGAACTCGATGACAGGCTGCAGATCAAGCCCGACGACGCGGTGTTGAACAAACGCATGCCCAGCGTCTTTCACGAAACCCATATCCCCTCGCTGCTGACCTGGCATCAGGTCGATACGGTGATCATCACCGGCGGCTCGACCTCGGGCTGCGTGCGTGCCAGCGTCGTCGACAGCCTGGCCCATGGCTACCGCACCATCGTTCCCGAGGAATGCGTCGCCGACAAACACGAAATCCCGCATTTCGCCAATTTGTGCGACATGATGCTGAAATATGCCGATGTCGAACCGGTCGCGGCGGTCAAGGAGTGGCTGTCCGCGCAGCCGGACGCCTAGACCGTGCCCCTATCGGCGACAAACCTGCCCCGTCATGGCGCGCGAGCGGCAGCATCGCCGCCGATGGCCCCGTGGACGGCCCCGTGGACGGCCCCGTGGATGGCCCCGTGGATGGCCCCGTGGATGACCCGGTGCCAGCTTCGCCTCTTTGCCATGACGGGCTGATGGTTCCAGGGGCGATGCGATGATGATCCTGTGGCTGGGCTTTCTGCTCGTCATCATTCTCGGCTCCCTCTACCCGTTTACCTTCAGCACCCAGGACGCGACGCCGGAAGCCTGGGACGCGCTGTGGAACAGCTGGGGCTGGCGGACCAGCCGCGGCGATATCGCGGGCAATGTGCTGCTGTTCGTGCCGGCAGGCTTTCTCGGCATGATGGCGCATCGCAAGGGCCCCTACATCCTCCGCGCTTGCATCGTCTGCCTGATCGCTTTCGTCGTCGCTGCCGGGGTCCAGGTGGTGCAGGTCTATCTGCCGCGCAGCGCCACCATGGTCGATGTCACCTGGAACATGGTCGGCATGCTGCCGGGGCTGCTGTTCTTTCTGCTGCCCTGGGAGCAGGCGGCACGGCGGCTGAATCTTCGGCTCGACCTCAATGTCGTCGCGGTGTCGCTGATCGGCTCCTATATGCTCTACCGGCTGTGGCCGCTATTGCCGACAATCGACCTCAGCGAGGTCAAGGACAGCCTCAAGCCGCTGCTGGTCGATCCGGTTTTTTCGATCGAGGGGCTGATCACCAACACCGCCGCCTGGACGGGCATCGCCTGGCTGATGCGCCGCGCCGATGTGTCGGGCAGGCTCGACTGGCTGCTGCCGGTGCTGATCGGCGGCTGTTTCCTTGGCGAAATCATGGTGGTCAACAACACCGTCTCGCTCAACAATGTCGCCGGCGCCGGGGCGGCGCTCGTGATCTGGTTCGTCGCCTTGCGGCACCTGCCGGGGCGGCTCAGCGCGCTGGCCGTGGCGCTGGTTTTCACCGCCGGGATCGTTACCGATGCCTTGGCGCCTTTTGAGTTCGGCGCGCCGGGAGAATTTGCCTGGATGCCGTTCAGCGGCATGCTCGGCGGCTCGATGATGGCGAACACCTATTCGGTGATCGACAAGGCGTTTCTCTACGGCACGCTGGTCTTCCTCTGGGCTGCGGTGCTGGGCAGCACCTTGATTGCCGCCCTGCCGGTCGCCGGGCTGCTGCTGGGGCTGGAATGGACACAGCGGACATTGCCGGGGCGTACCGCCGAGGTCACCGATGCCGTGCTGGCGCTGGCCGCGGCCCTGACCATCGTTCTGATCAGCCGCACCATCCCCGGCGTGCGCCTGGGCTTTGCCGGCGGCGCGGCGGAGCAATACGAGCCGGCGGAACGCGAAACCATGTCCTTTGATGAGATGAAAACACTGGCCCGGCAGCGGGCCGGCGAGGCCGGTGACGCGCTGTCATCGGCGGGCGAGCGCGCCGGACGCGCAGGACGCGAACTATCCGCAAAGACCGAAGAAATCCTGCGCAAGCAACAGGCCAAGGTCGCGGCAGCCGGCAAATCGACCAAGAGAGCGATCAAGGCACGCGAACTGGAAGCGGCGAAAGCGCATCAGGCAGGCCGTCATGTCAGGCAAAGCCTGCGACCGCGGCAGGACAACCCCTTTGCCAAGCCGGCCCAAACAGCGGTAGACCGGCCGCCTGAGATCAGCCTGAAAGAGGCGGAAGGCAAATTCACCAGCGGCCGCTTCGGCCCGCCCCAAACCGCAACGCCCCGAACCACCAAGGCGAAGACGACCAAGGAAAACGAATGAGAAGCGATCCCGGCTTTTATGATTACTGGCCCTATGATGACCGGCCCAAAATCACCTGGCCGAACGGGGCGCGTGTCGCGTTTTGGGTGGCGCCGAACATCGAATTCTATGAGCTGGATCCGGCGGTAAACCCGCATCGCGCGCCCTGGCCGCGTCCGGTGCCCGATGTCAACGGCTACAGCACCCGCGATTACGGCAACCGGGTCGGCAATTGGCGTCTGTTCGAGGTGCTGGACCGCTACAGGGTGCGCGGCTCGGTCTCGCTGTCCGTCGCGTTATGCGAGCACCATCCGGAAATCATCGCGGCGGCGGCTGAGCGCGATTGGGAGTTTTTCAGCCACGGCATCTATAACACCCGCTACAGCTACGGCATGGACGAGGCGCAGGAACGCGCGATCATCGAAGACGCCTTCGCGACGGTGGAAAAGCATACCGGGCAGAAGGTCGCCGGCTATCTTGCCCCGGCGCTGACCCATACCGAACGCACCCTCGACCTGTTCGCCGAGGCCGGCGGCATCTATACCTGCGATCTGTTCCATGATGACCAACCGACGCCGGTAAAGGTGCGCGGCGGGCAGCGCTTCGTATCAGTGCCCTACAGCCTAGAGATGAACGACACGATCGTTTACGTGGTCAACAAGGTCGAACCGCGCCGCTATTGCCAGATGCTCAAGGATTGCTTTGACCGGCTCTATGCCGAGGGCGCCGAAAACGGCACCGTGATGTGCATCCCGCTGCATGGCTATCAGGTCAATCATCCGAGCCGCCAGCGCTGGTTCGAGGAAGCGCTGGAATACATCACCGGGCACAGCGATG